>CBIHOW010000002.1:0-163474 GCA_966211695.1 uncultured Massilia sp. | reverse complement strand
TCTTCAACATTTTGGCGAAACCTGTCGCATCGTTGACGACGTGCTCGCGGATCGCTTTCAAGCGCGCCGCCGGCGGCAGGTATTCGCCGGCACCGTACAGCAGCGTACCGTCCGCTTCGATGTGGAAGTAATAGGTTGGCCCGCCCCCTTCGCTGGGCCGGCGCTTGTTGCCGGGCGCAATGCCGGCCGAGAAATGCGTTTTATAGGGCGTCTTGTCGTGCGAAAAGCGCGTATCGCGCTGGAAGCGGAACATCGCCTTCTTCGGATCGCAGGCGACGACCTGCTTGTCGAACCTGCCGATTTCCTTGATCAATTCCGTCAGCACTTCCAGGAATTCGACCCGCAGGATGTCGTAGCGGGGCTTGTTCATGATGAACCACGGCCGGGTGTTGTTCTCTTTGAGTTCGCTAAGGAATTGCGTCAGGTCGCGCAGGTGCATAAAGGGTCCAAATGAGCCAAAAGTTCACGGGGTCTGGCGCGGACGGCGGCCGACAGTGACGTCGATCGTCGTCTCGCGGTTCTTGCGCATCACCGTCATCTGCGCCTTGCCGCCGGGCGGCAGGTCGGCGATGAGGTTCATCATGTCGTTGGTGCTGCCGACTTTCTTGCCTTCCACGGCCAGCAGGATGTCGCCGGGACGCATGCCGGCACGGTCGGCCGGTCCGCCGCGCACGACGCCGGCGATGATGGCGCCGCGGTCGCGCGGGAGGCCGAAGCTGTCGGCGATTTCGGGGGTGATGTCCTGCGATTCGACGCCGATCCAGCCGCGCACGACCTGGCCATGCTTGATGATGGAATCGAGCACCGTCTTCGCCGTCGACACGGGAATCGCGAAGCCGATGCCGACCGAGCCGCCCGTCTGCGAATAAATGGCCGAGTTGATGCCCAGCAGGTTGCCGCGCGTATCGACGAGCGCCCCGCCCGAGTTGCCGAAGTTGATGGCGGCGTCCGTCTGGATGAAATTCTCGAAGTGGTTGATGTGCAGGTTGTTGCGCCCCAGCGCCGAGATGATGCCGAGGGTGACGGTCTGGCCGACGCCGAACGGATTGCCGATCGCCAGCACGACGTCGCCCACGCGCGCCTGCTCGGGGTCGCCCAGCACGATCACGGGCAATTTATCCGCCTTGATGCGGATGACGGCGAGATCCGTTTCCGGATCGGTGCCGACGACGCTGGCGGCCGCCTTGCGCCCGTCCGCGAGGCCGACTTCGATCTCGTCGGCACCTTCGACCACGTGGTAATTGGTCAGGATATAACCGTCGCCGCTGACGATCACGCCGGAACCCAGGCTGGCCATCTGTTCCTGCGGCGGCATCTTGTCGCCGAAAAACCGTTTAAAAAACGGATCCTTCAGCAGCGGGTGCGTCTCGCGCAACGCCTTGCTGGTGAGGATGTTGACGACGGCCGGCATGGCACGGCCGGCCGCATCGCGGTAGCTGGCCGGCGCCGGACCGTTGCCGGGCGCCTGCAGCACGGGCACAGTGTTCCCCGGCGCGCCAATGCCGACCTGCGTCGGAGGCCGTCCCGTCCACGCCGGCCGCAGCGCCGCGATCACGACATAGATGCCGAGGGCAATCGTGACGGTTTGCGCGAACAGCAGCCAGTAGCGGCGCATCGGGAACTCCTGCGTTTATCGCTTCAGCGCGTCGCGGATTTCACGCAGCAGCACGACCTCTTCCGGCGGTGGCGCCGGCACGGCCGCTGCCGCTTCCTCCTCCTTGCTGAACGGGCTGCGCAGGCGATTCATCAGGCGCACCATCTGGAAGATGACAAAGGCAAGGATCACGAAGTTCAGCAGGATCGTGAAGAAATTACCGTACGCGAGCACGGCGCCGGCCTTCTTGGCCTCGGCCAATGGCAGGCCGTACGCCTGGCCGTTGAGCGGGATGTAGTAACTGGCGAAATCGAGGCCGCCGAACAGCTTGCCGATCGGGGGCATGATGACGTCCTGCACGAGCGAATCGACGATGCGCCCAAACGCGCCGCCGATGATCACGCCGACCGCCAGGTCGACGACGTTGCCCTTCATCGCGAATTTTTTGAACTCTTCCAGCATGGCCATCCGGCACCTCCCTTGTGTTTTTTAAAACCTTGTCAGGTTCACAGCGATGATACAGGAAACGTGGAGACGATCCGACCAGCGAGATATCCATGTGGTCAAGTGGTCCAAGTCAAAAACGCGCGTTTTTGGAAGCTACCTGACAACGCAAACGTTTTTTCTTTAATTTGCAAAACTGATCACCTATAATCGACTGTTGCAAAAAAGCCTTTTACTGGTTTGCAACGTATTGCATTGCAACATTTCGCATTTGACGAATGGAGTTGGTATGAGTAATGAGAAGCAGGTCGATTCAGGCCGGCGAGGCTTGCTCGTGGCTACATGCGCGGCGGGTGGCGTTGTTGGTGTTTCAACGGCCGGGGTGCTGGTCAGTACGTTGCAGCCCTCCGAACGAGCGAAGGCGGCCGGTGCACCGGTCGAAGTGGATATCTCCGACGTCAAGCCGGGCGAAATGAAAGTCGTGGAATGGCGCGGCAAGCCCGTCTGGATTTTGCGTCGTACCCCCGAAATGCTGGCCAGCCTGCCGAAGAACGACAGCCTGGTCGCCGATCCGAATTCCGATAAATCGTTCCAGATACCGGTGCCGGAATACGCGAAGAACGAATTCCGCGCACGCCAGGACCACAAGGAAGTCCTGGTCGCCGTCGGCATCTGTTCCCACCTGGGCTGCTCGCCCTCTTCCCGCTTTACCGAAGGCCCCCAGCCGAACCTGCCGGACGACTGGCACGGCGGCTTCCTCTGCCCCTGCCACGGTTCCACGTTCGACCTGTCGGGTCGCGTCTTCAAGAACAAGCCGGCGCCGGCCAACCTCGATGTTCCCCCGTACATGTACCTGTCCGACAACAAGATCGTGATCGGCAAAGACGAGAAAGGCGAGGCATAAGATGGGCGCAGCGTTCAAGGAAACCAAACTCCCGGCCGACGCGCCGAAGAGCCACAAGGCCCTG
This sequence comes from uncultured Massilia sp., assembly GCA_966211695.1. GTDB lineage: Bacteria > Pseudomonadota > Gammaproteobacteria > Burkholderiales > Burkholderiaceae_D > Telluria. The sequence continues at coordinate 160,468 of CBIHOW010000002.1, read as the reverse complement.
GCCTGGGTCGACGACCGCTTCCCGCTGTCGAAACTGTGGAACGACCAGTGGGGCCGCTACTACGCGCCGAAGAACTTCAACATCTGGTACCTGTTCGGCTCGCTGGCCATGCTGGTGCTCGTGCTGCAGATCGTCACCGGCATCTTCCTGACCATGCACTACAAGCCGGACGCCAACCTCGCGTTCGGTTCCGTCGAATACATCATGCGCGAGGTCCCGTGGGGCTGGCTCGTGCGCTACATGCACTCGACCGGCGCCTCCGCGTTCTTCATCGTCGTCTACCTGCACATGACCCGCGGCCTGCTGTACGGCTCGTACCGCAAGCCGCGCGAGCTGATCTGGCTGTTCGGCTTCGCGATCTTCCTGTGCCTGATGGCCGAGGCCTTCTTCGGCTACCTGCTGCCGTGGGGCCAGATGTCGTACTGGGGCGCCCAGGTGATCGTGAACCTGTTCGGCGCGATCCCGTTCATCGGCCAGGACCTGTCGCTGTGGATCCGCGGCGACTACGTCGTGTCGGACGCCACGCTGAACCGCTTCTTCGCCTTCCACGTGATCGCGATCCCGCTGGTGCTGCTGGGCCTCGTCGCCGCGCACCTGATCGCGCTGCACGAAGTGGGTTCGAACAATCCGGACGGCATCGAGGTCAAGGAAAACCTGGGCCCGGACGGCCACGGCGTCGACGCCATCCCCTCGCACCCGTACTACACGACGAAAGACCTGTTCGGCGTGTCGGCCTTCCTGCTGATCTACAGCGCCGTCGTGTTCTTCGCGCCTGAGATGGGCGGCTACTTCCTGGAATACAACAACTTCCTGCCGGCCGACTCGCTGAAGACCCCGCCGCACATCGCGCCGACCTGGTACTTCACACCGTTCTACTCGGTGCTGCGCGCGACGACGTCCGACTTCATGTGGGTCGTGATGGCCGGCCTGGCCGCCTACGTCGTGTTCATCTGGCTCCGCTCGCGCCTGTCGTACAAGACCAAGGTCGCGATCACCGTCGTCGCCATCCTGGCCGAAATCGGCATGCTGCCGCAGGTGCTGGATGCGAAATTCTGGGGCGTCGTGCTGTTCGGCTCGGCCGTCGTGATCCTGGCCCTGCTGCCGTGGCTGGACCATTCGCCGGTGAAATCGATCCGCTACCGTCCGGACTGGCACAAGTACGTGTACGCCGTGTTCTTCGTCGCGTTCCTGACGCTCGGCTACCTCGGCACCCAGCTGCCGACCCCGGCCTACACGCTGCTCGCCCAGGCCTGCACCCTGCTGTACTTTAGCTTCTTCCTCCTGATGCCGTGGTGGAGCGCGATGGGCCGGTTCAAGCCGGTACCGAATCGCGTCACGTTCACCCCGCATTGATTCCGGAAACTAGCCAAAGGACAACCATGATGCTTTTCTCGAAAAAACTGCTCGCGGTCCTGGCCCTGCTGCCGGGATTCGTGTTCGCAAACGAAGGGACGTTCGCGCTCGACCGCGCGCCCGAACGCACCGACGTCGCGTCCCTGCAAAACGGCGCCAAGCTGTTCGTCAACTACTGCCTGAACTGCCATTCCGCATCGTCGATGCGCTACAATCGCCTGCGCGATCTGGGATTGAGCGAGGACCAGATCAAGAACAACCTGCTGTTCTCGGGCGAGAAGGTGGGCGACATGATGACGATCGCGATGCGTCCCGCGGATGCGAAATCCTGGTTCGGCGCCGTGCCGCCGGACCTGTCGGTGATCACGCGCGCACGCGCCTCGGGCGCCGGCACCGGCCCCGACTACATCTACACTTACCTGCGCACTTTCTACAAGGATGACACCCGTCCGACCGGCTGGAACAACCTGGTCGTGCCGAACGTCGCCATGCCGCACGTGCTGTGGCAAATGCAGGGTGTGCGTACGGTCAAGATGGTCGAGGAACCGGATCCGCATGAGAAGGGCAAGACCGTGCACCGCTTCGCCGGCTTCGAGCAGGTGACGCCGGGCACGCTGAGCCCGCAGGAGTTCGATTCCCAGGTGGCCGACCTCGTCGCCTACATGGACTGGATGGCCGAACCGGCGCGCGACTTTCGCAAGCGCCTGGGCGCGATCGTCGTGATTTTCCTCGCTTTGTTCGCTTTCCTGGCCTGGTCGTTGAATGCTTCTTATTGGAAAGACGTAAAGTGACTTGATTGCCCGGTTATAATGCGGGCAATGTCTATTCGGGGTGAGCCGCCTGGCGCTTCACCCCTTTGTTTCTTGAAGGAACTATAAACCATGATGGTTCTCTACTCCGGCACCACGTGCCCGTTCTCCCAGCGCTGCCGCCTGGTCCTGTTCGAAAAGGGCATGGACTTCGAGGTGCGCGACGTGGACCTGTTCAACAAGCCCGAGGACATCTCGACGATGAATCCGTACGGCCAAGTGCCGATCCTGGTCGAGCGCGAACTGATTCTGTACGAATCGAACATCATCAACGAATACATCGACGAGCGCTTCCCGCATCCGCAGCTGATGCCGGCCGACCCGCTCATGCGCGCCCGTGCCCGCCTGATGCTGTTCAACTTCGAGAAGGAACTGTTCGTCCACGTCAACACGCTCGAAAACGAGCGCAACAAGGTGGGCGACAAGAGCCACGACAAGGCGCGCGCCGAAATCCGCGACCGCCTGACGACGCTGGCCCCGCTGTTCCTGAAGAACAAGTACATGCTGGGTGACGAGTTCTCGATGCTGGACGTGGCCATCGCCCCGCTGCTGTGGCGCCTGGATCACTACGGCATCGAACTGTCGAAGACCGCGGCACCGCTGATGAAGTATGCCGAGCGCATCTTCTCGCGTCCGGCCTACATCGAAGCCCTGACCCCGTCCGAAAAGGTGATGCGCCGCTAAAGCGCCGCCGCCGTTGCACGCCAGTTTACGACGCCGCAGGCGAATCGAAGTACACTGGCGTGTAACATCTCGCATCATTCCGATCACACCATGCCCGACATCTCCACCAAGCCGTACCTGCTGCGCGCCATTTACGAATGGTGCACGGACAGCGGCTACACGCCTTACCTGGCCGTCAAGGTCGACGCCGCCACCACGGTTCCGATGGAATACGTGAAAAAAGGCGAGATCATCCTGAACATCAGCTACGGCGCGACCTCCGGGCTGAAAATGGACAACGACGCGATCACCTTCCGAGCGCGCTTCAACGGCGTCTCGCGCGAGCTGTACATCCCGGTGCACAACGTGCTGGCCATCTACGCCAACGAAAACGGCCAGGGCATGGCCTTCGACGTGACGACGACGGCCGCCGACTTGCCCCCGCCCGCACCGGAACCGGCAGCCGCTCCGGCCCCCGGCCTGGCCGCCGTCCCGGCCAAGACCTCCGAGGTGTCGCATGTACCCGACGATGACGACGAACCGCCCAAAAAAGGTGGACGTCCCACGTTGACCCGGATCAAATAAGGGTATAATTCTGGCCACATTGCCGGCTTAGCTCATCAGGTAGAGCAGTTGATTTGTAATCATCAGGTGGCGGGTTCGAGTCCTGCAGCCGGCACCAAGATTCAGCAGCAAAACAAAGGGTTACGCGCTCACGCACGTAACCCTTTTGTGTTTGGCACTCCGGAAAACTCAGGAACGCTTGCGCCGCAGCAGCCCGAGCGCACCGATGCCCAGCAGCGCCAGCGACGCCGGTTCCGGTACCTGTCCCGCCGGCGTCGCAGCAGCCGTGTCGACGTTCAGGATATCGAACGCCCAGTGCGCATCCCGCCTGTCACTGGCCGCGTCGACGAAGCCGTTCCTGAAGTTCTGGTAGACCTCGCCGTCGAACCTGAACCCATAGATGAGATTCGGCCCGGCGGCGATATTGTCGTACTGCTGGACCGTTACCGTGTACGTGCCGGCCGCCAGCGTGCTGATGTAGTTGACGTCGTAGCAGCGGCCCGTCATGACATCGGCCGCGACGTCGCTGCAGGTGGCGTCGTCCTGTTCGTCGAGCTTGTCGCCCGCCGAATCGAACAGCGACAGGATCGGGTCGAAGCCGCCGCGGGCGATCGTGTCGCCGCGGGCATTCACGCCGCCCGCATACGACCAGCTGCGCAGGGTCACCGTCGACGTGCTGTTCACCGTGAAGGCGAAGCTTTGCACGTCGTTGTCATGGTTGAACACCCCGGTGAAGGACAAATTGGTGGCCTGCGCCCCGGCCGCACACACAGCCAGTGCCAGCATGCCGGCAGCGGTTTTCCATTTCATTCTCACCCCAGATCGGTCAAAAGGTCGTCGAAATACCTGGGACCGCTGGCAGCAAGACCTGTGCCAGTAACAAAATGCGACTGATTTATATGGAAAATTTCCCTTATGCACCAGGAATGTAAAATTATTCGACGTTGATCAAGCAGCTATCAACGCCATCTTGCTTGTCGAACGTGAACTTCACAGGAAGGAACATCTCGATCACCTGCGCATTGGTACGCGCATGCATCGACACCTCGTCCAGCGTAAAACCGCCGCCGCCGGCCAGCGCGAGCGGAAGCATCATCTGGTCGGCCAGGTATTCGGCGAATACCGCCTGCGACATCAGGTACTGGCGCGCACGCTGCACCACCTGGCGCGCCACCTGTTCGGACGTGACGGACTTTTCGCCGAATGCCGTGAACACCTCCGTCGCGTGTTCGTACTCGAGGGTCAGCATCAGGGCATTGCCCGGCCCCTGCTCGGCCGGCAGGCCGCGTATCAATAACTGGTCCTCGCCCCAGTTCATGGCCCTGCCGACGCATTCCAGTTCGCGCTGCGCGACCCGCCCCGGAATGCCGGCCACGAACGCCTCGGCGTACGCGGCCCGACGCTCACCGCGCGTCATCCACGTGCGGGGTCGGAGTAGCGCGCATGGTTCCACGCGGGCCAGCACCGCACCGCCGCCGGCCGGATAAAAGCCGAAGCGCTCCAGGTGGATGTCGATATGGGCGCCCATCTCGGCCAGGCGCGGACACCAGGCGCGCTGCAGGAATTGCACGGGCGGCGCCATCGGGTTGTGCGTGCCGCCCGCGAGCCGCAAGGTCGACGGCTTGTCCGCCATCAGCAGGGCCGGCAGCACGGTCTGCAGAACCAGCGTGCAGCTCCCGGCCGTGCCGATGGCGAATTCATAGTCGCCGCCGTGGACCGGTCCCGGCACGAACGTCAGGCCCTGGCTGCCGAGCGCCGCGCCCGTCGCCTCGCCGCCGCACACCTGCAGGGCCGCCTGCACGGCCACGAGGTGCTGGCGCATCAGGCCGGGCTTGGCGCGGTTGGCGCGGATGTTCCGGATGCGGAATGGCCGTCCCGTGATCATGGCAAGCGTCAGCGCGCTGCGCAGGATCTGCCCGCCGCCCTCCCCGAGCGCGCCGTCCAGTTCGATCATGTCATGTCCTTTCATCCCCTCACTTCACCCCTTTACGCAGACGATCTGCTTCAAAGTGTGCACGACCTCGACGAGGTCGCTCTGTGCTTCCATCACGGCGTCGATGTCCTTGTAGGCCATCGGGATCTCGTCGATCACGCCGGCATCCTTGCGGCATTCGACGCCCTCGGTGGCGCGCACCTGGTCGTCGATCGAATAACGGCGCTTGGCCTCCGTGCGGCTCATGGTGCGGCCGGCGCCGTGGCTGCAGCTGTGGAAGCTCTCCGGGTTCCCCTTGCCGCGCACGATGTAGCTCTTGGCGCCCATCGACCCCGGAATGATACCCAGCTCGCCCTCGCGAGCCGATACGGCGCCCTTGCGCGTGACCAGCACGTCCTTGCCGAAGTGGTGCTCCTTCTGCACATAGTTGTGGTGGCAGTTCACCGCTTCCACGTGCGTCTCGAACGGCTTCGTGATCACCGTGCGTACGGCCGCGATCAGGTTCTGCATCATGACTTCGCGGTTCATGCGCGCGAATTTCTGCGCCCAGCCGACCGCTTCGACATAGTCGTCGTAGTGCTGCGTCCCTTCCGGCAGGTACGCGAGGTCCTGGTCCGGCAGGTTGACGAAGTGCGTGCGCATGTCCTGCTTGGCCACTTCGATGAAGTGCGTACCGATCGCATTGCCGACACCGCGCGAGCCGGAGTGCAGCATGAACCACACGAAGCCCTGCTCGTCCAGGCAGATCTCGATGAAGTGGTTGCCGCTGCCGAGCGTACCCAGGTGCTTGTAGTTGTTCGTGTTCTTCAGCTTCGGCGTCTTCTGGCAGATGACATCGAACTCGTCCTTCAGCACCATCCACGCCTGGTCGACGGCCTGCGGCGGCGTGTCCCATGAACCCTTGTCGCGTCCCTTGAATCCCCGCGTCTTCGGCGACATCCCATGCGGCACGGAACGCTCGATGGCGCTGCGCAGCGGCCCCAGGTTGTCGGGCAGGTCGTTCGCGCTCAGGGTCGTCTTGGCGGCCATCATGCCGCAGCCGATGTCGACGCCGACCGCGGCCGGGATCACGGCGCCCAGCGTGGGAATCACGCTGCCGATCGTCGAGCCCTTGCCCAGGTGGACGTCGGGCATCGCCGCCATGTGCTTGTAGATGAACGGCATGCGCGCCGTGTTGGCCAGCTGGCGCTTGGCTTCCTCTTCGACCGGGACGCCGCGCGTCCACATCTTGACCGGACGGCCGCCTTCCACGTTCAGGACATCGTAGTGTTCGGGTTTCATCATTATTTTCTCCATGTCGTATCTCGTTGCTGTACCCCTTCTATTGCAAACGGCGTGCCATATCCTTATCGCGTTGTGAAGATGGCGCTAAACCTCTGATTTTCCATGAGATTCGATATTGGCCGTCGTTGGCCCGACAATGCCGATCCGTGATAAATTTATCCAAATTTATAAAAATTTATAAAATGAAAAAGAAGAATACCGTCGTCATCGGCTTCATCGGCACCCAGCTCGACAGCGGCAAGGGCAGCGCGCGCTGGGAAAAATGGCGGCCGACCGTGGCCCTGACCCAGCATGAGGACGTCGTCATCGACCGCCTCGAATTGCTGTACAACGGCGAGCCGACCCCGCTGCTCGACCAGGTCATGCAGGACATCGACACGGTGTCGCCGGAAACCAGCGTCGTGCCGCGCCGGGTGGACATCGACGACCCCTGGGATTTCGAGCAGGTCTACGGCGCCCTGTTCGACTTCGCGCGCGCCTACCCCTTCGAGCCCGACCGGGAAGATTACTGGGTCCACATCACGACCGGTACGCACGTGGTCCAGATCTGCATGTTCCTGATGACCGAGGCGCGCTATTTCCCCGGCTGCCTGCTGCAGACGTCGCCACCGCGCCGCCACGCGCCCGGTGCGCCCGGCACGCTGGCGCTGATCGACCTCGACCTCTCGAAATATGACCAGATCGCCCGGCGGTTCTCGCGCGAGCAGCAGGATGCCGTGGCCTTCCTGAAATCCGGCATTGCCACCCGCAACGTACGTTTCAACACGATGATCGGCGAGATCGAGCGCGTGGCGATCAAGTCGCGCGCGCCGATCCTGTTGATGGGGCCGACCGGCGCCGGCAAATCGTTCCTCGCGCGCCGCCTGTACGAGCTCAAGAAGACGCGCCGCCAGGCCGCCGGTCGCTTCGTCGAGATCAATTGTGCGACACTGCATGGCGACGGCGCGGGCTCGACGCTGTTCGGCCACGTCAAGGGCGCCTTCACGGGCGCGATGTCGGAGCGCAGCGGCCTGCTGCGCACGGCCGACAAGGGCGTGCTGTTCCTCGACGAAATCGGCGAACTGGGCCTGGACGAACAGGCCATGCTGCTCAAGGCGATCGAGGAAAAACGTTTTCTGCCGGTCGGCGGCGACCACGAGGTGCACAGCGACTTCCAGCTGATCGCCGGCACCAACCGCGACCTGGGCCGCGAGGTTTCCCGCGGCCGCTTTCGCGAAGACCTGTTTGCCAGGATTAACCTGTGGACGTATGAATTGCCGGGGCTCGTCGAGCGCAGCGAAGACATCGAACCGAACATCGAGTACTTGTTGCGCGAATTCGGCGCCGAACACGGGCAGATGGTGCGCTTCAACAAGGAGGCGCGCGACCGCTACATGCGGTTTGCGATGTCGCAGGAAGCGCGCTGGACGGGGAACTTTCGCGACCTCTCCGCATCGATCACCCGCATGGCCACGCTGGCCGAGTCCGGCCGCATCAACGACGCCATCGTCGAGGGTGAAATCAAGCGCCTGCGACAGCTCTGGCGGCCCTTCGGCGACACCGTCCAGGCATCGAACGCCCATACGGCTGATCTCGACACGTTGCTGGGCACGGACGCCGCGGCCCGGCTCGACCAGTTCGACGCGCTGCAATTGCAGGCCGTGGTGGGGATCTGCCGCCAGTCGCTGTCGCTGTCGGACGCTGGCCGCAAACTGTTCGCCGTCTCGCGCACGGCCAAGCGCCAGCCGAACGATGCGGACCGTCTCAAGAAATATCTGGCACGCTTCGGCCTGGCCTGGGAAGACGTGCATGCCTGACGGCAGCATGGCACGGCCATTCCACGGCCTGTACCGCCAATGCTGCGTTCTGTCGCAATCGACGGGTTTCGTCCGGGGTGTTTGCCTATAGTGATTCCATCAGACCACTATTTGGAGACCCCGAACATGAACAAACTGATCAAGAGCGCCTTCCTCGCCACCACCCTGGCCGTGAGCGCGCATGCCGCCGTGGCCGACGACCTCGTCCGCGAAAACCGCAACGTGGATGCGAATGTATCGAAGGTGCGCCTGGGCGGCGTGATCCGCCTGAACCTGCACCAGGGAGCGACCCCGTCGCTGGTGGTGTCCGGCGACCGCCGCTATGTGGCGAAGGTAACGACCACGCAGCGCGGCGACACGCTCGTGATCGACATGGAAAACAATACCCGCTTCGAAGGTAACGGCAAGAACGAGCTGCGCGCCGATCTCACTGTGCCGAACCTGCGTGAATTCGTGTCGCAGGGCGTCGGCTCGAGCGAGGTGTCCGGCTTCAGCGGCGACAAGCTGAAGCTCGCGCTGGACGGCGCAGGTGCCGTGCGCTTCACCGGACAATATCGCGACGTCGACGCGCGCCTGGGCGGCGTCGGCGGCCTCACGCTGAACCCCGGCCAGGCCGACCGCATCGAACTGCACCTGGGCGGCGCCGGTCATATCACCGTGGCTGGCCAGACCAAGGTCTTGCGCGCGCAACTGGGTGGCGTCGGCGGTCTCGACGCTCAACAATTACGCGCGGAAACCGTCGACCTGGACATGACCGGCCTCGGCGGCGCGAGCGTGTACGCGAAAACGGCGGCCAACGTCAATCTGAGCGGCATGGGTTCGGCCACCGTCTACGGCAAGCCGGCCACGCGCAACGCGACGACGAATGGCTTCGGGAAGGTCAGCTGGCAATAATCAGCGGATGACCGTGTCGTTCTTGACGGACTTCACGCCCTTCACGCCACGCGCGATTTCCACCGCTTTCTGGGCGGATTCGCGCGAATCGACGAAGCCGCTCAGTTGCACCGTTCCCTTGAACGTTTCCACCTGAACCTGGGTCGCCTTGACCGTCGGATCGGCAGCGAAGGCCGCTTTCACCTTGCCGGTGATCACGGAATCGTCGATGTATTCGCCCGTGCCTTCGCGGGTCGGCGTCGGCGCGCAGGCTGCGAGCGAGACCAGCAGCGAGGTCGCGAGAACTGACTGGGCAATGGCGGACTGAAAACGAGTGAGCTTCATGGCGATTCTCCCGAGTTATCAAGAATTTTATTATTCCGAATTTCGGTGGAGTCTGTCGCCCGCTACTGTTGTGAAAACGGCACTGTGACGTTCAGGGCGCGCCGGCCCGGCCCGCCTGCGCCATGAGCGGCCCCGACGGCGGCCGATCAGCGATGCGCTGCAGCGGCAAATCGTGGCCGATGACGAGGCGCACGTCGGCATGCCCTGCCAAGCCGACCTCGACCGGCTCGCCGCTACCGACATGCCGGGCCAGGCGTTCCGCCGTCGTCCGGAAGGCCGGCTGGTACTCGACGCGCGTCTGGCGCACGTCGAACCCCTTTTCGTTGGTCAGCCGCACCACCTTGAGCCCCGGATCGCGCAATTGACGTGATACAAGACGAGCCAATCCCTGCCGGCCATTGCCGTTGCTGATTTCGAGCCTGGCGACCATGTCCGGCACGCGCGGCTGGGTGGCCGCGCCGTCGCCAATCGCGCTGTGCTGCGCGGCGGCCTTCGCCGGCACCCGGCGCAATTCGAGGATGCCGTCGTCCCTGCGGATCACTTCGACGGACGCCCATGCGTCGTCGTCGGGGCGTCGCTCGGTCTTGACCGCCTGCTCGATGGCCGGCAGCCGTGTGCCGCCATTCGCCGTCGCGTAATCGGCGCGGAAATCGTGCTCGCGCAAGGCCTCCGCCTGGCGCAGCATCTGCCGGCCGCGCTCTTCCTGGCCCAGCTTGAGCAGCGTCTCGCCCAGGTATTGCCAGGAGCGGTGGTTGAGCGGATCGAGCAGGCAGGCTTTTTCGAGCGCGACCTGGGCCGCATCGACGTCGCCGCTGAGCAGGTAGGCATAGCCCAGGTTGGAAAACAGGAAGGCGGAAGCGGGGCCGGATGCCATGGTGACGTCGCTGGTCAGCTCGCGCCATATCGGGATCGCATGGGCGAAATCGCGCTGCTCGGCGTAAGCGATCGCCAGTCCGTTACGCGCATTGACGTGCGTGGCGTCGATGCGCAGCGCGGCCTGGTAGGCGACGATCGCGTCGTCGTAGCGGCGCGCAAGGTACAGGTTGCGGCCGCGCAGATAGCTGTCGTCCGCCGCCGGGGACGCGGACGTGCCGGCATGCGTCTGCAGCGATGGAGCGCTGCAGGCCAGCAGCAGCACGCCGCTGCACAATAACGGCACGGTGTAGAGGCGGATACGCGAGCGCATGACAATCTCCGTTCGTTCAGTTGGGACCGCCGAGGGCGCCACCGAAGAGCTTGGCGATCTGGATCCCGGCCGGCCCCAGCAACACGATCAACAACGTGGGGAAAATGCAGAAGATGAGGGGGAACAACAGTTTCAATCCGATCTTGGCAGCCGCTTCTTCCGCCACCATGCGGCGCTTGCCGCGCAGCGTTTCCGAGTACACGCGCAACGCGTCGCCGATGCTGGTACCGAAGCGCTCGGACTGGATCAGCATGGCGACGAGCGAGTCGACGTCGTCCAGCCCGACACGGAGCGCAAAATTGCGCAGCGCCTTTTCCTTGCTGAAGCCGGCGCGCATTTCCATCAGCACCAGTTGCAATTCCTGGCCCAGCGCGACGCTCTTGATGTGGATCTCGGCGGCGACCTTGACGAACGCGCGCTCGAGGCTCAGGCCCGCCTCCACGCATACCGTGAGCAGGTCGAGCGCGTCCGGGATGTTTTCGAAGATGTCGCGCTTGCGGCGCTTGACGACGCGGTCGAGGATCATGTTGGGCAGGTAATAGCCGCACGTTGCCGCGAGCAGCAGCAGGAACAGCATGCCGAGATCGGCGATCGTGGCGGGCACGAAGGCCAGCACGATGCCGACCAGCGCGGGCAGGCCCAGCGCGAGGGCCGTCTTCGATGCGAAGTACAGTGTCGGCGCCGCCGGGTTGCGCCAGCCGGCGTTCATGAAGCGCGTGCGCAGCGCCGACTTCTCCCAGCCCTCGTCCGGCACCGACAATTTGGTGAGCGGCCGGGCGACGCGCGCCACGCGTTCGACCCAGCCGCTGCGCTCCGCCTGGTCTTCGCTCGCACGGCCCATGAAGCTCGCCAGCCGGGCACGCAAGGCAGCGGGCGCGAACAGCACCGCCGCGAGCCATGCGAGGCAGCAGACGACCGCGAAGACGATCAACAGGAACAGCAGCTGTGCGCGAGTCATCGATGTCTCCTCAGATGCGGATGCGGATCACCTTCTTCAGCCAGATCACGCCGATGATGATCATGACCAGCGCCATCCAGAGCATGTTCACGCCCAGCGGATCGGTCCACAACACCTTGATGTACTTGGGATTCACCAGCAGCAGCATGGCACCCACGGCGAACGGCAACAGCCCGAGGATCCAGGCCGACATGCGCCCTTCGGCCGACAGCACGCGGACCTGCGCCGCGAGCCGCAGTCGGCCGCGGATGATGTGGCCGATGTTGCTGAGTATCTCGGCCAGGTTGCCGCCGGTCTCGCGCTGGATCAGGATGGCGATGACGACGTAGCGCAGGTCGGTCAACGGAATGCGTGCCGCCATGTTGTGCAGCGCTTCACCCAGCGGCACGCCGTAGTTGATTTCCTCGCGCGCGATGCGGAATTCGCCGCTGAGCGGCTCCGCCAGCTCGTTGCCGACGATTTGCAGCACGTTCGAAAACGAGTGGCCGGCACGCAGCGCGCGCGCGATGAAGTCGGCCGCATCGGGCAGTTGTTCCTCGATGCGCGCGAGACGGCGCATGCGCGCGCGCCGTACCAGCAGCAACGGCACATAGGCGCTCAACAGGACGATCCCGACGCGGACCGGCACAGGCAGCGGCCACTGCATCACGAGGTAGCAGGCTGCCAGCATCGTCGCGACCGAACACTGCAGGAAGCGCTCGACCGTCCACGCGATACCGGACTGCACGAGAAGCTTGTCGAGGCGATGCGCGAAGCGGAAGCGCTGCAGCAGGCGGTCGACCAGGTCGTGCCGGCCGAAGCGGCGCAGCTTCAGGATCGAGATACGCTCGGCGCTGCGGCCCTGGTTCCCCGACATCAGCTGCAGCCGGCGCGCGATCCGTTGGGCGCTGGCGCCATGCGTGCTCACCCACCATAGATAGACGCCTTCGATGCCGAGGATGACGGCGGCGAACAGGAAGACGATGAATCCGTAGAAGAGGATGTCCATGCGTGACTTTCGCGGCGATGCGGTTCAGGTGAACACGCGGTCGGGATCGAAGGTGTCCTCGGGCACCGCCGCGCCGAACATGCGCAGGCGGTCGGCAAAGCGCGGCCGTACGCCCGTGGCACAGAAATGGCCTTGTACCTTGCCGTCGGCGTCGATCCCCGTCTGTTCGAAGCGGAAGATCTCCTGCATCGAGATGATGTCGCCTTCCATGCCGGTGATCTCCTGCATGCTGACGACCTTGCGCGTGCCGTCGGCCAGGCGCGAGGCCTGCAGGATCACCGTGATGGCAGAGGCTATCTGCTGGCGGATGGCGCGCGGCGTCAGGCTCACGCCGGCCATGCCGACCATGTTCTCCAGGCGCGCCAGCGCATCGCGCGGCGTGTTCGCGTGGATGGTCGCGAGCGAGCCTTCGTGGCCCGTGTTCATGGCCTGCAGCATGTCCAGCGCTTCCGGTCCGCGCACCTCGCCCAGGATGATGCGGTCGGGACGCATGCGCAGCGAGTTGCGCACGAGCGCACGCTGCGTCACTTCGCCCTTGCCTTCGATGTTCGGCGGACGCGTCTCGAGGCGCACGACGTGCGGCTGGCGCAGCTGGAGTTCGGCTGCGTCCTCGATCGTCACGATGCGCTCGTTGCCGGGGATGAAACCGGAAATCAGGTTCAACATCGTCGTCTTGCCGCTGCCGGTACCGCCCGAGATCAGGATGTTCACCTTGGCGAGACCGAGGCTCTCGAGCACCTTGATCATGGGCGGCGTGACGCTCTTGTAGTCGAGCAGGTTCTGCACCGTGAGCGGCGTCGCGCCGAAGCGCCGGATCGATACCAGCGGCCCGTCGACCGCCAGCGGCGGGATGATCGCGTTGACGCGCGAACCGTCCGGCAGGCGCGCATCGACCATCGGACTCGATTCGTCCACGCGGCGGCCGACACGCGAGACGATCTTCTCGATGATCTTCATGAGGTGCGCGTTGTCGTGGAACGAAACGTCGGTGAGTTCCAGGCGGCCGCGCCGCTCGACGTACACCTTGTCGTAGGTGTTGACGAGGATGTCCGAGATGGTCGGATCGTTCAGCAGCGGCTCGAGCGGGCCGAAGCCGAGCATCTCGTGCTGGATGTCGAGCACGAGGTGGTGGCGCTCCTGCTGGTTCAGCACGATGCGCTCTTCCTCGATGATGCGCTGGACCAGCAGCGCCAGTTCGTGCTTGAACTGCTCGCTCGTCAGGCGTTTCAGGCGCTCCAGGTCGATCCGGTCGAGGATCATCTGGTGCATCGTCTTCTTCAGCTCCGCGTAGGCTTGTTGCGCCGCGGCCGCTACCGGCTGATGCTGACGCTCCTCGTCCGTCACGGACAGGCGTTCGCGCAGGGACATGGACAGCTCCTTGAAAAGATCAATCGTCTTCGCCGCGCCCGAACAGGCGGTCGAACAGGCCCTTGGCCTCGGGGATGCGGCGTGCGGTCACCACTTCGACCAGGTCGGCCAGGCTGCGCGCGGCGGCGCTGCCGCGCGACAGCTGCAGCACCGGGATGCCCTGGTTGACGGAATCGGTGACGGCGATGTAATCGTTGGGGACGGTGTGCAGCACTTCCGCGCCCAGCGCCGCGTGCAGATCCGACAGGCGCAGCTTGCCGCCCTTTTCGTAGCGGTTGACGATCAGGCGGATGTGGTCGGTCACGTAGCCGAGCGAGCGGAAGATGTCGAGCAGGCGCCGGGCGTCCCGGATGTCCGGCAGGGCGAGCTGCAGCACCGGGTAGATCGCGTCGGTGCTGTCGAGCGCGCGCAGCGACACGGCGTCGATCTGGCGCCCGACGTCGAGCAGGATGTAGTCGTAGTGCTGGCGTGCGACGCGCAGGATCGTGTCGATGTGTTCGGGCTTGGCCTCGATCGTCTGGCCCGGGTCGTCGGCGGCCGCCAGCACGCCGAAACCTGGCGCCACGTGGACCAGGCACGATTCCAGGAACGGCCCGTCGATGCGGGCGATCTGCTGGCACACGTCCGACAGGGTCATGGCCGGCCTCTGGTCCGACACGTACAGCGTGGCGTCGCCGAACTGGCGATGCAGGTCGATCAGCAGCACCTTCTTGTCCGCCAGCGTGGCCAGCGCATAGCCGAAGTTGGTGGAAATGAAGGTGGCTCCGCTGCCGCCCTTGCAAGCGATGAAGGCGAGTATCTTCCCATCGCGCATCGTGGCCACGCCGGCGCTGGCGGCGATGCGGTCGATCGCCTCGTGCAGCGCGCGGTGCACGAGCGGCAGCTGCAGCACTTCGCGCACGCCGGCGCGCATGGCGCGGATCAGGAGATCGGGATGGTGATTGTCGGTCAGCAGCATGAAGTGCGCTGCCGAGTAGTGGCGGGTCAGGCGCTCGAGCAGGTCGCCGTCGGCGGCATCGGCATCGCTGATGTCGACGATGATCAGGCTCGGACCATCGGGCAGCGGACGCTCGAGCGCATCGCGCAGGCTGGCGCGGCTGGCGGCGACATTCAACGGCGGCACGCGTGCGGCGCCCTGGGAGGCGATCTCCGCGTAAAGCTGGGTGTCGCGGCTGATCAGGAAGGCTTTCATCGTGGTCCTTGGGACGGCATTCGGGGAAAGGTCACTTGCTGCCCACGCCGCTGACGACCAGAGCCCGGATGGGTTTCTCCGGTTCCTTGAACGAATTTTCGTAGCGCTCGTGGGAGATGACGGCAGCGGCGCCTTCCATGCCGGCGGCGGGATCCGTATTGGCCGCGGCGGCCGGGTCGAGGACCTGCGCCGCCACGTTGGCACGCACGGCGGTGCCGAAGTTTTCGTTGAAGCGCGGGGTCGTGTCGCACCCGTACAGCAGCATGCCGGCCAGCGCCGCACATGCGATTCGCTTGCATCCGATGACCATCGCTTTCTCCTATTTCAGTTCGAAGCCGCCAGCGCTTTGCGTCGGCGGTGCGGCCGGCGCCGGGGTGGACGCGGTCGCCGTCGTCGTGGCAGGTGCCGCCCCTTCCAGGCGGCCGCCGAGCATGAATCCGGCGCGTGACGGTTCGCCCACCTTGTCGGTCGGGAGCGCGTAGCCGTTTCCGGACAAGGGCTTGACGAGGTGGGCGGTGATCACGAACACCAGTTCCGTGCGGTCCTGCTGATAATCCGCGCTGCGGAACAGGGCGCCCAGCACGGGCAGCTCGCCCAGCAGCGGCAGCCCCTTCAGGTTGGCGACCAGGTTGCTCTTGATCAGGCCACCGATCGCGAAGCTCTGGCCGTCGTACAGCTGGACCGTGGTCGTGGCACGGCGCGTCGTCACGACCGGCAGGATGGCGGTGCCGTTGAAGCCGGTGGCCGACAGGCCGATGCCTTCGCGCGACAGCTCGGATACCTCGGGCGCCACGCGCAGGTTGATGCGCCCGCCGCCCAATACCGTAGGCGTGAAGCGCAGGCCGACGCCGAATTCCTTCTCTTCCAGCGTCACCCGGTTGTTGTCCTGCGCGACCGGGATATAGAACTTGCCGCCCACGAGGAACGTACCTTCCTGGCCGCTGATCGCCATCACGTTCGGCTCGGCCAGAACGCGCACCAGGCCATCCTGCTTCTCGGCCGCGGCGGTGAGGTTCCGGTCGACACTCTTGCCCACCGCGAGCGCCCCGTGCGCCGTGCCGGTGATGAAGTTCGACAGCAGCATGGCGCCCCAGCTGCCGGAACTGAAGGTCCATCTGGCGCCGCCTTCCAGGCGGTCGAGCAGGGTCTTCGACACTTCGGCGATCTTGACTTCCAGTTGCACCTGCTGGGGCGCGCGCACGGACAACAGGTTGACCACCCGCGCCGCGGCAGCCGACGCGCCGCCCTGGTTCTGGTTTTCGCGCTGGTTCTGGCTCGCGGCGTCTTCCTTGTCGGGCACCGTCAGTCCGCGCAGCGGGCGGCGGACGTAGGCAGTGGCCAGTTCGACGGCGCGTGCGGCAGTGCCGGCATCGCTCACGGTGCCGGTCAACACGAGCGCGTCGGATGCGGCCAGCACCTTGATGTCATGCTCGTCCGGCATGGCGGTGGCCAGCATCGCCTGCAGGGCCGACGGATCCATGGCCACGGTGATGTCGAGTATGCTGCACAGGCCGCTCTTGCCCTGGATGATCATGTTGGTCGTACCCACGTCGACGCCGGCGATGTACAGTGTGTCGGGCGCCACCATGAGAGCCTGCACGACGAGCGGGTTGCCGACGCTGCGGTGCTGGACCGGTTCCGGCAGGCGCATCAGGCTGGACTTGCCGACCTGCAGGGACAACTGGGCCGGCTTCGCGGCTTCGCCCTTGCAGTTGGGCCCGGCCTCGGCACGCAACGGTGCGGCATCGGCCGGGTTGTCCGTGGTCTGGGCTTTCGATTTGGCGGCCGCGCCTGCGGGGCCGGCGGCCGCCAGCGCCAGGCCGGCGGCGAACAGGCAGCGAAGCAGCGGTGATGGCGTCAAGCATCCGTTCATGGCTTTACCCTGGATGAAGTTCAGAAGCACTCCTGCGACACGCGCAGGCCATTGAGCACGGTGACGCAATCGCGCCGCACCGGCGCCGCCACCTTGACCACCACCGGTGCGGGACGCACGGCCGGTGCCGGCCTGGGCGCGGGCTTGCGCGGCGCGGCCGACGGCGCCTCGGGCAGCAGGGTGACCTTGGTCGCGCCTTCGGTACTGGCCGACTGCGGATCGACCTGGTTGCGCAAGGCCAGCGACAGCGTGCCCACGCTGCGCGCCAGGTCAAGCTTTTCGGCCTGTTCCGGCGTCACTTCCAGCGTGACCGCGTTGACGACCTTCGGCTTGGTCTCGTCGCGGTTGACTTCCTGGGCGACGGCCAGCACGAGGATCCGTTCCAGCACGATCTTCGAGATGTTCTGCTGGCGGGCATCAACGCCGGGCGGCACGTCCTTCTGGGTGCTGACGATGATGTCGACGTAGTTGCCCGGCAGCGCGAAGCCGGCCACGCCGATCACGTCGTTCACGCGCACCGTGATCGCGCGCTTGCCTTCCGTGATCAGCGCCGACAATCCACCGAGCGTGCCGGCCGGTGCCAGTTTGGCCTCGCTGACCGGCTCACCCATCAGCAGGTTCGTCTTGAGGACGCGGCCGCCGAGTTTATGCGGATCCGTGAAGGCGCCTTTCGGGACGCTGTCGGCGGGCCAGTCGGCCAGCTTGAACATCTCGGGCGTCAGGCGCTGGCCGAGGCTGATATCGGCGGCGGCCACGAGAATGCGGCCGCTGCTGCTGCCCGGCTGCTTCAGCAGCCAGCGCGATGCGAACACGACGGCCGCGCATCCGAACAGGATCGCGACGGCCATGACGAGGATGGCACGCTTGTTCTTCATTTTTGATTCTCCGTCGCGCAAGCGATGAACATGCTGCGCCAGGCCTGCTCGACCGCCGCGATCGTGAGGCGCGGTTCGGTCCCGGCGAAGCCGGCGAAATCGGCGACCCGGTCGAGCAGTTCGCCCGGATAGCAGGCCAGCAGCGCGCGCCCGGATTGCGGGTGCAGCCGTCCGATCAAATGGTCGACCGCCGCGTCCTCGACATCGACGCGGCGCAGCCGGCACTGGCGGAGCAGCAGCGCGCGGTAGGCGTTCGGCGTCCAGGCGCCGATGTCGGCCTTGTAACCGATGCGGCGCAGCGCGGCATCATCGAATACGCTGGTGGGAGCGAGGTTGGTGGCGAACACCACGGCGGCATCGAACGGCACCAGTTCGGCCTGGCCGCCCTGCAGCGACAGCTGGTCGGTCCCGGCGTCGAGCGGACCGATGAAGCGGTTCAGCAGCTCGGCGGCGGCGATGCGCTGGCGGCCGACATCGTCGAGCACCAGCATGCCGTTGTTCGCCTGCAGATGCGGGGGCGCGTGATACACGCCCTCTTCCGCGTCGTAGCGCAGGTCGAGCATGTCGCGTCCCAGTTCGGCGCCGACGTGGACGAGCGGACGCTGGCATACGGTCCAGCGCGCATCGCAGCTGCGCCGTTCTTCCTGCTGGCGCGCGATCGGCGGCGGCGCCACGTGCACGGCGGGATCGTACAGGCGGATTACCTGGCGCCCGGCCATCAGCGCAAACGGCACCGCAATAGGGCCCGGCAGCAGGCGCCCGAGCTTCCGTGCCAGCGTCGTCTTGCCGCCGCCGGACGGTCCGTACAGCAGCAGCGAGCGGCGCGCGTACAGGGCGGCGCCCAGCACGTCGCGCGCGGCTTGTGACAGGCCTTCGTCGCCCAGCGTGCCGGCCACCTGCGCGGACGTGATGCGCTCCGCATCCGCATGGCGCAACGCCTGGCGTTCGACCACGGCGCGGTACGACGCAAGCGTGACAGGCGCCGGGCCGAGATAGCGGCAGCGCGCCAGGGCGTCGACGGCGCCACGCTGGCCATGCGCAGTCAACTGGTATTGCATGTCGATGTCCGACTCGCCGCACCAGGCCACTTCCACCTGCTGTTCCGCGATCAGCGGATTGAGGACCTCGCGCAGCACGCTGATCGACAGCCGCAATTTGCCGGCCAGATGGGTCAACGGGGTCTTGCCGCCGGCCTGGATCGCCTTGAGCACCAGGTCCGTCACGAAGCGCGGTTCGAGCCCGGTATCGCGCACGGTCTTTGCTTGGCGCGGCAGAACCGGCGCGATTTCAGAACCGCCCGCGGGCGAGGGCTGCGCGGCGCGCAATCCCGCCGCGGTATTGCCTGTCGATAGCGTTTCAAACATCGGAACCCCCTTGCCTTGCTTGTTTTCCGAAACAGGTCAGAATGATTCTAACGACCGGTCTTTTGGCCACCCTTGAGGTTCGCCAAGAGCGGGCTCATCCATATTGAGTGACGAGAACGACGATCGTGCCGGCCGCGATGGCCAGTCCGTAAGGCATCGAACCGGCACTTTGTGGGAGCGCCGTGTCGGCCAATTTCTTGCCCGGCACCATGAATCCAGACAGCAGGTGGCCGATGTTGACGAGGGCGAGCCGCACGCGGCTGCGCAGCAGTATCAACAGCAGCGCCATCACGCCACCCGCGCACCAGGTGATGATCGCGATCTGGAGTGCTTCGGCCGGACCGGTGAAAAAACCGACGACGGCCATCATCTTGACGTCGCCGGCGGCCATTCCGTGCACCAAGTAGAATGGCAGGAAGATGGCAAGACCCACCAGCATGCCGCCGGATGCGGACAGCAACGCGGCGCCCGGTTCGGCGGACAATGCATGCAGGAACAGCGCACCGGCCAGGCCGGCGAGCAGAAGACGGTTCGGGATACGCCGCGTCGCCAGATCGTTGACGGCGGCAATGCTCACCATGAGCAGCAGCAGCGCATCGCGGTATTGTTCGATTTGCATGACGGCTCCCCAAAAAAAGCCCTCCGGGCTGGGGACCCGGAGGGCTGCGACTACATCACGATTACGGGGTGACCAATTTGCCTGCGACGTAGGTAAATACCCCTTCCACTTTCTCACCGACAGTCGTCGCCGCCGCCGCCATTGCCACGCCGATCAAGGCAGCGATCAAGCCATACTCGATGGCCGTCACGCCGTTCTCGTCAGCGGCGAAGGTCTTAACTGCAGAGATGAAGTTGCTCATGACAAACTCCCATATGGTGGGTTAATAAGAACAGCTACCGGCCGGAGACGCTGTCAAGTCACCACTTCCCAGCAGACTTGCTGCGTTCCGTGCCAGTGAGTTCACTATAAGTTTTGATGCCGTACGGCAAGTTGACTATCAACAACTTTGCTACATGGAACTATTTTTTGTTCGATAGAATCAAAATCCCCCTGACTTGGGGGAGCACGTTGCAGTTTGGCTTTGAGAAAATTCACTCAGGCTAAAAAAATTGCATTTGCATAATTGCTTAGAATGCAAAAAAGCTATATCCTGTTTCGCTTGCTCTTTGTGAAACGCCTGATACCTGCGAACGCGACGGCGGCTGTGCCCAGCCTGCAGGTCGGTTGATTACATTGCTGAGAACGACATGGATTCGCTTCTGAAACACATGGTCGACATGACCGGCCACCGCGACCACGCGATGCTCGATATTTCCGTGATCTCGGCAGTGCAAGAGCTGGCGGGTGCGGCGCAAACGCGCATATTGGCCATCACGACCGTGTCGGGACAGCAATACCTGCGCGCGCGCGCAAGCATCGTGAAGGGCGGTGCGGCCCGGCTGGAAGAATCGCAGGACGGCGTGCTGGGCGACCCGGTGGCGGCCCTCCCCGAACTCAAACGCTGCCTGGCCGAGCATCAGGCGAGCGCGGAAGCCATCGCGGCTGACGGCATGCGTGTGCTGTGGCTGCCGATCTGGTTCGGCGAGAAAGCCACGACCTGCCTGGAAATCCGCGACGACAAGGCGTTTTCGCACGAGACCGTGTACGTGATCGGCGGCATCGTCGGTGTTTACCGGAATTTCCAGAACCTGCTCGACTACAGCGAGCGCGACTCGCTCACCGGCCTGCTCAACCGCAAAACGTTCGACGACCAGCTGGCGCGCATGCTGCAGAATTCCCACGAACGGGATCCTCGCCTGCCGGGCCTGCCCGAGCGGCGCCAGCACCATGCCCAGGAAAAGCAGTGGCTGGCCGTCGTCGACGTCGATCACTTCAAGGCCGTCAACGACAAGTTCGGCCACCTGTACGGCGACGAAGTGCTGATCCTGATCGCCAACCTGCTGCAATCGTCGTTCCGCGCCCAGGACCGCGTGTTCCGCTTCGGCGGCGAGGAATTCGTCGTGCTGCTGCGCTCGACCACGCTGGACAATGCCTGGAAGATCATCGAGCGCTTCCGCACCAATGTCGAAAGCCATGACTTCCCGCAGGTGGGGCGGGTAACGGTCAGTGTCGGCTTCGTCAGCATCAGTGCGTACGAGTCGCCCGTGGTCACGCTGGGCCACGCCGACCAGGCGCTGTACTACGCGAAAAGCAACGGGCGCAACCGCGCCTGCCATTACGACGACCTCGTCGCGCACGGCCTGCTGCAGACCGTCGCCTCCAACGACACCGCCGAATTCTTCTGAACGCCTCCCGGAGAGCGCAGGCCGGCTGTGTCCGCGTGGTGTGTTAATCTCGCCGCGATCCCGCCTTCGTCGAGCAAGCATCTACAAATGGAACTCCGCCAGCTGCGCTATTTCGTCGCCATCGTGGACCATGGTTCGCTGTCGCGCGCGGCGCTGGTCCTGCACGTGGCGCAGCCGGCGCTGACCCAGCAATTGCGCCAGCTGGAAGAGGAACTGGGCGTGCAACTGCTGCACCGCTCGGCACAGGGCGTACTCAACACCGACGCCGGCAAGGTGTTCTACGAACATGCGCAGGCCATCCTCAAGCAGGTGGCGGATGCGCAGGCGGCCGTCGTGCAATCGGCCGAACGGCCGTCGGGCAGCGTCACGCTCGGCCTGCCGCACAGTATCTCGGATGCCCTCGCGCTCCCGCTGCTGACGGCGATCCGCCAGCGCTATCCGGAAATCACGCTGCAGCTGACCGAGGAAATCTCCGGCAGCCTGGCCGAGCAGCTGCGCGCCGGCCGCATCAACCTGGCCGTGCTGTTCGACGACGGCCAGCTCGGCGGCTTCACCGCCACTCCCCTTGTCGAGGAAGAGCTGCGCTTCATCTGCCGCGCCGACGCGCCCACCGCCGCCGAACACGACAGCCTGACCTTGCGCGCCGCGCTGGACACGACGCTGATCCTGCCGGGCCTGCAGCATGGCGTGCGGCCGCGCATCGAAAGCACGGCACGCGCCGCGGGCCTGGCCACGCACGATGTCATCGAAATCAACTCGATCGCGATCCTGAAATCGGCCATTCTCGCCGGCATGGGCGCCACCATCCTGCCCGTCGCGCCGGTGCAGGCCGAGATCGAACGCGGGGCCATGCGGGCGCTGGCCATCCGCGATCCGGCCATTGCGCGCACCGTCGTCCTGTGCACCTCGCGCAATATCCCGCTCACCAATGCAGCCGCGGCCGTCAGCCGCCTCGTGGTCCAGGTGGCGCATGACCTGTGCTCTGAGGGCCGCTGGATCGGCGCACGTCCCCTGTAAGCCGGGCCATCATTTTTTCTTATGGCTCCATCCCCATTCCGTATTTCCGTATACGTCAACTTGTCTCTACACTTGGTGTAACAGCCGCCAAAGCGGCACCGGGACCCATTCCGGCCAGCGCCTACCCGGCGCGCCTCCGGCACGGGTCCATCTGAAAACACAAAGTTTGGAGACACCATGCCTGACACCGTCCTGGGCCAGGGCGCATCCGCGTCCGTCCCTGCCACGCCCGCCGTTCCCGCTCCCCTCAAAGACGTCAGCCTCGACGACAAGTACACCGCCACCTCCGGCAAGATTTTCCTGTCCGGCATCCAGGCCCTCGTGCGCCTGCCGATGATCCAGAAGCTGCGCGACGAACAGGTCGGCCTGAACACCGCGGGCTTCGTCTCGGGCTACCGCGGCTCGCCCTTGGGCGGCCTGGACGAAAACCTGTGGAAGGCCAAGGGTCACCTGGAAGCGAAATCCATCCAGTTCGTGCCGGGCGTGAACGAGGACCTGGCCGCGACGGCCGTCTGGGGCACCCAGACCGTGGACCTGATCGGCCCGGCCAAATACGACGGCGTGTTCGCGATGTGGTACGCGAAAGGCCCGGGCGTGGACCGCTGCGGCGACGTCTTCAAGCACATGAACCACGCCGGCACGGCGAAGAACGGCGGCGTGCTGCTCGTCGCGGGCGACGACCACGGCGCCTATTCGTCGACGCTGCCGCACCAGTCCGACCATATCTTCGCCGCCTGCATGATCCCCGTGCTGTACCCGTCGAACGTGCAGGAATACCTGGACCTGGGCGTGCACGGCTGGGCGATGTCGCGCTTTTCCGGCCTGGCCGTCGCGTTCAAGGCGCTGGCCGACACGGTGGAATCGAGTGCCTCGGTCGACGCCGATCCGTTCCGCGTCGACGTGAAGATCCCGCAGGACTTCGCGATGCCGGAAGGCGGCCTGAATACGCGGCTCTCGTCCATCCCGCTGGGCCAGCAGGCGCGCAATCAGGAAGCGCTGATGCAGGACTACAAGATCTACGCGGCCCTCGCGTACGCGCGCGAGAACAAGCTGAATCGCACGACGATCGACAGCCCGGATGCGAAGCTCGGCATCATCGCCTCGGGCAAATCGTACGTGGACGTGCTGGAAGCGCTGGAAGAACTGGGCATCGACGAGGCGATGGCGGCGCAGGTCGGCCTGCGCCTGTTCAAGGTGGCGATGATCTGGCCGCTGGAGCCGGAAGGTGTGCGCGAATTCGCGCAAGGCCTGGACGAGATCCTCGTCGTGGAAGAGAAGCGCCAGGTCGTCGAATACCAGCTCAAGGAACAGCTGTATAACTGGCGCGACGATGTGCGTCCACGCGTGATCGGCAAGTTCGACGAAAAGGGAGAATGGGTTGCGCCGCGCGGCGAATGGCTGCTGCCGCCGAAGGCCGATTTCTCCGTCGCGCAGGTAGCGCGCGTAATCGCCGGCCGCATCACCCGTTTGAACCTCGACGATCGCACCCGCGACCTGATCAAGGCCCGCCTCGCGTTCCTGGAAGCGAAGGATGCGGTCCTGATGAAGGCCGTGACGACGCCGTTCCGCCCCGCGTTCTACTGCTCCGGCTGCCCGCACAACACGTCGACGAAGGTGCCGGACGGTTCGTTCGCGCTGGCCGGCATCGGCTGCCACGTGATGGCCACGTCGATCTACCCGGAGATGAACAAGCTGACGACGCACATGGGCGGCGAAGGCGCGCCGTGGATCGGCCAGGCCGCGTTCTCCAAAGTGCCGCACGTCTTCCAGAACCTGGGCGACGGCACCTATTTCCACTCGGGCTATCTCGCCGTGCGCGCCGCCATTGCGGCCAACGTGAACATCACCTACAAGATTTTGTATAACGACGCCGTCGCGATGACGGGCGGCCAGCCGGTGGACGGCACGACGTCCGTGCCGCTGATCGCGCGCCAGATGGCGGCCGAAGGCGTCAAGCGCATCGCGCTCGTGACGGAAGACCTGTCGCGTTATGAAGACCGCTCCGCGTTGCCGGCCGAAGTGACGCTGTACGACCGCAGCAGGATGGACGACGTCCAGCGCGAACTGCGCGAGATTCCCGGCGTCACGGTCCTGATCTACGACCAGACTTGCGCGGCCGAGAAGCGCCGTCGCCGCAAGAAGGGGGAGTTCCCGGACGTGGCGAAACGCATGGTGATCAACGAGGCCGTGTGCGAGGGCTGCGGCGATTGCGGCGTCCAGTCGAATTGCGTCTCGATCCTGCCGAAGGAAACGGAATTCGGCCGCAAGCGCGCCATCGACCAGTCCGCGTGCAACAAGGATTATTCGTGCGCGAAGGGTTTCTGCCCCAGCTTCGCCACCGTCGAAGGTGGCACGCTGAAAAAAAACAAGGCCGGCGCCAGCAAGAAGGATGGCGATGACGGCTGGGGCCCGCTGCCCACGCCCGCCCTGCCCTCGATCACGGCGCCGTACAACATCCTGATCAACGGCATCGGCGGCACCGGCGTCATCACCGTCGGCGCGCTGATGGGCATGGCGGCCCACCTCGAAGGCAAGGGCGCGTCCGTGCTGGACATGACCGGCATGAGCCAGAAGAACGGCTCCGTCACGTCGCACGTGAAGATTGCCGAGACGCCGGAGCGCCTGCGTGCGCAGCGCATCGCCACCGGCGAGGCCGACCTCGTGCTGGGTTGCGACATGCTGACGGCCGGCGCGGCCGACGCCATCTCGAAGATGCGTCCGGGCCGCACGATGGTCGTCGTCAACCTGCACGAACAGCCGACCGGCACCTTCGCCCAGCAGAGAGATTGGGAATTCCCGGCCGGGCAAGTCCGTTCGCTGATCGTGGAAGCCGTCGGTGGCGAGGCCGGCGCCGACTTCCTCGACGCGACGAAGCTGGCGACGGCGCTGATGGGCGACTCGATCGCCGCCAACCTGTTCATGCTGGGCTATGCGTGGCAGAAGGGCCTCGTGCCGCTGTCGGAAGCGTCCCTGCTGCGCGCCATCGAACTGAACGGCGTGGCCGTCGCATCGAACCAGCGCAGCTTCCTGTGGGGCCGCCGCGCCGCCGTCGACCTGCAACGCGTGGAACGCATGGCGATTCCGGCGCAGCCGGTGTTACTGCAAATGCCGCAGAGCCTCGATAGCGTGATCAACAAGCGCGTCGAATTCCTGACCGGTTACCAGGACGCGGCCTACGCGGCGCAGTACGAGTCGCTGGTCGCGCGCGTGCGCGAACGCGAGGCGGCGCTCAAGCTGGGCAACAAGCTGTCGATGGCCGTCGCCAAGTCCTATGCCAAGCTGATGGCCTACAAGGATGAATATGAAGTCGCGCGCCTGTACACGGACGGCCGCTTCGTCGAGCAGCTGCACAGCCAGTTCGACGGCAAGTTCAGCGTGAAATTCAACCTGGCCCCGCCGCTGTTCGCGAAGAAGGACGCCAAGGGCCATCTCGTGAAGGCCGAATTCGGATCGTGGATGTGGAGTGCGTTCAAGCTGCTGGCCAAGCTGAAAAGCCTGCGCGGCACGACGTTCGACGTGTTCGGCTACACGGCCGAGCGCAAGATGGAGCGCGCCCTCATCACCGAATACCGTGACATGATCGAAGCATTGCTGCCGTCGCTGGATGCCGCCAGCCACGCCGCCGCCGTCGAGCTGGCGGCACTGCCGGAGCAGATCCGCGGTTTCGGGCACGTCAAGGAACAGGCCGTGGCCGAATACCGGCGTAGGGTGGACACATTGTGCCCACGCGTGATCAAGACTCATTCTTGACGTTTACGTTAACGTCATATACCGTACAAAGAACCCCCAGTTCGCTTCCGTTTTCCAAGGAACACCATGAACGACATCACGCCTGCCGCCAAGCTCGACCTGCCGGAGCACGCCAAACTGTCCAACAAAGTCCGCTTCGTCACCGCCGCCTCGCTGTTCGACGGCCACGACGCCTCGATCAACATCATGCGCCGCATCCTGCAGACGAACGGCGCCGAAGTCGTGCACCTGGGCCATAACCGCTCGGTCGACGAAGTCGTCACGGCGGCGCTGGCCGAGGACGTGCAGGGCATCGCCATCTCCAGCTACCAGGGCGGCCACGTCGAATACTTCAAGTACATGATCGACCTGCTGCGCCAGCGCGGCGGCGCCCACATCAAGGTGTTCGGCGGCGGCGGCGGCGTCATCGTCCCGCACGAGATCGAAGAGCTGCATGCCTATGGCGTCACGCGCATCTTCTCGCCGGAAGACGGCCAGCGCATGGGCCTCGTCGGCATGATCCGCTCGATGCTGGAAGCGTGCGACGTCGACCTGTCGACCTATGCGCCGACGACGCTCGAGCCGCTGCAGACGGGATCGATCGAACAGCGCCACCGCCCGCTCGCGCAACTGATCACGGCACTGGAAAACGGCAAGGCGGAAGCCAGCCTGCGCAAGCGGATCATGGATACGGCCGAAGGCCTGAAGGTGCCCGTGCTGGGCATCACGGGCACGGGCGGCGCCGGCAAATCGTCGCTGACGGATGAACTCATCCGCCGCATCCGCCTCGACCAGGGCGACCGCCTGAACATCGCCGTGATTTCCATCGACCCGTCGCGCCGCAAGTCCGGCGGCGCGCTGCTGGGCGACCGCATCCGCATGAATGCGATCAACCCGTGGAACGGGCAGGCACGCGTGTTCATGCGCTCGCTCGCCACGCGCGAAGCGGGTTCGGAAATCTCGCAGGCGCTGCCGGACGTGATCGCCGCGTGCAAGGTCGCGGGCTTCGATCTCGTCATCGTCGAGACGTCGGGCATCGGCCAGGGCGACGCCGCCATCGTGCCGCACGTCGACGTGTCGATGTACGTGATGACGCCGGAATTCGGCGCCGCGTCGCAGCTCGAGAAGATCGACATGCTGGACTTCGCCGACTTCATCGCCATCAACAAGTTCGACCGCAAGGGCGCCCAGGACGCGCTGCGCGACGTGGCCAAGCAGGTCCAGCGCAACAAGGAATTGTGGAGCAAGTCGCCGGACGAGATGCCCGTCTACGGCACGCAGGCGTCGCGCTTCAACGATGACGGCGTCACCGCGCTGTACCTCGGCCTGCTGCCGGCGCTGGCCGAATTCGGCCTCGAAACGGAAACGTCCAGGCTGCCGAAGCCCGCCGCCAAATACTCGAGCGGCAAGAACGTGATCGTGCCGCCCGCGCGCACGCGCTACCTGGCCGAGATCGCGGACAGCGTGCGCGGCTACCACCGCAACGTCGGCAAGCAAGTGAAACTCGCGCGCGAGCGCCAGCAGCTCACGGAAACGAAGCGCATGCTGGCAGCGGCAAACCGCGAAGTCATCCTCGACGACCTGATCACGGAGCGCGACAACGCGCTGGATGGCGAAGCGAAAAAGCTGCTCGCGTCCTGGCCCCAGCTGCAGCAGACGTATGCCGGCGACGAGCACGTCGTCAAGATCCGCGACAAGGAAATCCGCACGAACCTCACGTACACGACGCTCTCGGGCAACAAGGTGCGCAAGGTCGCCCTGCCCCGTTTCGAGGACCATGGCGAGATCCTGCGCTTCCTGATGCTGGAAAACGTGCCGGGTGCGTTCCCGTACACGGCCGGCGTATTCCCCTTCAAACGCGAGGGCGAGGACCCGACTCGCATGTTCGCCGGCGAAGGCGACGCGTTCCGCACGAACCGCCGCTTCAAACTGGTCTCGCAGGGCATGGACGCGAAACGCCTGTCGACGGCGTTCGACTCCGTCACCCTGTACGGCGCCGACCCGGCGCTGCGGCCCGACATCTACGGCAAGGTCGGCAACTCGGGCGTGTCGATCGCGACCCTGGACGACATGAAGGTGCTGTACGACGGTTTCGACCTCTGCAGCCCGAATACCTCGGTGTCGATGACGATCAACGGCCCCGCCCCGACCATCCTCGCGATGTTCATGAACACCGCGATCGACCAGCAGCTGGACAAGTTCGAACGCGACAACGGGCGCAAGCCGACGGTCGAAGAAATGGAAAAGATCCGCGCGTGGGTGCTGGCCAATGTGCGCGGCACCGTCCAGGCGGACATCCTGAAGGAAGACCAGGGCCAGAACACCTGCATCTTCTCGACGGAATTCTCGCTGAAGGTCATGGGCGACATCCAGGAATACTTCGTCCGGAACCAGGTGCGCAATTTTTACTCGGTGTCGATCTCGGGCTACCACATCGCGGAAGCGGGCGCGAACCCGATCTCGCAGCTGGCCTTCACCCTGTCGAACGGTTTTACCTTTGTCGAAGCCTACCTCGCGCGCGGCATGCACATCGACGACTTCGCGCCGAACCTGTCGTTCTTCTTCTCGAACGGCATGGACCCGGAATACACGGTGCTGGGCCGCGTGGCGCGCCGCATCTGGGCCGTCGCGATGCGCGACAAGTACGGCGCGAACGACCGCTCGCAAAAGCTGAAGTACCACATCCAGACGTCGGGCCGCTCGCTGCACGCGCAGGAGATCGACTTCAACGACATCCGCACCACCCTGCAGGCACTGATCGCGATCTACGACAACTGCAACTCGCTGCACACGAACGCCTACGACGAGGCGATCACGACGCCGACCGACGAATCCGTCCGCCGCGCGCTCGCGATCCAGCTGATCATCAACCGCGAATGGGGCCTGGCCAAGAACGAGAACCCGAACCAGGGCTCGTTCATCCTCGAGGAACTGACGGACCTCGTCGAGGAAGCCGTGCTGCAGGAATTCGAGCGCATCGCCGAACGCGGCGGCGTGCTCGGTGCGATGGAAACCGGCTACCAGCGCGGCAAGATCCAGGAAGAGTCGATGCTGTACGAGCACCGCAAGCACGACGGCAGCCTGCCCATCATCGGCGTCAACACCTTCCGCAATCCGAAGGCGGCGGAGGCCCCGGCGACGATCGAACTGGCCCGCTCCACGGACGAGGAAAAGCAGTCGCAGCTCACGCGCCTGGAAGACTTCCACCGCCGCCATGCGGACGAAGCACCGGCCGCGCTGGCCGCGCTGCAGCAGGCCGCCATCGACAACGAGAACGTGTTCGCCCGCCTGATGGACGCGGTACGCGTCTGTTCCTTGGGCCAGATCACGACCGCGCTGTTCGAGGTGGGCGGACAGTATCGCCGTAATATGTAGTCCTGTCCTAGAATGGCTCCGGGGACCATCACCGGAGCCAGCATGCCGATCCAACCGCAACAACTTGCCGCCCTCATGCGCGAAGTCGAACAGGAAGACCCGATCGACTTCGCGGATCTCCCGTTCCCCGAGGATGACCTGCGCGAGCTCGTCGCCAGCCACCTGTGCGAAATGGCCGCCTCGATGGAAAACTTCAGTACGGAAGACCGCTTGATGACCCTGCTGGCCGTGTCGGCCAAGCTCGTGCTCGAAAACCTTGTGCTACATGTGCAATTGCTACGTCGCCATGGCTTGCCTGTTGGAGACAACGTCGAAGCCCTGCTGAGCCGTCTGCGCAAAGGTGAAAACGGCCCAGAATAGTAATACGGCCGTCATATTGTCGAGATTTGACGTCAAAAGTGGCAGACTTCCACCACTTTGATGGGGGGATTTGCAACATGACGGCAAACTTGTGCGGCTTTGTTAGTATTCCTTCAGGTATTATTGTTGAAGAGGAATCCGCATAATAATGCGGTTACGTCACATATCTCGAGGAATCCCAGATGCCGCGTCACCCCAACAAGCTCAAACTTACTGCTGCGATCCTGTCCGGCGCGTTCATGGTGGCCGGGCTGTCCGCCTGCGGCCGGTCCACGCAGTCGACCGAGCAACTGCTGACTGAAGCCAAGCAGTACCAGCAGAAAGGTGACCTGAAGTCGGCACTGATTCAGCTCAAGAATGCCGTCGAAAAGAGCCCGGATAACGGCGAAGCGCGCATGGAGCTGGGCAACCTCCAACTCGGCATGGGCGATTTCCCCTCGGCCGAGAAAGAATTCCGCAAGGCCCGCTCGAACGGGATCGCCGCCGACCGCGTGCTCCCCCTGCTGGCCAAGGCGATGTCGCAGCAAGGCAAATTCAAGGAAATCCTCGACGAAGTCACGCCGGAAGTGGCCGCCAAATCGGCGCCGTTGCAGACGCTGCGCGGCGACGCCCTGCTGGCCACCGGCAAGTTCGACGAGGCGAAGCAGGCCTTCGATCAAGCGCTGGCGCTGAATGCCAATGCCGGCGATGCCCTGCTCGGCCTGGCACGCTACGCCATCGCCAAGCAGGACAAGGATGCGGCCGAGCGCTACATCGACGAGGCCGTGGCCAAGGATCCCAAGAATGCGGATGTCTTCATGGCCCGCGGCTCGATGCTGCGCACGCAGGGCAAGGCCGACGAGGCGATGGTCGCCTACGACCAGGCGCTGGCACTGAATCCGCGCCATCGCACGGCACACATCGAAAAGGCATACGTCGACATCACCCGCGGCAAGTTCGCGGACGCAAAAACCGAAATCGATGCGGCCGAGAAGAATGCGCCGGGCAATCTGCTCGTGACGTACACCCGCGCACTGTACGAATTTTCGCAAGGCAAGTACTCGGCGGCGCAGGATGCCCTGCAGCGTGTCCTGAAAGTCGCACCGGACCACATGCCCAGCGTGCTGCTGGCCGGCGCGTCGGAACTGAACCTCGGCGCCTTGCAACAAGCCGACCAGCACCTGCGCAAATACCTGGAATCCAACCCGGACGACGTCTATGCCCGCAAGCTGCTGGCCCAGGTCCAGCTCAAGAGCGCGCAACCGAACGATGCCGTCGCCACGCTCGCGCCGGCACTGAAGAACGCGGCGGACGATCCGCAGGTGCTCGCCCTGGCCGGCGAAAGCTATATGCAGGTGCATGACTTCAACAAAGCCAGCACCTACCTGGAAAAAGCCGCGACGCTGGCACCGAAGGCGGCCGGCCTGCGCACCTCGCTCGGCCTGTCCAAGCTGGCCCAGGGCGACCAGGCACGCGGGCTGTCCGAACTGCAAAAGGCCACGGAGCTCGACCCGAAGTCTGCACAGGCCACGATGGCGCTGGTCCAGACGGAAATCAGCCTCAAGCATTACGACAAAGCGCTGGCCGCCATCGACGCCCTCGAAAAGCAACAGCCCGACAATCCGCAGGTGCTGACCCTGCGGGGCGCCGTCAACATGGTCAAGGGCGACGTACCCGCCGCGCGCGCCGCGCTGGACAAGGCCGTGGCCCTGCAACCGACCTTCATCCCGGCCGTCCAGAACCTGGCGCGCCTGGACCTCGTCGAGAAGAAACCCGACGCCGCCAAGCAGCGCTACGAAAAAGTCCTGCAGAAGGAACCGAACAACGCCGACGCGATGCGGGCCCTGGGCGAACTGGCGATGATGCAGAATCATCCCGAAGAAGCGACGACGTGGTTCGAGAAGGCCAGCAATGCGAAGCCGGATGCGGTCGGCCCGGCGCTCAACCTCGGCCGGCACTACCTGCGTACGGGACAGGCACAGAAAGCGCTGACGCTGGCACGCAAGGTCCAGACCGCCAACCCGACCAATCCGGAACTGGTGGAACTGCTGGGCCAAGCCCAGATCGCCAACAAGGACACGGCCGGCGCGCTGGAAACCTACAGCAAGCTGGTCAACCTGGCCCCGAAATCGGCCGCGCCGCACCTGCGCCTGGCCGGTGTGCACATGCTGATGCAGAACAATAACGCCGCGGCCGAGGATCTCAAGCGCGCCGTCGACCTGCAACCCGACCTGATCGCCGCCCGCCTTGCCCAGGTCGAGCTGGCCGTGCGCATGGGCCGGGGCGACGAAGCGCTGGCCATGGCACGCCAGATTCAAAAAATCAACGACAAGTCGCCCGTCGGCTACGCGACCGAAGGCGACGTGCTGATGTCGCAAAAGAAGCCGGCGCAGGCGCTGCCCGCCTACGACAAGGCTTTCGCGATCGCCAAGGCGCCGGAAATCCTCATGAAATCCCTGCAGGCCATGACACTGACCGGCAAGGGCAAGGAAGCGCAGGCGCGCGCGGCCCAGTTCCTGAAGAACAATCCGGACGGCGTCCTGATCGGCATGTACGTCGCCGAGAACAGCCTGGCTGCCAAGGATTACAAGGCTGCGATCGCACGCCTGGAAGACGTCGTCAAGCGCGCGCCGAACAATGCCGCCGCACTGAACAACCTGGCGTATGCTTATCAGCAAGTGAAAGATCCGCGCGCACTTGCAACCGCCGAGCAGGCATATAAACTTGCTGAGAACAACCCCGGCGTCATGGACACGCTGGGCTGGCTGCTGGTGGAACAGGGCAATACGGGCCGCGGCGTGCCGCTGCTGCAGAAAGCCAGCAGCCTGGCGCCGAATTCGTCGGAAGTGCGCTACCACCTGGCGGTGGGTCTGAGCAAAACCGGCGACAAGGCGGGTGCGCGCAAGGAGCTCGACAAGCTTCTGGCGGACGATAAATCGTTCGCCCAGGCCGACGAAGCGCGCGCATTGCTAAAGGCTTTGTAAGAAGCTAATATACATTAATAAATAAATAATAATCCATGCCCGGCACCGCCAGGGCATGGGGCGACCAGAACTCCGTTCGCAGTACGCGAACGTTTTTAAACAATTGGGGAATCCTGCGATGACGACTTTCGACGATTTCAAGGATCCAGAGGGTGGTTCGGCCGCATCCCTATCGGACGCTCATGATTTTAGTGATCGCGATAATATGACGCCCTCGCAATATGAGGATGTTATCGTGAACCACGATTCGTACGGAATCCGGCTTACCGATACTGCGGACGGGCGAAATTCGGCAAGTATGCTGATCAACAAGATGTATGCCTGGCGTGGTTATGCCGGCACCCATCAATTCAGCGACGACCCGAATCGCATTACCCTCACCGCCACCGACAAGGGTGACGTGGTCGGTACGCTCACGATCGGTATCGATTCGCCGATCGGCCTGATGGCGGACCAGATCTTCAAGGAGGAGCTGGACGCGCACCGCAACAAGGGCGCGCGCCTGTGCGAGTTCACGAAGCTGGCGTTCGACCCGTCGGTCCGCTCGAAAACCTCGCTGGCCAACCTGTTCCATCTGGCCGTGATCTACGCCCGCGACATCCATCACTGCACGGATATCGTCATCGAAGTGAATCCGCGCCACCGGCGTTTTTACGAACGCATGCTCGGTTTCACCCAGGAAGGCCAACTGAAAATCAATCCGCGCGTCGAGGCGCCGGCCTACCTGTTGCGCGTGAACCTGGAATTCGTGACGGAACAGATCCAGAAATACGGTGGCACCTTCAGCGCCGATAACAACGTGTCCGAGCGTTCGTTCTACCCCTATTTCTTCTCGCCGCGTGAAGAACGAGGCATCATCAACCGCCTCCTGCGCATGGATGAACAGCACGCATAACATGCCCTGTGCGTAGCAGATATCGGCGCCTTTCGGCCGTTTTATCGATAAAACCGTTTTTCCTCATCAATGACAAATCCGTTCCGCTATGAACAGGCGTTTTCGCGCAATATCGGCTGGGTAACGCCTGCAGAACAGCAGGCCCTGCGCGGCAAGCGTGTCGCCATTGCCGGCGGCGGCGGGGTCGGCGGCGTACACTTGCTGACCCTGGCGCGCCTGGGCGTGGCGAAGTTTCATATCGCCGACTTCGACACCTTCGACATCGTCAACTTCAACCGCCAGGTCGGCGCCATGATGTCGACGGTCGGCCAACCCAAGGCCGAAGTCCTGGCCCGCATGGCCAAGGACATCAATCCCGAAATCGACGTCAAGATCTTTCCTGACGGTGTCAATCAAGGCAATCTCGACCAGTTCCTGGACGGCGTCGACCTCTACGTCGATGCGCTCGACTTCTTTGCCTTCGACGCCCGCCAGCAGACGTTCGCCGCCTGCGCCCGCCTCGGCATCCCGGCCACGACGGCCGCGCCGCTGGGCATGGGCGCGGCCCTGCTGAACTTCCTGCCGGGGCAGATGACGTTCGAAGAGTATTTCCAATGGGGCGACCTGCCCGAACTGGACAAGGCGATCCGCTTCGTCGTCGGCCTGGCGCCGGCCGGCCTGCACCGCCCCTACCTCGTCGTGCCGGATGCCGTCAATTTCGTCGAGCGCCGCGGTCCCTCCACGTTCATGGCCTGCCAGCTGTGCGCCGGCATCGTCGCCACCGAAGCGCTGAAGATCCTGCTGGGACGCGGCAAGGTCCTGGCCGCGCCGCACGGCGTGCAGTTCGACGCCTATCGCAACAAGCTGGCCCACACCTGGCGCCCGGGCGGCAACGGCAATCCGCTGCACCGCCTGATGATCGCCGTCGCCAAGCGCCAGATGACGCGCCAGCTCGCCGGAAAAGCGGTGCAAGCATGAACCTCCCGCAGACCCTCCACGACATCCTCGACCTGGCGCGCTGGGCGCCGAGCGGCGACAACACCCAGGTATGGCGCTTCGAAGTGCTCGGCCCCGACCATGTCGCGGTGCACTTCCACGACACGCGCGAGGATACCGTGTACGACTTCCGCGGCCGCCCGAGCCAGATCTCGCACGGCACCTTGCTGGAAACGATGGCGATCGCGGCCACCGCCCACGGCCTGCGCACCGAGATCACCCGGCGCCCGGACGACCAGGACCACCTGCCCGTGTTCGACGTGCGCTTCGTGCCGGATGCGGCCGTGAAACCGAGCCCGCTCCTGGGCGCGATCACGACCCGCAGCGTGCAGCGCCGCGCGATGAGCACGCGCCCCCTGCTTCCCGAGGAAAAGCGTGCCCTCGAGGACAGCGTCGGCGCCGGCTACGAAGTGCGCTGGATCGAAGGCTTCGGCGGCAAACTGGCCGCGGCGCGCCTGATGTTTTCGAACGCCAAGCTGCGCCTGACGATGCCGGAAGCCTACGAGGTACATCGCCGCATCATTCACTGGAATGCACGCCACAGCCCGGACCGCGTACCCGACCAGGCCCTGGGCGTCGATGCCGCCACCTTGCGCCTGATGAAATGGGCGATGGTCAGCTGGGGCCGCCTGTCGACAATGAACCGCCTGATGGGCACCTGGGCACCGCGCCTGCAGATGGACCTCGTACCGGGTCTGCGCTGCGCCGCCCACTTCGTCATCATGGCCAAGGACGCGCCGGAAACGGTCGAGGACCACGTCGCCGCCGGCCGCGCCGTGCAGCGTTTCTGGCTCACGCTGACCCACCTGGGCCTGGCGATGCAGCCCGAAATGACGCCCCTGATCTTTTCCGCCTACGTGCAGCACGGCGAGTCGTTCTCGACCGTCGACAAACTGCATGGTTCGGCGCGGCAATTGCAACAACGCCTGCACAAGCTGATCGGCACCGGCAACGGCCATCCGGTCTTCATGGGCCGGCTCGGCGCCGGTCCGGCGCCCCAGGCCCGTTCGTTGCGCAAGCCGCTCGAAGAACTGATGAAGTAAACCGGCGGCGCGGGATGTCCGCGCCGCCGGCGCCGTCCGCCTGGCACGTTCCCGCAACCCTCTTTCGATCGATACCCCTATGGAACGTATCAAAATCCTGTTCTTTGCGGAAGCCGTGACGCTCGCCCACGTCGGCCGCCCCATCGCGCTCGCGCAATCCCTCGATCCCGCACGCTTTGACGTGCATGTCGCCTGCGCGGACGGCTACGAATTCTGCTTCAACGGGACGCAGTTCACCCGCTGGACCATCCACAGCATTCCCAGCCAGCAATTCCTCGACGCACTTGCGGGCGGGAAACCGGTGTACAGCACGGCGACGCTCGCCAACTACGTCGAGGACGACCTGCGCGTGCTCGACGCCGTGCGCCCCGACATCGTCGTCGGCGATTTTCGCCTGTCGCTCTCGGTCAGTGCGCGGCTGCGGCGGATTCCATACGTGTCGCTGATGAACGCTTACTGGAGCCCGTACGTCGTGCAGCATTACGCCGTGCCGCACATCCCGCTGACGCGCCTGCTGCCGATCCGTATCGCGAATGCGATCTTCCGCATGGCACGCCCAGTCGCGTTCGCCTCGCATTCCGTGCCGCTGAACCGCGTACGCCGCCAGTACGGCCTGCCCTCACTGGGGACCGACCTGCGCAAGGTCTATACGGATGCCGACTACAGCATGTACGCCGACGTCCCCGACCTGTTCCCGCCGAAGAGCCTGCCCCAGCAACATGCTTATATTGGCCCCATCATC
This sequence comes from uncultured Massilia sp., assembly GCA_966211695.1. Lineage (GTDB taxonomy): Bacteria > Pseudomonadota > Gammaproteobacteria > Burkholderiales > Burkholderiaceae_D > Telluria. The sequence goes on along the minus strand of CBIHOW010000002.1, from coordinate 123,659 downwards.
TGGGCACCGCCGCTGGCCAAGCCGGACTGGTGGGATAAATTGCCGGAAGACAAGCCTATCGTCTACGTCACGCTCGGCAGTTCCGGCCAGGGCCGCCTTCTGCCGCTGGTGCTGGAAGCACTGGCGCCACTGCCCGTGACCGTCATCGCGGCCACGGCCGGCACGATCGACGTGGCCAGCGCGCCGGCAAACGCGTTCGTCGCCCCTTATCTGCCGGGCGACCTGGCGGCCCAGCGTGCCAGCCTCGTCGTCTGCAATGGCGGCAGCCCGACCAGTCAGCAGGCGTTGGCCGCCGGCGTGCCGGTGCTGGGCATCGCCAGCAATCTCGACCAGTTCCTGAACATGAGCGGCGTCATCAAGGCCGGTGCCGGCGCCCTGCTGCGCGCCGACCGTTTCCGCGCCAAGAAACTGACGCGCCAGGTGCGCGCCATGCTCGACGATCCGGCGTTGGCGGCGGGAGCCCGTCGCGTGGCCGACGCATTCGCCAACTATCCTGCGCCACAACGTATGACGGCTTTTCTTGAAGGTGTGCAAGCTTTTCACCGGTTTGCACCCACCGCTTATGTCAATACGAACACCGTTGCAGCCGAGGATCAAAACGGCGCATTGTCGAACGCTTTGGAGTGACTGTCGGAATTTTTTACAGCAGAGATTTTCCCGGATCGGGTAGTTTCTTGCACTGATTCATAAGTGGTTGATTTAAAACAGCAGAACGAAACCTGGCACGGTGCTTGCATTAGGTTGGGCATGAGCCGCATCAAGAACATGCGGTTTAACCGAACAAACCTAACAAGCATCCACTTTGGAGCCTACATGAAGAATTCGTTCCGCAAATTGATCCCGGTCGCAGCCGCCCTTGGTCTGGTCTTCGCCGCGTCGTCGGCACAAGCATTCACCCTGCAAAACGGTGCTGGCGTCACGTATGCAACCGACGTGAACAGCCTGGACTGGAACTCCACCGGCAGCGGCGTTGCCCAAGGCATCGCAAACGGTGTAGCGCTGACCCAAGGCAACCCGTTTAACTTCCTGTATCAGGCGAACCTGTCTTCCGTCAACGGTAAAACCACGGGCAACTTCCGCGGCAACCTGGATTCGACCGCGGACGGTGCAGCGAACGACTCGTCGGCTTTCGAATTCACGATCGTGGCGAAGCTGAGCGAATACGTGAAAACGTCGTCCGCCGATCCGGTCAACAAGACCGTGAGCGCGACCTTCGGCCTGAACAACACCGTCGGCGCCAATAAAGTGGCGATTTTCTATGACACCAAAGCCAACGCCTTCACCAGCGCCGGCACCGGCTTCGACGATGGCGTCATGGTCGCCCTGCTGACCGTCGATCCGGCCAGCACGCTCTCCACGTTCACCACCAACGTCGTCACCGGCAGCGGCCTGGGCTCGACCAAGATGACGGCCTCGATCATCGAAAAAGGTGACTTTATCGACCAGAAGTACCTGGCGGGCCTGACGAACGTCAGCTTCAAGTTCGACTCGAACCTGAACCTGCCGGCACTCGACTCGATGACCAGCTCGTTCCACTCTGGTGCTGGCGGCAACACCGACCTGTTCCCGGCGTATGGCGTGAAAGCCAACGACCTGGTGTTCAAGGTCGACGGCGCGACCGCTATCGAAAACAACCGCGTGCCGGAACCGGCCAGCATCATGCTGCTGGGTATGGGCATGCTGGGCCTGGTCGGCGCCAAGCGCCGCCGCGCTCCGAAGGCCTGATTCCGATAGGTCATCAGCACACGCAAAACCGCGGCCTCGGCCGCGGTTTTTTTTGCTCACTTGAATTGCCTCTTGATACCAGTGATTCCTGCGGAGCATTCTTTCTTAAAGGCATCCAAAAACTTTACGCCAGGACACATAAAAAATCGGAATTTTTTACACTTGCCATGCATGACGCCCACGATTTCCACCTAAGCTTTTGATTTATAAGGATAAGAAAAAACTGGCACAGGGATTGCATTAAGTGGGAACAAGCCCGCAGAACGCGGAGCTCACCCCGAATAACTTAATAAGCATCCACTTGGAGCCAACATGAAGAATTCGTTCCGCAAATTGATTCCGGTTGCAGCCGCACTCGGTTTCGCATTCGCTGCATCGTCGGCACAAGCATTCACTCTGCAAGACGGTAGCGGCGGTGTCTATGCTACCAACGTGACCAGCCTGGACTGGAACTCGACCGGTAGCGGTGTCGCCAAGGGGATCCCGAGCGTTCAACAGCTCACCGTCGGCAAACAGTTTGACTTCCTCTATCAAGCCAACCTGTCCGCCGTTAACGGCAACACGACCAGCAATTTCCGTGGCAACCTGGACTCCACCGCAGACGGCACCCCGAACGATTCCTCCGCGTTCGAATTCACGATCGTCGCAAAGCTGAGCGAATTCGTGAAAACGTCCAGCACGACCGGTGACACGCTGAACGCCACCTTTGGCCTGAACAACACCCCGGGCGCGAATAAAGTCGCGATCTACTACGACACCCAAGCCAACGCCTTCACCAGCGCCGGCACCGGCTTCGACGACGGTCTCCTGGTCGCCCTGCTGACCGTTGATCCGACCAGCACGCTGTCGACGTTCACCACGAACAGCACCACCGGCATCGGCCTGGGTTCGACCAAGATGACGGCTTCGATCCTCGAGGCAGGCGACTTCATCGATCAGAACTACCTGGCCGGCCTGACGAATGTGACGTTCAAATACGACTCGAACCTGAACCTGCCGGCAGGCGACTCGGCAACCGGCGGCTTCCACAAAGGTGGTAACGAGGCGCTGTTCCCGGGCTACGACGTGACGCCGAACGACCTGGTGTTCAAGGTCGACGGCGCCTTCTCCGTCCAGAACGGTGGTCGCGTGCCGGAACCGGGCAGCATCATGCTGCTGGGTCTGGGCATGCTGGGCCTGGTCGGCGCCAAGCGCCGCCGCGCTCCGAAGGCCTGATTCGGACGGCGCTTCGGCACCATGCAAAACCGCGGCCTCGGCCGCGGTTTTTTTACGTCCCGACGGGTCAAGCCGTCTGCTTGTCGTCCTTCCCGCTGAGGAACGCCTTGTGAAACAGATGCCGTGCCAGCAGCAGCGGCGGCATGCGCAGCCAGTTCCCGCGCACGTACAGGGCGAAGCGCGCCACGTTGCTGTACGCGTCCGCGCAGCTCGCATGCAACGGCAGCAGCGCGCGCCCGAACAACCGGTCCATCAGCCACAGCAGGGCCGCGTTCGGTCCCTCGGGCGCCACCGCCGCCTGCACGGTCGGCGGGACGACAGTGCCGAGCAGGCGCGGACAATAACGCAGTGCATAGAACAGCGGGCGCCCAAGCTCGAGCTCGCGTGCCCGTGCCGGCAACGCCTCCCAGAATCCGGGCTCCTTGCCGAATTGCGTCAGCAGCCGGTGCAGGTCGACGAGGTCGCGCAAACCCTTGTCGAATTCGCCGTCGAAGAACAGGTGCACGGCGCTGTGCAGGACCATGTCCGCCGGCGATAACGTGGCCAGCTGCGGCGCTCCCGCAATCGGACGGGCACTCGCGCGCAGCCTGGCCGGATCCGGGCGCACCGGGGCCGTTTCCGGCAGGATCGCGTGGTGCACGTCGATCGAGTTGCCGCGCCGGGCGTGCTGCATCGGCGGCAGCTCGTGCATCCATTCCCGGTAGTAGCGCTGGTCGTAGGCGTCGTGGTGGGTGCTGATCCAGCCATGCATCATGAGCGCCGCCTCGACCTCGGGCAGCCGCGCCTTCGGCACGAGGATGTCGATGTCGGAAAACAGGCGGCCTCGGCCGGCATCCAGGCCCGCCATCGCATACGCGGCGCCCTTGAGCAGGATCAGCGGCAATCCCAGACCGTCGAGCGCCCGGCCGATCTGGCGGACTTCGTAGCGGGCCGCCCGCGCATGCCCGGCGGCGCCCACGCGCGTCCACTCCAGATGCGTGCGCGGCCCGGCGGGAACGGCGTCCAGCAGGCCGGCATCTTCCAGCAGCACGAGCAGGTACGCATCGAGGTTGGCGGCATCGGCCTGGCGCAGCAGCAGGTCCCAGCCGGCGCCGTCCAGGCCTTGCACGATGCCCGGATCGCGCAACACGCGTATGAGCAACGGCATCATGCAGGCCCCAGCGCCAGGCGTTCGAACAGCGCCATCGCCTCGGGGAGGCTGCTGTAGCGGAACGTGTACGCGTCGCTGGCGTCGATCAGCCGGCCGAGGGCGGTAAAGCCGCGCGCACCCAGCACCTGGTAATTGAAACAGTTGTCGGCCACCTGCATGAAGGCGCGCGCCTTCGGCAGCGGGTCCAATGCGATGGCGGCGCCGGCCTCCCAGCGCGGAAACACGATGCAGGCCGGCCGTGCGGGTTCACAGGCGCGGGCAATACTCTCGGCCGGCGCCTTCAGGTGGGCGATCGTTCCCTTGGTCGTTTCCTCCACGGGGCGGCTCAGTACGGCGTCCGGTCGGAAGGCACGGATGATGTCGATCGACGTATTCTTGAGGCTGACCGGGCGCGGCAGCGGCACGAGGACGCCATCGTCGAGGTGCACGAGCGTCATCTCGTCCGACAGCAGCCGCCAGCCGTGGCCCAGCAGCGCAGCCGTCAACGTGCTCTTGCCGGAGCCTGGCGGCGCCGGCAGGATGATGGCGCGGCCATGTTTTTCCAGCACGGCTGCGTGGATGATCAGGTAGCCGTGCGCGCGGTGCGAGACGCACCAGTTCATGGTCCATTCCAGCATCGGATACGCCTGCGCCAGCGGCAGGGGCTGGAACGGCGTGGTGCCGTCGTAGGCGAAATGCACTTGCGACCGGTACCAGCGGCGCAGGCCGCCCGAGCGCCGCAGTTCGAGATGGAAGTCGACGAAGTTGCCGACCGGCTCGACGGGATAATCCGCATACATCAGCGCGACGCTGTCGATCAACGGCGCCACGTCGCTGCGGATGCGGTTGGTGAAGGGTCCCGTGCGCAACACGAAGCCGTCACCGGACAGGCGCGCCGCCAATTCGGCGCGCGACAGCGAACCGACCGTCAGCATGGTTCGATCAGGTCCAGCCCGGCCAGCGCTGCCAGCATCTCGTCGATCAGGGAAACGAGGTCGTCGTCGCCGGCATCGAAGCGGTCGGCCAGGCGGCCGGCCAGCCCGGCCGCATCGGCGGGTTCGTCACGCAAGGCGAACAACAGGTCGAGCGCGGCGCCATCCAGCAGGTGGGTATTGCCCGACAAGTCGTTGTACAGCACGGCTTCCCCATCCCATTCCCGGCAGGCCAGCACCTGGCCAGGCGTCAGACGCCACATGCGTTTCGCCGCCTTTTTTAGTCGTGGATCGAGGCGAGGTAGTTGGCGACCTGCGCGTTGTCCCAGTACACGCCGGCAGTCGGGCTGAAGCGGCCCGTGGTCTGCAGCTCGCTCCACATGGTCTTCAGGTCGTTCAGGTCGATGAAGTCGATGAGTTTCTGTTCGACGTTCAGGTAGGCCGCCACGAGGTGCATGCCGACATTGTTCGCGTCGAACGACTGCGGGTTCAGCATGTCTTCCAGCGTGGCGCAGAAGTACGAGCCCGGTTCGTAGCATTTGCCGTTGTCGTACGAGGCGGCCCGCACAGGACAGGCCGTGCCGGGGCTGGTCGCATAAAAGACGTCGGTGAACTTGAGGTCGCGCGACACCGGCCAGGCGTGCTGGGTCTGTTTCCAGTAACCCGGCGACAGGCCGCCGCAGGCCGGCGCCTTCGGCCCATAGTGGCTCGTGGACAAGCCGTTCGACAGCGAGCCCGAAGGCGATCTGCACACCATCGACGCCATTGCCGACTTGCTTTCCAGCGTCGCGAGCACGCCCGCGCCCATGCCGGCTTTGGCCAGGCGACGGCGAGCCGCGCCTCGTTTGGTCAAGGACGGCGCCGGTTCGATCTTGTCGTTATCTTGATGTTCGGTAGCCACGTGCGTTCCCCAAAATGTTGTCGCTCACTGAGGGCGACCAGTACCTGATCAAGCAAGTTTTACGCCAGCGTGCTTCCTGGGAGAAAAACTTACATTAAATCAGGTGCTTATTTTGGTTTCATACCACCCAGCAACTACCATTGTATGTTGGAACGCTGGGTGGTGTAAAAAATATCGACGGCCGCTGTTGTCAGAAGAAGCTTTCCGGGATGACGAGAACGTCGCCCGGACGCATCGGCACGTTGGCCGAGATGTCGCCATCCTTGATCAGGTCGTCCAGACGGACGTTGAACCGCTGTTGTTTGCCGCCCACGTTACGGATCAGGCTGGCGCGATTGCCCGCCGCGAATTCGGTGGTGCCGCCGACGGCGATCATCACGTCCATCAGGCTCATGTCGCGGCGATATGGCAGCGCCTGCGGTTTGGTCGCCTGGCCGATCACACGGATCTGTTCGGAGTAATTGCCGATGAAGTTCGTGACGACGACGGTGACGACGGGCTGCTGGATATACTTGGCCAGGGCTTTTTCGATGTCGCGCGCGAGCTCGGTCGACGTCTTGCCGGCGGCCGGCAGGTCTTCGACGAGCGGCGTCGTGATCTTGCCGTCAGGACGCACCGGCACCGACATCGATACTTCCGGGTTGCGCCAGACAATGATGTTGACGGCATCGCCCGGCCCGATCAGATATTGGGTATCGGTCACCTGCGTTTCGATCGGCTGTTGGCCACCATGCGTTGCGCAACCGCCCAGTGCCAGCACGCATGCAGCGGCGAGCACGATCGCCGAATATTTTCCCAGGTTCGCCTTGTACTTGCCCACGTCAGATCCCTTTCGGTAAAGCCGTTGTTATAAAGCCATTAACAGCTTGGTATTGTATAACATAGTGCCAAACGAAAAGACTGCGCACAATACAAATTGTTCCCAGTCACGATGTGCACGCGGCTTTTCTGCTCATTTTTTCCGCAACAGGTCCCGGACATGGTTCGCCGGGATCGCATAGGTGATCCCGCTCGGCGCCGAGATCGCCGTCTCTTTCAACCCTTTGACGAACACGGCATTGATCACGCCGAGCACCTTGCCGGTGGCCGGATCGTAGACAGGGCTGCCACTGTTGCCCGGATATGCCGTCCCGTCGAGCTGGAAGATATTGAAGGGGGCGCGCTGCAGTGCGGCGATCTGGCGCGGGTCGAGGTTGCGCGCGCCGATGGACGGCCGGACGATGGGCGTGATGGCTGCCAGCGTCGCCCGGTGCGTGGCGGCGTGCAAGCCCAATGCCATGGCCAATGGGAAGCCTGTCAATGCCAGTTCCTGGCCTTCCTGTACCGTATCCGAATCGCCCAGCTCGAGCGCGGGCAGCGGCGTGCCGGACAGGCGCAGGTGGGCCAGGTCGTGTTCATCGTCGCGCGCCACCAGGTCGGCCGGGCGGAAGCGTACGCCTTCGCCATCCGGCAATACGATGCCGAGCTGCACCATCTTGCCGTCGGTCGACGTGGCCGGGAGCACGTGCGCATTGGTGATGACGTCCAGGCCGTCGCCGACGACGAACCCGGTACCGTTGAAAACGGTCGACGGGCTGCGGGTCCGCTCGAACGTACCGATGCCGACGACCGAACGCTTGACGACCGGTACGATGGGGCGCAGGTCGGTCGCCATGGACAGACCCGGCAACGTGCTAGCCAGCAATAGAGTTGCCAACAGACAGCGGCGTGCCCAGAATCTATTTCGAAACGGCATCAACCGTGCACCCCCTTTTGCAATTTAGACATTACAATAAAGCGTTAGAATTTGAAAAATTGCTGAAACGTAAGTCTACGCGATGCGATCGCTCAACGTCCGATGTCGGCGTTGAAGGCATACAACGGTTTAACGATTTTTTATTAAATCCATGCTAATAATTTACGGATATTAAGCAAAAAACCCCACGGTCCTCAGCTTGCTCGGTGGCATGTGTGTTGCAGATGAGGCACTCCAGAATGAGCTCACCATATTTTTCTCGCGTGTAATTGCAATTGCTCGGGGTACAAGCGATCATGCGAGGTATTTGATTATTTTTTAGGCCCTTCTTCCCTACAGGTAACGGGCCGTTCATGGCGAGACTGACGAGATGGCAGAGATCACAGCCGTACTTCTAAACTTCCTCAAGGCGATTGGCAAATACCGTTGGCATGCCGTCGTCATTACCTGGGTTGTCGCACTGATAGGCTGGGCGGTGGTATTGCGCCTGCCCAATCAGTACGAAGCGTCGGCGCGCGTGTATGTCGACACGCAAAGCATCCTGAAACCGTTGCTTTCGAACATGACGACCGTGCCCAACCTGGAACAGCAGGTCATGTTCATGCGCCGCACGCTGATCAGCCGCCCGAACGTCGAGCGCCTGATGCGCATGGTCGACCTCGACGTCAAGGCCAAGGACAGCAAGGAACACGACAAGATCGTCGATGAACTGATGTCGCAGATCAAGATCACCGGCACGGAGCGTGACGATATCTATACGCTGACCTATATTTCCGACAATCCGAAACTGGGCAAGGACGTCGTGTCGTCCCTGCTCACGATCTTCGTCGAGGGCAGCTTCAGCGGCAAGAAACAGGATTCCGAAAAAGCGGTCCAGTTCATCGACGACCAGATCAAGACATACGAGGAAAAACTGGCCGCGGCCGAAAACTCGCTGAAAGAGTTCAAGCTCAAGAACCTCGGCATGCTGCCGGGCGGCGGCAGCGGTACCGGCGACTTCGGCGGGCAACTGCAGACGGCGACCGACCAGCTGAGCCAGGCCAAGCTGGAACTGGCCGAAGCGGAACAGGCGCGCAATGCGATCCGCCGCCAGATCGACGGCGAACCGGCCAAGCCGGGCACCGTGACGGTCGACCCGGCCCTCGTGGACCCGGAACTGGAAGCACGCATCGCGGCCACCCAGAAGAACCTGGACAACCTGCGCCTGCAGTTCACGGAACAGCATCCGGATGTGATCGCCAACCGCCGCCTGCTCGACCAGCTGATGGCGCAGAAGGCCGACCTGGCCAAGAACAAGAAGCGCAGCCTCGATCCGGGCGCGAGCTACAGCCCGATGCTGCAGCAGCTGAACGTGTCGCTGTCGCAGGCCGAGGCCCGCGTGGCGTCGATGCGCGCCCGCGTCGCGGAATACGAGAACCGCGTGGCACGCCTGCGCAACCAGAGCACGACGGCGCCGGAGATCGAAGCGCAATTCGCCCAGCTGAACCGCGACTACAACGTCAACCGCGAAAACTACCAGAAGCTGGTCGAACGCCGCGAGTCGGCGCGCCTGTCGGGCGACCTGTCGTCCGCCACCGACATGCTGCAGTTCCGCGTGATCGATCCGCCGACCGTGCCGAACCACCCGAGCGGCCCGAACCGCCTGCGCCTGTTCTCGCTGGTGTTCGTCGCCGCCCTCGTCGCCGGCCTGGCCGTCGCGTTCCTGATGAGCCAACTGCGTCCAACCTTCCTGAGCCAGAGCACGCTGCGCGACGTGACCGGCCTGCCGGTGCTGGGCTCGATCGGCATGAACTGGACGCCGGAACAGACCGTCAAGCGCAAGCGTCGCCTCGTCGCCCTCGCGAGCTCGGTGCTGCTGCTGTTCGGCGCCTATGGCGTCGGGATGGCTGCCATCCTGGTCCGTCCCACGCTTTAAGTTAAGGAGTACACCGTGAGCATCATCGAAAAAGCGGCAAGCCGGATCGACCTGCAGCGCAACGCACCTGCCGTCGCCAGGACGCCGGAAACGGCCGCGGTCGACGCCATCGAGGCGGCCGCACCCGTCGTGCTGGCGCCCGCCGCACCGGCTCCCGAGCCTGTCGCTGCCCCGGCCTCCGCAAGCGCAGCGACAGCCGCCGAAGCGGCACCGCGCCCGGCGCAAAAATTCTCGACCCGCCGCGTCGAACTGGACCTGAACCGCATGCGCGACATGGGCATGGTCACCGCCGCCGGCGGCCGTACGCGCCTGCTGGAAGACTTCCGCGTCATCAAGCGCCCGCTGCTGCAGCGCGCCTTCGCCGAACGCGCGGAAGGCGAGAAGCCGGGCAACCTGATCATGGTGACGAGCTCGCTGCCGGGCGAAGGCAAGACCTATTGCGCGATCAACCTGGCGATGAGCATCGCGATGGAACTCGACCATACAGTGCTGCTCGTCGACGCCGACGTCGCGCGCCCGTCGGTGCTGCGCTCGCTCGGCCTGCCGGCACACCGCGGCCTGATGGACATCCTGCTGGACGACAAGATCGACATGGCCGACGTCATGCTGCGCACCAACGTCGACACGCTGTCGATCCTGCCGGCCGGCACCAGCACCCCGCGCGCGACCGAACTGCTGGCCAGCTCGGCCATGAGCACGCTGGTGGACGAGATCGCCCACCGCTATCCGGACCGCGTCGTGATCTTCGACTCGCCGCCGCTGCTGCTGACGAGCGAATCGCGCGTGCTGGCCTCGCACATGGGCCAGATCGTCATGGTGGTCGAAGCCCAGACGACGACCCAGCACGCGGTCAAGGAAGCGCTGCACCAGCTGGAAGGCTACCAGAACGTCAATCTCATCTATAACAAGACCAGGGAGTTCCCCGGCATCGAAGAAACGTATGACTATCACTACGGCTAAAGGGCCCGTCAGTGCCGTGCTCCGGCTCACGCCGCTTGCAGTGGCGGCACTGTTGCTGTCGAACCAGGCGTGGGCACAATGGCGGGTCACGCCCACGATCCAGTTGCGCGAAACGTATTCCGATAACGCAGGCAACCGGGCCGACGACGAGGCCCGCGGCAGCTTCATCAGCGAAGCGGCGCCCAGCCTGAACGTCACCGGCAACAGTTCGCGCCTGAAGTTCGCCGCGAACGCGGAATGGCGCAAGTTCGTCTACAGCAACGACAACATCACCAACACGCGCAACAGCGACCGCCGCTACCAGGCCGCGCTCGATGCCATCGCCGTGAAGGAATGGCTGTACGTGGACGCCAGCGCGAGCGGTTCGCGCCAGGCCGTGTCGGCGTTCGGCCCGCTGCCGAACAATTCGTACACGGCGAACAACGGCACCGACATCCGCACCTGGAGCATCAGCCCTTACCTGCGCCACCAGTTCGGCACGACGGCCACCATGAACGCCCGCTACCAGCGCGATTCGGTCGAAGGCGGCACCGGCAGCGGTTTCGGCAACAGCCTGTCCAGCACCGGCGCGTTCGACCTGGTCAGCGGCCCGGCGTTCCCCGACCTCGGCTGGAACGTGCACTATTCGCACCAGGAGATGAGCGCCCAGCGCACGGGCAACACGACGACCGAGAACAGCCTGGCGGGCCTGCAGTACCGCGCCACGTCGCACCTGAGCCTGACGTCCAGCATCGGCTACGACAAGTACGAATACCGCGCGCTCTCCGAAAAGACGCGCGGCCGCAGCTGGTCGGGCGGCTTCATCTGGCAACCGTCGACCCGCACCCGCGTCGCGGCCACGGTCGGCCGCCGCTACTTCGGCAACACGGGTTCGTTCGATGCCAGCTACCGCACGCCGCACAGCGTGTGGACGCTGACCTATGCCGACATCGTCACGACGTCGCGCCAGCAATTCCTACTGCCGGCAGCGGTGGATACGGCCGCGATGCTGAGCAACCTGCTCGTCAGCAAATATCCCGATCCGGTGCAGCGCGAACAGATCGTGCAGGCCTACATGGCGCAGGCGGGCCTGCCGCCCACGCTGATCAGCGCCATCCCGTACCTGAGCAACCGCTACATGCGCAACAAGCGCTTGCAGGGCAATGCCACGTTCCGCGGGGCGCGCAGCACGCTGCTGTTCACCGTGTTCAAGGAACGCATGAACGCCCTGTCGCTGCAGCAGGAAGACAGCACCCTGCTGCCGTCGCAGCTGAGCACCCTGAACGAGGACACGGACCAGAAAGGCGTCAGCGCGAATGCCGACTACCGGCTGTCCTCGCGCACCACGGCCCACGCGACCGTGTACGGCGTCAACATCAAATCGCTGCGGACCGGCCAGACGAACGACGTCCGCCAGCTGAGCGTGGGATTGAGCAGCCGCTTCGACACCAAGACCACCGGATCGCTCGACCTGCGCCATTCGAAAGGCCGCGCCGGCGTATTCGACAACCGCGACTACCACGAGAATGCCATCGTGGCGACGCTTACCGTCCAGTATTGAGCCCGCGGAGGCATACGATGTACGAGTCTTTTTACGGATTATCCGCCAAACCTTTCCAGCTGCGCCCGGACCCGCATTTCTTCTTCGGCAGCAAGGGCCACAAGCGCGCCATGGCCTACCTCGAGTACGGCCTGTCGCAGGGCGAGGGCTTCATCGTCATCACCGGTGAAGTCGGCGCGGGCAAGACCACGCTCGTGCGCAACCTGTTCAACCGGCTGCCGTCCGACCAGATCGTCGCCGCCCACATCGTCAACACGCACCTCGATCCGGACGACACGCTGCGCATGGTCGTGTCGGCGTTCGGCCTGCCGTACGAGGGCGCCAGCAAGACGGACCTGCTCACGCGCCTGGAAAAATTCCTGTGCGACGTCGACCACCAGGGCAAGCGCGCCCTGCTCGTGATCGACGAAGCCCAGAACCTGTCCGCGCGCACGGTCGAAGAGCTGCGCATGCTGTCGAACTTCCAGACCGACGACAAGTCGCTGCTGCAGACCTTCCTGCTCGGCCAGCCGGAATTCCGCGCGACCCTGCACAGCCCCGGCATGCAGCAGCTGCGCCAGCGCGTGATCGCCAGCTACCACCTGGGCCCGATGGATGCGCAGGAGACCCGCGCCTACGTCGAGCACCGTCTCGCCACCGTCGGCTGGAAGGGCGACCCGGCATTCGACGACGGCGCGCATGCCGCGATCTACGCCTACAGCGGCGGCATCCCGCGCAAGGTCAACACGCTGATGGACCGCGTGCTGCTGATGGGCTTCCTGGAAGAGATGCACGCGTTCGGCGAGCAGGACATCAACACCGTCGTGAAGGACATCAGCGAGGAATTCCAGGCGCCGGATCCGGTCGGCACGCCGGCGCCGGACACGCTGCCGGGCCACCTGCCCGAAGACGATGGGGACGCGGACTACAAGACCGGCCTGCGCACCATCGACCAGCGCATCGGCGAGCGCCGCGCCAGCAGCGTCGAGGTGCTCGACGAACGCATGATGCGCCTGGAGAAATCGATCGTTTCCGTGCTGTCGATCCTGAAGAAGATCGTCGCCACGCCCCACGGGGCAGTCACCCACCCTATGGACAACCAAGAATGAACATGGTCGAACTCGCCCCGCGGCCCGTGCCGGCCCCGGGACAACGCATCCGCAATGCGATGACCTGCGACGTCGAGGATTACTTCCAGGTCTCCGCGTTCGCGCCCTACATCGATCGTGCCAGCTGGCCGACCCGCGAATGCCGGGTCGAAGCCAACATGGACCGCATCCTCGCGCTGTTCGAGCGCCATGGCGTACGCGCCACCTTCTTCACGCTGGGCTGGATCGCCGAGCGCTATCCGCAGGTGGTGAAACGCATCGTCGCCGCCGGCCACGAACTGGCCAGCCACGGTTACGGCCACCTGCGCGCATCGGACCAGACCCGCGCGGAATTCGCCAACGACATCCGCTCCGCGAAGGCGCTGCTGGAAGACATCGGCGGCCAGGCCGTGCTGGGCTACCGCGCGCCCAGCTTCTCGATCGGCCGCGACAACCTGTGGGCGCTCGACGAGCTGCTCGCAGCCGGCTACCGCTACAGCTCCAGCATCTACCCGGTCGTGCACGACCATTACGGCATGCCGGAAGCGCCGCGCTTCGCGTTCTACCCGAACGGCACCGACGGCCTGCTGGAAATCCCGATCACGACCGTGCAGATGATGGGCCGTAACCTGCCGGCCGGCGGCGGCGGCTACTTCCGCCTGCTGCCGTACGCGCTGTCGCGCTGGATGATGGCCAAGGTCAACCGCGAGGATGGCCAGCCCGCCCTGTTCTACTTCCACCCGTGGGAAGTCGACCCCGGCCAGCCGCGTCCCGAAGGCCTCGGCGCCAAGGCGCGCTTCCGCCACTACATCAACATCGACCGGATGGAACGCCGTATCGAATCCCTCGCGCGCGACTTCGCGTGGGACCGCATGGACAACATCTTCCTGAACCGCCCATGAACTCCATCATCGAAGCCGCAGCCGCCAAGCGGGCCGCACCCGTATTGGCCACCTCCCCCATGACGCTGCACACGCTGCAGCCCCACGAATACGGCCGCTGGGACGCGTTCGTGCGCGCCTGCCCGGACGCGACCTTCTTCCACCTGTCCGGCTGGCAGAAGGTGATCGAAGGCTCGTTCGGCATCAAGACCTGGTTTTATTACGTGCAGCAGGACGGCCAGATCCTCGGCGTGCTGCCGCTTGCCGAGATCAAGAGCCGCCTGTTCGGCCACTCGCTGGGCGCGATGCCGTTCTGCGTGTACGGCGGCCCCGCCGCGACGAACGATGCCGCGCGCGCCATGCTCGACGAGGCCGCGCACGAACTGGCGCAGAAGCTCGGCGTCGGCCACCTGGAATACCGCGGCATGCAGCGCTTCCACCCGGACGACCCGGCCTGGCACACGAAGGAACTGTACGTCACCTTCCGCAAGGAGATCACGGGCGACGACGAGGCCAACATGAACGCCATCCCGCGCAAGCAGCGCGCGATGGTCCGCAAGGGCATCAAGCTGGGCCTGCGCGGCGAGGTCGACAACAACGTCGACCGCATGTTCGAGGCCTATGCCCACAGCGTGCACCGCCTGGGCACGCCGGTGTTCCCGAAAAAATACTTCGCCATGCTGCAGGACGTCTTCGGCGACGAGTGCGAAGTGCGCACCATCGTCACGGACGACAACCGCCTCGTGGCCGCCGTGCTGTCGTTCTACTGGCGCGACGAGGTCGTGCCCTACTACGGCGGCGGCATGGACCTCGCGCGCGAAGTGGCCGGCAACGACTTCATGTACTGGAACCTGATGCAGGCGGCGGCCGCGCGCGGCTGCCGGCTGTTCGACTTCGGCCGCAGCAAGCTGGGTACCGGCGCCTACGACTTCAAGAAGAACTGGGGCTTCACGGCGCAGCACCTGCCGTACGAGTACAAGCTGTACGGCGCGACCGCGCTGCCGGACAATAATCCGCTGAACCCGAAATACCAGCTGTTCATCAAGATGTGGAAGAAGCTGCCGCTGCCGGTGGCGAACTTCATGGGACCCTACATCGTCCGTAACCTGGGATAAGCGATGGAAGACCTGCTGCTGCTGATCCACCGGATCCCGTACCCGCCCAACAAGGGCGACAAGATCCGCTCGTACCACCTCCTCAAGCACCTGGCCCGGCACTACCGCGTGCACCTGGCCACGTTCGTGGACGACCCCGACGACTGGCAGTACGTGCCGCACGTCGAGGCGCTGTGCGCCAGCAGCCATTTCGCCGGCATGAAGCCCCTGCTGGCGCGCGTGCGCAGCCTGCAGGCGCTGCTGAAGAACCGCTCGCTCTCGCTCGAGTACTACCGCGACGCCGCGCTCGCGCGCTGGGTCGACGCCACCGTGGCCAACCACAAGATCGAGCGCGTGCTCGTGTTCTCGTCGGCGATGGCGCAGTACGCCGATCCGTACCGCTCGGCGCGCCGCGTCGTCGACTTTTGCGACGTCGACTCGGACAAGTGGCGCCAGTACGCCGAACAGAAATCGTGGCCGATGAGCTGGCTGTACCGCTACGAGGCGCGCCAGCTGCTCGCGTACGAACGCCGCGTGGCGCGCGACTACGATGCGTCGCTGTTCGTCTCGGCGCCGGAGGCGGACCTGTTCCGCCAGCTGGCGCCGGAAAGCACGGCCAAGATCGGCCACTTCAGCAACGGCGTCGATACCGACTACTTCTCGCCCGAACAACCGCATGCGGATCCGTACGCGCCGGGCGAACGCGCCCTCGTGTTCACCGGGGCGATGGATTACTGGCCGAACGTGGATGCGGTGCAGTGGTTCACGGCCGACGTCTTCCCGGCGTTGCGCGAGCGCTTCGGGGACGTGAAGTTCTACATCGTCGGCTCGCGCCCGGCGCCGGCCGTGCAGGAACTGGCGAAGCTGCCGGGCGTCGTCGTGACGGGCACCGTGCCGGACGTGCGGCCGTACATCGCGCATGCCGCCGTGTCGGTGGCACCGCTGCGCATCGCGCGCGGCATCCAGAACAAGGTGCTGGAAGCGATGGCGATGGCGACGCCGGTCGTCGTGTCGCCGCAGGCGCTGGAAGGCATCGACGCCGTGCCGGGCAGCGAACTGGTACTGGCCGAGGATGCCGCCGCCTTCGTCGACGCCGTGAGCACGCTGCTGGCCGGCCAGGACAGCGCGGCCGCCGCGATCGGCGCCGCCGCCCGCGCCAAGGTCCAGCGCCGCTACAGCTGGTCCAGCAACCTGGCTTGCATTGGGGAGAGTCTCGAATGTTCCTGAAACCGCCGCCCGGCGTGATCAACACCACGTCCGCTCCCATCTCGCGCCAAAGCACGGCGCTGATCGCGCTGGCCCTGCTCGCGCCGTTCCTGCTGTACCTGGGCACGGTGCGCTCGATCGTCTCGGTGTGGAACAGTTCCGAGACCTTC
Source organism: uncultured Massilia sp. (assembly GCA_966211695.1). Lineage (GTDB taxonomy): Bacteria > Pseudomonadota > Gammaproteobacteria > Burkholderiales > Burkholderiaceae_D > Telluria. Next base: position 107,189 of record CBIHOW010000002.1, on the reverse strand, counting down.
GCCCACGGCTACGTGATCCTGCCGATCAGCCTGTGGCTCATCTGGCGCCGGCGCGAGAATTTCAGCCTGTATCCGCCGCAGCCCTGGCCGCCGGCGCTGCTCCTGCTGGGCGTACTCGGCATCGGCTGGCTCGCGGCCCAGCTGGGCGAGGTGCAGGTCGTGTCGCAATACACGTTCGTCGCCATGCTGCCCGTCGCCGCGCTGGCGCTGTTCGGCCCGCGCCTGGCCGGCTCGCTCACGTTCCCCCTGCTGTTCCTGCTGTTCGCCGTGCCGTTCGGCGAGATCTTCGTGGGACCGCTGATCCAGTTCACGGCCGACTTCACGGTATGGGCCGTGCGCGCCACCGGCATCCCCGTGCTGCGCAGCGGCACCCGCTTCGAACTGCCGACCGGCAGCTGGTCCGTGGTGGAAGCCTGCAGCGGCGTGCGCTACCTGATTTCCTCGATCACGCTGGGCTGCCTGTACGCCTACCTGACCTACCGCTCCGCGGCCCGCCGCGCCCTGTTCATCGGCCTGTCCGTCATCGTCCCCATCATCGCCAACGGCCTGCGCGCCTACATGATCGTGATGATCGGCCACCTGTCCGGCATGGAACTGGCGACGGGCGTCGACCACATCATCTACGGCTGGCTGTTCTTCGGCCTCGTCATGTTCGTCATGTTCTGGATCGGCAGCTTCTGGCGCGAAGATACCGCCGTTGCGCCGGCCGCCGCATCGGCAGCGAATGCCGTGCCCACGTCCGCGCCGCGCGCGGCCGGCACGCCCCCGCGCCTGCCGGCGATGGTGATCGGTGTCCTGCTCGTGTGCGCGTTCTGGCCCGCGCTGGCCCTGATGGGCGAGCGCGTCAACCACAACCCGGCGCCCGTGCGCCTGGCCGACGTCGCCGTCACCGCGCCCGCGGCCGCCGACTTCGCGGACTGGAAGCCCTTCTACATGGAACCGGATGCGCGCTTCCACCGCGCCTACCAGGCCGGCGGCCTGCCCGTCAGCCTGACCGTCCTGTACTACCGCAACCAGAACCCGGACAAGAACCTGATCAGCTCCATGAACCGCCTGAGCGGCTACGAGGATGCCTGGCACGAGGTCGAAGGCACGTCGCGTGCCGAGACGGTCGCCGGCACGCCGCTGACGCTGCACGAAGGCATCCTGCGCACGCCGCAAGGCGCGATCATGGTCTGGGCCTTCAAATGGGTCGGCGGCCATTACACGGGCAGCGACTAGGTCGGCAAGCTGTGGCAGGCCGCGAACAAGGCGATGCTGCGCGGCGACGACGGCGCCGCCGTGATGCTCGCCGTCCCGTACGACAACGACAAGGAGCGCGCGCGCGCCGCACTGCACCGCTTCCTGGCCGAACAGGGTCCGGCGCTGGACCAGGCGCTGAACGCGACCCGCACTCACCAATAACATAACGCGACAACCAGAACGGAAAACGACCATGCGTGTACTGCACGTCCTCGACCATTCGATCCCGCTGCACAGCGGCTATACCTTCCGCACCCGTTCGATCCTGCGCGAGCAGCGCGCGCTCGGCTGGGAAACCTTCCACGTCACGGGCGCCAAGCAGAACTCCGGCGACATGCTGGAAGAAACCGTCGACGGCCTGCACTTCTACCGCACGCCCGAATCGAAGGGCGCGCTGGCGAAGATGCCCGTGCTGAACCAGGTGAACGTCATCGACGGCCTGGCCAAGCGCCTGGCCGAGATCATCCCGCTCGTGAAACCGGACGTCCTGCATGCGCACTCGCCGTCGCTGAACGCGATCGCCGCGCTGCGCGCTGGCAAGCGCTTCAACATCCCCGTCGTGTACGAAGTGCGCGCGTTCTGGGAAGACGCCGCCGTCGACCACGGCACCAGCACGGAGAACGGCCTGCGCTACCGCCTCACGCGCGCGCTCGAGACCTATGCGCTGAAGCAGGCCGACGCCGTCACCACGATCTGCGAAGGCCTGCGCAAGGACATCGTCGCGCGCGGCGTCCCGGCCGACAAGGTCACGGTGATCCCGAACGCGGTCGACATCGAAAAATTCTCGATGGGCGGCACGCCCGACATCGGACTCAAGGAGCAACTGGGCCTGGGCGGCTCGCGCCTGATCGGCTTCATCGGCTCGTTCTACGCGTACGAAGGCCTGGACGTGCTGCTGCGCGCCGTGCCGAAACTCGTCGCGCGCATGCCGGACCTGCGCGTGCTGCTCGTCGGCGGCGGCCCGCAGGACGCGCAGCTGCGCCAGATGGCAAAAGACCTGAACATCGCCGACAAGGTCGTGTTCACGGGCCGCGTGCCGCACGACCAGGTCAACAAGTACTACGACCTGCTCGACGTGCTCGTGTACCCGCGCCTGTCGATGCGCCTGACCGACCTCGTCACGCCGCTCAAGCCGCTGGAAGCGATGGCGCAGGGCCGCATCCTGGCCGCGTCGGACGTCGGCGGCCACCTGGAACTGATCGCCGACGGCAAGACCGGCGTGCTGTTCCGCGCCGACGATCCGGACTCGCTGGCCGACAAGGTCGGCGCGCTGCTCGCCGCGCACGAGACGTGGCCGCAACTGCGCCAGGCCGGCCGCCACTACGTCGAGACGGAACGCAACTGGAAGGTCAGCGTGGGCCGCTACCCCGCCATCTACGGCCGCCTGACGAAGAAGGCGCTGGCGGCATGACGTCAAAGGCACGACGATGAATGCACCAGCACCCGCACTCACGCCGGCCGGCGTCGACACCCGGCCGCTGGTCGTGCACCTCGTGTATTCGCTGGGCGTGGGCGGCCTGGAGACGCTGCTCGTCGACTGCATCAACCGCATGCCGGCGTGGCGCCACGCCGTCGTCTGCCTGACGTCCTACACGTCGTTCGCCGACCGCATCGCACGCCGCGACGTCGAACTGCACGCGCTCGGCAAGCCGCCGGGCCTCGGCCTCGGCACGCACCTGACGTTCTGGCGCCTGATGCGGCGCCTGCGCCCGACCGTGCTGCACACGTATAACCTGGCCGCGCTGGAGTACGCGTTCACGGCGACGCTGGCCGGCGTCCCCGTGCGCATCCACGCGGAACACGGCCGCGACGCGAGCGACCCGCACGGCCTGAACCCGAAACACAACTTCCTGCGCCGCCGCCTCGTGCCGTTCGTCGACCGCTTCATTCCCGTCTCCGAAGACCTGAACCGCTGGCTCGGCGACGTCGTGCGCATCCCCACCGCGAAGACGCTGTTCATCAAGAACGGCGTCGACACGGACAAGTATGCGCCCGGCGGCACGCCCGCCGCGGACGCGCCGTTCACCGCCGGCGACATCGTCATCGGCACCGTCGCCCGCGTGCAGGACGTCAAGAACCACCGCGCCCTCGTCGACGCGTTCGCGCGGCTGCGCGCGCAGCTGCCTCAGCTCGCGCCGCGCCTGAAGCTGGCGATCGTCGGCGACGGCCCGCTGCTGCCGGCCGTGCGCGACCAGGTGACAAGCCTCGGCCTCGACGGCGCCGTGTGGCTGCCGGGCGCGCGTGCGGACATCGCGGCCGTGCTGCACACGTTCTCCATCTTTGCCCTGCCCTCGCTGGCCGAAGGCACGCCCGTCTCGATGCTGGAAGCGATGGCGTGCGGCCTGCCCGTCGTCGCCTCGCGCGTGGGCGGCATCCCCGAAGTCGTCGACGAAGGCGTGCAGGGCCTCCTGGTGCCGGTCGGCGACGTCGACGCCTTGACGGCCGCGCTGGCGCGCTACGCGCAGGATGCCGACCTGCGTACCACCCACGGCGTTGCTGCCCGCGCGCGCGTGGAAGACCGTTTCAGCCTGCGCGCCATGGTGGCCGCGTATGGCGCACTGTACGACGGACTTTGCCGAAACAAGGCACACTGACGCGTTACCGTTTCACCCAACGACAAGCAAGAAAGCCAAATCATGTGCGGAATAGTCGGAATCTTTGACACCCAGGGCAACCGGGAGATCGACCGCGAAGCGCTGCGGCGCATGAACGAAAGCCAGCACCATCGCGGTCCCGACGAAGGCGAGCTGTATCTGGAAAAGGCCCTGGGCATGGGCCACCGCCGCCTGTCCGTGATCGACGTGGCCACCGGCCAGCAACCGTTCCTGAACGCCGCGCGCGACGTGGCCCTCGTCTTCAACGGCGAGATCTACAACTACCGGCAGCTCCGCGACGAACTGGCCGCGCTGGGCCACGTGTTCCGCACGAAGTCCGACACGGAAGTCGTCATGAACGCCTGGATCGCGTGGGGCGAGGATTGCGTGCGCCGGCTGCGCGGCATGTTCGCGTTCGGCGTGTGGGACCGCAGGAAGCAGACGTTGTTCCTCGCGCGCGACCACGTGGGCGTGAAGCCGATGTTCTATTCGCTGCTGCCCAGCGGCCTGTTCGTGTTCGGCTCGGAACTGAAGTCGATCATGACCTTCCCCGAACTGTCGCGCAAGCTGAACCCGCGCGCCGTCGAGGATTATTTCGCCTACGGCTACGTGCCGGAGCCGAACACCATTTTCCACAACGCCTATAAGCTCAGCCCCGGCCACTCGATCCTGCTGAAGGTCGGCGACCGGGCCGTCCAGCCGAAACGCTGGTGGGACCTCGCCTTCAACGTCGCGCCGGCGCGGCCGGAAGCGGACGTCGAGGCCGAACTGATCGACCGCGTGCGCGAAGCGGTGAAAAGCCAGATGGAAGCGGAAGTGCCGCTGGGCGCATTCCTGTCCGGCGGGGTGGATTCCAGCGCCGTCGTCGCGATGATGGCGGGCGAACGGGACGGCACCGTCAGCGAAGGCGTGACGACGTGCTCGATCGGCTTCGACGATCCGGAATTCGACGAGACCCAGTACGCGATGCAGGTGGCGCAGCGCTACCGCACGCACCATCACGCGCAGATCGTCGACAAGGACGACTACGGCCTGATCGACACGCTGGCGCATTTGTATGACGAACCGTTCGCCGACAGCTCCGCGATCCCGACCTACCGCGTATGCCAGCTGGCGCGCCGCCACGTGACGGTGGCGCTGTCGGGCGACGGCGGCGACGAGAACTTCGCCGGCTACCGCCGCTACCGCTTCGCGATGGCCGAGCACAGCGTGCGCTCGAAGGTGCCGGAAGCGATCCGCAAACCGCTGTTCGGCACCCTGGGCAACCTGTACCCGAAGGCCGACTGGGCGCCGCGCGTGTTCCGCGCGAAGACGACGTTCGAGTCCATCGCGCGCGACCTCGTCGAAGGCTACTTCCACGGCGTGTCGCGCCTGCCGGACCGCCAGCGCGACCTGCTGTTCTCGGATACGTTCAGGAGCGACCTGCAGGGCTACCGCGCGATCGACGTGATGCGCGCGCACGCCGCACAGGCGCCGACGGACGATCCGCTGTCGCTGATCCAGTACCTCGATTTCAAGACCTGGCTGCCGGGCGACATCCTGACGAAGGTCGACCGCGCGAGCATGGCCCATTCGCTGGAAGTGCGCGTGCCGCTGCTCGACCACGAATTCTGCGAATACGCGGCGTCTTTGCCGCCGAGCCTGAAACTGCGCGGCGGCGAAGGCAAGTACATCCTCAAGAAGGCGCTGGAACCGCACCTGCCGCACGACATCATGTACCGCTCCAAGAAGGGCTTCTCGATCCCGCTGGCGGCCTGGCTGCGCGGCCCGCTGCGCGAGGCCGTGCGCGAGGCCGTGCTGGGCGCGCGCCTGGTCGATACCGGCATCTTCAACCGGCGCTACCTGGAAAAGCTGGTGGCCGAGCACCACGCCGGCACGGCCGACCACAGCGTGGCCCTGTGGTCGCTGATGATGTTCGACGCGTTCCTGCGGGTGAGCGCGGGGGCATGAGGACGCAGCATGCGTGACTTACTCGTCCTGTTGCTGATGCTGGTCAGCATCCCCTACACGTTCAAGCGTCCCGTCGTGGGCGTGCTGACGTATGCCTTCTTCAGCCTGATGAACCCGCACCGGATCACGTACGGGTTCGCCGGTTCGTTCCCGTTCGTGATGATCATCGCGGCGGTGACGTTGTTCGCCACGCTGATTTCGAAAGAAAAGAAAAAGGTCCCGTTCACGCCGCTGGTCACCCAGCTCCTGATCGTGATTTTCTGGGTGACCCTGACGGCCGTATTCGCGCTCAACCAGGCGGGGGCCTGGGACGAATGGAGTACCGTGATGAAAACGATGCTGATCGTGGTCCTCACGATCGCCGTCACGCGCACGGTTAACGACCTCAAGGCGCTGGTATTGACCGTCGCGGTGTCGCTCGGCTTCTGGGGCCTCAAGGGCGGCCTGTGGACCATCATGACCGGCGGCCACAATGGCCTGCTTGGCCCTCCAGGCACCTATATCGGCGATAACAACACGCTGGCGCTGGCGATGGTCACGAGCATTCCGGTGATGGTGGCGGTGGCCTCTTTCGCCCCGACCAAGTGGACGAAGCGCGCGGCCATCGGCGTCGCGATCCTGACCGGCGTCTCCGTCATCGGTTCGTATTCGCGCGGCGCGCTCGTGGGCGGCAGCGCGATGGCGCTGTTCCTGTGGCTGAAGTCGAATTCGAAGGTCAAGACCGGGCTGCTTTTCGCGCTTGCCATCCCGTTGCTGCTGGCCGCGATGCCGTCCGCCTGGATGGACCGGATGCATTCCATCGACAATTACAAGGAAGACGCCTCCGCGCTGGGCCGCATCAACTCCTGGGGCTTCGCGATCAACGTCGCCAATCACCTGCCGCTCGGCGGTGGCTTCGCGACGTTCACGCCGCAGATCTTCCAGCTGTACGCGCCCGATCCGACCGTGTTCTTCGTCGCCCACAGTATCTACTTCCAGGTGCTGGGCGAGCACGGCTACATCGGCCTGTTCCTGTACCTGCTGATGTTCTTCTTCGCGTGGCGCACCGGTTCGCGCATCGTGAAGAAGTGCGGCAAGGATCCGGAACTCGCCTGGGCCGCGACGACCGCCCGCATGTGCCAGGTCAGCATCATCGGCTACATGACGGCGGGCGCGTTCCTGGCAATGGCCTACTACGACCTGCCGTACTATATCCTGGCAATCCTCGTGTGCCTCGAGAAGGTGTTGTTCATCGCACCGCAGCCGGACAACACGCCGCCGCTGCGCCTGCCCTTCCTGTCGCGCCGCAAGGCGCAGGCAGGCGCGTGGAAGCAGCCGGCCCCGGCGCCCCGCAAGCGCTAGACCAGCACTTCCAGCGCCGCCGGGTGTCCCAGGAAGGCGCCCGGGCTGGCCGTCGGACCGTAGGCGCCGGACTGGAACACGACGATCAGGTCGCCGACCTGCGCATGCGCGAGGTCCATGCGGTCGGCCAGGATGTCGAGCGGGGTGCACAGCGGCCCCGTCACGCTGGCCGGGCCGCTGTCCGCGGCCGACATGCGGTTGCCCACGGCGACCGGATAATTCTTGCGGATGACCTGGCCCAGGTTGCCGGATGCGGCCAGGTGATGGTGCATGCCGCCGTCCGTCACGAGGAAGACTTCACCGCGCGAGACCTTGCGGTCGACGACGCGTGCCACGTACACGCCGCATTCGCCGACGAGGTAGCGGCCCAGTTCCAGCGCCAGCCGCGCCTGCGGCAGTGCCGTCTTCAGTGTTTCCAGCTCGGGCGCCAGGCGCGCGGCGATCGGCGCGACATCGAGCCTTTCCTCACCCGGGAAATACGGGATGCCGAAGCCGCCGCCGATGTTCACCTGGCGCACGGGGACAGGCGCCGCCTCCGCCAGGCGCAGCGCGAGCCCGATGCTGCGCGCCTGGGCGTCGATGATGGCGTCCGCGCGCAGGCTCTGCGAACCGGCAAAGATGTGAAAGCCCTGGAAGTCGACGGAGAGCGTCCCCGCCAGGCGCAGCACACGCGGGACCTCTTCGGCGTCGATGCCGAACGGCTTGGCGCCGCCGCCCATCTTCATGCCGGAGGATTTCAGTTCGAAGTCCGGGTTCACGCGCAGGGCGATGCGCGGCGTGATCCCGAACGCGTCGCCGATGCGCGCGAGGGCGATCAGTTCGCGCTCCGATTCCACGTTCACGCAGACGCCGGCTGCGACGGCCTGCGCCAGCTCGTCCTCCTGCTTGGCCGGACCCGCGAAGCTGATGCGCTCCGGCGCCATGCCGGCATCCAGCGCCGTTTTCAGCTCGCCGCCGGAGGCGACGTCGAGACCGTCGACGAGGCCGGCCATGTGCTGCACGAGTGCCGGCATCGGATTGGCCTTGATCGAGTAGTGCAGCAGGACGCCTTGCGGCAGCTGGGCGCGCAGGTCGCGCACGCGCTGCGTGCACAGGGCGCGGTCGTAGGCGAAGAACGGCGTACGGCCCACGCGCAGCGCGAGCCGGGTCAGCGGAATGCCGCCGACCTGCAGGACGTCGTCGACGACGGGAAAGTGGATCTGCGGTGCGTGGCGCGGTTTGTTCATTGTGCTTCGTTCGTGTGCAGGGTTTGGCGCAGCAGATTGCGGTCGATCTTGCCGTTCGGGTTGCGCGGCAGCGGACCGGCGCGCAGGTCGATGCGGGCCGGGACCATGTAGGCCGGCAGGCGGCGCTTGCATTCGGCCAGCAGGGCAGCGGCGTCGATGACACCCTCTTCCACCGGCACCGCGATGACGGCGATCGCCTGGCCCAGTTGCGGATGATCGATGCCGAAGGCGGCCACCTCGGCGACGAGGCCGGTCGCGTGCAGCACGGATTCGATCTCGGTGGGGCTGATGCGGTAGCCGGACACCTTGATCATGTCGTCGTTGCGGCCGATGAAGTACAGGTAACCGTCGGCGTCGCGGCGCACCGTGTCGCCCGACCACACCGCGAGTTCCGGCACGGGCAGGCCCGGATCCTGGCCGGGCGCGGGGCGGAACCGTTGCGCCGTGCGCGCCGGGTCGCTCCAGTAGCCCAGCGCGACGAGTGCGCCGCGGTGCACGAGTTCGCCCGGTTCGTCGGCATCGCACGGCGTGCCGTCCGGGCGCACGACGAGGATCTCGGCGTTCGGGATCGCGCGACCGATCGAATCGGGACGGCGCGCGACTTCCTCCGGCGGCAGGTACGTGGAGCGGAACGCTTCCGTCAGGCCGTACATCAGGAAGATCCGCGTCTCCGGCAGGATCTCGCGCAAGGCCTGGACCGTCGGCACCGGCATGGCCCCGCCGGAGTTCGTGATGAAGCGCAGCGTGCAATCGGCGGGCCATGCGAGGCGCGCCAGCGCGATCCACAGCGGCGGCACGGCGGCGAGGCCCGTGATGCGCTCGCGCGCGACCATCGTCACGATGTCCTTCGGGAACAGGTAGTTCATCAGCACGACACTGGCGCCGCGCAGGAAGGCCGTCGTCAGTTGCGACAGGCCGTAATCGAAACTGAGCGGCAGCACGGCGAGCAGGCGGTCGTCGGCGCGCAGATCCAGGTAGGTGGCCACGCTCTGCGCGCCCGCGACCATGTTCCGGTGCGACAGCACGACGCCTTTCGGCTGGCCCGTGCTGCCGGATGTGTACAGGATCGCGGCGACGTCGGTGTCGATACGACGGTGCGGCGTCAGATTCCCGGTTTCCGGTTCCGGCCACGCCAGCACCGGCACGGCGGCGGGGTCGGACGCGGCGTCGCCGTCGGCCAGCAGGACGGCACGCAAGTCGGGGCAGCGTTCCAGCACGGGGGCCAGCTGCGCGAGGCGTTCGGCCGTCGTGGCCAGCAGCCGTACGTTGCAGTCGGCGAGGATGTAGGCGACCTGCTCGGGCTTGAGCAGCGGATTGACGGGAACGAAGACACAGCCGGCGGCCGCGGCACCGAACATCGCGGCCACGTTCTCGATGCGCTTTTCCATGTACACGGCCACGCGCGCGCCCGGTTCCAGGCGTGCGTCCAGCAGCAGTGCGGCGACGGCGCGCACGTCCTCGGCCAGCTGCGCATAGCTGCAGCGCCTGTCGCCGTACGCGAGGGCTTCGGCGGCAGGCGTGCGCGCCGCGGTCTCGAACAGGGAGTCGTGGATCAGGTGGTTCATCGAAGCCAGCAGGGGCGTAGTCAGGCAAACGCCCATCTTACCAGCTCGCCTCCGGGAAGCGTACCGGCCCCCGCGCGACGGATAGCGATATCAATGCCGAGTATTACCTCTAAATAAACACAATCCAACGTGTTTCGTTGCCGAAGATGTAACTGGCGCCACTCGTTTGCCAAAAACGCTATCGTCGAGAGTCTTGGCCCGACGGCAATACGGAGTCAAGGATCCAATACGGCACAACATGAAAAACCAAGTACCTCCCTTCCAATCTTCGAACGTGTTGCAACCGGGTCTGTCGATCTATCTGGATCTGCTCAGATACGTAGCCGCGTTGATGGTCTACCTCTTCCACGCCGGTCACTTTGCGCAGCACAAACTCCCATTCTTCGGCACCTATGGAGGCCTCGGCGTCGCGGTATTTTTTGTGCTGTCCGGTTTCGTGATCGCGTTTTCCTCAACGGGGAAACGCCGGGACATCGTCGATTATTTCATTGCACGGTTCGCCCGTCTGTGGTCGGTCGTTCTACCGGCAATCGTCCTGACACTGGTCCTCGATACGCTGGGCCAATGGCTTGCGTTGTCGGCATATGCGCCGATGCAGCCTTATCCGGCATACAAATGGGTTGCCGCTTCCGGTATCACTGCGCTGTTCCTCAACGAGATCTGGTTTCTGGATATCTGGCTGGGAACGAATGGGCCGTTCTGGTCCTTGTCGTACGAATTCTGGTACTACGCGATTTTCGCGACCCTGATCTATTTTCGCGGATGGCAGCGCGTTGCCATGGCAAGTCTCGTGATCGGTTTCGCCGGGCCCGGCATCATCATCGCGTTCCCGGTCTGGCTCCTCGGCGTCGGCCTCTTCCATGTACTACGAAAACACGCGGCAGCGGGCAGGACACTGCCGGCCGTCGGCGCTTTTCTTGTATCCGTGGTAGGCCTCACCCTGTACGTGATGATGGGTGGATCGAAGATCTTTACCGCTCTCCCGATCGCTTACCCGCTGGTCGATCTCAAGCCATGGGGCATCAACTTCTGGCCGCAGAGCTATGTCGTGGGCTTCCTCATCGCACTGAACATCTACGGCTTCGCGCGCATGCAACGGGTTTTCAGGAACCCTTCCGAAAAAGTGGTACGCCTGGTCCGTACGACGGCAGAAACGAGTTTCGGCCTTTACCTCTTCCATTACCCTCTGATGTACTTTTGCAAGGCGATCCTCGCGGTTGCCCAGGTTCCTCAAGGCACGGTCTACATTCTGGCCATCTATATCGCACCATTTGTTGCCGCAACATGGTTGTCCCTGAAATGCGAACCTTTGAAGTTTGTTTTGTCCAGGGTCCTGAAGACCTTATTGAAAAAGAATAAGGCACAGCCGACATATGGCAACGAAGTCTCCATCGTCCCGGACTAGCAAACGGCCGAGCGGCACATTGACACCTGACAGGTTCAGCGCCCAGCGTGTTCGCCCGGCGGTTCGGCGAGCCGGTCCACGACGCGCCCGGCGGGCACGCCGCCGCGTGCGCCGGCAAACAGCGGAGCAAGCAGCGATCGGTACCACTTCGTGCGCCGCTCGGTCAGCTCGCCCATGCCCACGATACCGAGCAGCAGCAGGCCAAAGAACGGCGCCGCGGCATGCACGCCCAGTCCGTTCCAGATCAGGACTGCCAGCGGCATATGGAACACGTACATCGAAAACGTGAAGCTGGAGAGGTAGCGGATCACCTTTTCGCACTTCAGCACCAGGCCCATGCCGAGCGAGCCGGCCGCCAGGAAGTTCAGTGCGACGATCAGGCCGAGCAGGAAATCGCCGACGAACTGGTTCGAACCGCGGGTCAGGTCCATCGCCTCGGGCCACACGGCCCGCATGACTTCACGGATGCGGGCACCGGCGTCGATCCAGAAGAACGCGAGCCCGGCGACGATGGTGGCCAGGAAGATCCACAAGGCCGTCCTGCGGTCGAGAACCGTCATCCTGCGGTGCAGATAAACGCCGAGCAGCCACACAGGCATCAGCAGCAGGATCTTTGGCCCGGCGACGACCACTGCAACCAGCAGCAGCAGGCGGCTGGGGTGGTAGCACCAGATGCCGAACAGGACGTAGTACCAGACTTCATAGTTCAGCGACCAGAACGGGCCGTTGTACGGCAGCGCAACGTTGCACCATGTTTGCGCGAGAAAGGTCACGTTGAGTCCCACGTCGAGCAGGTCCGTCCCGCGGGTGCCGGCGTATTGCATCGTGTTCACGCCGAACACGGACAGCAGCAGGGACAACATGGCCGCCCCCAGCGCGACGGGATAGATGCGGGCGGTGCGGTGATGCAGATAGCCACGCAGGCCGAGTTCGGGTCGCGCCGCGTGCGAAATGACAAAGCCCGACAGCACGAAGAAGACGACGACGGCGGAATGCCCGGGCCACGGCAATGGATGTTGCGGGAACGCCAGCGCCCACAGGTGGGACAGAACGACGATGGAAGCGGCACCGAAACGGACCAGATCCAGGTAGACGGACAGGCCGTGGGGAATTTCGCGTTTCGACATCGGAAGGCCTCGTGGAATCGTTGATATAAGGACGATGTACCGCGAATCGGCACCGTCGCGATGCCGTCCCATGCTGTCATCTATTCTTTGATCAACAGAATTTTAGCATTGAAATAACCATCGTTGTCGGTGTTGCAATTTAACCGCATTGCACCGAATCATGCATCCCGCATATATCGATATTTCGCTTTCAAATACATTTCAGCAAATTTGTTGTTTTTAACCCCCATTTCTTCATTTCCAAACCGTAACTTGCGTATTTACATCAAAGGATATATGCTGAAATTAAGCAAATTTCCTGGTGTCAATATGCGTACCCAAGTATCTATCACTGTTGACACAGAATTCAGCATCGCGGGTGCTTTTCGAGATCAGGCGGTATGCCCGGTCGCAGAGCAGCGCGTGTGGTGCGTGAGCGATTACAAGTCGCATGGCCTGGGCTATATGCTCGACTGCTTCGCGCAGTACGGGATCACGGCGACCTTTTTCGTCGAAGTCCTGAACCGGCATTATTTCCATCGCGACCCCATGCGCGACATCGCCGAAAAACTGCATGCGGCGGGACACGACGTGCAGCTGCACCTGCATCCGTGCTGGACCGTCTTCCAGCACGACGACTGGCGTGAACGCGCGCGCGTGCGCACGAAGCCGAGCATCGATGCCTTTCATGGCCGCGCCGAAGACGAATCGCTGAAGCTGATGGAATACGGGCTCGAAACATTCCACACGTGGGGGTTGCCGACGCCGACGGTGTTCCGCAGCGGGAGCCTGCACCATGACGACGCGCTGTATCGCGCCCAGGCCCGTGCGGGGATTCCTTACAGTTCCCATGTCGGCGTGGCCGTGTTCGACAGCGGCGACGAGGACTATCGCCTGTACAGCGGTCGCCACGAACGCCATGGCGTGATCGAATGCCCGATCCTGACGTTCCGCGACTGGAAGGTGCCCGGAAAAGCCCACCTCAAGAGCCTGACCATCACGGGCAGCAATTTTGCCGAGACCCGCATGCTGCTGGAGCAGGCGCACCGTGAAGGCGTCGAACAGGTCGTGATCCTCACCCATCCGTTCGAGTACGTGCACGCCTCCGACCTGCAGATGTCCAGGATGCGCCGCCACCGCGTCAACCAGCGCCGCCTTGCCCGGCTCTGCGAATTCCTGAGCGAGAACACCGACCGGTTCGCGACGGATGGTCTGTCCACCGCCGCCGCCATGCCCATGCGCGCCGAATCGTCGCGTAACGTCCTGCTCAAGGGAAGCCTGCTGAAGGCCATGCCGCGCATGGCCGAGCAGGCCGTCTACGACAAATACGCCATGTGGCGCCTGAAGCGCCAGGAGGTCGTCCCCGTGGCCGATGTCGAGGTCTGCGCCTGAGATTCCAGGGCCGTGCCGGGGGCACGGAAACGGGGGCGCATGTTATATTAAATGCATGACGTCAACAGATCCCGTCCGCCGCGCCATTCCTCCCGTACCCGTGTTGTCGCTTGCCGCATTCTCGGGCGGGCGGCGCGCCGCGCTGCCGTCGCTGCTGGACGGGGCGGACGCGCGCTTCGTCACGAGCGGCCGCATCGCCATCGGCCTCGCGTTGCGCGCGCTCGGCGTGGGTGAGGGCGACGTCGTGCTGGTGCCGGCCTATCACAGCCCGTCGATGGTCCCGCCCGCGCACTGGTGCGGCGCCGAGGTCGCGTTCTACCGCGTGCGACCGGACACGGCGCCCGACCTGGCCGACATCGAGGCGCACATCGCCAGGGGGCGCGTCAAGGCGATCCTCGCCACGCACTTCTTCGGCATCCCGCACGACCTTGCGCCGCTGCGCGCGCTGTGCGACCGGCATGGCATCGGCCTCGTCGAGGATTGCGCCCATTGCTTCTTCGGTGCGCGCGACGGCGTCGCGGTAGGCAGCGTGGGCGACTACGCGATCGGCAGCACGATGAAATTCTTCCCGATTTACGAAGGCGGTTGCCTGGTCTCGCACCGGCACCGGCTGGACGTGGCCCTGCATGGCGCCGGCGCCGGCTTCGAAATGAAGGCCGCGCTGAACGCGCTCGAAGCGGCCTTCGCCTACGGCCGCCTGCCGGTGCTGCGGATGCTGCTCGCGCTGCCGCTGCGCGCGAAAAGCGCGCTGTGGGGCGCATTGAAATCACGCGGCAGCAATAGCGGCAGCAAAAGCGGCGGCACGACGGCGGCTGCGCTGGCGCCGTCGTCGTCGGACAGCAGCTTCGAGTTCGATGCGCGCTGGGCCGACAAGCGCTCGTCCTGGTTTTCGCGCACGGTGCTGCGTTCGGTGTCGCCCGCGCGCATCGTCGCGCGGCGGCGGCGCAACTACCTCGCCCTGCAGCGCGCGCTGGACGGCGCGCCGGGCTGCCGTCCGCTTTATGCAAACCTGCCCGATGGCGCCTGTCCATGGATGTTCCCGCTGCTCGTCGACCGGCCGCAGGCCGTGTTCGAAGCCTTGCTGCGCGCCGGCGTACCGATGACGCGCTTCGGCGCGACCCTGTGGGCCGGCGTCGACGCGAGCGTGTGCGCCACCAGCGCGGACCTGGGCCGGCGCCTGATCGCCTTCCCGTGCCATCAATCGCTCGACGACGGCGAACGCGCGTGGCTGCACGCACAGGTGCGCCAGGCTCTGGAAACCTGCGCGGCGGTGCCGGCATGAACTGGACCGTCGTCCCTGCGCGCGACTTCGCGCAGCACGCCGATCGCTGGCAGCGCCTGCACGCGGCCGGCGCCGCATCGCCGCTGCTCGCGGCCGATTTCGTGCAGCCGCTGCTCGACGTGTTCGGCACGGGCCGCGAACTGCTCGCCTGGCACGGCCACGGAGAAAACACGGACGTCATGACGATCGTCACGCCCGGCCGCCCCGGCGTGTGGAACACGTTCCAGCCGGCCCAGGCCCCCGTCGGCCTGTGGCTGCAGCGCGATACCCGTCCCGCCGACAGCCTGCTCGCGGGTCTGCTCCGGGCCCTGCCCGGCCCCGCGCTGATGCTGGGTCTCACACAATGCGACCCGATGCTGATGGCGCGTCCCGAGCACAGCCGCAGCTTCGATTACATCGAAACGGCGCGCATCACGCTGCAAGGGACTTTCGACGACTACTGGAACGCGCGCGGCAAGAACCTGCGCAACAACCTCAAGAAGCAGCGCAACCGGCTGCGCCAGGACGGCATCGCGACGCGCCTGGAAATCGTGCGCGATCCCGGGCTCATGGCAGGCGCCGTGGCCGACTACGGCAAACTGGAGACGCGCGGCTGGAAGGCGTCCGAAGGCACGGCCGTCGCCGCCGACAACGACCAGGGCCGCTTCTACCGCGCGATGCTGGAAGCGCTCGCGCGCCGCGGTGCGGCCAGCGTCTACCGCTACTGGTTCGATGATGCGAATGACCCGCGCCTGGCCGCAATGGACCTGTGCGTCGAAGGCGGCGGCTGCATCGTGATCCTCAAGACGGCCTACGACGAGGCGCTCGGCCCGCAACTGTCGCCGGCCCTCCTGATGCGCGAGGAAGCGACGCGCGGCCTGTTCGACGCAGGCCGGTTCGAGCGCATCGAATTCTATGGACGGGTGATGGAATGGCACACCCGCTGGACCGACGAAATCCGCACGATGTACCACCTGAACGGCTACCGCTGGCCATGGCTGGGCCGGCTGCACGCGCTGGCGGCGCGCCGGACCGGAGAGATCAGCGCTGCGCCGCCAGCGCCTGCCGCAGCTGCGACAGGCTCATGAACTCGCCGCCGACGCGGTCGCGGAACCACGCGCAGTAATCGTGCACCGTCGTGATCAGGCGCTCGAGGTCCGCCTCGCTGCGCACGTACGGCGTATGGCCCGGCATCATCGACGGGCTGTGGTACGTCAGCGAAAAGACCTGGCAGCCGCCGGCCAACAGCGCCTCCGTCAGGCGGCGCATCTCGGCGCCGCTCGCCACTTCGGGGCTCAGGCGGACACGCTCGAGCGCGCGCGAGCGCGCCAGCACGCCGCCCAGGCGCAGGCGCCGTGCCCAGCGGCGCTGGGCGAGGTCGTACAGGCGCGGCCCGACATGGCGCAACCAGCCGCAATAGCCGGTCGTGACCGGCAATTCGAGCAGTTCGCGCTGCCCCGCCCGGAACCAGAACGGGTGCTCGTCGAAGGTGCGGAAATCCGGACCGCCGTCTTCCGTGAAGGCGCTGTAGGGGACGACGCTCGCATCGACTTCGTAGCCGAGCGAGGCGATCGACTCGGCCGTGTGCGGACCGAGGCCGTAGCGGCCGGCCTTGAACGCGAGCGGCTGGCGGCCGAACGCGTCGGCGATGGTTTCGGTGAGGAGGCGCAGCTTGTCGTATTCGAGCTGGCGCGGCAGGTTGCCGCCATACGAATTGAAATCCGACAGCGCTTCTTCATACGGGGGCGAGACCCAGGGATGCAGGTGCGCGCCGATCTCGCAACGCTTCGCGTCCAGCAGGCGGCGCAGGGTGGCGACCGCGCCTGGCGTCGTCGCCACCGGCCAGTCGACCATGTACGTGGGCAGGATGCCGAACTCGTCGAATACGCGCGCATGCATCAGCGGCTGGCTGGCGATCGACGTCGTCCCGATCGCGCTGCGGTTGAACGGCTGGTCCCAGGCGAACTCGCCCTCGGTGTCGACGATCACGAGCAGGACTGGACGCTGTCCGGGTGCCAGTTGTGCCGGCACATGCTGAGCTTTTGTTAACATTACTTGCGTTCTTGCGCCCCATGCCCATGACATCGCCGCGGTAAATATGGCCGTCGGGCAGACTTATTGATGCCGTTAAAATGTTGCAATCCTAGCACAACAGCTTATTGTTAAGTATCAACCGTGCGGGAATCGGAGCAGTCATGGACAGGCACCGGATAACGTAACTTTATTGCAACAGTCGGTAAAGATATTGTCGATCAGTCACACCCCGCTGCTACACTGACGGTCGTGCTCGCTGTACCGACAGTCAATGAAAGCAGAATCGGCAACCATGGCATCCGTAACCACCGCGAATCCGGTATCCGATTTCAAATTCGATGCCCTGACTTCCCTCCGGGGTATCGCTGCCCTGTGCACGGTGCTGGCGCATCTCATCGTCATCTGGGGCGACGTGTTTCCCGCGTTACAGCAGGGATCCCTGTTCCGCGATTTTGCCCTGCACACCTACCTCTTCGTGGATTTCTTCTTCGTCCTGAGCGGTTTCGTGATGAGCCATGCGTACGGCAGGCATTTCGCGGATGCCGTCCGGGCCGGCAGCTACATGCGGTTCCTGCGCGCGCGCTTTGCGCGCGTCTATCCGCTGCACCTCCTGTTGCTGCTCGTGTACGTCGGCCTGGCCGCCATCGGGATCAAACAGGCCCAGGAAAACCCGGACTGGTCGATCACCGCCCACCTGCTCCTGCTGCATGCGATGGGATTCTTCAACCACACGACGTGGAACCAGCCTTCGTGGTCGATCAGCGTCGAGTGGTGGACATATATCGTGTTCCCGTTTGCGATTCCGCTGGCCCGCCGTTATTTTTCCAGGACCGCCGCGGTGCTCGCGCTGCCCGTCATCCTCGGGCTGTTCGCGTTCCTCGCCATGCATTTCGGCAGCGCGAACCTGACGGTCGGATTCGCATTCTTCCGGTGCCTGATCGGATTCTGCGCCGGTGCGTGCCTGTACGCGATCGTCCAGCACCAGCGCATGGCATCGTTCGCCGACGCTGCCGCGAACGGCACCCTGGCCGCGGTTTTCCTGATCCTGCTGTTCGTGCCGTCGCCGTATGCCGACATGCTCGCCTTCGTGGGCTTTTGCGCGCTCGTGTACGCGGCCAGCATGGGCACCGGCGGCGGCCACTGGCTGCATCATCCGGTCCTGATCTGGATCGGCGATATCTCGTATTCGATCTATCTGTGGCACAGCCTGCTACTGCACGTGTTCGCGAAAGCCCTGGGTGCGGCCGGCCGGGCGCTGCCATTCGCCCACGAGCACCAGGTGCTATTCTTCCTGGTCGCGCTCGTGCTGTTCGAAGCCGCCATCCTGTTGTTGGCGCACATGAGCTACCGATTCATTGAATTGCCACTGCGGAACTTCCTGGGACCGAAGAAGCGTACTGAGGCGCGCACGTTACAAGTGTTGCACTTTAGATAGCTTATCCATAGGCTATAATTTCGCGCCGGTTGTTGTCAAAGTGAAACTAGAGCCGGCCGAACAACCTTCATGCCGGAGAACAGGGTGGCCCCAGCGGATAAGCCAGGAATCGTCTTCACCATGCGTTATCCCGACGATACGGGGTACGTCTGGAATTTCACCGCCGCCGTGCGCGATCGGGCAAGTGCCGACCTGCGCGACCGGGCGAACGTGTACATGGCGTTTCCCAAGCTGACGGGCAATCCCAGCTACCAGCCGAAGAACCTGCAGCCCGTGGAACTGGATTGCTACGACACGACGCCGGCCGGACGGGCCGCGATCGAACAATTCGTGCGCACCCATAACGTAAAAGTCATGGTCTTCATGAGCGCGCTGTCGAATACGGTGTGCCTGGACCTGCTGCGCCGCCTGGGCGTGCGCACGATCAATACGGAAAACGACAGCTTCGACCCGCGCCAGCGTGACGGCGCCCTCAAGAAAATCGCGAAATTCCTGCTGCGGCGCGTGCTGCGCATGCAGCAGCACGACCTGCACCTGGCCAATTCCGTCGCCCAGGAACAATTCCTGCTGAATTATCAGAAGCTGCCGCGCGACAAGGTGGTCCTGATGCGCAATTCGGTGGATTCGGTCAAGTTTCATCCTGGCGACCGTGCCGAAGCACGGGCCCGGCTGGGCCTGGACCAGGACCGTTTCTGGATCCTGGCCGTCTCGCAGGCGCGCCCGGAAAAACGCGTGGACCGGTTACTGCAAGTGGTGCGCGACGTCATCGACGCGCGCCCGGACAGGCGCATCGGTTTCATTTACGTGGGCGACGGCCCGCCGGCCGTGCAGTGGAAACAGCGTGCGCAAGAACTCGGCCTTACCGACGTGTGCGTATTCGCCGGCCGCCAGAACGACCTGGTGCCGTACTACCGCGCCGCCGACCTGCTCGTGCACGCGGCCGAGCGCGAAAGCTTCGGCAATGCAATCGTCGAGGCCATGGCCTGCGGCATTCCCGTCGTCGCCAGCGCGGCGCTGGGCCCGAAGGAAACTATCCTCGACGGCAAGACCGGCGCCGTCATCGGCCTGGACGATTTCGCCGGTTTCACGCAGGCCGTGCTGCGCTATGTCGACGATCCGGAAATGACAAAAATGCATGGTAACAACGCGCGTGCGCACGTCGATACCGCATATAATGTTGTGCGTCAAAGCAAGGAGTTCGCTGCACATATCGCGCGGTTCCTATGATTGCCCAGCAAACGCAACCGCTTTGAATTTGATCAGCAGAAAAGGGAGTCCCGAGGAATGTCTTTAGTCGAGAGGGTGGTCCAGCGCGTCAGGCGAGACTATTTCCGATGGCAGTACCAGAAAGTCGCACGCCAGATCCTGGACACCCGCCCGGTCAAGCGCGGCGACCTGCCCTTCACGCTGCTGTCGATGGTGCACCAGCGCGACGTCCATTCCTACCTGGTCGCGGTCAAGTCGTTTACGCATTTCCTGAATCCGTCCCGCATCGTCGTCGTGTGCGATCCGTCGATCGACGAGAACGACCGCGCCGTGCTGAAGCACCACCTGCCGCACGTGGTCCTGCGCGAGGCGCATGAATTCACCCATCCGGACATCCCGCGCGGCGGCACCTGGGAACGCCTGTTCGCGATTTCCGGCTATGCGCTGGACAGCTACGTCATCCAGCTCGATGCCGACACGCTGACCATGCAGCCGATCCCGGAAGTCCTGCAGGCCATCCAGACCGGCGCGGGTTTCGTGCTGGGCGAAATCCCGGACACGCCGATCCGCCCGCTGGACGCCGTGCGCGCCCACGCGCTGCCGAAGGTGAAGCCGGGCGCGCACATCCAGACGCTGTCGGAAGCCGAGATGGCCAACGTCGGCCTGCCCGGCGATGCCCGCTACGTGCGCGGCTGCTCCGGCTTCACGGGTTTTCCGCCGTCGACGACGATGCGCGACAACCTGCTCGACTTCTCGCGCCGCATGACGGGCAAGCTGGGCGAGGACTGGAAACGCTGGGGTACCGAACAGGTCACCTCGAACTACCTGGTGGCGAACGCGTTCGCCGCGAAATCGCTGCCGTTCCCGAAATACGGCACGCCCGACTGCGCCACGGCGGAGACGGCGTTCTTCCACTTCATCGGGCCGATGCGCTTCATCAACAACAAGTACAAGACGACGTCGCGCCAGGCCATCCACCTGATCTCCAACGCGCCGGCCTGATACCCGGCGCGTTTTTCTCTCCCCGGTTGCGCTGTCATGGCAGATTTGCGTCGTTCGCTGGTCATCAACTTCTTCGCGACCTCGGGCACCAAGGTCCTGCAGTTCATCGTCAGCATCCTGCTGGCCCGGATCCTGAGCCCGAGCGAGATCGGCATCTATTCGATGACGGTCGTGTTCGTGAACTTCGCCCAGGTATTCCGCGACTTCGGCGTCAGCTATTACCTGCAGCGCGAGCCGGATCTCGACAACGACAAGATCCGCTCGGCCACCGGCGTCGTGTTCACGACGTCCTGGGTCATCGCGGCCGCGCTGTTCGCGGCCAGCGGCTGGCTCGGCACGTGGTTCAAGGAACCGGGCATCGTGCCGGTGATGCGCGTGCTGGCCATCGGCTTCGTGTTCATCCCGTTCGGCACCGTCACGGGCGCCCTGCTCGCCCGTCACTACGAAGCCGAGAAACAGGCCGTCGTGCACGTCGTCGGCACCGTGTGCTTCTGCGCCAGCACCCTGATCCTCGGCGAGATGGGCTACGGCGCCATGTCGATGGCCTGGGGTAACCTGATCAACATCCTTGCCTGCGGCATCGCCTACGTGCCGCTGCGCCCGAAAGGCATGCCGTGGCTGCCGGGCTTCCGCCACTGGAAGAGCGTGGCGCACTTCGGCGTCGGCTCGCTCGTGACGAACTGCGCGACCACATTGAACAATTCGATCCCGGACATCCTGCTCGGCAAACTGGGCTCGGCACGCCACGTGGGCCTGTTGAGCCGCGCGAATTCCACCGTGTCGATCTTCAGCTACGTGGCCGGTTCGACGATGAACTACGGCGCCGTCCCGTATCTGGCCCAGACATATCACAAGGGCGAATCGCTGGCGCCGATCCTCGCCCGTTCCACCTTGCTGCTGACCGGCGTCGGCTGGACCGCGCTGGCGCTGACCGCCGTGCTGGGCCAGGACATCGTCGTCGCGCTGTACGGCGCCAAATGGATCGAGTGCGTGCCGGCGATCCTGCCGCTCGTGCTGGCGGCCGTCGTGACGCTCGCCTTCAACTACATCCCGATGGCGGTGACGGCGATCGGCCGTCCCTACCTGAGCGCCTTCCCGGTCGTCGTCACCCTGGCGACCCGCATCCTGTTCGGCGTGCTGCTGTTCGACGGCAGCCTGAACGGATTCGCGTGGGCGCTGTTCTTCGCCACGGTCGCCAGCGCGCCCGTCACCGCGATCCAGCAGAGCCGGTATTTCGGCTTCACGACCGCGCTGATGCTGCGCGCCCTGCTGCCCAGCGCCCTGGTGGCGGCGGGCACCGGCGCCGTCGCCTGGCTGCTGGCGCTGCTGCTGCCGGCGTCCATTCCGGCCATGGCGCGGCTGCTCGTGATGATGCTGCCACTGGCCCTGACCTGGTACTTCCTGCTGCGCGCCACGCGCCACGAACTGGTGGGCGAAGTGCACCGCCTGGCCGCACCGTTGAAGGCCCGGCTGGCCCTGTTGCGCCCGAATGTATAATCGACCGCTCGCCCCATCGGGCGCGGCTTACCCGACCGAATGACCATCATGACGTATCTCGACGAAGTCAAAGCGACCCTGATCGACGTGCTGAGCCTGGGCGACGCCGGCCAGCGCCTGAATGCCGATTCCCCCCTGCTGGGCAGCCTGCCCGAACTCGACTCGATGGCCGTCGTCAGCCTGATCGGCGCTCTCGAAGAGCGCTTCGGCATCGCCATCGACGACGACGACCTGAGCGCCAGCACCTTCGAAACCCTGGGCAGCCTGGCCGCCTTCGTGGCCGCGAAACGCGCCGAATGACACCGGATCGGGCCGAGGTGGACACGGAACCGTTCTTCCTCGGCAGCGGCGCGGAACGGCGCTTCTGCCTGTTCCACCGGCCCGCCGGCACCGAGCGCGGGGCCGTCCTGTACGTGCCGCCGTTCGCCGAAGAACTCAACCGCACCCGCCGCATGGCCGCCCTCGGCGCGCGCCGCCTGGCCGCGCACGGGTATGGCGTGCTGCAGATCGACCTGCTCGGCACCGGCGACAGCGCCGGCGACTTCGCGAACGCCCGCTGGGACCTGTGGAAGCAGGACCTGGACACGGGCGCCGCCTGGCTGCGCGCGCGCGTCGATGCCCCGCTCACGCTGTGGGGCCTGCGTCTCGGCGCCCTGCTTGCGCTCGACCATGCGCGCACGACGGATATTCCCCTCGCGCCCATGCTGCTGTGGCAGCCCGTGGCCGCGGGCGCCACGTACCTGACCCAGTTCCTGCGCCTGCGCACGGCGAACGCGATGCTGGGCGAGGATGCGGCCGCGCAGAGCGGCACGAAGGCGCTGCGTGCGGCTTTGCAGGCCGGAGAGACGCTGGAAATCGCCGGCTACGATCTCGCGCCCGAACTCGCGCTCGCCATCGACGCCCTGCCCGCGCCGGATGCATTGACGCCGCCCGTGCCCGTGCACTGGTTCGAGGTGCTCGGCGCGCCGGGCCAGGCGCCGGGACCGGCCGCTGCACGCGTCAAGGCGGCCTGGGAAAGCCACGGTACGCCGCTGCACGTGCACACGGTGGCGGGATCGCCGTTCTGGGCCACGGCGGGCATCTCGACGTGTCCCGCCTTGCTCGACGCGACCGTCGACGCCATCGAGGAACGCGCCCATGCCGCATGACGAACGCGCCCTGTCGTTCCGCTGCGGCGACGCGGCGCTGGTCGGGATCGCGTCCGTGCCGGCGGAGGCGTGTTCGCGCGGTGTGCTGATCGTCGTCGGCGGTCCGCAATACCGCATCGGCAGCCACCGGCAGTTCGCCCTGCTGGCGCGCCATCTGGCGGAGAACGGCATCGCCGCCATGCGCTTCGATTACCGCGGCATGGGCGACAGCGAGGGCGAGGAACGCGATTTCGAAACGATCCAGGACGACATCCGCGCCGCGCTCGACGCCTTCGTCGAAGCCGTGCCGGGCCTGACCGACATCGTGCTGTGGGGCCTGTGCGACGGCGCGTCGGCGGCCGCGATGTATGCGCCGGGGGACGCGCGCGTGCGCGGACTCGTGCTGCTGAACCCCTGGGTGCGCACGGACGACGGCGTCGCCCGCACGACCTTGAAACACCATTACCGCGACCGCCTGCGCAACCCGGAATTCTGGCGCAAGCTGGCGCGCGGACAGTTCGATTACGCGGGCTCGCTCGCGTCGATGCTGAAACTCGTGCGCGCCGCGTTCGCCGGCCGCGCATCGGAAGATGAACCGGCCGCGCTGCCCGAGCGCATGCGCCAGGGCCTGCATGGGTTCAAGGGCCACACCTTGCTGGTGATCGGCGGCGCCGACCTGACGGGGCGCGAATTCTGCGACGTGGCCGGCTCGACGCCGGCCTGGAAACGCCTGCTGGCCGCGCCGCGCGTGTCATGGCGGCGCATCGAGGAGGCCGACCACACGTTCTCGCGTCGCGCGTGGCGCGATCAGGTGGCCGAGTGGACCCGTGAATGGGTCAAGGCTTTGCCAGGCACGCCGTAAAGCGGGCGAACGCCCCGTACACGGCGGGGGTGGCGCGGCGCGTGCCGCACAGGTCGAACGCGTCCGCCGGCCGCTCTCCCTCATCCGCCTCGTCGCGCAACGGCGCGCTGTCGCGCCAGGCGAAATCGCCGGTCTCCGGCGCGCGGAACAGGCCGCGCACGGGATGGCTGCCCAGGTAGGCGCGCCACAGCGGCGTCGCGCGATTGTCCCCCAGGTGCACGATGCCGCCGTCGCGCGCGCGGATCGGACCGTCGACGAGGTTCCCGTCCACCTGCGCACTGCTGACCGGATAGCGCACGTCGATGCCGGTCGTGTCGACGAGCGTGTTGTCGAAGACCTTGCTCCCCGCCGCTTCGTTCAGGTAGATGCCCGCGTCCGAACAACCGACGATCAGGTTGGCGCGCAGGGTGCTGCCTTCCTGTTCCGTGATGCAGCGGCCGTCGCGGCAGAATTCGTTCCCTGTGCCGCCGCCGCCCAGCGACAGGCCGACCCGCTGTCCCGGCAGGCCGCGCAGCACCTGCTCGCACCACACGACGTTGCGCTCGAAGACGTTGTGTTTGCCGCCGCCCTTGGCGAAGGCGCCGTAGCTGACCTGGTTGCCGTCGCGCTTGACGAAATCGGTGATCAGGTTCGCGCGCAGCATCCAGCCGCTGGCCGCCACGAGGTCGACGGGCGTCACCGGCTTGACGGTCGCGCGCGCGTGCGTGGCGCTCAATGTCGTATGTTCGACCAGGCCGTCGTCCGGAAAGCGGCCGCCGGCCCCGTTGATCTTGATGTGCGCGTTGAAGTCGCGGATCGTGTTGTTGACGCTCGCGAAGTGATGGCCGTTGCCGATGACGTGGAAGGCGTGTTCGCAATCGTCGTCGGCCCGGCACACGCCGTCGATGTCCAGGTTTTCGAAGCGCCAGTACGGCGCACCGACGACGAAGCCCTCGACGGTGTCGAGTTCGATGTGCACGGTGCCCGGCTGCGCCGCGCGCACGACGATGGGAGCGTCGGCACTGCCGGGACGCGCCACGTCGATGCCCTTGCCCTGGAACCGGTAGGTGCCCGGCGCCAGCGTGATGACGTCGCCCGGAGACGCCTGCAGCAGCGCCGCGCGCAGGGCCTCTGGCGTGGCGACCCGGATGCCGGCGCCGTCCTGCCCGGCTGGCCGCGGCTGCGCGCCGGCGATGAGGGCCAGCCGGGCAGGCGGCACGTCGGCGCTGCCGCGGTCGAGCGCCGTCAGGATGGCGGCGACACGGCGGCCCGTGTTCTCGATGAGCGGATTGTGGCCGCTGCTGCGTTTTTCGATGTACGGCGCGAGCGTGCGCGGCGCGCGGCCGACGTGGTCGATCGCGGCCAGCAGGACGCCGCCCGACACGACGGCGAGCACGCCCGCCGCCAGCAGGCCGCGGCGTGCCAGCTTTGCCGCCGCGGTCACGCGCTGGCCTTGATGCCGTGGCGTCCCATCAGGTCGTACAGGGTGGGCCGGCTGACGCCCAGCATCTCCGACGCCTTGACGATGTTCCCGTCCGTGCGCGCCAGCGCGCGGGCGATGGCCTTGTACTCGGCTTCGTCGCGCACCTGGCGCAGGTTCAGCGGCTCTTCCTCGGCGCCCGTGTCGGGCAGGCCGAGATCGTCGGCGACGATGGTGTTCGCGTCGGCCATGATGACGGCGCGCTTGATGCAGTTTTCCATTTCGCGCACGTTGCCGGGCCATTGGTAGGCTTCGATCGCGGTGAGCGCGTCCGGCGCGAAGTGCAGCGACGCGCGCGATTCCTGCGCACAGAACTTGTTCTTGAAATGGTGGGCCAGCAGCGCGGCATCGCCCTCGCGCTGGCGCAGCGGCGGAATCGTCACGACGATCTCCGACAGGCGGTAATACAGGTCTTCGCGGAAGCGGCCCTGTGCGCACAAGTCCTTCAGCTTCTGGTGCGTCGCGCAGACGATGCGCACGTCGACGGGGATCTCCTCGTGGCCGCCGATGCGCTCGATCACGCGCTCCTGCAGGAAGCGCAGCAGCTTGGCCTGCAGCGCCATCGGCAGGTCGCCGACTTCGTCGAGGAAGAACGTGCCGCCGTGGGCCAGCTCCACCTTGCCCTTGGTCTGTTTGGCGGCGCCCGTGAAGGCGCCCTTTTCGTAGCCGAACAACTCGCTCTCGAGCAGGTTTTCCGGAATCGCCGCGCAGTTGATCGCCATGAAACGCTCCTTCGCGCGCGGCGACAGCGCGTGGATGGCGCGTGCCAGCACCTCCTTGCCGGTGCCGGATTCGCCCAGCAGCATGACGGACGCGGACGTCGGCGCCACCTTCTCGATGGTGCGGCACACCTTGAGCATGCCCGGGTCGCGCGAGATCACGCCGGCCAGCGGCGAATCGGCCTGCGACTGCTGCATGCGGCGGTTTTCCTGCTGCAGGTTGTGCAGGAAGAAGGCGCGCTGGATCACGAGGTTCAGCACTTCCGGATCGACCGGCTTCTGGTGGAAATCGTACGCGCCCATGCCGATCGCCTTGACGGCGTTGGCGTGGTCCTGGTTGCCCGTCAGGACGATCACGCGCGTGTCCGGCGCCAGCGCCAGGATCTGCTGCAAGGTGGCCAGGCCTTCCGTCGAGCCGTCCGGATCGGGCGGCAGGCCCAGGTCCATCGTGCACACGGCCGGCTCGTGGCGGCGGATCTGCGCCAGCGCCGCCTCGCGGTCGCCGGCCACCACGACGTCGTACGCGTCCAGGCTCCAGCGCAGCTGCTTCTGCAGGCCCGGATCGTCTTCGATGATCAACAGCTTGGGTTTTTGTTGGGTCATGGTGTCTTCTTTCAGGCGATCGTCGCGGCCGCGGCGACGCGGTGCAGCGGCAGGACGACCTTGAATGTGGTGCCGAGCCCGGGTTGGCTGGTCACTTCCAGCGCCCCGCCCAGCTCAGTGATGTATTCGCGGCTCTCGAACACGCCGATGCCCATGCCGGCCGACTTGGTCGAGTCGAACGGCTTGAACAGGCGCTCGCGGATGAATTCTTCCGTCATGCCTTCGCCGGTGTCCGTGATATCGACCTCGACGGCGTGCTCGCGCCCGTCGGCCGGCGGCGCCACGCGGACCATCACGTGGCCGTCGCGCGGCGTCGCCTCGATCGCATTCTGGATCAGGTGGCCGAGCACGCGCTCCAGGCGCTCGCGGTCGGCCAGCACCCGCAGGCCGGCCTGCTCGACGAGCAGTTGCGGATGCGGTTCGAACGCGCTCTTGAGGGCCAGCGCCTGGCGCACGACGTCGTCGACGGCCAACGGCTGCGGCTTGTCGGCATTCTCGCTGCGCGACAGCTTCTGCAGCAGCAGCTTCATCTTCTGCACGGAGTGGTTCAGCGTCTCCAGCATGTCGCGCTGGAATTCGGGATTGTCCTTGTGCTTCTCCGCGTTCGCATTCATCAGCGACAGCTGGGCGACGAGGTTCTTCAGGTCGTGCACGACGAACGTCGACATGCGGTTGAACGACTCGAACTGGCGCGCCACCATCAGCGCGTTGGCCGCGTCTTCCTGTGCGAGGTAGCTGGCCGCCTGGCTGCCGGCGATCTCCAGCAGGTCGATGATTTCCCAGTTCAGTTTCAGCGGGCTGCGCGCGCGCTGCAGCACGACGAAGCCGAACAGTTTTTCCTGCAGCATCAGCGGCACGACGAGCCAGCGGCGCGGGGTGTCCAGCAGCCAGTCGGGCAAGGCGAGACCTTCGTATTTGTCGGGCCGCTCGACGTATTCGTCGACGTCGACGACCCACTGCGTGCTTTCCAGGAAGCGGCAGAACGGCGCGTTGGCCGGCTCGGTCACGTGGGTATCCAGCGTCGGCCAGCCCGCCTTCGCCGTGAAGCGCCCGCCGGCATCGCGCTGCCACAAGGTGCCGCCGGGGCTTTCGACGAGGACGGCCAGCGCCTGGATCGCGCGCTCGCCCAGGTTCGGGCCGCGCTCGGACAGCGTGCGCGTAAAGCGCATCCACTCTTCGCGGTAATCGTAGTTGTAGCGGTAGAAGTGCTTGCTGATCGATACCTTCAGCCAGGAGCGCGCCGTGCCGGAGAACAGGATCACGCCCAGCAGCGAGATGGCGCCGAACAGGAAGCCGGTCTGCATCACCGTGCCCCAGCTGCCGCCCACGTAGCGCAGGTAGTAGCCGACCGAGCCCATGGCCAGCAGATAGATGGCGGAACCGAACAGCGCGGCCGAATGGAAGACGACGCGGCGCGACACGGCGAACGACGTCGTCCACGATTTACGGCGCGTGATCGACAGCGCGATCAGCGGCACGGTCAGCGCGTTGACGAAGCCGCGCGCCGTCCACAGGTCCGGACTCAGTTTGCGGAACAGCAGCGCGTTGCTGTACATGTAGAAGTCGTAGGCGAACATGCCGCCGATGCCCAGGCAGGCGAACTTGATCGCCCAGCGCTCTTCGATGGTCTTGTTGCGGTAGACCTGCTCGACGAGCAGCATCCCGTACACGGACAGGCCGACGTAGCCGATCAGGAGAGGCAGGCCGAGGGCCGGCAGGAGCTCGTTGTTCCAGTGGGCGACACCGACGCCGGTCAGCAGCAGCAAATAGACGCAACCCGCCATCAGCAGCGCCGGGCGCGGCGCGTGGAAGCGTCCGAGGATCAGGCGCGCCGGCATGCCGTCCGCGTCGCTGCGCCAGTCGCCGAGCAGGGCCACGAGGAACAGCGACCAGGCCCCGTCGCGCAGCACCTCGAGCGCGGCCGTGCCCGTGTCCCACAGGATCTCCCGGGTCGCATCCAGGCCCAGCCCCGCGGCCCACGCGGCCGTCGCCAGGCAGGCTGCGCTCAGCGTGCCGCGCTGGACACGGCCGTGCCAGCCCGACAGGACCGACAGGCCCAGTGCGAGAAAGCCGATGGCGGCCAGTGCGTAGCTGGAAGCAGCGATATTGATCACATTACTGGGCACGATGCGGCCGCAGGGAACATCAGCGTCCGCTGCGGAACAGGACGACCTTCAGGGTATCGATCAGGATCAGGACGTCCAGGAACAGGCTGTTGTTCTTCACGTAGTACAGATCGTACTGTAGCTTCTGCAGCGCGTCCTCGGCCGAGGATCCGTAGCCGTAGCGCACCTGGGCCCAGCCGGTGATGCCCGGCTTGACGCTGTGGCGCACGTTGTAATACGGGACCACTTCGATCAGCTGGTCGACAAAGTACTGGCGCTCCGGGCGCGGGCCCACGAACGACATGTCGCCCTTGAGCACGTTGAGGACCTGCGGCAGCTCGTCGATACGCGTCTTGCGCATGAAATTGCCGACGCGCGTGATGCGCGGGTCGTTCTGCTGTGCCCATTGCGGCTTGCCGCCCTTTTCCGCGTCGGTGCGCATGCTGCGGAATTTGTGGACGAAGAACGTGGCGCCGTCCTTGCCGACCCGTTCCTGCGAATAGAACACGGGACCGCCGTCTTCCAGCTTGACGGCCAGCGCCGCCAGCAGCATCAGCGGGAGCGTCAGCACCATGATGATCAGGCTGCAGACGATGTCGAAGCTGCGCTTCATGAACGTGCGCACGAAGCTCTGGTCGAAACCGCCGCCGAACACGAGCCACGACGGCTGCAGCGAATCGACGCGGATCTGGCAGGTCTCGCGCTCGAAGAAGGTGGCGGCATCCGTCACCTTGAAGCCCTGCAGCTTGCACTCGAGCAGATCCTTGATGGGGAAGCCGCCGCGGCGGTTCTGCACGGAGACGACGATTTCCTCGACGTTGTACTGGCGCGCCAGCGCGACGAGCGACTCTCCCTCGCGCGACTTCAGGAGACTGGTCGACGGCACGCACAGTTCCTCGGTCGGCGTCGGCACGAAGCCGGCGATGTTGTAGCGGTGGTAGCTGGTGCTCTGCATGGCCAGGTCGCTGCATTCCTTGGCGAGCGGGCCGCTGCCCAGGAACAGGATGCGGGTTTCCAGGAAGCGCAGCTCGGACGACTTGAAGAACACCATGCGCGCCAGGAAGATGCCGCCGGCGGCGATGCCGAACACGAGCGCCATGATGCCGCGGCCGAAGTACAGGTCCGGCGCCACGTAGAACACCAGCGTCAGGATCAGGAAGCCCATCAGGAACGACGGCATCAGCTTCATGAAGAACGGATGGCGCAGGCCTTCGTTGAAGTCGAGCTGGTACATGCCCATGGCGCTCATGCTGAAGATGATCGCGGCGGTAAACGCGATGGCGGATGTAAAGAAGTGGTGGTCGAGGTTGGGCAGGGATGCGTTCTGGCCCAGTTCCATGAACCGCACCGTCGCGCCGATGTAGGCTGCGCCAAGCAGCACCAACACTTCGACGAACAGCAGGACGAATACGATCTTCGACACATAGTGATTAGAAATCCTAAGCACAATTGCCTCCGGTGTAGCTGTTATTGCTGACTTGCACAACCAATGGTTGAACCGGGATACGCGCGTGCGTTCCCGAAAGTTTTTGACTCAAGGAAATAAAATAAGGCCGAGAATAGCCAGGAACTGTCATTGTCATCATTGCATGCAAAACGGCAAGGCTCGGGGTCCAAGCGACCTGCCCTCGGCACGACCCATCGAAAAGTCACGGCATCCGCAGCTGCGGATGCCGGCGATACATTACAAACGCCAGAGGCAGTAGCCGGCCTCGCGGATCCCGTTCGGATCGAACTGGGCCTTGACGTCGACGAAGCAGCCGCCGTCGTTCAGCTTGGACTGGAAGTCCGTCAGCGAACGCGCCAGCACTTCCTTGTGCGGGACGGCAACGATGAGGGCGTCGGCCTTCGGCAGGTCTTCCCAGCGCTCCAGCGCGATGCCGTATTCGTGTTGCGCCTCGTCCGCCTCGGCCACCGGGTCGTGCACGTGCACTTCCACACCGTAAGACTGTAGCTCGTACACGATGTCCGCGACCTTGGAATTGCGCAGGTCCGGGCAATTTTCCTTGAACGTCAGGCCGATCACGTTGACTTTCGAACCCTTGACGTGGAAACCCGCCGAGATCATCGATTTGACGGTTTTCTCGGCCACGAACTTGGCCATGCCGTCGTTGATGCGGCGGCCCGCCAGGATCACCTGCGGGTGGTAGCCGATCATCTCGGCCTTGTGCGTCAGGTAGTACGGATCGACGCCGATGCAGTGACCGCCCACCAGGCCCGGACGGAACGGCAGGAAGTTCCACTTCGTGCCGGCGGCCTTCAGGACTTCCAGCGTGTCGATGCCGATCTTGTCGAAGATGATCGCGAGTTCGTTCATCAGCGCGATGTTCAGGTCGCGCTGGGTGTTCTCGATGACCTTGGCCGCTTCCGCGACTTTCAGGCTGGACGCGCGGTGCACGCCGGCCTTGACGACGGTCTCGTACATGGCCGCCACGCGCTCCAGGGTTTCCGCGTCGTCGCCGGACACCACTTTCATCACGTTGGTCAGCGTGTGTTCCTTGTCGCCCGGATTGATGCGCTCCGGCGAGAAGCCGACGTGAAAGCCTTCCTTCCACTTCATGCCGGAGAATTTTTCCAGTACGGGGATGCAGACTTCCTCGGTCGCGCCCGGATAGACGGTCGATTCATAGATGACGATCGCGCCACGCTTCATGTGCTTGCCGACGGTCTCGCTGGCGCTGATCAGCGGCGCGAAGTCGGGTACGTGGGCGATGTCGACGGGAGTCGGAACGCCGATCAGGATGTAATCGGCCTGGGCCAGCGCGGCCGGGTCGGTAGTGACGCTCAGGTGGCGCGCCGAACGCAATTGCTCAGTCGACACCTCACCAGCGGGATCGACAAATTTTTTGTAACTCTCGACCTTCGTCGTCGATAAGTCGAACCCGATCGTCGGGCCGAGTTTGCCGAACTCGACAGCCAGCGGCAAACCTACATAACCCAATCCTACTACTGCGATGACCTCGTCTGGCTTCATATTGATTCCGTTCCGCTTGGTTGCTATTACGATAACTTTAAGTCAGCACGGAAAACGTCCGCCCGCTCGACGAGTCACCTCATCCCGGTGACGATGCCGCCTTGCACCATCGGCGTTTGCGGAGAAACGTTCACATCGTGGGAGCCCATCTGATTTTCACGAATCCTCACCGCCGTGCTGATGAGATAATAACATTTTATCGATTACAAGTTAGCAACAAGACATACCGTGCGCATGAATCGAAACGCTCCGAGAACAGCAGAATAAGTGGCTGCGGTCAAAACAGGCAAGCACTACCTTATCCAGATGGCCCGGAGTGTTGTAAGCATGGTTATTGAACGCTCGTAACTTGTCGTAATGCTATGCTTTCCGGGTAAGCGGCCCCGTTTTTGGCGTCGAGATCGAGGAAGGCGGCGCGGCCGGTCTTGCTGCGCTCGCGGTTGGCGACGATGGTCGCCTTGTCGATGCCCGCCAACAGGCGGATCTTGGCCAGCTGCAGTTTGACGTCCTGCGTGTTCAGGCGCGCCAGCGCATAGCCGAGGTGGGCGAACACGGACACCCACTCGCGGCCGAAGGAGAAATGCGTGTTCGGGTTCGAACTGCGCGCGATGACTTCGCGCCGGAAGGTTTCGCCCGATTCGAAGAATTTGCTGGGCGGACGCTGTTCGCGGTCGTGATAGATGCGCGACGTGGGCAGGACGCCCAGTTTCAGCTTGTGGAACTGCAGGCGCTGCGTGTAATTGTCGTCCTCGCCGTAATGGAAGAACGACGGGCTGAAGCCGCCCACCTTTTCCAGGCATTCGCGCGTCACCAGCCAGGCGGCGGCATTCACGAAGCCGACGTCGTACACGTCCTTCATGCGGCCGAGGAAGAGGTCCGAGTACAGGCCACGGCACTTGTTCGGCGCGATGTAGTTCGAAAAGCCGTAATCGAGGCCGTCGCCGGCGCCGTTCAGGTGCATCGGGCTGATGACGCCGTAGGCCGGATGCCGCTGGTGCGCCTCGACCAGTTTCTGCACCGCGTCCGGATCGATCCAGGCGTCCTGGTTGAGCAGGAAGACATAGTCCGCGCCGCGCTGGTACGCCAGTTCCATGCCGATGTTATTGGCCTTGCCGAACCCGTGGTTCTTCCCGGTGTCGACGACCTCCACTTCCGGATACTCGGCCGCGATGCGCGCCAGCGTGTCGTCCTTCGACCCGTTGTCGATGACGATCGTGTGCAGCGGCACGGTCGACTTGCGCAGGCTGGAAAAGCATGGGGTCACCCACTTGGAACCGTTGTAGGTCACTATGACTACAAAAACCTTGGCGCTCATCGTCGTCCTCTTTGAAATGGCTGGAAAATCTGCTGCAGTGCCGAATGTTGACACATTTGCAGCAAATCCGAAAGGAAACGGACTGTCGCGTGCGGGGGGAGGGAAAGGAAGACATGGCGCGGCTGGCGGGGATCGAACCCACGACCCTTGGCTTCGGAGGCCAATACTCTATCCACTGAGCTACAGCCGCGCTGGTCGAAGTGATGCGAAGGATACAGTCTTTCCCGGGCGTCGTCTACGGCAACCGACCGCTCCAGCCGGAAATTGCGTTTCCACCAAGTGTCTTTGGGTCTATAATCGCCCGGCGGCATTGCATATAGATAAGTCTCCAAGTACCCGTACGGCAGAAGCAGGTTTTTTTAATTTGTATTAAGGAAATCATGAGCGACGCGCATAACGAACACCAATCCTTCATCCGGACCCCCAAGCAACTGGTCATCGCAGTGGCTGGTTTTTTCCTGGTCATCGTCATCGGCATCATCCTGCTGGTGATCTTTGCCACCAACAAGCCCCTGGGTGGCGCCGGGTCCGAAAGCCAGAGTGCGCAAGCCGTCGCGGCGCGCGTCCGCCCGGTGGCCGAGGAAGGGTTTGCGTTCAAGGATGTGAACGCGCCCAAGGTCCTGCAATCGGGCCAGGCCGTGTATAACGCCACCTGCGTCGCCTGCCACGGCACGGGCGCGGCAGGTGCACCGAAAGTCGGCGACGCCGGCGGCTGGGGCGCCCGTATCGCCCAGGGCTACGACACCCTCGTCCAGCACGCCGTGCAAGGCATCCGCGCCATGCCGGCCAAGGGCGGCAATCCCGATCTCGACGACATCGAAGTCGCTCGCGCGGTGGTCTACATGGCCAACCAGTCGGGCGCCAAGTTCAAGGAACCGGAAGCGCCCGCGGCAGGCGCCCAGGCACCGGCCCAGGCCGCGGCAGCTCCGGCCGCAGCCGCCGCACCGGCACCGGCCCAGCCGGCCGCGACGCCGGGTACGCCGCCCACCGCAGGCGCGATCGCGACCCCGGCGGTGGCCGGCAACAACGAGGCCGGCAAGGCCCTGTTCAATACGGCCTGCACGGCCTGCCACACCGCGGGTATCGCCGGCGCGCCCAAGATCGGCGACAAGGCGGCGTGGGCACCGCGCATCGCGCAAGGCACCAATACCTTGTACGAGCATGCCATCAAGGGTTTCCAGGGCAAGGCCGGGGTAATGCCGCCGAAGGGCGGTTCCACGGCACCCGATGCCGACGTGAAAGCCGCCGTGGACTACATGGTCGCGGCCGCGAAATAAGCTGAAAAAGAAGCCGAAAAAACCGTCCCGCGGGACGGTTTTTTCATGGACCAGATAAGGAACCGACGTGTCACTGTTGTACACCCCCGTCACCCGCAGGCCGATGTTCTCCCTTGCCCTCGCGGCGGCACTGCTGGTTGCCGTCGGCGCCGCGGGCGCCGCCACGTTGTCGGTGGGTCCGGGCAAGACCTATGTCGCCCCGTGCGCGGCCTTCGCCGCCGCCAGGGATGGCGACATCATCGAGATCGTCGGCGACTGGACGTACAGCGGCGACACCTGTGCGATCGCCCGCAGCAACCTGACCATCCGCGGCGTGCAGGGCCGGCCGGTCATCGACGCGGCCGGACGCCAGTTCGGCAACAAGGGCACCTGGGTCGTCACCGGCAACAACATCACGGTCGACAACGTCGAAATGCTGGGCTCGAAAGTCATGGACGGCAACGGCGCGGCGCTGCGGCTCGAGGGTACGAACTTCACGCTGCGCCGGGCCTTCATCCACGACAACGAAAACGGCATCCTGATGGGTGCGAACCGCAACAGCGACGTCGTGATCGAGCACAGCGAATTCGGCCACAACGGGCACGGCGACGGCCAGACGCACAACCTGTACATCGGCAACGCCAAAAGCCTGACCTTCCGCTACAACTATTCGCACGACGCGAACATCGGCCACAACCTCAAGTCGCGCGCAATGTTCAACATGATCGCGTACAACCGCTTCTCGAGCACGCCCCCGGGCCGGCCGGGCAGCACGGCGAGCGGCAAGCCGTCGTACGAAATCGACCTGCCGAATGCCGGCACGTCCTACATCATCGGCAACGTGATCGAGCAGCCGGCCGTCAACGACAATCCGAACATCGTGGCCTACGGCGAAGAAGGGGCGACGAACCCCGGCCAGGATTTATATGTCATCAATAACATCTTCCTGAATGACTTCAGCAGCGGCACGTTCCTGTTCATCAGCGGCAAGGTATCGACCCCTGCCCTGATCCAGAACAATGTCTTCGCCGGTCCCGGGACCATGAGCACGCAGGGCAGCGCCGTGCAGAAAGACAATCGCCGCATGGACAAACCAGGCTTCATCGACCGCGCCGGCCTCACGCTGCGGCCGTTGGTCAACGAACTGGTTTTGAAGGCAGGCCCGGCAGCGGACCCGTGGACGAGCGGCGCCGGCCGCTGAGGTAATCGGTCGGCCGGCTGTCACCGGCCGGTGCACTGACGCATATACGCAACAATTCGCGTCCATCAGCGTTTTTTCTGCTGATTTTCCTCAAAAAAGTGAAATCTGGCGCTTCGTGCATAAACGCCAAGACCTCTTGCAAATTTTTAACTATTGGTTTTGTTGCCTCCAAACATCGAGGTTTCATAGGGAGAATAAAAGTTGGGTTGAGGAAACACAAACACCTCCAGACCGAATAAAATGTTCAAGAAGTCATCAAGATGGAATTTTTGGCATGCATAATGCTGAACAACGCATCGATCGTTTTGTTCCAGGTCTTTTTAATTGAACAATTCCTGTTACACGCCGTTACAAAATGCGGATCGGAAACCTCGTATTCTGCATCTTGCCCGTGGGAATTACTTCCCACACAGAAACTTTACGAGGAATCTCATGCACACTTTGCGTAACCATTCACTCCTGGCTGCCACCGTTCTGATGGCCTTCGCAGGTGTGACCTCCGCTTCCGCCGCGACGTTGTCGGTCGGCCCGGGCAAGACCTATGCCAAACCCTGCGCCGCCATCGCAGTCGCCAAGGATGGCGACGTCATCGAAATCACCGGCAACACGACGTACAGCGGCGACGTCTGCAGCATCAACCGCCACAACCTGACCATCCGCGGCGTCAACGGCCGTCCGAAGATCGACGCCGCCGGCAAGAATGCCGCCGACAAAGGTATCTGGGTCGTCAACGGCAACAACCTGACGGTCGACAACGTCGAAATGTACGGCGCGAAGGTCATGGACGGCAACGGCGCCGCCTTCCGCCTGCAGGGCGCGGGTTTTACGCTGCGTAACTCGTTCATCCACGACAACGAGAACGGCATCCTGGCCAATGCCAACCTGAACAGCGACATCCTGATCGAATACACCGAATTCGGCCACAACGGCCGCGGCGATGGCCAGACGCACAACCTGTACATCGGCCACGTGAAGAGCCTCACGTTCCGCTACAGCTATTCGCACGATGCGAACGTCGGCCACAACCTGAAATCGCGCGCGGATACCAACATGATCGCGTACAGCCGCTTCTCGAGCACGCCGCCGGGCGAAACGGGCAGCACCGCCTCGGGCCAGCCGTCGTACGAGATCGACCTGCCGAACGCCGGTACGTCCTACATCATCGGCAACATCATCGAGCAGCCGGCCGCCAACCAGAACCCGGCCATCGTGGCGTATGGCGAAGAAGGCGCGATCAATGCCGGCAGCGACCTGTACGTCATCAACAACACGTTCCTGAACAACTACGGCGACGGCACGTTCCTGTTCGTCAGCGGCAAGGTTCCGACCCCCGCGGTGATCCAGAACAATATCTTCGGCGGTATCGGTACCCTGACCTCCCAGGCCAGCGCCATCCAGAAGTCCAACTACCGTTCGGTGGCGCCGGGCTTCGTCGACCGTGCCAAGTGGGACCTGCATCCGACCGCCAGCGCGCTCGTGATCAATGCCGGTACGGATCCGGGCAAGTCGGCCAAGGGTGTGTCGCTGGCCCCGGTCGCACAATATAAAGGCAATGCTTCCGGTGAAGCACGCCCGGTGGCCGGCCTGCTGGACATCGGCGCCTATGAAGCGACGGGCGACGTTGCGAACACCGCGCCCGTGACCTGGACTGCCTGCGGCAACGAAGGTTCGACCTGCTCGTTCAGCGGCACCCGTGAAGTCCGCTACGGTGCCAACGGCATCTATACGTCGAAAGTGATCACCGGCTCGACCCCGTGCACGAGCGCCGTGTTCGGCGATCCGATCCGCGGCGTCGCCAAGACCTGCAGCTATTCCAGCGCACTCTCGACCGTGACGTCGACCGGGGCGACGGGCCCGGCGTGGATTCCCTGCTCCGGCGAAGGCGGCACCTGCGTGTTCAGCGGCACCCGCGAAGTCCGCTACGGCGCCGGCACGTCGTTCTCGACCAAGACGTTCACCGGTTCCGTCTACTGCGCGAACTCCGTGTTCGGCGACCCGGCAAAAGGCCAGCTGAAGACCTGCAGCTACTCCAGCAACACGATCACGACCTCGGGCACGTCGACCACGACGCCGACGCCGGCCCCGACCACGTCGACTGCCAGCGATACCGGCTGGACGATGTGCGCGGCCGAAGGCGGTACCTGCTCGATCACGGGTACGCACCTGGTCCGCTACGGCGCCAACGGCTACTATGTGACCAAGACCGTGACCGGTCCGGTTGCCTGCACGAACGCCGTCTTCGGCGACCCGGCCTACAGGATCGCCAAGTCCTGCAGCTACAAGTAATTAGTAATTCCCGGGGCTTCCCCATCCCGAAAAACGCGGCCTTGTGCCGCGTTTTTTGTTTGATGACCGCCCGGATCAGCACGCGTTTGTGGCGCCAAAGTCGCATTAATTGTCCGTAATTACTCCAGATACAATTTTTTTCCAGAAAATAGTTTCCAGGCCTGAACTTTTTCTGTACATTCCACGAACGTGATGGTCATCGCAACAAATATTTTTCGAAAAAAATTGCGGCGTGAACGCAACATCTCCGCCATTTCGAGAAATTTTTTTTGGGTACCATTTCGACAACAGACCCAGCTCCGCACTTGCCAGTAAGATATGCACATTATCATTCTGGCTCTGTCGGTAAATTTTCCACCGGAAATTAGATTCCATAGGGAAAAACCGTAAAAGTGTGTTTCAAACCCGTTTTTTCTTGCGTGGAAGGCAAGAAAAAATGTCCATAAAATGTTCTTTTGGTCTACTCAACAAGGCTAAAAGAAACATTAATTAGCCTCTTTTCAGGCTTAACATTCAGCTATTTTCGGTTACACTTCGTTACAAAGCGTCGATCTCAAACCTCGTATTCTGCAACTTTCCAGCAGGCACAACTGCTGACAGGCAATCTGCTTACGAGGACATCGACATGCAACAAACCGCATCGCGCACCATCCACTTCTCCGCATCGCACCTGGCTGCTGCCGTCCTGATGGCGTTCGCAGGTGTGACCACTGCATCCGCAGCGACGCTGTCGGTTGGCCCGGGCAAGACCTACGCCAAGCCGTGCGCTGCGATTGCCGCCGCCCAGGACGGCGACGTCATCGAAATCACCGGCAACACCACGTATAGCGGCGATGTCTGCTACATCATGCGTCACAACCTGACCATCCGCGGCGTCAACGGCCGTCCGAAGATCGACGCGGCCGGCAAGAACGCCGGTGGCAAAGGTATCTGGGTCGTCGACGGTAACAACCTGACCGTGGACAACGTCGAAATGTACGGCGCTAAAGTGCCCGACATGAACGGCGCCGCGTTCCGCCTCGAAGCGGCCGGTTTCACGCTGCGTAACTCGTTCATCCACGACAACCAGAACGGTATCCTGGCGAACGCCAACGCGAACAGCGACATCGTGATCGAGAACACCGAATTCGGCCACAACGGCGCAGGCGACGGCCAGTCGCACAACCTGTACATCGGCCACGTGAAGAGCCTCACGTTCCGCTACAACTTCTCGCACGACGCCAACGTCGGCCATAACCTGAAATCGCGTGCGGACACCAACCTGATCGCGTACAACCGCTTCTCGAGCCTGAACCCGGGCGAGACGGGCAGCACCGCCGCCGGCAAGCCGTCGTACGAGATCGACCTGCCGAACGCCGGTACGTCCTACATCATCGGCAACATCATCCAGCAACCGGCATCGAACTCGAACTCGGCGATGCTGGCCTACGGTGAAGAAGGCGCGGTCAACGCCGGCAGCGACCTGTACGTCATCAACAATACGTTCCTGAACGATATGGGCAGCGGCGGTACGTTCATGTTCGTCAGCGGCAAGGTGCCGACCCCGGCCGTGGCCCAGAACAACATCTATGCCGGCGTGGGCACGTTCAGCACGCAGGCATCGACGATCGACAAGACGAACTACCGTTCGGCCTCGCCGAGCTTCGCGAACCGCGCCGCGTACGACCTGCATCCGGTCGGCAGCGCGCTGGTGATCGATGCCGGCTCGGACCCGGGCGTGTCGGCCAAGGGCGTGTCGCTGAAGGCTGTCGCGCAATACAAGCATGTCGCTGCCGGCGAAGCACGTCCGGTGGTGGGCCAGATCGATATCGGCGCGTACGAATCGCTCACCGGACCGACCACGACGACGACGACGTCCTGGACGACCTGTGCCAACGAAGGTGCGACCTGCTCGTTCAGCGGCACCCGTGAAGTCCGCTTCGGCGCGAACGGTGTCTACACGTCGAAGATGATCACCGCCTCGACCCCGTGCACGACCGCCGTGTTCGGCGATCCGATCCGCGGCGTCGTCAAGACCTGCAGCTACGCCAACACGGCCACGACGGCCGCGCCGGAGACCAGCACGCCGACGTTCACGGCCTGCGCCAGCGAAGGCGGCACCTGCTCCTTCAGCGGCAAGCGTGAAGTCCGCTACGGCACCAGCACGA
Source organism: uncultured Massilia sp. (assembly GCA_966211695.1). Classification (GTDB taxonomy): domain Bacteria; phylum Pseudomonadota; class Gammaproteobacteria; order Burkholderiales; family Burkholderiaceae_D; genus Telluria. The sequence continues at coordinate 66,879 of CBIHOW010000002.1, read as the reverse complement.
TCTACACCTCGAAGGTCGTGACCGGCCCGGTGGCCTGCACCAACACCGTGTTCGGCGACCCGGCACGCGGCCAGGTCAAGTCCTGCTCCTACTCGAGCGTGACGCAGTAATCGCTTTCATCGCACCATGAAAAAGGCCGCTTCGAGCGGCCTTTTTTCATTGCGTCGCGCGCCGCTCGGCAAATACCGCGCGCTTGGAGATCACGAAATTGAACATCAGCGCTACCGCCGAACCGGCCACGACGCCGAGGAACAGGTTCAGCGTGCTGTGATCGGTGAACCAGAGCCAGGCCTGGTAGACGGCCACGTTGATGCAACCGCCCACGCCGGTGAACGCGAGATACTGCAACCACTCGCGCACGGAACCGGCATCCTCCTTCACGAAGGTGAAGTGGCGGTTGACCTTCCACGTGACCGTGGCGGCCACGAGAAACGACACGATGCGCCCGCTCGTGGGGCCCAGGCCCAGTCCCTTGACGACGGCGTACAGGACGCCGAAGTCGGTGACGAAGCCTAAAGCGCCGACGAGGCAAAAACGGAAGAACTGCTTCAAGCCTTTTGCTCGCGCGTGGCCCCGACCGACGGCACGGTCAGGTAGGCCAGGCGCTTCATCTCGCGCCGGCCATGGGTGACGGTGTCGAGCACGAGGCCGCAGGTGAGCGCCAGGAAGGCCAGCAGCATCATGCTGGCGGCCAGCACGGCGGTCGGCAGGCGCGGCACCAGGCCCGTCTCGAGGTAGGTCACGATCACGGGGATCGACAGGCCGACCGACACCAGTGCCAGCAGCCCGAACAGGATCGAGAAGAACAGCAGCGGCCGCTCGTTCTTGAACAGCTTCGTGATCATCAGCAGGATGCGGAAACCGTCGCGGTAGGTCGACAGCTTGCTGGTGGATCCTTCCAGGCGCGCGCCGTACGGCGTGTCCAGTTCGCCGATCGGCATGCGCAGCTGCAGCGCGTGCACGGTCAGCTCGGTCTCGGTCTCGAAGCCGTTCGACAGGGCCGGGAACGATTTCACGTAGCGCCGCGAGAACACGCGGTAGCCCGACAGGATGTCGGTGAAGCGGTTGCCGAACAGGCGCGCGACGAAGCCCGTGAACAGGGCATTGCCGAAGCGGTGGCCGGCGCGGTAGGCAGCTTCCTCGGAATCGACGCGGCAGCCGACGACCATGTCCAGGTTTTCCTCGACGAGCTTGGCGATCAGCGCCGGGGCGCTCGCCGCGTCATAGGTGATGTCGCCGTCGCACATCAGGTAGATGTCGGCGTCGATGTCGGCGAACATGCGGCGCACGACGTTGCCCTTGCCCTGCAGGGTCTCGGTGCGCACGATGGCGCCGGCCGCGGCGGCCACCTCGGACGTGCGGTCCTTCGAGTTGTTGTCGTAGACGTAGATCCGCGCTTGCGGAAGTTCGCGCCGGAAGCCTTCGACGACGGCGCCGATGGCGGCCTCCTCGTTATAGCACGGCAGGATCACCGCGATGTCGAGGCCGGCATAGGCGGCACGGGCCGCTTCGATCGGCAATACGTTGGTTTTCAGTGTGGAAGGCATGCTGCGTCCTCGCTGCTGGTGCGGTTACTGTGATGGATGAACTGTGATTACTGCAATTTGGTGAGCGCCGTCGCCTTGGCCGGCAGGCCCATGTTGCGGACGGCCGCGATGTCGGGCCGGGCCGGGCCGACGGCGTCGTAGACTTCGGTGACGCCCGGCCGGTACTGGTGCGGCAGGCTCTGGCCGAGACGGAAGCCGGAATCGGCGCGCGCCAGCGCCTCGCGCATCTGGGCGCTGTGCGGGAAGGCGTCCTTGCCGCCCTCGCGCACGATGACGACGTGCTGGACGCCCAGCCGGTGCAGTTCGGCCAGCACGTCCGCCGTGTCGTGGTACTTGAGGGAATAGGTGGTGCCCATGAAATTCGAGTCGGCCAGCAGCTTCGACGCGCGCACGACGTAGCCGCGCAGCGCGCTGTCGTGCACGGCCATGTCGGCGATGAACCAGCCTTCCGTGGAGGCGCTGCCGTCGATGACGGTCAGCACCGGCCTGGCGGTGGCCAGGCGGTCCGTCACGGCGGATATACCGGTATCGGCCTTGGGCGCACGCTGGACCAGGTGCACGATGCCCGGCACGGCCATCACGACGGCCAGCGCAGCAAGCGCCGATGCGGGCGCACCCGCGCGCAGGTGGCCAAGCAGGCGCACGGCGCCAAGGACGGCCAGCACGACGACGGCCGGCAGCGCGGGCGCCATATAGCGTTCGACGATGTCGACCGGCACCAGCGACTGCAGCAGCAGCGTCGCCAGCAGCAGGCTGACCACGGCGCTGACGATCGTCCAGCGGACCGGATCGGCGCGGCGTGCGCGGAACTCGGCCACGATGGCGTACAGGGCCAGGAGGCCGCCGACCGGCGTCACGTTCCGCCCCAGGGCGTGCAGGTTGTACAGCAGCGCCTTCGTCGCGTACGGCAGGCCGGCCTGGTAGTTGAAACCGTCGGCGGCGATCTTCGCCGTCAGCATGTACCACGGCACGACGATGGCGGCCGCCAGCGCGGCGGCCACGTACAGCCGCACCGACAGCAGCAGTTTCCAGTTGCCCGTCAGCACGATATGGAACACGGGGATGAACACGACGAGCCAGCCGTTACCCTTGATGAGCACGGCCGTTGCGGCGAGCAGCGCGAACACCAGCGCACTGCCCCAGCGGGGACGCACGCTGAACGCGATCCAGACGGCGGTGGCGGCGACGAGGCAGGCGGTCAGCGGCTGGTCCGCCATGAACATCACGTGGCCCTCGAGCACGAGCGGCGTCACCGCGTAGACGAGCGCGCCGGCCAGGGCGGCGCGGCGGTCGGCCAGCATGGCCAGCGCCGCGGCGACGCCGATCGCCGGCAGTGCGGCGAACAACACGTTGACGGCGAAGATCACGGGCAAGGTCGGCGGCAGCACGAGGAAGACGAGGCCAAGCATGCCGTAATAGGCGGGCGGCCAGTGTCCGATCGAGATCTTTGGATAATGAACGTAGAAATCGGTGGCCGCGCCCATCGGATTGCTGCCGAAATGGTGCGCCATGTAGTCCGCGACAAAATAACCGTTGAGGAAGTGCGACGGTTCATCCGCCCCCGAAAAGCCGGACTGGTACGACTTCGCCACGAACACGGCCAGCACGCCGACGAGGACGGCGCACAAATAGGCCAGGCAAAGGAACCGGGATGAGGGTTTCTTGAAAACCGCTTGCATGAATGTCGGGGAAAGGTCAACGATGGGACAGCGTCGCGAACTTTAGCATATTTGCAAGCTTTAAGAGCATCAAGTTGTAACCGTGTTGTATTTGCGAACGCTAACAAAAAAGCGCCGTCCCCACATCGCAGGGATGGCGCTACGGTGCAAACAAGCGTTACGGCATTACCAGATGATCACGCGCTCCTGCGGCGCCAGGTACATCTTGTCGCCCTGCTTGACCTTGAAGGCGTCGTAGAAGCCCGGCTGGTTGCGCAGCGTGCCGTTGGCGCGGAACTGGCCCGGCGAATGCGGGTCGGTCTTCACCTGCACGATCTGCTGCTGCTCGCGCATCTTGGTGCGCCACACCTGGGCCCAGCCCATGTACAGGCGCTGCTCGCCGCTCAAGCCGTCGATCACGGGCGCCTTCTTGCCCTTCAAGGAGATCTTGTACGCTTTGTAAGCGATCGCGAGACCCGAGTTGTCGGCGATGTTCTCGCCCAGCGTCAGTTGGCCGTTCACGTGGTAGCCCTTGACCGGTTCGAACTGGTTGTACTGGTTGACCAGCATCTTGGTCTTGGCCTCGAAGTTCTTGTGGTCGGCCGGGGTCCACCAGTCGCGCAGGTTGCCGTCGCCGTCGTACTGGGCGCCCTGGTCGTCGAAGCCGTGGCTGATCTCGTGGCCGATCACGGCGCCGATGCCGCCGTAGTTGACCGCGTCGTCCGCATTGGCGTCGAAGAACGGCGGCTGCAGGATCGCGGCCGGGAACACGATCTCGTTCATCTCCGGGTTGTAGTACGCGTTGATGGTCTGCGGCGTCATGCCCCACTCGTCGCGGTCGATCGGCTTGCCGAGTTTATTCAGCTCGCGGTTGTACTCGACTTCACGCGAACGCATCACGTTGCCCACCAGGTCGTCGCGCGCCACGACGAGGGCCGAGTAATCCTTCCACTTGTTCGGGTAGCCGATCTTCGGCGTGAACTTGGCCAGCTTGGCCTGCGCTTCCTTCTTGGTGGCCGGCGACATCCAGTCCAGCTTGTCGATGCTCTGCTTGTAGGCGACCAGCAGGTTCTTGACCAGCGCTTCCATGCGCGCCTTGCGCTCCGGCGGGAAGTACTCGGCCACGTACAGCTTGCCCAGCGACTCGCCCTGCGAACGCTCGATCGCGCCCACGCCACGCTTCCAGCGCGGTTCGATCTCCATCACGCCCGACAGGGTCTTGCCGTAGAAGTCGAAGCGCTCGTCGACGAAGGCCTTGTTCAGGTAGCTCCCGTAGGCGTCCAGCAGGTGCATCGTCAGGTAGGCCTTCCAGGTGTCCAGCGAGGTCTTGTTGGCGATCTCGGCGAAGCCTTTCAGGTAGGTCGGCTGGCTGACGATCACGTAGGTCGTCTTGCCGGCGATGCCGGTGGCCTGCAGGTAGCCGTTCCAGTCGTAGTCCGGCGCGACCTTGCCCATGTCGGCCAGCGGCACCTTGTTGTAGGCCTTGATCGGGTCGCGCAGTTCGACCTTGGTCCACTGCACCTTCGCCAGTTCCGTCTCGAAGTCGACGATGGCCTTCGCGTTGGCGGCGGCGTTCTTGTCGCCGGCCAGCGCCAGCGTCTTCTCGACGTGCGTCAGGTACTTGGCCTTCGCGTCGGCCAGCTTGGCGTCGTCCGCCTTCAGGTAGTAGTCGCGGTCGGGCATGCCGAGACCACTTTGATAGATGTCGGCGACGTACTTGGTCGAATCCTTGTTGTCCTGGTGGATGCCGAAGTCGTACGGCACGTTCACGCCGATCTTGCCCAGGTGCGCCAGCAGCGCGGGCAGCTCGGACTTGTCCTTCAGCGCCGCGATCTTCGCCAGTTCGCCGTTCAGCGGGGTGATGCCCAGCTGCTCCAGCTTTGCTTCGTCCATGAAGCTGGCGTAGTAATCGCCGATGCGCTGGGCGTCGGTGCCCTTGGCCGGATTGCCGGCGGCGGCTTTCTCGATGATGCCGCGCAGCTGCGGCAGCGTGTCGTCGCGCAGCTTGGCGAACGAACCCCAGCTCGATTTGTCGGCCGGGATCTCGACCGTCTTCATCCACTTGCCGTTCAGGTATTCATAAAAATCGTCCTGCGGGCGGACCGCCGGATCGATGTATTCGGTGGCGATGCCGGCCGACAGGGTCTGGCCCTTCTTGATCGCCGTGTTCTTGGCGGCGGCGCCTTCGGCCGCGTGTACGCCGTTGGCAAGCAGCGCCAGGGTCACGGCGCTCAACAGGGTGTGCTTCTTCATCATCTCTTCATCTCCCTCGGGTTGTTATGGGTGGGATGGTGGGGGGCCGGCGGGGGTACCGCCGGCCTCGATTATCGCTGATGGCGATCCGTTTTTGTTACCAAATGGTGACGCGCTGCTCCGGCGGCAGGTACATCTTGTCGCCTTCCTTCACGCCGAATGCCTCGTAGAACGCGGCCTGGTTGCGCAGCGTACCATTGGCGCGGAACTGGCCCGGCGAGTGCGGGTCGGTCTTCACCTGCACGATCTGCTGCGCCTCGCGCATCTTCGAACGCCACACCTGGGCCCAGCCCATGAAGAAGCGCTGGTCGCCGTTCAGGCCGTCGATGACAGGCGCTTGCCGGCCCTGCAGCGAGATCTTGTAGGCCTTGTAGGCGATGGCGAGGCCCGAGTTGTCGCCGATGTTCTCGCCCAGCGTGAGGGCGCCGTTGACGTGGTAGCCCGGGAGCGGTTCGAAAGCGTCGTACTGCTTGACCAGCATGTCGGTCTTGGCCTTGAAGCGCGCCTGGTCCTCTGCCGTCCACCAGTTGCGCAGATTGCCCTCGCCGTCCGACTGGCTGCCCTTGTCGTCGAAGCCGTGGCCGATCTCGTGGCCGATCACGGCACCGATGCCGCCGTAGTTCACGGCGTCGTCCGCGTCGAAGAACGGCGGCTGCAGGATCGCGGCCGGGAACACGATCTCGTTCATGCGCGAGTTGTAGTAGGCGTTCACCGTCTGCGGCGTCATGCCCCACTCTTCGCGGTCGATCGGCTTGCCCAGCTTGTCGACGTTGCGGTTGTACGCGAACGTCGCGGCGCGCATCACGTTGCCGACCAGGTCATCCTTCTTGATCGCAAGACGGGAATAATCGCGCCACTTGTTCGGGTAGCCGATCTTCGGCGTGAACTTCGCCAGCTTGGCCTGGGCTTCCTTCTTCGTGTCCGGCCCCATCCAGTCGAGCCGGTCGATCGATTCCTTGTACGCGGCGAGGACGTTTTTCACGAGTTCCTCCATCCGCGCCTTGCGCTCCGGCGGAAAATACTTCGCCACGTATTCGCGGCCCAGCGCCTCGCCCAGCGCGCCTTCGACGACGGACACGCCGATCTTCCAGCGCGGGCGGTTGACGTCCGCGCCGGTCAGCGTCTTGCCGTAGAAATCGAAGTCCGCATCGACGAAGGCCTTCGACAGGTAGGGCGCGTATTCGCGCAGCAGCTGCCACTGGAAATACGCCTTGACGGTCTCGAGGTCGGTGTCCGCGAGGAGCTTGTCCAGGCCCTGCAGGTAGGTCGGCTGGCCGACGATCACATAATCGACCTTGTTGCCCACGCCGGCGGCGCCCAGCGCCGTCTTCCAGTCGTAGCCCGGCGTCAGCGCGGCCAGCTGCGCCACGTCCATCCTGTTGTAGTTCTTGTTCGGGTCGCGCAGTTCGACCTTCGTCCACTGCGCCCTGGCCAGCCCGGTCTCGAACGCGACGATGGCCTTCGCCTTCGCGTCCGCATCCTTGTCGCCGGAGAGCAGCAGGATCCTTGCGACATGCTGTTCGTACTTCGCCCTGGTCGCCGCCATCCTGGCGTCGTCCGCCTTCAGGTAGTAATCGCGGTCCGGCATGCCGAGGCCGTTCTGGCGGATGTAGGTGGCGTACTTCGTGGAGGCCTTGGCGTCCTGCGCCACGGCGATGGCGTACGGGGTCGCGACGCCGATCTTCGACAGGTGCGCGACCAGGTCCGGGACGCCCTTCTTGTCCTTCAGCGTGCGGATGCGCTGCAGTTCGCCCGTCAGCGGCTTGTAGCCCAGCGTCTCCAGCTTCTTCTCGTCCATGAAGCTGGTGTACAGGTCGGCGATCTTGTGCGCGTCGGTGCCGGCCTTCTTGTGCGTGTCCTTCTGGTCCGCTTCGATGATGCCGAGGAGCTGCGGCTGCGTGTCTTCGCGCAGCTTCATGAAGGTGCCCCAGCTCGAACGGTCGGCCGGGATCTCGGTCGTCTTGAGCCACTTGCCGTTCAGGTAAGTGAAGAAATCGTCCTGCACGCGTACGCTCGGGTCGATGTATTGCGTGTCGATGCCGGCGCGGTCTGCCGCGGATGCGAAGGCGGCCAGCATGGAGAGAGTCAGGGTAGTGAGAAGGTGTCGTTTCACGAGGGATCCTTTGTGCTGCGAATGCGGCTTGTGGCCATCGGCGAATGTAACACGGCCCGGCATGCCGATCGTCCGGACCGTCGTGGCAACGCTACATCTTCATTTCGTAGCGGATGCCGAGCGTCGTATAGGTGCGGGTCGCCGTCGCCGCGCTTTGCACGAGGGTACCCGTGTCGACGCTGCGCGCGCTGTCGTAGATGCGCGGATCGAGGTTGTTTGCGGACAGGCGCACCTGCGCGTTCGCGTTCAATTTGTACAAGCCGTAGAAATCGAACTGGCGCTTCATGCCCGTGTACGCGGTCTCGTTGACGGTGGTCTGCACGAGGGTCGCGGGCGTCCAGTTCAAGCCGCCGCCGAGCGTCAGCGGCAGGCCTTTCAGGCGCCAGTCCGCGCCCACGTTGGCGGTCTGCTTCGGCTGCTGGTCGAGGCGGTTGTCCGGGCCCGGGATACCTTCCACGTTCGACCAGTAGCGGCTGTAGTTGGCGCGCACGTCGACGTTCGGCGCGCCCGCGTAGACGTCCGTCAGCGGGAATTTCGCTTCGAGTTCGATGCCGCGCGTGCGTGCACGGCCGATGTTGATGGGCGTGGAGACCCAGCGCGGGCCGGTGGCCGTCTGCGCCAGCACCGTCGTGCGGCGCTGCAGGTCGTCGATGTTGCGCGCGAAGCCGCTCGCGGACAGGATGCCGCTCTTGCCGACGTAGTGCTCGTACGCGACGTCGATACCGGTCGCCAGTTCCGGCTTCAGGTTCGGATTGCCCGTGCGGTCCGGCCGCGTGGCGTCGTTGTACGTGGAGATCGTCGGTACGGCGATCAGATCGTTCAGCGCCGGTGCTTTATAACTGCGCGTGACGCTCGCGCGCACCTGGTCTTTATCGTGCTCGGGGATGCGCCACACGCCGTGCAGCACCGGGCTCCAGACCTTGGACAGGTTGCGGATCCGATCACTGGTGATGCGGATGCCTTCCCAGCGCAGGCCAAGATAGGTGGAAAATTGCGGCGTCACGTCCCACTCGTCCTGCACGAACGCGGCGACGCGGCGCGAATCGGCCGCCAGCGACGCGCCGCCGTCGTCGAACAGCGCGGCCGAATCGCCGGCCGCCACGTGTTCCTGGCTGCGGTGGCCGCCCTCGATCTCCCAGCCGGCCGCGAACAGGTGTCCCTTGCCCATGGGGCGCGTGTACTTGCCGCCCGTATTCAGGCTGCCGTCGCGTGTCGCGTCGCTGTCGACGTAGCGCAGCAACGGGCTGCCCGCGGCATCGAACGTGTTGCGCAGGACGTCGCTGTGGCTGCGGCCTCCGGCGAAGCCGAATTTCACTTCGAGGCGCGCGCCGCCGTCCATGCGATGCAGCCAGTTGCCGAAGCCGCGCACGAACGTCGAATTCGATGTCGAATCGGAGCGCTGGTGCGCGTATTCCGGCGCGATCGTGCCAACGGGTTGATCGAGGCGGCTGTCGCCGCCGCTGCGGTTGCGATTGGCGACGAGGAACGGTTGAAAGGTCAGCGTGTCGCCGTTCGAAAACTTGTAGGCGAAGCGCGGCGTGAGGAACAGCGAGTCGTTGACGCCGCCGCCTTCGTCGTGGATGCGCTGTTCGCGCTGCACGGTGCCATCCTTCAGCGTGTTCAGATTGACGGTGTCGCTGTCGTTGTGCTGGCGCGCCTGGTTGACGGCGCCCGTCAGGTTCCACGTCAGGCTGCCCGCCTGGCCCGGCACGACGACGCCCACGTTCACGCCGTGGCGGCCCTGCTCGATGCTGTCCGCCACGCGCAGCTGCACGTCCTTCTGGCGATACCCCTCGCGCAGGATGATGTTGATGGTGCCCGCGATCGCCTGCGTGCTGTGCTCCGCGACGGGACCGCGCACCACTTCGATGCGCTCGACCTGGTCGGGCGCCAGCGCGTCCAGCGAAAAGCCCGGCGGCGGACGCTCGCCGTTGACGAGCATCTGCGTATAGCCGTTGCCGAGGCCCCGCATGCGCACACCGCCGCCGCCGCGCCCCGGCGGCCCGCCCAGGGTCACGCCCGGCAGGCGCTTGAGGACTTCGCTGATGCTCGTGTCGCCATTGCGGTCGAGCTCTTCGCGCCCGAACACCATCTTCGCGGCCGTCGACAGGCGGCGCGTCTCGGTATCGTCGGTGCGCGCGCCGGTCACGTTCACCTGCTGGATCTGGTCGGAGGTTTGGCCGGACTGGGCCAGTGCAGGTCCCGCCGTGCCCAGCAGAGCCAGGCAGGCGATCGGGATCAGTTTGCTCATGACTATCGTTGTTATCGGTTGCGCAGCGGCACCAATTCTAGCGGGGAAGATAGTCAAACCAGCGAAGCGCGGCGGATTTTTACTTAACGATACATAGCACGCCCGTCTCAGCCGCCGAGATTGATCGATGCGCCTCCGGGTCCTCCCATGCCGCCTCGTCCATGACCGCCTATGCCACCCGGACGTCCGCCGCCACGCTCACCGCCCCGTTCCGGGCCGGAACGCCCTTCCGGCACCACGCGCATCAGTTGTTCACCGATGAAGGTCGCCACCTGGGCGCGCTGCTTGTCGTCGAGCGCATCGTTCACTTCGAGCCACGCTGCGCGCAGCTGCTTGTCCTCGGTGTTGGTCGCCGCGGCTTCCGCCTCGACGGCCCGGTCCAGGTCGCGCAATTCGACCTCCGGCTTCGCCAGCAGCGTCTTCGCCTGTTCCTGCAGCGCCTCGCGGCGGCGCTGGCGCTCGCGCAGGATCGAACGCGAGCGGCCTTCGACCTGGTTCCACAGCGTCTGCTGGTTCGGGGTCAGGTTCAGGGATTTCTTTACGTCGGCGGACATGAAAAGCAGGTCCTCGACGCGCATGTCCATCAGCGGGACGGCGAACGAAGGGACGGCGCTGCCGATGGCGAGCGCGCACAGGACAGCGCGGGCGAACCGGGTCGTGATCATCTTGGGCTCCGGGCAGAAAAAAGCCCACGGTGGGGGAACCGTGGGCAAAGACCACTTCAAGAGTGGAGAGAGAGAGAAAAACTGATAAGAACTATATGCTCCGCCCCTCACCCTGTCTGGCCACTTTACAAATACTTACGCCGTGTTTGCCGGGGGATACAAGGATTAACAAGAACCCCGACATCGTACTTACAGCGGCAGGTGCCGGCTCCAGCCATCCGCCATCGCCCGCGCGAGATCCGCAAGATTCGCGTGCTGGCTGGCGCGGTCACGCTCGCGGCAGAACGCCTCGTCGCGATTGAACAGCGACGCCGCCAGGCTGCGGCCGGCCATCGTGATGCCCGCCGTCTTCTGGAAGCGCAGCGCGGTGAAGGCTTGCAGGGCCTGGCCCACATCGCCCGGATGCGCGTCGATGCAGTTCGCCAGGTGCCACGCGTCTTCCAGCGCCTGGCACGCGCCCTGGCCGGACGTGGGCAAGGCGGCGTGGGCCGCGTCGCCGATCATGACCAGGTTGTCCCTGTGCCACGTCGGCACGGGATCGTGGTCGTGCACGTAGATCTTGTTGATGCGCGCGGCGGGCGTGCCGGCGATGACGCGGCGCACCGGTTCCGGCCAGTCTGCAAAGATGCGCGCCAACTCGTCCCGATAGTCGTCCGGATTGCGCGCACCGATCGTGGCCTGGGCGGCGCCGCCGGCCCAATACGCCTTGTCGCGGCTGACGGGGACGATGCCGAAGCGCTCGCCGATCCCCCAGTAATCCGAGATCGCATCCACATCGACATCGCCTTCGTAGACACCGATCCAGTTGATGAAGCCCTGGTAGATGGGCGTAGCGTCGCCCGTGACGTAACGGCGGGCGCACGACGCCATGCGGCCGTCGGCGCCGACGACGAGATCCGCCGTCGGCGTCGTCCCGTCGGCGCAATGGACGACCGTGCCCTTGTCGATGCGCACGACCTCGTGGCCATACTGCACGTCGACACCCAGTGCTCGCAAGCGCGCCAGCAGGATGCGCTGGAAATCCGTTCTCAGGATGGACAGGCTGGGATAGCCCATCCGCCCGTCGATCAGGCCGATGTCGAGCGCGCCAAGGTCGTCGCCGGCACGCGACAGGCGGCGCATCGCGCGCGGACGGCCGGAGACGGCCGCGATGTCGTCCAGGATGCCGAACTGGTCGAGGACGAACGCGGCGTTCGGCCACACGACGATGCCCGCGCCGATGTTCGCATCGGCGTCGCGCCGTTCGTACACGGTGACGTCGTGGCCTTTCAGCTTGAGAGCGATCGCGCTGGCGACACCCGCCACGCCGCCGCCGAGGATGGCTATGTTCATTTGAATAAAAAAGGCTGCCGCAGCAGCCTTTTACACGAACGTCGCGCGCAGGTCAGGTGTTGAGCTGCTCGGCGTCGCCCAGCTTGTCCTTGTACGAATCGAAAATCTTGACCAGCGCGTCGCGCATGGTGACCTGCGGCTTCCAGCCCAGTTCCGCGACCGTGTTCTCGATCTTCGGCACGCGGTTCTGCACGTCCTGGTAGCCGGTGCCGTAGTAGGCGCCCGAGCTCGTTTCGACCAGTTTCACCTGCTTCGCGGTGTCGCGGTATTCCGGATACTCGGCGGCCAGGTCCAGCATCATGCCGGCCAGTTCGCGGATCGAGTAGTTATTGGCCGGGTTGCCCACGTTGAAGATCTTGCCGGTGGCCTTGCCGTCCTTGTTCTCGATGATGCGCATCAGCGCGTCGATGCCGTCGTCGACATAGGTGAACGAACGCTTCTGCTGGCCGCCGTCGACCAGCTGGATCGGTTCGCCGCGCACGATGTGGCCCAGGAACTGGGTCAGCACGCGCGAGGAGCCCTCTTTCGGCGTGTGGATCGAATCCAGGCCGGCGCCGATCCAGTTGAACGGACGGAACAGCGTGAAGTTCAGGCCTTCCATGCCGTAGCCCCAGATCACGCGGTCCATCAGCTGCTTGGCGCAGGCATAGATCCAGCGCGGCTTGTTGATCGGGCCGTAGACCAGTTCCGAGTTCTCCGGATCGAATTCGGCGTCGCGGCTCATGCCGTAGACTTCCGACGTCGACGGGAAGATCAAATGTTTCTTGTACTTGGCGGCCGAGCGGACGATCGGCAGGTTCGCCTCGAAGTCCAGTTCGAAGACGCGCAGCGGCTCCTTCACGTACGTCGACGGCGTCGCGATCGCCACCAGCGGGAGGATCACGTCGCACTTCTTGACGTGGTATTCGACCCACTCCTTGTTGATCGTGATGTCGCCTTCAAAGAAGTGCATGCGTGGATGGTCGAGCAGATGCGCGATCCGCTCGGCATTCATGTCCATGCCGTACACTTCCCAATCGGTCGTCTCCAGGATGCGCTTGGAGAGGTGGTGGCCGATAAAACCGTTGACGCCGAGGATGAGGACTTTTTTCATTTCAGGTAGGAAACATTTTCACGTATCGCCCGATTATACCACCGCGCAAATTCACGCAAGCCCGCCTCCAGTGACGTCGTGGGTTTGTAACCGACCCAGTCCTGCAGCCTGCTCGTGTCGGCGTGCGTGGCCGGTACGTCGCCCGGCTGCATCGGCTGGAAGTCCAGCTGCGCCTTGACGTCGAACGCGCCTTCCAGCGTACGGATGAAGTCCAGCACCTGCACCGGCGTCTGGTTGCCGATGTTGAAGATGGCGTGCGGCGGCTTCCCTTCCGGGGTCGTCGGCTTGAACAGCAAACGCACGACGCCTTCGACGATGTCGTCGATATAGGTGAAGTCGCGGTACAGCTTGCCTTCGGCGAACACGGGGATCGCCTCGTTTGCCAGCATCTTGCGCGCAAAGCTGAAGTAGGCCATGTCCGGACGGCCCCACGGTCCATACACCGTGAAGAAGCGCAGGCCCGTCGTCGGGATGCCGTACAGATGGCTGTACGAATGGGCCATCAGCTCGTTCGACTTCTTCGTCGCGGCGTACAGCGACACCGGCGCGTCGGTGACGTCGTCCTCGCTGAACGGCGTCTTGGCGTTGGCGCCGTAGACGCTGCTGCTGCTGGCGTACAGCAGGTGCTCGACCTTGTGGTTGCGGCACGCTTCCAGCATGTGGCCGAACGCGACGAGGTTCGCCTGTACGTACGCGGCCGGGTTCTTCAGCGAGTAGCGCACGCCCGCCTGGGCGGCCAGGTGCACGACGAGCGCAGGCTTCACGCGCTCGAACAGCGCGGCGACCTGCTCGCCGTCGCTCAGTTCGACGGTCTCGCACGGCACGCCGGCCGGGGTCAAGAGCGCCTCGACGCGGTGGTGCTTCAGCGCCGGGTCATAGTAATCGTTGAAATTGTCGCAGCCGACCACGGTATGGCCCATGGCCGTCAGGCGCACCGCCACCGCGCTGCCGATGAAGCCGGCGGCGCCGGTGACGAGGATCGTTCCCTTGTTGCTCACTGCTTCCGTCATTGTTCCGCTTTCCCCGAACGGCGGCCGATGCCTTCGTAGACGAGGCCGGCGGCGGCGAAGGCGTCCGGATCGTAGATGTTACGACCATCGAACACGGCCTTCAGTTTCAGGTTTTCGGCCAGGAACGGCAGGTCCGGCGCGCGGAATTCCTTCCACTCCGTGACCAGCACGAGCACGTCCGCGCCTTCGACGGCCTGCTTGGCCGATTCGACGATGCGCAGGCGGGTATTGCACAGGTCCTCGCCATGCTCGGCCACCAGGACGCGCTTCGCTTCCGTGCTGGCGACCGGGTCGTACGCGACCACGTTGGCGCCCGCGTCGAACAGCGACTTGATCAGGATGCGGCTCGGCGCTTCGCGCATGTCGTCCGTGTTCGGCTTGAACGACAGGCCCCACAGGGCGATCGTCTTGCCGTTCAGGTTCTCCTTGCCGCCGAAGAAGCGCACCAGCTTCTTGAACAGCACGTTCTTCTGTTCCTCGTTGACCTTCTCGGTCGCGGTCAGCAGGTGCAGCTGCTTCTCGTGGTCGGACGCCGTCTTGATCAGCGCCTTGACGTCTTTCGGGAAGCAGGAACCGCCATAGCCCATGCCGGCGTACAGGAAGTCCGGGCCGATGCGCGGGTCCATGCCGATGCCCAGGCGCACGGCCTCGATGTCGGCGCCCAGCAGTTCGGACAGGTTCGCCAGCTCGTTCATGAAGCTGATGCGGGTGGCCAGCATCGCATTCGCCGCATACTTCGTCAGCTCGGCGCTGCGGATGTCCATCTCGACGAATTTCTCGTGGTTGCGGCTGAACGGCGCGTACAGCTGGCGCATCTGCTTGCCGGCGTCGGCGTCATCGAAGCCGACCACGATGCGGTCCGGCTTCATGAAGTCGTCGATCGCGGCGCCTTCTTTCAGGAATTCGGGGTTGCTGACGACGTGGAACGCGACGTTCACGCCGCGTTTTTCGAGTTCGCCGGCGATGGCGCGCTTCACTTTTTCCGCGGTGCCGACGGGCACGGTCGACTTGTCGACGATCACGGCCGGCTTCGTCAGGCGCTCGCCGATGCTGCGCGCGGCCGACAGGATGTGGGTCAGGTCGGCGCTGCCGTCTTCATCCGGCGGCGTGCCGACGGCCAGGAAGATGATGTCGGCATGGCTGACGGCGTCGTCGTAGTTCGACGAGAACAGCAGGCGGCCGGCGGCGGCGTTGCGCTGGACGAGGCTGTCCAGGCCGGGTTCGTGGATCGGGATGATCCCGTCCTTCAACATCGTGATCTTGCGCGTATCGACGTCCAGGCACAGCACGGTGTTGCCGACGTCGGCGAAGCAGGCGCCAGACACCAGTCCGACGTAACCAGTCCCGATAACTGAAATTTTCATAATCTTCTACAGATTGAGGTATTGGACCATGGGACGCCCGCGCTGCATGCCGGTTCGCCTCATGAGGGAGTGGGCCGGAGGACTTGCCGCCGGGCTAAGAACTAGACGAATTTATCACAGATTTCTGACGAGCACGCTACACGTTTGCTTTTTTGCTATTAAACTAGGGTACGTTCCGTTAGAAAAGCCAAGTAATTGCAATCTATTACATAATAGATGCTACGCTCTGCTCCTCTGCCCTGCGCTCATCGTCAATGAAGCTCCTTACATTCAGTTCCCTCTTCCCGAACACGGTCAAACCCAGCCACGGCATCTTTGTCGAGACCCGATTGCGCTACCTGCTCGCCAGCGGCCAGGTCGAATCGAAAGTCGTCGCCCCGGTGCCCTGGTTCCCGTCGCAGCACCCGCGCTTCGGCGACTACGCGGCCTTTTCCAAAGTGCCGGCAGCCGAGACCCGCTACGACATCGAGGTCACGCACCCCCGCTACCTCGTCATTCCGAAGGTCGGGATGACGGCGGCACCGTGGCTGATGGCCCAGGCCTGCAAGAAAAAGATCGGGCGCATCATCGATGAGGGCTATGACTTCGACGTCATCGACGCACACTATTTTTATCCGGACGGCGTCGCTGCAGTGATGCTGGGCAAGTATTTCAACAAGCCCGTCGTGATCACGGCCCGTGGTACCGACATTAACCTGATTCCGCAGTTCACGCTGCCGAGAAAGCAACTCATGTGGGCCGCCAACAACGCCGCCGGCATGATCACGGTGTGCCAGGCGCTGCGCGAAGAGATGATCGGCCTCGGCATTCCGGGCGACCGCATCGTGTCGCTGCGCAACGGCGTCGACCTGCAGCGCTTCGTGCCGATGGACCGCGCGGCCGCGCGCGCCCAGCTGGGCATCGACGGCTTCACGGTGATTTCCGTCGGCGTGCTCGACCCGCGCAAGGCGCACGACCTCACGATTGGCGCGCTGCCGCTGCTGCCGGACGTGAAACTCCTCATCGCCGGCATCGGCCCGGAACGCAAGAAGCTGGAAGCGCTGGCCGCCAGCCTGGGCGTGGCCGACCGCGTCAAATTCCTCGGCGCCGTCGCGCAGACCGAGCTCAAGCATTACTACAACGCGGCCGATGCGATGATCCTCGCGTCCAGCCGCGAAGGCTGGGCCAACGTGCTGCTCGAATCGATGGCCTGCGGCACGCCGGTCGTCGCATCGAACGTCTGGGGCACGCCGGAAGTCGTGGCCAAACCGGAAGCCGGCGTGCTGATGAAGGAACGCACGGCGAAAGGCATCGCCGAAGCGCTGACGGAACTGCGCCGCAACTACCCGGACCACGCCGCCACCCGCCGCTATGCCGAGGGTTTCAGCTGGGACGACACGACCAACGGCCAGCTGACGTTGTTTTCGCGCATCATCAACAGCCGCAGCACCTTGCCCGCCGGCAAGCGCGCCGTCGCCTGACGGCATTCCCGCGCGTCCCGGCGTCACACCGGGGCCGCGGGACGGTTATACTGGACCGCAGTCCCCTTTCGCTCATCGCCCATGCGCTCCAGCTTCAAGAACGTTGCCCTGGTCACCCTCGGTGTGATCCTCGGGGTCGGCGTCACGATGCAATACTCGGCCCTGGCCCACAAGCCGGTCGACGGCATGCCCATCGAGGGCCTGCATGAGCTGGCCCATGCCTACAACACGATCAAGGCCGACTACGTCGAGCCCGTCGAAGACCGCAAGCTCCTCACGCAGGCCATTTCCGGCATGGTGGGCGCGCTCGACCCGCACTCGGCCTACCTGGACCGCAAGGCCTACCGCGAACTGCGCGAAGGGACCGAAGGCAAGTTCGTCGGCCTGGGCATCGAGATCAACCAGAGCGAGGAAGGCTATGTCCGCATCGTCGCCCCGATCGAGGACGCGCCGGCCGCCCGCGCCGGCATCCAGGCGGGCGACCTGATCACGCACATCGACGGCGCGGCGGTGAAGGACATGGACCTGGACGAGGCCATCAAGCGCATGCGCGGCGAGCCGCACACGAAGGTCGTGCTCACGGTGCTGCGCAAGGATGCATCGGCGCCGCTGTCGTTCACGATCGTGCGCGACGAGATCGTCCAGAAGAGCGTGAAAGGCAAGATCGTCGCGCCCGGTTACGCGTGGGTGCGCGTGTCGCAATTCCAGGAACCGACCGTCGAGGATCTCGCCAGGAAACTGGCTGCGCTGGCGGGCGAGGAGCCGAATCTGAAAGGTCTCGTGCTCGACCTGCGCAACGACCCGGGCGGCCTGCTGCAAGGCGCGATCGGCGTGGCGGCGGCGTTCCTGCCGAAGAATGCCGAAATCGTCTCGACGAACGGCCAGCTGGAAGATTCCAGGGCAAAGTTCTACGGCAGCCCCGAGTACTACCTGCTCAGCCGCGGCAACGATCCGCTCGACAAGGTGCCGGAGCTGTTCAAGACGATCCCGATGGTCGTGCTCGTGAATACGGGCTCGGCATCGGCGTCGGAAATCGTCGCGGGCGCGCTGCAAGACCATAAACGCGCCGCCATCGTCGGCAGCCAGACGTTCGGCAAGGGGTCCGTGCAGACGATCCGCCCCCTGGCCGGCGACACCGCGGTGAAACTGACGACGGCGCGCTACTACACGCCCAGCGGCCGCTCGATCCAGGCGCGCGGCATCGTGCCCGACATCCCCGTCGACGAAAACGCCGACGGCGACGGCCTGAACGCCCTGCGCATGCGCGAGGCCGACCTGCAGCACCACCTCAAGAACGACACCAGCCGCGCGGCCGAGGATGCGACGAACCACGACGACATCGAGGAGCAGATGCGCATCCTCGCGGCCGCGCGCGCGCGCAAGCCACTGGAATTCGGCAGCGCCGACGATTTTCAATTGACCCAGGCGCTGCACCATCTGCAGGGTCTGCCTGTGCAATTGTCCAAGCGCGCGGCAACGCCGCCGTCGCTCGCCCAGCAGGCTCACTGATCTCCCACAACGCCTGTACTGACGGGCTTCTTGTGGAATGGAGCCTCGGTTCCCACCGTCAGTACGATTGTGTAGAATCGCCTGGTTCAGGGAGTGTTGCCTCCCGTTATCGTCTATGAAAGCTAGTCAAACATGAAATCTGTCGTCATCAGCGGCACCGGCCTGTTCACGCCACCGAATTCGATCTCCAACGATGAGCTGGTGACGGCCTTCAACCAGTACGTCGAACTGTTCAACGCCGAGCACGCCGATAAAATCGCGGCCGGCGAAGTCACCGCGCTGGAACCGTCCAGCAGCGCCTTCATCGAAAAAGCGTCGGGCATCAAGTCGCGCTACGTGATGGAAAAGGCCGGCATCCTCGACCCGACCCACATGACGCCGCGCATCAAGGAGCGCGCCGACGAGGAGCTGTCGCTGCAGGCCGAGATCTGCGTCGCCGCCGCCCGCGAAGCCCTGGCCCGCGCGGGCCGCACGCCGGCCGACATCGACATGGTGCTGGTCGCCGCCAGCAACATGCAGCGCGCCTACCCGGCGATGGCCGTCGAGGTGCAGGAAGCGCTCGGCATCGAGGGCTATGGCTTCGACATGAACGTGGCCTGCTCGTCCGCCACGTTCGCCATCCAGACCGCGGCCGCCGCCGTCCAGACCGGCCAGGCACGCGCCGTGCTCGTGCTCGATCCGGAAATCACGAGCGCCCACCTGAACTTCCGCGACCGCGACAGCCATTTCATCTTCGGCGACGCGTGCACCGCGATGGTCATCGAAGCGGCCGACACGGCGACGAGCGAACACCAGTTCGAGATCCTCGATTCGAAGCTCAAGACGAAGTTCTCGAACAATATTCGCAACAACTTCGGCTTCATGAACCGCTTCGACGAAGAGGGCGTCGGCCAGCCGGACAAACTGTTCCGCCAGCAGGGCCGCAAGGTGTTCAAGGAAGTGTGCCCGATGGCGGCCGCGATGATCCGCGACACGGTCGAAGGCGCGGGCCTCCAGATCGAAGACATCTCCCGCTTCTGGCTGCACCAGGCGAACCTGAGCATGAACCAGCTGATCGTCCGCACCCTGCTGGGCCGCGACGCCACGCCGGAAGAAGCGCCCGTGATCCTCGACCGCTACGCGAACACGTCGTCGGCCGGTTCGATCATCGCGTTCCACTCGCACCAGGACGACCTGCCCAGCGGCGCCAACGGCGTCATCTGCTCGTTCGGCGCCGGCTATTCGATCGGCTGCGTCGTCGTACGTAAAAAGTAGTTCCAGTCCTACAAAGGTGCGCTCCCTCTTCCTCTGGAATAGCGCGTTCCCCGCGCGCATGATCCTCCTGTCAGCGCATAGCTCACAGGAGGACACCATGTCGAAACAAAAAGGACCGGACAGCACCCGCGCCCGCGGCATCGCCAAGGAAAAAATCGTTCCCGTCGCGGAAGGCAGCCAGCAGCCGCGCGCACCGGGCTGGGTGGCGCCGGGCGGGGCCAACGTCCAGTCGGCCAATATCGAACAGCAGGGCGCGTCCCTGCGCGCCCGCGGTTCGCTGCAGGGCAGTATCGACGAGAACCTCGGCAGCCAGCGCGGCGGCGCCGGCGCCCAGCAGGCCGGCTGGAGCGCCCGCCAGAGCGCCCAGCGCATGCAGGCACGCGGCGAGGAAGACCGCCTGAACGCCTCGCGCCAGTCGGGCTACGGCGGCATGGAACAGCAGCAGAAAGGCGGCTCGCTGGAATCGCCGGCGGGGTCCCGGCAAAGCGACCTCAACACGCCGCGCCAGGGTGACCAGACGGCGCAGCCGGCGTCGGATTACCGCAGCAAGAAGAGCAAGAAACGCAGCAGCGGCGCGGGGCAGTAAGCCCGAATCACTGGCGGTTCGTCTATAAACGCGCCGCCAGTTCCGCCCCTTCGCGGATCGCCCGCTTCGCATCCAGCTCGGCCGCCAGCGCGGCGCCGCCGATCTTGTGGAACGCCGGTCCGCCCTGCTGCCCTTCCGGCGGCATCAGTTCCGCCAGGCTGTCCTGCCCGGCGCAGATCACGACATTGTCCACTTCCAGCAGCCTGGCGTCTCCGCCGACGGTGATGTGCAGGCCAGCGTCGTCGATGCGGTCGTACTGCACGCCCGCCAGCATCGCGACGCCGTTGCGCGCCAGCGTCGCGCGATGCACCCAGCCCGACGTCTTGCCCAGGCCCGCGCCCGGACGCGTCGTCTTGCGCTGCAGGAGCCAGATGCTGCGCGCGGGCGTCGCGCCGTGCGGCTTCACGAGGCCGCCGGGCGCGGCCACCTTCAGGTCGACGCCCCATTCGCCGGCCCAGTCCGCGACGGGCTGCGGACGCGGCGCGTTCGCGTCGTGGACCAGGAACTCCGCCGTGTCGAAGCCGATACCGCCGGCGCCGATGATCGCCACGCGCGGGCCCACGGGCGCGCGGTCGCGCAACACGTCCAGGTAGGACAGCACCTTCGGGTGCTCGATGCCCTCGATGCGCGGACGGCGCATCGTGACGCCCGTCGCCACGATCACGTCGTCGTAGCCGGCTGCGATCAGCGCTTCGCGTGTCACGCGCCGGCCGAGCCGCAGCTCGACGCCCGTCAGCTCCAGCTGGCGGCCGAAATAGCGGATGGTTTCCGCGAATTCCTCCTTGCCGGGAATGCGCATGGCGATGTTGAACTGGCCGCCGATGCGGTCCGCCGCATCGAACAGGGTGACGGCATGGCCGCGCTGCGCCGCCACCGTCGCGGCGGACAATCCGGCCGGTCCGGCGCCGACGACGGCGATGCGCTTGCGCTGGCGCGTTGGCGTATAGACCAGTTCCGTCTCGTGGCACGCTCGCGGATTGACGAGACAGGTCGCGCGCTTGTTGGCGAACGTATGGTCCAGGCACGCCTGGTTGCAGGCGATGCACGTGTTGATGCGGTCCGCCTGCCCCGCAGCGGCCTTGTTCACCCAGTCGGGATCGGCCAGGAACGGCCGCGCCATCGACACCATATCCGCGCTGCCCTCCGCCAGCAGGCGCTCGGCATCGGCCGGCATGTTGATGCGGTTCGACGCGACGACGGGGATGCGGACCGCCTCCCGCAGCCGCGCCGCGACTCCTGCAAACGCGGCGCGCGGCACCGACGTGACGATGGTGGGCACGCGCGCCTCGTGCCAGCCGTAGCCCGTGTTGAGGATCGTGGCGCCCGCGTTTTCCAGCGCCTGCGCCACCTGCACGACTTCGTCCCACGTGTTGCCGCCGTCGACGAGGTCCAGCACGGAGTGGCGCACCATGACGATGAAGTCGCGCCCGACGGCCGCGCGGATGCGGCGCACGATCTCCACCGGCAGGCGCATGCGGTTCTCGATGCTGCCGCCCCAGGCATCGCTGCGGCGGTTCGTGCGCGCGCACAGGAACTGGTTGATCAGGTAGCCCTCGCTGCCCATCACCTCCACGCCGTCGTAGCCGGCCTTCTGTGCCAGCCGGGCGCAGCGGACGTAGGCCGCGATGGTGGATTCGATGCCGCGCGCCGTCAGCGCGCGCGGGCGGAACGGAGAAATCGGCGACTTGACGTTCGAGGCCGACACGACGAGCGGCTGGTAGCCGTAGCGGCCCGCGTGCAGGATCTGCAGCAGGATCTTGCCGCCCTCCTCGTGCACGGCGCGCGTGACGCGGCGGTGATTGAACACGTCGCCGCGGAAGTTCAGCGTGCCGCCGAACGGCAGCAGCCAGCCCTGGCGGTTCGGCGAGATGCCGCCCGTGACGATCAGGCCCGCGCCGCCGCGCGCCCGCTCGCGGTAGAACGCGGCCAGTTTGCCGTAGTTCCAGAAGCGGTCTTCGAGCCCCGTGTGCATCGAGCCCATGATCACGCGGTTCTTCAGCGTCGTGAAGCCAAGGTCGAGGGGGGACAGCAGGTGGGGATAAGCGGTGTCGGGAAGCGAAGCGGTCATGGGCACGACGATAGTGGTGATCCCGGCATTACACCGGGATTTCGTCGAGCCGTGGTTCTAATCGCAAGGCTTATGCCGGATAACTCTCCGGCGTGCGCAGTTCGGCGAACTGCTCGATGCTGCCGATGCGCACCGTGACGGGATTCAGGCTCGTATGCGGCGCCAGCGAGCGCCACGCGAACTTCCACTCCTTCTCTCGCGCGTCGGAGATCGGGCGCGAAAAGGCCGAGCCCAGGCGCGAGCGGATGCCGTATTCGACGGGACCGTCGATGCCGGCCCAGTTGGGCAAGGTGCGCTGGACGGCGCGGTGCAGGCGCTCGCCGAATTCTTCCGTGTTGTGGATGACGAGGCAGCTGTCGGCCGGGCCGAGGACGTCGAACAGGCCCTTGTTCCACGCCGTGGAGAACGACAGCGTCAGGAAGCCGTTCTCGGGCTGGAGTTTGAACTGGCCGGTGGACAGCGCCAGTTCCAGCTCGGCGCGCAGGCCGTAGCGGTGCAGGGTGGGGGGACGTTGGTAGTCGTTCATGATGGTCTCGATTCGTAGGATCTAGTCCGGCCGGGCCGGCGCGTCGTGGCGGTGGATGCGCATGTAGCGGAACGAGACGGACACTTCGCGCAGCAGGAAAATGAAACTGGCAATCAGGGCGACCATGGCCACCACGAACATGCCGGCGATGTAGCGGTCCAGCGGCAGATTGGTGGTATCGCCGAGGAACAGGCAGGCGATCACCACGCAGATCAGGAAGCCGCAGCCGGTGCTGGCCGTGATCGCATAATTGATCAGCCGCCAGCGCTGGTACAGCACGTCGAGTTCCTCGCTGCAGTCCGGATCCGGTCCCTTGCGCAGTTCGATCTTGAGGTCGCGGGTACGGTCGATGATGCGCGCGAGGCGGTTCATCAGTACCGTCAGCTTGGTCGCCACGCCGGTCAGCAGGAACACGGGCGCGATCGACAGCTGGATGACATGGCCGATGTCGTTGGTCTGGATATTCATGCGGGTAGCTTGTCGTTATTGTAAGAAGCTGGGGACAGTGTAGCAGGCGGCGGCCTCGGTCCGGAGGAACGCCGTTTCAATCGAAACGGCCGTGTCGCTTGAACTGTTCCGTGGCGGCGACGAGGGCGCGGGCGATGCCCACTTCCAGCGCGCCATGGCCGGCGTCCGGGATCATGCGCAGGCGCGACCCGGCCCATGCCTGGTGCAGGCGGTACGCGGACAGCGGCGGGCAGATCACGTCGTAGCGGCCCTGCACGATCACGGCCGGCAGGTGCGAGATGCGGCCGACGTCGCGCAGCAGCTGGTCCGGTTCGAGGAAGCCGCCGTGCGCCATGTAGTGCGATTCGAGCCGGCCCACGCCCAGGTCGAGCGTGTCGGACGCGTGCTCTTCTTCCTGCGGCAGCAGGAACACGCGGCGGCCCTCGAAGCGGCTCCACGCGCGCGCGGCGGGCCAGTACTGCTGCGGATCGTCGCACAGCAGGCGTTTCGTGTACGCCTTCAGCAGGTCGCCCCGTTCCTCGACGGGAATCGGCGCGATGAAGTCGTCGTACAGCTCCGGATAGAACCACTGCACGCCGTACAGGAAGAATTCGATCTCGGCCGGCGTGCACAGGAAAATCCCGCGCAGCACGAAGCCGAGGCAGCGCTCCGGGTGCGCCTGCCCGTAGGCCAGCGCCAGCGTCGAGCCCCACGAGCCGCCGAACACGAGCCAGCGCTCGATGCCGAACATGGCGCGCAGGCGTTCGATGTCCTCGATGAGCAGCTGCGTCGTGTTGTTGCGCCACTCGCCCAGCGGCGTCGACTTGCCGGCGCCGCGCTGGTCGAACAGGATCACGCGGTAGGCGCTCGGGTCGAAGAAGCGGCGGTGCTGCGGCGACAGGCCCGCGCCCGGACCGCCGTGCAGGAACACGACGGGAATGCCGTTCGGGTTGCCCACCTCTTCCCAATAAATCGTGTGCAGGTCGTCCACGGCCAGCATGCCGTGACGGTTCGGGAGGATGGGCGGGAACAGCGACGGCGGGGTGGCGGGCATGATCGGTCAGCGAAAAAACGACAACCGATTGTAGCCTACCGCCCGGCCATTCTAGAAGAAAGTGTTGAGCGCGAAGCGTACGGCGTAGTCGTCGGCCACGGCCAGCAGCAGCGGCCAGCGGTCGAACGTCGTGCACGGATGCGAGATGCCGCAGCCGACCAGGTCCCCCACCGCGAGCATGTCGCGCACCGGGCCTTCCGGCAGGCGCAGGTACGCGTGCTGGTCGTTCATCTTGACGATCTCGCAGCCCGCCGGCAGCGCGTGCGCGGCGCCGGGACCGGGCCGGTGGTGCCACAGCGGCACCGGCAGGCCGGCGTCGTGCGACGCGTCGCGCTTGCCCATCGTGAGGATCGCGAGGCCCGGCTCGGGACGCGACTGCACGACGCTCCAGATCTCCAGCGCGGCCCGCAATCCCTCGCCCGCCGGCGTGCCTTCGCGCGCGTCGAGCTGTTCGATGTGGCGCTGGTACATGCCGTGGTCGCTCGTCAG
Source organism: uncultured Massilia sp. (assembly GCA_966211695.1). Taxonomy (GTDB): domain Bacteria; phylum Pseudomonadota; class Gammaproteobacteria; order Burkholderiales; family Burkholderiaceae_D; genus Telluria. The sequence continues at coordinate 42,200 of CBIHOW010000002.1, read as the reverse complement.
GTAGCAGCCGCTGCGCAGCACGGGCACGAGCGGCCGCGACAGGCCGTGCAGCTCCTGGAAGCCGCGCGCGACAAGGTCGAAGTACGACGAGCCGCCCGCCGTCACGAGGATCTCGCGCGTGCCGAACAGGCCTTCGTCGTCGGCCTCGCGCACGAGCGCGCACAGGCGCGCCACAAAACCGGAGACGGCGCGCAGGTCGGCATCGTGGTCGTCCGACACGAGCAAGCCTTCATACCCTTCGAAGCCGGCCAGCACGAGGCCCGGCGCGCGCTCGATGGCGCGCGCCACCGTCAGCGCTTCTTCCGGCGTACGGCAGCCGGCGCGCTTGCCGGACAGGCCCAGTTCCACGAGCACGGACAAGGGCCGCGTGAGCGGATGCGCCTCGACCTCTTCCGACAGGCGCGCCACGCCCGCGAGAGAATCGGCGAGCACGACGCATTCGAAGCCCGGATCCTCGTGCAGCAATTGGAGCACCATGCGCACGTCGGTGCGCGCGACGAGCTGGTTCGCGACGAGCACGCGGCGCACGCCGAAGCGGTGCGCCACCCGCACCTGCACGGCGTTCGCCAGGGTGATGCCCCAGGCGCCGTTCGCCAGCTGGGCGCCGAACAGCTGCGGGCACATCGTCGTCTTGCCGTGCGGCGCGATGCGTACGCCGTGGCGCGCGCAGAAATCGCGCATCCACTCGAGGTTGTGACGCAGCGCGGACGTTTTCAGCACCGCGACGGGATAGCTCGTGTCGCCGTGCAACACGTTCCAGCCCTGCACGCCGATCGCGCCCTGGCGCAGCGGCGCCGTCAACGGCAAGCCTTTCACGCCGGGCTGCAGCATCTGTTCTTCCAGGCTGGACAAGGCCAGCGCGCCGTGCGGCAATGCGTTCATGTTGTTCCCTTCGTCGTATCAAGTGCCGCGGCTGCGCAACTCGTCCTCGAGGTCCACGCGCAGCAGGCCCGGCGTCGGCATCACGCCTTTCGAACCGGGCGTGCGGAAGATGCCGGGCAAGAGGCCATCCTGCTGCAGTTGGGGCAGCAGCTCGGACAACAGCTCATCCAGCGAAAACGCCTGCGGTGCATAGCCTTCCCACTCGAATTCCGCGCACAGGCGAGCGAATTCCTCGTCCGGCCACATCGCGAACACGAGCGTGCCGTCATCCTTCTTCGCCAGCGCCCAGCCGTTGCGGTACAGGCCCCACACGGTGCCGGAGGCGGCCACCCGCTTGACGAAATATTCATAGCGCTGCGGCGCCGGCAGGCGCACCACGGCCTTCACTTGTTCAGCATCGATCATTCACATTTCCCACGCACGCCCGGCGGCGGCCGTCGTGACGAGCATACGACACCTGGACGGGTCTTGGCGCGCAGGCGAACACCGGGGTCAGACCCTGACCCCGGTGTTTAGGCGCGAAAAAAAACACCGCCCGGAGGCGGTGTCGATGCAAGACAAGCGGTGGCCGCTTATTGCATGTGCTGGCCGCCGTTGATGGCGATGTTGGCGCCGGTAACGAACGCTGCCTCGTCCGACGACAGGTACGCGACCAGGCCGGCCACTTCTTCCGGCTTGCCCAGGCGGCCCATCGGGATCTGCGGCAGGATCTTCGTTTCCAGCACTTCGGCCGGGATGTCGGTGACCATCTTGGTGCCGATGTAGCCCGGCGAGATGGTGTTCACGGTAACGCCCTTGCGCGCCACTTCCAGCGCCAGGGCCTTCGTGAAGCCGTGGATGCCGGCCTTGGCCGCCGAGTAGTTGGTCTGGCCGAACGCGCCCTTCTGGCCGTTGACGGACGAGATGTTGATGATGCGGCCCCAGCCGCGCTCGACCATGCCGTCGGTGACGGGCTTGGTCATGTTGAACACGGAATCCAGATTGGTCTTCATAACCGCATCCCAATTGACCTTGTCCATCTTCTTGAAGGTCATGTCACGCGTGATACCGGCGTTGTTGACCAGCACGTCGACGGGACCGACTTCCTGCACGACCTTGGCCACGCAAGCCTGGGCGGAATCGTAATCGGACACATCGCATTCGTAGGCCTTGAAGTCATGGCCCTGTTCGCGCATCGCGGCAAGCCAGCCTTCTGCTTTCTTGCTGCCCGGCGAGTACGTCGTCACGACCTTGTAGCCGAGCGCCGCCAGCTTGATGCAGATCGCTTCACCCAGGCCGCCCATGCCGCCGGTCACTAATGCCACTCTAGCCATCGTCTTCTCCTAGTTTTTCATTAACCTGTTGACTACGACACACGGCGCCCTCCGCGGCGCCGTGCAGGATTGCTTTCAGCGCTCGACCGCCAGGGCCACGCCCATGCCGCCGCCGATGCACAGCGCGGCCAGGCCTTTCTTCGCGTCGCGGCGGATCATTTCGTGCAGCAGGGTCACCAGCACGCGCGCGCCCGAGGCGCCGATCGGGTGGCCCAGCGCGATCGCGCCGCCGTTGACGTTGATCTTCGACGTATCCCAGCCCATCTGCTTGTTGACAGCGACGGCCTGGGCGGCGAAGGCTTCGTTGATTTCCATCAGGTCGACTTCTTCGTGCTTCCAGCCGGCGCGTTCCAGCGACTGGCGGGCGGCGTCGACGGGGCCCATGCCCATGATGGCCGGGTCCAGGCCGGCCGACGAATAGGCCTTGATGCGGGCCAGCGGGGTCAGGCCCAGTTCCTTGGCCTTCGAGGCCGACATCATGATCACGGCGGCGGCGCCGTCGTTCAGGCCGGAGGCGTTGCCGGCGGTGACGGTGCCTTCCTTGTTGAAGGCCGGACGCAGGCTGGCCATGCCTTCCAGCGTGGCGCCGTGCTTCGGATACTCGTCGGTATCGAACACGGTGGTGCCCTTCTTGGAAGCGATCTCGATGGGGATGATCTCGTCCTTGAACTTGCCGGCCTTTTGCGCGGCCTCGGCCTTCAGCTGCGATTGCAGCGCGAATTCGTCCTGTTCCTGGCGCGAGATCTCGTACTTGCGCGCGACGTTCTCGGCCGTCACGCCCATGTGGTACTGGTTGTAGACGTCCCACAGGCCGTCGACGATCATCGTGTCGGTCAGCTTGGCATCGCCCATGCGGAAGCCGTCGCGCGAACCGTTCAGCACGTGCGGCGACGCGCTCATGTTTTCCTGGCCGCCGGCGATCACGATCGATGCGTCGCCGCACTTGATGGCCTGGGCCGCCAGGTGGGTGGCGCGCAGGCCGGAGCCGCACACCATGTTCAGGGTAAAGGCCGGAACCTTGTCCGGCAGGCCGCTCTTGATGACGGCCTGGCGGGCCGGGTTCTGGCCGACGCCGGCCGTGAGGACCTGACCCATGATGACTTCGCTGACGGCGGCCGGATCGATGCCGGTCTTCGTCAGCAGGTGCTTGATGACCTGGGCGCCTAGCTCGGCAGCCGGAATTTTTGAGAGCGTGCCACCGAACTTGCCGATTGCAGTACGGCCAGCGGCCACGATTACGACATCTTCCATATCAATCTCCGGTATCCCGGCCCCAGCGGCCGGGGTTCAATGAGTGGACAGCCCTGCTGTCGGCCTTTTTCTGGCCAGGCCTGGAAGAATTCGAAAACCAGCACAACGCGCGCTTGAGGAATCACAATCTCCGCTCAGGCTTGGACAGAAAGCCGCCAATATTAGTGACCTCGCTTAAATCTTGTTTAAGCAAAATCAATCTTATCAGCTTATTCATCGGAGAAAACAGCCTTTTTATTGATTTTCCTTAAGGCTGAGCATCTTTATCAGGCATTATTTTGGTTCAGGAAACAGGAGTTTCCAGTCATCCAAACCCGGCCAAAACCCTTTTCCGTTGAGTGAAATTTCACAGTAGAATGCACGGGCTAAGCCAACCACATTGATTTATGCCCAAAAGCTCGAGCTCCCTGCCCATCGAAATCAAGATCTCCACGGTCGTGGCCATTTCGACCATCCTGCACTCGGCCGATCCGATCGCGATCGATGCCGCGCTGAAGCAGATGACCGGGGGTGTGTCCGATTTCTTCGAGGATGAATTCGCCGTCATCGACGTCGCCGGCATCGCCGACGAGGCCGCGCACATCGACTGGGAGGCGCTGGTCACGCTGCTCAGGAAGTACCGCCTGAACGCCGTCGCCGTGCGCGGCGCGCCGGCCGCGCTGCACGACGTGATCCGCGCCCACGACCTGTTCCTGGACGACGGCACCAGCGGCTTGCAGACGAGCGCCGGCCGCGAACGGGAGATGCCTCCGGCCCCGGCCGAAGCGGCAGAGCCCGCGCCTGCGCCGCCGGCGGCGCCTGCCCCGGCACCTGCCCCCGCACCGGTGCACGCGATGATCGTCGACACGCCGGTACGCGCCGGCCAGCGCATCTATGCGCGCGGCACGGATTTGATCGTGACCGCCGTCGTCAACAATGGCGCCGAGCTCATCGCCGACGGCAGTATCCACGTGTATGCGCCGCTGCACGGCCGCGCGCTGGCGGGTGCGTCCGGGAATGCGGGCGCGCGCATCTTCGCGCTGCAGTTGCAGCCCGAACTGGTGTCGATCGCGGGCGTTTACCGGACGTTCGACGAAGGTTTCCCCGCGGAGGTTGCACGCCAGCCGGCACAAATCCGTTTGGTCGGCGACCGAATCGATATATCATCGCTGGGTTCGGCGACCCGCAATTAAGGCGCGCCCCCTGTACCAGCACTGACCAGATACTGAAAAGGACACAATTTTTTCATGGCAAGAATTATCGTTGTAACGTCCGGTAAGGGCGGTGTGGGCAAGACCACCTCGAGCGCAAGCTTCTCGACCGGCCTCGCGCTGCGCGGCCACAAGACTGCCGTCATCGACTTCGACGTCGGCCTGCGCAACCTCGACCTGATCATGGGTTGCGAGCGCCGCGTCGTGTACGACCTGATCAACGTCATCAACGGCGAAGCGAGCCTGACCCAGGCCCTGATCAAGGACAAGCACTGCGACAACCTGTTCATCCTGCCGGCCTCGCAGACGCGCGACAAGGACGCGCTGACGGAAGAAGGCGTCGAGCAAGTGCTGAACGAACTGGTCAAGATGGACTTCGAGTTCATCATCTGCGACTCGCCGGCCGGCATCGAGCACGGCGCCCTGATGGCGCTGACGTTCGCCGACGAGGCCCTGATCGTCACCAACCCGGAAGTCTCGTCCGTGCGCGACTCCGACCGCATCCTCGGCATCCTGCAGGCCAAGTCGCGCCGCGCCCAGAGCGGTGGCGAACCGGTCAAGGAACACCTGCTGATCACCCGCTACTCGCCGCGCCGCGTGGAAAACGACGAGATGCTGTCGTACCAGGACGTGCAGGAAATCCTGCGCATCCCCCTGCTCGGCATCATTCCGGAATCGGAAGCCGTGCTGCACGCATCGAACCAGGGCAATCCGGCCATCCACTTCAAGGATACGGACGTGGCCCAGGCTTACCAGGATGTCGTGTCGCGTTTCCTCGGCGAAGAAATCCCGCTGCGCTTCACCAGTTACGAAAAGCCGGGCTTCCTGCAGCGTCTGTTCGGAGCGAAGTGACATGCCTCTGCTCTCATTCCTGTTTCCCAAGAATCAGAAAAGCGCGACGGCGGCCAAGGAAAGGCTGCAGATCATCATCGCCCGCGAACGCAGCGGCCGCGACGGCCCGGATTTCCTGCCCGCCCTGCACCGCGAGCTGATCGAAGTGATTTCCAAGTACACCAAGGTCAGCGCCGAGGACATCAAGATTTCCCTCGACCGCCAGGGCAACCTGGAAGTGCTCGACGTCAACGTCGTCCTGCCGGACGCCTGAATCCGTCCTTTATGCCGCGCCGGTTGTCAAGCCGGCGTGGCCGCCACCTCGCGCGCCACGCGCGTACAGGCTTCCACGTGCTGGTAGCCCATCTGCCTGAATAACGCGAAGCCGATCGCGGCCGACGCGACCTGCCCCGCCAGCGGCACGATCTTCGCCGCCGACTTGGCCGCCAGCTTGGCGCCCGACTTCTGCAACAGCTTCAGCACCAGCTCCTTCGTCACGATCTTGCCCACGAGCGTACCGCCGATCGCCGCCACGGCCTGGTAGACGGCAATGCGCATGCGCGGCTGCAGCCGGTCGATCTGTTCGGGCGACAGGCCGAACGCCTGGTTGATCTCTTCCACCATGACGGCGAAGCTGGACAGATCCGCCACGATGTCCACGCCCGGCACCGGGATCACCGACACGCCGGCGGAAATGGCCGCGCGCTTGCGCACGAGGCCGCGGCAGCGTTCGCGCACGCGTTCGATGTCCTCGCTGGAGACCGGCAGCAGCGCCAAGTCGCCGTCCTTGTTCTTCCTCTTGAACATGTTAGCTCCTCAACCATAAATTTATGGTTAGTGTAACCGGCAGTTTGTCTACGGCCCGACACAACTATGACGCAATTTCCCAACGAAAATGTGAATTTATCTGAGGCATCGGTAGCTTTGCTTTTTAAAAGTCTGATATATTTAGTGACATTGTAGGAATGTTCCTACAGTGATGTCCTACAGTCCCACAGCCGAGACAGCCTGAATATCATGAGAATATCCGTACTGGACAACGACACGACCCAGGCAGAACTCATCTGCCAAGTTCTGAACGGAGCTGGGCACAGCTGTCAAGCGTTTGACAGCGGCAAAGACTTGCTGGGGCAACTCCGCAAGGACAGCACCGACCTGCTGATCGTCGACTGGCAAGTGACCGACGTCCCGGCGGCGGAACTCCTGCGCCGCGCCAAGGAAAAACTGGCGCCGAATACCCCGACGATGTTCCTGGCCGGCAGCTCGGCCGAGGACGACATCGTGGCCGGCGTCACGGCCGGTGCCGACGACTACCTCGTCAAGCCGCTGCGCCGCGGCGAGCTGGTTGCGCGCACGCAAGCCCTGCTGCGCCGGGCGTACCCGTCGCAGAACGGTGCCGAACAGTTACAGTTCGGCCCGTATGTGTTCGAGACCCGCCCGGGCCGCCTGATGATGGACGGCGAGCAGATCGACGTCACGCACAAGGAATTCAACCTGGCGCTGCTGTTTTTCCGCAACCTGGGCCGTCCGCTGTCGCGCGCGTACATCCACGAATCGATCTGGGTGCGCGAGACGGCCGTCCCGTCGCGTACAATGGACACCCACGTTTCGCGCGTCCGCAACAAGCTGCGCCTGCGTCCGGAGAACGGTTTCCGCCTCGTGCCGGTATATAGCTACGGCTATAGGCTGGAAAAGCTGGGCGCGTGAAACCCTGACGCTGTAGGGGTATAATGGGCGCGCTGCCCAATTTTTGATCACCCATGCAACTGCTCGCCGTCGGCCTCAATCACACCACAGCACCGGTCTCGCTGCGCGAGCAACTGGCGCTGGCGCCTGAGCAGCTCGGGGCGGCGGTGCAGGCGGCTCGCGGGTGGTTTTCCAGGTTCAATACCCGCGGTGAAGACGAAGCGGCGCTGCTCTCGACGTGCAACCGCACCGAGATGTACGCCGCCAGCTGCGCGCCCGATCCGCTCGACGCGTCCGCGCGCTTCCTGGCCGACTACCACAACCTGAATTTCGCCGAGCTGCGCCCGCATTTGTACATGCTGCCGCAGCACGACGCCGTGCGCCACGCATTCCGCGTCGCCTCCGGCCTCGATTCGATGGTGCTGGGCGAGGCGCAGATCCTCGGCCAGATGAAGGATGCCGTGCGCGTCGCCGACGAGGCGGGCGGCCTCGGCACCTATCTGCACCAGCTGTTCCAGCGCAGCTTCGCCGTCGCGAAGGAAGTGCGCACGACGACCGAGATCGGCGCGCACAGCGTGTCGATGGCCGCCGCCGCCGTGCGCCTGTCGGAACGCATTTTCGATCGCGTCAGCGAGCAGAACGTGCTGTTCATCGGCGCCGGCGAGATGATCGAACTGTGCGCCACGCACTTCGCCGCCCACAATCCGAAGTCGATCACGATCGCCAACCGCACGCTCGCGCGCGGCGAGGCGCTGGCCGCGCGCTTCAACGGCAGCGCGATCGGCCTCGCCGACCTGTCCGAGCGCCTGGCGCAGTTCGACGTCGTCATCTCCTCCACCGGCTCCACCCTGCCGCTGATCGGCAAGGGCCTCGTCGAACGCGCCATCAAGGCGCGCCGGCACCGGCCGATGTTCATGGTCGACCTGGCCGTCCCGCGCGACATCGAACCGGAAGTGGGCCGCCTGAACGACGTGTTCCTGTACACGGTCGACGACCTGGCCGAGGTGGTGCGCACGGGCGTCGAAAGCCGCCAGGCGGCCGTCGCCCAGGCCGAAGCCATCATCGAGACGCGCGTGCAGTCGTTCATGCACTGGATCGGCGACCGCGCCGTGGTGCCCGTGATCCGCGACCTGCACGAATCGAGCGAGGCGATGCGCCTGGCCGAACTGGAACGGGCGCGCAAGCTGCTCGCCAGGGGCGAGGACATCGAGACGGTGCTGGACGCCCTGTCGAAGGGCCTGACCGCGAAATTCCTGCACGGCCCGCAACAGGCCCTGCACCGCGCCCAGGGCGACGAACGCGCCCGCCTCGCGAGCTTGCTGCCCCAGCTGTTCCGCGGCCGCCGTTAGCGGCCTGCTATCCTTCCGTCTGCGCCGCCGCGGCATGCCTTGCCGCCGTGCGGCTTGTCCGTCGTCATTCCTGATAAGAACACTATGAAACCATCCATGCTGGCCAAGCTGGACCAACTGGCCAACCGCCTCGTCGAACTGGACGAACTCCTGATGTCCGAAGGCGCCACCGCGAACATGGACAGCTTCCGCAAGCTGAATCGCGAACACGCCGAACTGAGTCCGCTCGTCGCCGTCTACCGCCAGTACCAGACCGCGCAGGCCGACATCGCCGCCGCGCAGGAAATGCTGGCCGACCCGGACATGAAGGAGTTCGCCCAGGACGAGATCGACGCCGCGAAAGCGCGCATGGCGGAACTGGACCTCGAGCTGCAGAAGATGCTGCTGCCGAAGGACGAGAACGACGAGCGCAACATCTTCCTCGAGATCCGCGCGGGCACGGGCGGCGACGAATCCGCGCTGTTCGCGGGCGACCTGCTGCGCATGTACACGCGCTACGCGGAGCGCAACCGCTGGCAGGTGGAGATGGTGTCGGAATCGCCGTCCGACCTGGGCGGCTACCGCGAAGTCATCGTGCGCATCGTCGGCCAGGGCGCCTACTCGAAACTGAAATTCGAGTCGGGCGGCCACCGCGTGCAGCGCGTGCCGGCGACGGAAACGCAGGGCCGCATCCACACGTCCGCCTGCACCGTCGCCGTGATGCCGGAGGCGGACGAGGTCGAGGACGTGCAGATCAACCCGGCCGACCTGCGCATCGACACGTTCCGCGCCTCGGGCGCCGGCGGCCAGCACATCAACAAGACCGATTCCGCCGTGCGCCTGACGCACCTGCCGACCGGTATCGTCGTGGAATGCCAGGACGACCGCAGCCAGCACAAGAACAAGGCGCAGGCGATGAAGGTCCTTGCCGCGCGCATCAAGGACGTGCAGTTGCGCGAACAGCAAAGCAAGGAAGCGGCGACCCGCAAGAGCCTGATCGGCTCGGGCGACCGCAGCGAGCGCATCCGCACGTATAACTTCCCGCAGGGCCGCCTGACCGACCACCGCATCAATCTAACGTTGTACAAGCTGGACATGATCATGGACGGCGACCTGGCCGAACTGACGAACGCCCTGTCGGCCGAGCACCAGGCCGAACAACTGGCGGCGCTGGGCGATTAGAATTAAGACGGTTATAAGTTGCTAGGCTGAAAATATTTGATTCGACAACGCCAACCAGGAAGCCCATGTCCTCGTCCCGCAATCTTCTGCTCGCCATCGCCGCCGTCAGCCTCGCCCTGATCGGCGCGGCCCTGTATCTCCAGCACGCGCAGGGCCTGCAGCCCTGCCCGCTGTGCGTGATCCAGCGCTACCTGTACCTCGGCATCGCCATCTTCAGCCTGATCGGTGCATTTGCCGACAAGATCAAGGCCGGCGCCGGGCTCGCGCTGCTGTGCGCGCTGGGCGGCCTCGGCGTCGTCGGCAAGCATTTGTATGTGCTCGCGCACCCGGGCTTCTCGTGCGGTATCGATCCGATGGAGACGACCCTCAACAAGATCCCGACCGCGACCCTGCTGCCCGGCCTGTTCCGCGCCGACGGCCTGTGCGAAGCGGCGCAGGAGACCGTGTTCGGCCTGAACGTGCCGCAGTGGTCGGCCGTCTGGTTCGTGATCCTCACGCTGGCCCTCGTCTGGGTGCTGGCGCGGCGCGCGCGTTGATGACGATCCAGCCCGGCCCCACCATCGCGGCCGTGCAGGCAACCCTGCCGCTCGACCCGCTGGAAAACCGCATCCTCCTGTGCGAGGCCACGGGCCTCACGCGCGTCCAGCTGATCACGCAAGGCGACCGGGCGCTCACGCCGGACGAAGCTTCTCGCCTGGACGATCTCGTGGCGCGCCGGCTGCGCGGCGAACCGATCGCGTACATCGTCGGCAAGCGCGAATTCTTCGGCCTGGAATTTCGGGTCGGCCCCGCCGTGCTGATTCCCCGGCCGGACACGGAACTGATCGTCGAACTGGCCCTGGAACGCCTGCCTGGCAACGCACCGCGGCTGCTCGACATGGGCACGGGCAGCGGCGCGATCGCCGTCGCCGTCGCGCACACGCGGCCAGACGCCGACGTCACCGCGCTGGACGTCAGCCCGGACGCGCTGGCCGTCGCGCAGGCCAACGCCACCGCCAACGGCGCGCGCGTGCGCTTCCTGGAGAGCAGCTGGTTCGATGCACTCTCAGCCGCGGAAACCTTCGACGTCATCGTCTCCAACCCGCCCTATATCGCGGCGGGCGACGAGCACCTGTCGCAAGGCGATCTGCGCTTCGAACCCGTTGGTGCGCTGACGGACCATGCGGACGGCCTGTCGGCGCTGCGCATCATCATCCATGGCAGTCCGCGCCGCCTCGTGCCGGGCGGGTGGCTGCTGCTCGAACACGGCTACGACCAGGCGGCGGCCGTGCGCGCGCTGCTGGCGGATGCCGGCTTCGCCGACGTGCAAAGCTGGCGCGACCTGGCCGGCATCGAGCGCGTGAGCGGCGGCCGGTTCGCTTAGCGGCCCCCCCTTCACGTCCCCGGCGCGGCCCGGATTCCACGTTTGCTAGAATTTCGGGTCCACCACCCGGAAGCCAACACGATGCGTCGACTGTTCGCGACCCTCATCCTGCTGGGGCCTCTCGTCGCCTTCGCGGCGGACGCCGCCGACCCGGCGCAAGCCCTGTTCGAACGCGACTGGCAATGGCGCCTCAAGCACCAGCCCGAATTCGCCACGAACGTCGGCGACCACCGCTACGACGCGCTGCTGGCCGACACCTCGCTCGCGGAACAGGCGGCCATCATCGAGCACGCGCGCCGCATGCTCGACCTCGCGCGCCAGATCGACCGCGCGCAGCTGGCCGGCCAGGACCGCCTCTCCTGGGACCTGTTCACGGGCGACCAGGAACGCATCCTCGCACGCGCCGCGTTCGTCGCGTTCGACCCGCAACCCATCAGCGCCCAGGACGGCCTGCAGATCCGCTTCCCGCAACTGGTCGCGCAAATGCCCTTCATCACGGAAGACGATTACCGCAACTACATCGCGCGCCTGAATGCGCTGCCGCGCCACATCGACGGCATCATCGAGCAGATGCGCGAAGGGGTTCGTACCGGCTGGACGGCGCCGAAGGCCATCATGGCCGGCCTGCCCGCGCAGCTGCGGGCCATGCGCGAGCACGTGCAGGACGGGGCGCTCGGCGCGCCGTTCCAGCGCCTGCCCGCGACCATCCCCGAAGAGACGCGCACGCGGCTCGCCACCGATGGCGCGGCCGCCCTGCGCACGGCGGCGGGTGCGCTGCAAAAGCTCGAAGACTTCGTGCGCACCGACTACCTGCAGGCCGCGCGCGCGACCATCGGCGCATCCGGCCTGCCCGGCGGCGCGGCGTGGTACGCGTACCTCGTCAAGGCTGCGACGACCGCCACGCTGGCGCCGGCCGAGATCCACGCGCTGGGTATCAAGGAAGTGGCGCGCCTGCGCACCGAGATGGAAGCGACGGCTGCGCGCACGGGTTTCAAGGGCAGCTATCCGCAATTCGTCGCGTTCGCGCGCAGCGACCCGCGCCTGTTCCCGACGAACGCCGATGCGCTGCTGGAACGCTATCGGCGCACCATCGCGCGCGTGCAGGCCCAGTTGCCCACGCAGTTCGGCACGATCCCGCAGGAGGAACTGGCCGTCAAACCCGTGCAGCAGGCGGGGGCAGACACGCAGGGTGGCGCCTATTACGAAGCGGGCACGCCGGATCGCGTCGCGGCCCTCGTCGTCAACACGAGCCGCCTGGATACGCGGCCGCTGTGGGAGGTGGAGACGCTCGCGCTACACGAGGGCGTCCCCGGTCACCATTTGCAGGTCGCGCGCGCCCACGCCATCGACGGCCTGCCGGCGTTCCGCCGCCACGCGTGGTATCCGGCCTTCGGCGAGGGCTGGGCGCTGTATGCGGAGAGCCTGGGGCCGGCATTGGGCCTGATGCGCGATCCGTTCTCGCAGTTCGGCCGCCTGGCCGACGAGCAGCTGCGCGCCGCGCGGCTCGTCGTCGACACGGGCATCCACGCGCTGGGCTGGCCGCGCCAGCAGGCCGTCGACTGGCTGAACGCGAATACGGCCAATCCGCCGTCCGACAACGAGGTCGAAGTCGACCGCATGATCGCCCGGCCGGGCCAGGCGCTGGCGTATAAGATCGGCCAGTTGCGCATCGCCGCGCTGCGTGCGCGCGCACAGGCGGCGCTGGGCCCGCGCTTCGACGTGCGCGCCTTCCACGACGCTGTGCTGGAAGACGGCGCCCTGCCGCTGGACGTGCTGGAGAAGCGCATCGACCGCTGGATCGCGGCGCGGAATGTCCCGGAACCTGACCTGGTTCATTAATTAAAATGTCATATTAAGGCGACCGGCGAGGGGGTGCCCGGCGCGCTCGGCCAATTTCGGTTACTCTCTGCGTCTCATGGCAGTATAAGAAAGGAAATCCCGTGTCGAACCAACTGACCCGCCGCCTGGCCCTGCTGGACGACGATGCCCACCGCGGCCTGCTCCTGCAGGGCCTGCGCGGCATCGAGCGCGAGACGCTGCGCGTCGACGGCCAGGGCCACCTGGCCCGGACCCCGCATCCGGTAAAACTCGGCTCGGCCCTGACCCATCCGCAGATCACGACGGATTACGCGGAAGCGCTGCTCGAATTCATCACGCCGGCCGAACACGACATCGGACTGGCCCTGCACCGCCTGGACGCGATCCACCGCTTCGCCTACTCCAAGCTGGACGGCGAGCTGCTGTGGAGCCAGTCGATGCCGTGCGAGCTGCCGGGCGAGGAAGACATCGAGATCGCCTGGTACGGCAAGTCGAACATCGGCATGCTCAAGCACGTGTACCGCCGCGGCCTGGCGCTGCGCTACGGCAAGGCCATGCAATGCATCGCGGGCATCCACTACAACTATTCGCTGCCGGAAGAATTGTGGAAGCTGCTGGCGGAACACGAGGGCATCACGGAAGAACGCCGCAACGCGCTGCGCGACTTCCAGTCCGAGAGCTATATCGCGACCATCCGCAACTTCCGCCGCTACAGCTGGCTGCTGATGTACCTGTTCGGCGCGTCGCCCACCTTGTCGAAGGGCTTCCTGCGCGGCCGCGAACACAGTCTCGAGACGCTGTCGGACGACACCCTGTACCTGCCCTACGCGACCAGCCTGCGCATGAGCGACCTGGGCTACCAGAACGACGCGCAATCCGGCCTGCGCCCTCACGAGAACAGCCTGGAAAGCTATGTGACGTCGCTGATGGACGCCGTCAAGCGCCCGTATCCGCCGTACGCGGAGATCGGCACGAAGAAGGATGGCGAATGGGTCCAGCTGTCGACCAACATCCTGCAGATCGAGAACGAATACTATTCGACGATCCGTCCCAAGCGCGTGATCCGCACGGGCGAGCGCCCGGTGCAGGCGCTGTGCGCGCGAGGCGTGCAATACATCGAGGTGCGCTGCCTGGACGTCGACCCGTTCGAACCGGTCGGCATCGCGCTGGAGACGGGCCGTTTCCTGGACGCCTTCCTGCTGTTCTGCGCCCTCGAGGAAAGCCCGCTGATCAACGCGATGGAGGGACAGGTCCACGCCCGCAACTTCGCGCGCACCGTGAAGGAAGGCCGCCGTCCGGGCCTGACCCTCACGCGCAACGACCACGAAGTGCTGCTGAAGGATTGGGCGGAAGAGCTGCTGGAACGCATCCGCCCCGTCGCGGAGCTGCTGGACCACGAGCACAATTACAAGGGCGCGCACATGGACGCGCTGAATGCGCAAAAGGCCAAGGTCGCGGACCCGGAAAAGACGCCGTCCGCGCGCGTGCTGCAGGAAGTGCGCACGCTGGGCTCGTTCGCGCAGTTCGGCCTGCGCCAGAGCGAGCTGCACGCCCAGGCGTTCCGCACCGAACCGCTGATGCCGGCCGAGACGGCCCTGTTCGACGAGATGGCGCAGGCGTCGCTGGCCGAACAGGCGCAGATCGAGGCGACGGATACCGGTTCCTTCGACGACTTCGTGGCGGCGTATAACAGTAGTACACTGTGCCGTAACAGCTAACAGAGCGCTACATGTACGTCGCTCCCGGACCAGGCGTCGCCCTTGACGGGAGTCCAATTTCTGCGGTTACGCACGCAAACTTGGGTCCCCGCCTGCGCGGGGACGACGGCGTGGCTGAACCGGGGCCGCCTTGCTTACTTTCTTTAACGAACACCACGCCCAGCACGCCACGACATCGGAACCGCCCCAGCGCATCGACGTCGTGGCGAACGAGTTCACGCGGCGCGGCCTGGGCCGCATCGTCACCCCGCACGGCGTGCCCCTGACGTCGTTGGAACGCACGCACACGCCCCGCTACCTGCACTTCCTGCGCAGCGCATGGAGCGAATGGCTCGCCCTCGACCCGCAGCACGCCGACCGCGACCCGCTGCCTTCCGTGTGGCCCGGCCAGGGCATGCGCCGCGACGTCGAACCGGACAGTTTCGTGGGCCGCCTCGGCCTGTACGCGTTCGACGGCACCACGCCGCTGACGGCGGGCACCTGGATCGCCGCGAAGACGGGCGCCGACTGCGCGATCAATGCGGCGCACGCGTTGCGCCTGGGCGAGCGCGGCACGTTCGCGCTCACGCGGCCGCCCGGCCATCACGCCGGCGCCGATTACTGCGGCGGCTTCTGCTTCCTGAACAATGCCGCGCTGGCGGCCCAGCACCTGCTCGACGACGGCCTGCAGCGCGTGGCCATCCTCGACATCGGCTACCACCACGGCAACGGCACGCAAGACATCTTTTATCGCCGCAAGGACGTGCTGTTCGCGTCGATCCACGCCGACCCGCGCACCGACTACCCGTACTATGCGGGCCATGCCGACGAGACGGGCGCCGGCGCGGGCGCGGGCTTCAACCTGAACGTGCCGCTGCCGCGCGGGACGGCGGCGTCGCAGTGGTTCCTCGCGCTGGAAACGGCCTGCGTCAAGATGGCGGGCTTTTCTCCCCAGGCGCTCGTCGTGTCGCTCGGCGTCGACGGTTTCAGCGGCGATCCGCGCTCGCACTTCGGCCTGGGCAGCCGCGACTTCCTGCGCATCGGCGAGCGCATCGGCTTCCTCGGCCTGCCGACCGTCTTCGTGTTCGAAGGCGGCTCGGTCGTGCCCGAACTCGGCATCAACGTGGTCAACGTGCTCGAAGGTTTCGAGACGGCGGCCTGACTCTTTACACAGGAAACACCATGATCGAATGGCAGTGGAGCGGCTTCGCCGACCTGACGGCGTTGGCCCTGTACGAGATGCTGGCGCTGCGCCAGCAGGTATTCGTGCTCGAGCAGACGTGTTTGTACCCGGACATCGACGGCCTCGATCCGGGCGCGCATCACCTGCTCGGCTGGCGCACCGTCGACGGCAGGCGCGAACTGGCGGCCACGCTGCGCTGCCTGGCACCGGGCGCGAAATACGACGAGATGTCGCTGGGCCGCGTCGTCACCAGCCCGTCCACGCGCGGCACGGGCCTCGGACGCGAACTCGTCGCGCAAGGCATCGCGTGCGCGCAGCGGCTGCATCCCGGCCACGCGATCCGCATCGGCGCCCAGGCGCACCTGGAAGCCTTTTATGCGGGCTTCGGCTTCCGCACCGTCTCGGAACCGTACGACGAGGACGGCATCCTGCACATCGACATGCTGCGGCCCGCCTCAATGACTTGAGCGGGCCTGACCTGGTCGGAACCGACTCCGGCGCCACAGCAGCACCGGAATACCCGCCAGCAGCAGCAGCGCCGCCGCCGGTTCCGGCACGGGCGTAAGCAGGACCGGCGCGCAATCCCCGAAATCGTTGCAGCTGTTGGCCACGATCAGGCCGGCGTCGTTGATGCCGACGGCATCCAGCAGCACCTGGATGCCGAGGCCCTCCGTCACCGTGTTCAGGTCGACCAGGCCATCGCCCGCATACACGAACGCGTGCGAAAACCCGTACTCGACGAAGCTGGAATAGCCGACTACCACGCCGGCCGCGTTGAGCGCGTGGGCTTCGCCGAAATCGCCGCCGAAGGAGCCGAGGTCGCGCATCACGCCGCCGCTGTACAGGAACGGATGCCAGACGGCCTCGGCGCCGACCAGGCTGTAGCCCGCCACCTGGCCCGCGTCGTTCACCGCCTCGGCCCAGCTGAAGCCGCCGCCCAGCGTGCCGAGGTCCTGCATGGTGCCGTCGTGGTACAGGAAAGCATGGGCGCCCTCGCCGGCCGCCGGCAGGGAACCGCCCACGATCGTGCCCGCATCGTTGATGCCCCGTGCCCGCGCATCCGTTCCGCCCAGGGTGCCGATGTCGGTCAGCGTGCCGCCGCTGTACAGGAACGCGCGGCTGTTGCCGGACGCATCGGTGGATTCGCCCACGGCCTGGCCGCCCGCATTGACGGCGTAGGCGACGCTGTCGCCGCCGTACAGCGTGCCGACGTCCCGGATGCCGCCGGCACCGTAGACGAAGCCGTGCGTGGCGTCGCCGACGAGCGAGGCGCCGACGACGATGCCGCCGTTGGTCGCGGTCGCCCAGGCGGACGGGCCGCCCAGGGTGGGCAGGAAGGTCGTCGAGCCGTCTTTCCAGACGAATGCGCGGCTCTGGAAATCGGCATCGAGTCCACTGCCGACGATGCTGCCGTCGTTGCCGATGCCGTAGGCCGTGAAGCCGGCGGGCAGGAAGGTCGCGGTGTACAAGGGATCGGCCCACGCAGGCAGGCTGGCAAACAAGGGCAACAACAGGGCGAACAGGCAATGGAGTATCGACATGACAGGCTCCGGATGACTTCAGGCGTGCCAACGATACGGCCCGACGCGCCGCGCGGACCTGAGCGAAATCAGGCGTGCGCGCCTGCACTCAGAACGTGATGACGAAGCGCGCGCCGCGGCTCACCGGACGCGCGTAGCGTACCGTGCCGCCATTGCCGTGTACTAATTGACGCACCATCGCGAGGCCGATGCCGCCGCCCTGTTTGCGGGTCGTGAAGAAGGGCGTGAAGATGTGCGCGGCCAGCGCGTCCGGCACGCCGGGACCGTCGTCGTCCACCTCGATGCGCAGGCGCGCGCCGCGCACCAGGCGGGCGACGACGCGCGCGCGGCCGCCCGCGCCCGTCGCCTCGAATGCATTCTTGAGCAGGTTGATCAGGGCCTGCTCGAGCTGCCCCGGGTCGGCCATCAATTCCAGCGACGCCGGCTCGACCGAGAACGCCACCTCGCCGCCGCGCGCGCGCCAGGCCGGCCCCACCAGCGCATCCAGCCGCGCGAACAGGGCGGCCAGCGGCACCCGTTCCGGCCGCGCCTGGGGCACGTTCGACAGGCTGCGGTAGCTGGCGACGAAATCGGCGAGGCTGTCGGCGCGGCGGCCGATGGCGTCGAGCGCCGTGCCGAGATCCGCCGCCACGTCGGCCGGCAGCGCGGGGCGCGCTTCCTCGACCAGGTCGCGCGCGGTACGCGACAGCGACGCCACCGGCGTCAGGGAATTCATGATCTCGTGCGTGAGCACGTGCACCAGCTGGCGCCACGCATCCAGGGCCGCGGCTTCCAGTTCGCTCTCGACCGGCATCAGCGCGGCGAGGCGCTGGGGGCGGCCCTGCAGGGTCAGCATCGACACCGTCGCCAGCGCGCGCTCGGTACCGCGCTCGGTCTCGAACTGCAGCAGCGTGCGGTCGCCGTGCGCCCGGCGCGCCAGCTGGCGGTACAGGGCGGCGGCATCGCTGGCACGGCCCGGGGCGACCAGCTTGCGTGCATTCGCGTTCAACGGCTGTACGGTCTCGTCGCCAGCGATGCCGAACAGTGCGACCGGAGCATGTTCCAGGCGCGCTTCCAGGGCCAGGGCATTGTCGACCAGGCTTTGCTGCGCGATGTCCGGCACGGGGCACGGTTCGGCCGCAGGCACGTGGCGCGCGGCGGCCAGCGCCGCCAGGCTGCGCCACAAGACCAGCGCCAGCGCGATGGCGCCCAGGCCGCACAGCACGAGCACGCGCGGCGCATCGCCCGCGCGGCCGGCGCCGTAGCCCAGCGCCGCCAGGCCGGCCGCCGCCAGCAGCGCCGCCGCCTGCGCGCGCGCGTCAGATGCCATGCTTGCCCAGCTTGCGGTACAGGGCCGCGCGGCTGACGCCCAGCATGCGCGCGGCCAGGCTGATGTTGCCCTTCGCCTTGTCCAGTGCGGCGGCGATGGTGTCGCGTTCGAGCCTGCCGAGCCTGAAGTCCTGGTCGGTCTCCACGCGTGCGGGTGCGGGTGGCGCTGCCGGCGCGAGGCCGAAATCCTCGTGGCGATAATCGGCGCCGCCGCCCAGGATCACGGCCCGTTCGCACGCGTGGCGCAGCGCGCGCACATTGCCCGGCCAGTCCCACGCGCACAGGCGCTCCAGCGCGGCCGGCGCCAGCTCGCGCACCGGCCGCTGGTACTGGCCCTCGTACAGCGACAGGTAGTGGTGCAGCAGCGCGGGGATGTCGTCGCGCCGCGCGCGCAGCGGCGGCACGCGGATCACGATGGTGTTCAGGCGGAACAGCAGGTCCGCGCGGAACACGGCCGGATCGAACAGGCGCTCTTCCGTCAGGTTGGTCGCGCTGACGATGCGCACGTCGACCGGCTCGGGGCGGTCGGCGCCGATGGGCGTCACCTCCCTGCGCTCGAGCGCCGTCAGCAGCTTGGCCTGCGCGGGCAGCGGCATGTTGCCGATCTCGTCGAGGAACAGCGTGCCGCCGCGCGCGGCCTGGAAGCGGCCGGCGCGGTCGCTCTTCGCGTCGGTGAACGCGCCCCTGCGGTGGCCGAACAACTCGCTCTCGAAGGTCGCCTCGGGCAGCGCGCCCATGTCCACGGCGAGGAAGGTACCGGCCGCGCGGCGCGACGCCTGGTGGAGGGCGCGCGCCACCAATTCCTTGCCGACGCCGTTCTCGCCCAGCACCATCACGTTGGCCTCGGTGGGCGCGACACCCGCGATCATCGCCTTGACCTCGCGCATCGGCGCCGAATCGCCCATCAGGGCCGACGCGCCGGGCACGTTCGCGGCCGCGCGGCGCGCCAGCGCGGCATCGACGGCGGCCACCAGGCGCGCGTTGTCCCACGGCTTGGTGATGAAGTCGACGGCGCCGCGTTTCAGCGCTTCGACGGCGAGCGGCACGTCGGCATACGCCGTCAACGCGATCACGGCCGGCGGCCGCGCCAGCGTGCGCAGGCGGTCGAGCACCGCGAGCCCCTCGGCGCCGTCGATGCGGCCCGGCGTGAAGTTCAGGTCGAGCAGGACGACGTCCGGCACGCCGTCCGCCAGCAGCGCCTCCAGGCGCGCCGGGTCGTCGAGCGTGGTCACCGCGCCGTGGCGGCGGCGCAGCAGCATCTGCGCGGCGCAGGCGACGTCGCGGTCGTCGTCGAGGATCAAGAGTCGGGTGCCGGATTCGAGCATCGGGCCATTCTAGCAGCGCGCACGGCGGCGTTGTACTGACCGGCGGTCACCTGTCCGGAAGCGCACACGGGCACCTGTCCGGATCCGGACAACTGCGCCGGAAAACCCGTGCCGGCAGGGGCGAAACCGGCGTGGCACGTTGCTTGCAATCCGTGCCGACATGACTACGAATCCATCTCCCCACCTCGTCACCGGCGCCGCCATGGACGTACGTGTACCGATCCGGCGCGGCCGGCGCTTCGTGCGCGCAGGCGCATTGCTCGCCGTTGTCGCGCTGGCCGCCTTCGCCGCGTGGCAGGCCTTGCCGCACGGGCTGCAGGTGGCGGCGCGCGACGTGCGCATCGCCCGCGTGGCGCCGGGCGTGTTCCGCGACGAGATCGTCGTGCGCGCCAGCGCCGAACCGCTGCGCGCCATCGTGCTCGATTCGGTCGAATCCGGCCGCGTCGAGGAAGTGATCGCGCACGACGGCCAGCAGGTGGCGAAGGGCGACCTGCTGTTCCGCCTGTCGAACCCGCAGCGCAACCTGGAACTGCTGGCGCGCCAGACCGAATACGCACAGCAGATCTCGAACCTCGCGACCCTGCGCGTGATGCAGGAAGCCAGCCGCACCGACCACCAGCGCCGCCTGGCCGACCTCGAATACGCGCTGGAGCAGGCCCGCAAGCAGCATGCGAGGAACGCGAGCCTGGCGGCGCGCGGCTTCCTGTCGGCGGCGTCGCTGGAGGATGCCGCCGACAAGCTCGCGCAACAGCGCCGCCTGCTGGACGACGAACGCCGCAGCGCCGCCACCGAGGAACAGGTGCGCAGCCGCGTCCTGCAGCAGATCGAGGGCGTGATCGCGGGCCTGCAGGCGGGCCTGAAGCTGGTGAACGCGACCGTCGATGCGCTGGCCGTGCGCGCCCCGGCCGCCGGCGTGCTGACCGATTTCCGGCTGCTGGTCGGCGAGACCGTGCGCCCCGACCAGCGCATCGGCCGCATCGACGATCCGCGCCGCTTCAAGCTGGTCGCGCAGGTCGACGAGTTCTATCTCAGCCGCGTCACGGCCGGGCGCCCGGGCCTGGTGATCCAGGACGGAGAAAACTATCCGCTGCGCGTTGCCACGATCTACCCGCAGATCAAGGAAGGCCGTTTCACCGTCGAGATGGTCTTCACGGATGGCCAACCGCCCGTGCTCGGCCCCGGCCAGGGCCTGGACGCGCGCCTGACGCTGGGCGAGCCGGCCCAGGCCCTGCTGCTGCCCCCGGGCACCTATGCCGGCGACGGCGGCGGCGCCTGGGTCTTCGTGATGACGCCGGACGGCCGGCATGCCGCACGGCGCGCGGTACGGCTCGGGCGCCGCAACGACGCGCAGGTGGAAGTCCTGTCCGGGCTGGCCGCCGGCGAGGACGTCATCGTGTCCGGCTATACGTCGTTCGGCAAGGCCGAGCGGCTGGAATTGACGAAGTAACCCGCACGCTCCAACATCCACATCAACCAACGGGACAACGACATGCTCAAACTATCAGGTGTCAGCAAGATCCACACGGCGGGCGAAGTCCGCACCACGGCCCTCGACGGCATCGACCTCGAGATCGCGGCCGGCGAATACGTGGCCATCACGGGGCCGTCCGGCTGCGGCAAGTCCACGCTGCTGTCCGTCCTCGGCCTGCTCGACGTGCCGACGTCCGGCGAGTACTGGTTCGAAGGCCGCAACGTGGCCGGCTGGAGCGAGGCGAAGCTGAACGCGCTGCGGCGCGGGAAGATCGGCTTCATCTTCCAGAGCTTCAACCTGATCGAGGAATTGACCGTGTTCGAGAAC
The DNA here is from genome assembly GCA_966211695.1 of uncultured Massilia sp. Classification (GTDB taxonomy): domain Bacteria; phylum Pseudomonadota; class Gammaproteobacteria; order Burkholderiales; family Burkholderiaceae_D; genus Telluria. The sequence goes on along the minus strand of CBIHOW010000002.1, from coordinate 20,504 downwards.
GTCGAACTGGCGCTCGAATACACGGGCATGCCCGCGGCCGAGCGCCGGCGGCGCGTGCGCGACATGCTCGAGCGGCTGGGTGTGGCGCACCGCGCCGGGCACCGGCCGTCGCAGCTCTCGGGCGGCCAGCAGCAGCGCGTGGCGATCGCACGCGCCCTCGTGGCCGGACCGGCCATGCTGCTGGCGGACGAACCGACCGGCAACCTCGACACGGCGCACGGCGACGAGGTGATGCGCCTGCTGCGCACCATCAACGCCGAGGGCACGACGGTCGTGATGGTCACGCACTCGCCCGCGCACGCGGCGCAGGCGTCGCGCACCCTGCGCCTGCTCGACGGCCGCATCGTCGTCGACGCGCTGCTGGCGGCATGAGGAGGCCGCGATGAACCTGCGCGATTTCCGCATCGGCTGGCGCCTGCTCGTCAAGGAACCGGCGTATTCCGCAGTGGTGGTGCTCGGCCTGGCGGTCGGCATCGCCGTGTGCTTCCTGCTGCTCGGCTTCGTCCGGCACTCGTTTTCGTACGACGAGCACGTGCCGGAACGGGAGCGCGTGTTCCAGCTGCAGCAGAGGTGGAACCTGGCCCTGCTCGGCAATGAATGGGGTGCCGACACCAGCCTGCCCGCGCTCGACGCGGCGCTGGCGAGCGGCCAGCCGGTGCTCGGCACCGCCTTCCTCGGCCGCGGCCTCAGTGTGCGCGTGGGCAACCGGATCGTCGGCATCGGCGTCACGCTGGTCGATCGCGACTTCGAGAAGATCTTCGCGCCGCGCGTGCTGGCGGGCGACCTGCGCGCGGCCCTCACGCGGCCGGAGGCGCTGGCGCTGACCGCGGACACCGCCCTGAAGGTGTTCGGCCGCATCGACGCGGTCGGGCGCACGCTGCAGGGCGATGGCCAGACGTACGTGGTGGCGGCCGTCGTGGCCGCCCCGCCCGCCGCCACCACGATGTCGTTCGAAGCCCTGGCAGGCAGGGGCAGCACGATCATGCCGGCCGACGTGCGCGACGCCATCACCCGCACGTGGGGCCGTTCGGCCGGCCGGGTCTACCTCAAGTTGCTGCCCGGGGCCGACGCCGGCGCGGTCCTCGACGCCCTGCGCCGCGGCCTGCGCGCGTCAGCGCTCGTGCGACGCGATTACGTCCAGCAGGTGGCGGCGCTGGGCGGGCGCGACCTGATCGATTACCGGTTGCAGCCGATCGCCGACGTGTATCTCGCGCCTGACGTGCACGACCTCCTCGCGCCGCACGGCAACCGCCAGGGCGTGATCGGCCTGGGTGCCGTCGCCATACTCGTGCTGCTGCTGGCAGCGACCAATTACGTCAACCTCGCCACCGTGCGCACGCTGGCGCGCCAGCGCGAGATCGCCGTGCGCAAGGTACTGGGCGCGTCGGCGCAGGCCGTGGCCCGCCAGTTCCTGGCCGAGTCGGTGCTGGTCTGCCTGCTCGCGACCCTCCTCGGCCTGCTGCTGGCCTGGCTGCTGCTGCCGGTCTTTTCCGACCTCGTGCAGCGCAGGCTGGACGGCATGTTCGGTCCCGCGCCACTGGCGGCGACGCTGGCGCTGGGCGTGCTGCTCGGCCTGGCCGCCGGCGCCTACCCGACCTGGTCGGCCCTGGGCGTGCGCGCCACCGCCGCCCTGGCCGGACGCGGTGCCAGCGAGACCGCGCGCGGCCTGTGGGTACGGCGCGCGCTGACGGCGCTGCAGTTCGGCGTCGCCATCGGGCTCACCGCCACCACGCTCGCCGTCGCCTGGCAGACGCGCTACGCCAGCACGCTCGATCCAGGCTTCGATACGGCGCCGCTGCTGATGTTCCCGGCCGATAACGACATGCGCGATCCACGCACGCGCGCCCTGCGCGACGCGCTCGCACGCCTGCCGGGCGTCGCCGGCGTCGCGGTCTCGCACCTGCCGTTCAGCGTCGGCCACAACATCGTCACCTTGCGCCGCGCCGGCGGCACCGCCACCGACATCAACCTGTACGCCGTCAGCCCCGAGTTCTTCGACGTCTACGGCGTCAAGCCGGTAGCCGGACGCCTGTACTCGCCCGCGCTCGACAAGTTGAACGACAACGATCGCGTGGTGATCAATGCGGCGGCGGCGCGCCAGCTCGGGTTCCCCACGCCGCGCGACGCGGTCGGGCAGATGGTGACGAATGGCGACGGCGGAGGGAAGCCGATGCGCATCGTGGGCGTGGCCCCGGACCTGCGCCATCGTTCCGCGCGCGACGGCCAGCAGCCGAGCGTGTTCTACCTGAACGAACACGTGGGCGGGTTCACGGTCCGCTGCAGCGGCGACGTCGACGCGGTCAGGCGCGCGATCCTGGCCCTGTGGCCGCGTTACTTCCCCAACGAAGGCCTGGACGTCGTGCGCACGTCGGCGCTGATCACCGACATCTTCTATGCCGACGACCTGCGCCTGGCGAGGCTGCTGGCGGCGGCAAGCGCGATCGCGACGGCGATCGCCGCCTTCGGCATCTACGTGCTGGCGGCGTACACCGTGCGGCGGCGCGAGAAGGAAATCGTGCTGCGCAAGCTGTACGGCGCGGGACACGCGGCGATCGCCCGCCTGGTGGTGCGCGAATTCGCCGCGCTGGTCGGCGCCGGCGCCCTGCTCGGGTTGCCGTTCGCGTGGGTGGCGATCCAGCGCTGGCTGGGCGGGTTCACGGAGCGTGCGCCGATCGGCGCCTGGACGCTCGCCGCCGCGCTGCTGGTGGCGGGCGTGGTGGCGCTGGTGTCGACCCTGCGCCACGCGCTGGCGGCGGTGCGGATCCGTCCCGCTAGCGCGCTGCGGGAGTGAATCAGCAGGCTGCGCTGCCGCAGACCTTCACCAGTTCGACTTCGAACACGAGGCCGGTGTTGCCCGGGATCGCGCCCGGCACGCCGCCCGCGCCGTAACCCAGGCTGCTCGGGATCAGGATCGTGCGCTTGCCGCCGACCTTCATGCCCTGCACGCCCTGGCCGAAGCCGGGAATCACGGATTCGTTGGTGTTCACGGCGCCGATGACGAAGGTGAACGGCTTGCCGGGCTGCGACGCGTCGAACTTGGTGCCCTTGAAATCGGCGGCGGCGGCGCTGTACAGCCAGCCCGTGTAATTGACCTGCACGCGCGCGCCGTTGACGGCTTCGGCGCCGGTACCGATCGCGCTGTCGGTCTTGGTCAGCGCGGCGGGATTGTTGACGACGGGAGGGGTGGTGCTGCCCGAATCGCCACCGCCGCCGCATGCGGACAGGCTCAGGAGGGCGGCGAAGGCGGCGGCCAGCGGGAAGGACAGTTTCATGGGACTCCTACAGGACAGGTTGGATGAATCGGTTGAAAAACCGAACCTTACCAACCTGCCCTGCAAGCGTCTGTGGAGGATTTGTATAGCTTTGTATTTCAGATCTCGACCTGCGTACCGAGTTCGATGACGCGGTTGGTCGGGATCTGGTAGTAGTCCGCGGCCGTGCGGGCGTTACGCTGCATGGCCACGTACAAATGCTCCCTCCACGGCATCATGCCCTGGCCCGGCACCGAGATCACGGTCTGGCGCGCGATGAAGAACGACGTCTCCATCATCTCGAATTCGAGGCCGCAGGCGCTGCACAGGCGCAGGATGTCCGGGATGTTGGCCTCGTCCTTGAAGCCGTACGTCACGTTCAGCTGGTAGCAGTTGTGACCCAGCGGGACGACCTCGACCTGTTCGTTTTCCGGCACGTACGGCTCTTCGCGGATGTGCACCGTGAGGAACACGACGCGCTCGTGCAGCACCTTGTTGTGCAGGAGGTTGTGCAGCAGCGCGTGCGGCACGCCGTCCGTTTCGCCGCGCAGGAAGATCGCGGTGCCGGACACGCGGTCGGGCGGCGCCACGAACAGCGACTGCAGGAAGTCGTCGAGCGGGATCGCGTGCTTTTCCAGGTTCTCGAACACGAGTTCGCGGCCGCGCTTCCACGTCAGCATCGTCGTCAGCAGGATCGCGCCGAGCAGCAGCGGGAACCAGCCGCCGTGCAGCAGCTTCAGGGTGCTGGCCGAGAACAGCATGATGTCCATCGCCATGAAGAAGCCGGTGGCGCCGAAGCACAGCCACAGCGGCAGGTGCCAGCGGTAGCGGATCACGAAGAACGTCAGGATCGTCGTCGCGAACATGGTCGCCGTCACCGCGATGCCGTACGCGCCGGCCAGCTTGTCCGACGAACCGAAGCCGACGACCGCCAGCAGCACGACGATCAGCTGCAGCCAGTTCACGGCCGGGATGTAGATCTGGCCGATCTCGCTCTCGGACGTGTGCATCACGCGCATGCGCGGCAACAGGCCCAGGGCGATGGCCTGGCGCGTCATCGAGAACGTGCCGGAGATCGTGGCCTGCGACGCGATCACGGTGGCCATCGTCGACAGCAGCACGAGCGGCAGCACGCTCCAGCTGCCCAGCTGGTGGAAGAACGGGTTCTCGAGCGCGTCCGGATGCGTGATCAGGAGGCCGCCCTGGCCCAGGTAGTTCAGGGCCAGCGCGGGGAACACGACCATGAACCAGGCGAAGCGGATCGGCTTCTTGCCGAAGTGGCCCATGTCCGCGTACAGCGCCTCGGCGCCGGTGAACGCCAGCACGACGGCGCCCAGCGCGACGAACGCGATCATCTTCTCGCGCAGCATGAACTCGAACGCGTGCAGCGGATTCAGGGCCTGCAGGATCACGGGCGCCTGGACGATGTTGATGATGCCCATGACGGCCAGCGCGGCGAACCACACGACCATGACGGGGCCGAACCAGCGCCCGATGCCGGCCGTGCCGTGGCGCTGCACGCTGTACAGCCCCACCAGCACGACGATCGTCAGCGGCACGACGTATTTTTCCAGGCCGGGCGTGGCCACTTCGAGACCTTCGATCGCGCCCAGCACGGAGATCGCCGGCGTGATCACGCTGTCGCCGTAGAACATGGTGGCGCCGAACACGCCCAGCACCATCAGCACGTAGTGCCAGCGCGACGTGCGCGTGACGGAATTCAGCGCGAGCGCCATCAGCGCCATGATGCCGCCCTCGCCGCGGTTGTCGGCGCGCAGCACCAGCGTGACGTATTTGAGCGAGACGATCATCGTCAGGCCCCAGAAGATCAGGGACACGATGCCGAGCAGGTTCGGCGTGGTCAGGGCCAGGCCGTGGACGGGATCGAAGATGGTCTTGAGCGTGTACAGCGGGCTGGTGCCGATGTCGCCGTAGACGATACCGACCGCCGCCAGCGTCAGCCCTGCCAGGCTGCTTTTCTTGTGTTGTGCCGTCAAGGTTTCACCGTTTTGTTGTTCTGGTGCGTTGCACAATAGAATAATTGACAAGGAAAGACAAGAGTGCGTCCTTTTGCCCGGACGCTATTGTCTCAAAGTCTGCATCAATAAAAGCAGGCCGAGCGCACGCATCGGGTGGCGGAAATGGGAGGCCGCCAGCAAGGCCGCGCCCGTTCGGGGATAATGTCAGACCGTTCACCCGTATCACCTTCCCCATGAACACCGGCATCCTGTCCGCCGCCCTCGCCTTCCTGTGCTGGGGCCTGTTTCCGTTGTATTTCCACGCCATCGACGAAGTGCCGCCGCTGCAGATCCTCGCGCACCGCATGCTGTGGTCGCTGTTGTTCCTCGTGATCGTGCTCGCCGTGCGCCGCCAGTGGGCCTGGCTGAACCTCGTGCGCCAGCCGCGCGTGTTCGGCAGCTTCGTCGCGTCGGCCCTGCTGCTCAGCGTCAACTGGCTCATCTACATCTGGGCCGTGAACAACGGCCACGTCATCGAAGCGAGCCTCGGCTATTTCATCAATCCGCTCGTCAACATCATGTTCGGCTCGATGCTGCTGAAGGAACGCTTGCGGCGCACGCAGTGGATGGCGATCGGCGTGGCGGCGCTGGGCGTCGCCTGGCTGACGTGGCAGGCCGGCAAGGTGCCCTGGATCGCGCTGGCGCTGGCCGTGTCGTTCGGCGGCTACGGCCTGCTGCGCAAGACGGCCGCGCTGGGCGCTTTGGAGGGCCTGTCGTTCGAGACGATGGTCCTGTTCCCGCTCGCGGCCGCCTACGTCGTCTGGCTCAGCGTACACGGCCAGAACACCTTCATCAACACGGATTCGAACACGACGCGCCTGCTGCTCGTCGCGGCCGGGCCGATCACAGCGATCCCGCTGCTGCTGTTCGCGGCGGGGGCGAGAAAAATCCCGCTGTCGATCGTCGGCTTGCTGCAATACATGTCGCCCACCTTGCAATTCCTGCTGGGCGTGTGGCTGTTCCACGAAGCCTTCACGGCAGACCGCCTCATCGGCTTCGTGCTGATCTGGCTCGCGCTGGCCCTGTTCGCGGCGGAAGGCCTGCTGAACCGGCCGCAACCGGTGGCCAAACAAGCCTAAAAATTCGGGGTCAGAGCACATTTTCGGCGGAATTCGGGGTCAGAGCACATTTTCGAACAATTTCTCATCGATGCAATTAAGCTGCCGCCGCTGCCCCGTCAGCCGCGCCACGCAGGAATGTCATATCGTTTCGGCTCGCTTTTCTCGCCTGCGCAATTGCTTCAAAAAGTGCTCTGACCCCGAATTTACTGAAAAACCTGCTCTGACCCCGAATTTTCAGTATCCTGTCGTCCTCATTTCAAAATCGAAGCACATTACTAATGGCCAATTACGTCTACACCATGAACCGCGTGGGCAAGATCGTCCCACCGAAACGCCAGATCCTGAAGGACATTTCGCTGTCGTTCTTCCCGGGCGCGAAGATCGGCGTGCTGGGCCTGAACGGCTCGGGCAAATCGACCCTGCTGAAGATCATGGCCGGCATCGACACCGACATCCAGGGCGAAGCGCGCCCGATGCCGGGCCTGAACATCGGCTACCTGCCGCAGGAGCCGCAGCTCGATCCGGAAAAAACCGTGCGCCAGGAAGTGGAAAGCGGCCTGGGCGAAGCCTTCGAGGCGCAGGCGAAACTGGAAGCCGTGTACGCCGCGTATGCGGAACCGGACGCCGATTTCGACGCGCTGGCCAAGGAGCAGGAGCGCCTGGAATCGATCATCGCCGCGTCCGACGGCGGCAACCTGAACCTGCAGCTGGAAATGGCCGCCGACGCGCTGCGCCTGCCGCCGTGGGATGCGAAGATCGGCGTGCTGTCGGGCGGCGAGAAGCGCCGCGTGGCGCTGTGCAAGCTGCTGCTGAGCAAACCCGACATGCTGCTGCTCGATGAGCCGACCAACCACCTGGACGCCGAATCCGTCGAGTGGCTGGAGCAGTTCCTGCTGCGCTTCCCGGGCACCGTCGTCGGCATCACCCACGACCGCTACTTCCTCGACAACGCCGCCGAATGGATCCTGGAACTGGACCGCGGCCACGGCATCCCCTGGAAGGGCAATTACTCGTCCTGGCTGGAGCAGAAGGAAGCCCGCCTGAAGCAGGAAGAAGCGACGGAATCCGCGCGCCAGAAGGCGCTGGCGAAAGAGCTCGAGTGGGCGCGCCAGAATCCGAAGGCACGCCAGGCCAAGTCGAAGGCGCGTCTCGCCCGCTTCAACGAACTGTCCGAATACGAATACCAGAAGCGCAACGAGACGCAGGAGATCTTCATCCCCGTCGCGGAACGCCTGGGCAACGAAGTCATCGAGTTCAAGAACGTCTCGAAAGCCTTCGGCGACCGCCTGCTGATCGACAACCTGTCGTTCACCGTGCCGCCGGGCGCGATCGTCGGCATCATCGGTCCGAACGGCGCCGGTAAGTCGACGCTGTTCCGCATGATCGCGGGCATCGAGCAGCCGGACAGCGGCGAAGTCGTCATCGGCAAGACCGCGAAGGTGTCGCTCGTCGACCAGTCGCGCGACAGCCTCGCCGCGAACAAGACCGTGTTCGAAGACGTGTCCGGCGGTGCCGACATGCTGTCCGTCGGCCGCTTCGAGATGCCGTCGCGCGCCTATCTCGGCCGCTTCAACTTCAAGGGCGCGGACCAGCAGAAGCTGGTCGGCAACCTGTCCGGCGGCGAACGCGGCCGCCTGCACCTGGCGAAGACGCTGCTCAAGGGCGGCAACGTGCTGCTGCTGGACGAACCGTCGAACGACCTGGACGTCGAAACCCTGCGCGCTCTGGAAGACGCGCTGCTGGAATTCGCGGGCAGCGTGATGGTCATCTCGCACGACCGCTGGTTCCTCGACCGCATCGCCACCCACATCCTCGCGTTCGAAGGCGAGTCGCAGGTCACCTTCTTCAACGGTAACTACCAGGAGTACGAAGCCGACAAGAAGAAGCGCCTCGGCGAAGAAGGCGCCAAGCCGAAGCGGATCCGCTACAAGCCGCTCACCAGCTGAGCCGGCTTATTCCTCCAGATAGCGCTGGGCATCCAGCGCCGCCATGCATCCGCTGGCGGCGCTGGTGATCGCCTGCCGGTAGATGTGGTCCTGCACGTCGCCGGCCGCGAACACGCCGGGAACGCTCGTGGCGGTCGCCAGGCCGTTGCGTCCCGCGCGCGTCACGATGTACCCGTTTTCCATCTCCAGCTGACCCGCGAAGATGGCCGTATTCGGCTGGTGGCCGATCGCGACGAACACCCCGTGGACCGGCAGTACCCGCGTGCCGTGCGCGCCGCGCAGCCGCAGCGCCAGCACGCCCGCGTCGTCGCCCAGCACCTCGTCGAGCTCGTGGTTCCAGACGATGTCCACCTTGCCCTCTTCCACCCGCGCCAGCAGGCGTTCCACGAGGATTGCTTCGGCACGCAGATGGTCGCGGCGGTGCACCAGCGTCACTTTCGACGCGATGTTCGCCAGGTACAGCGCCTCTTCCACGGCCGTGTTGCCGCCGCCGATCACGGCGACCTCCTTGCCGCGATAGAAGAACCCGTCGCACGTGGCGCAGGCCGAGACGCCGCGCCCCATGAAGGCCTGCTCCGACGGCAGGCCCAGGTAGCGCGCGGACGCGCCGGTGGCGATGATCAGCGCGTCGCATGTGTACTCGCCCTGGTCGCCGGTCAGGCGCAGCGGCCGCTCGTCCAGGTGCGCCGTGTGGATGTGGTCGAACACGATCTCCGTCTCGAAGCGGCGCGCGTGCAGCTCGAAGCGGCGCATCAGGTCCGGGCCCTGCACGCCGTCCGGATCGGCGGGCCAGTTTTCGACGTCGGTCGTCGTCATCAGTTGCCCGCCCTGCGCGACGCCGGTGACGAGCAGGGGATTCAGGTTGGCGCGTGCCGCATAGACGGCGGCGGAGTAGCCTGCCGGGCCGGAGCCCAGGATCAGGACGTTGGCATGTTTTTTCATGATGTCAGGATGCGAAGTGGCGGGACAGGTGCTGCTCGAACTTTTCGGGTGCCATGAAGCCGATGACGCGGCTCTCCGGCACTTCCTTGCCCTGCTTGAACAGGATGATGCCGGGTGGCCCGAACAGCCCGAATTTCTTCATCAGCGCGCGGTCTTCCTCGTTGTTGGCGGTGACGTCGACCTGCAGCAGGCGCACCTGCTTCATGCGCGCTTCCACCTTCGGCTCGGAGAACGTGAAACGTTCCATCTCCTTGCACGACACGCACCAGTCGGCATAGAAGTCCAGCATCACGGGCGTGGGCGACGACGCGAGCACCTTGTCCAGTTCGGCCAGCGTGCGGATGCGCTCGAAACGCTGTTCCTTGCCTTCGGCCGCAGCCGCGACGGCAGTCCCGCCGCGCAGATGCGCCAGCGGCTGCAGCACGTCCTGGCCCGCGCTGGCGGCGCCCACCAGTTCGAACAGACCGCCCGTCAGCAGCACGAGGCCCAGCGTCTTGCCGGCGTAGCGGCCCAGCCCCGCGCCGGCGGCGATGGGTTCGAACACGCGCAGGAACACGGCGCACAGCACGGCGAACGCGCCCCACAGCAGCATCGCGACGGTGACCGAGAACACGGGCGTGACCATCCAGATGGCGACCGCCAGCAGCAGCAGGCCGAACACGCGCTTGACGTGGTTCATCCACGCGCCGGCGCGCGGCAGCAGGCTGCCCGCCGAGACGCCCGTCAGCAGCAGCGGCACGCTCATGCCGGCCGCCATCGAGAACAGCGCCCAGCCGCCCGTCCACACATTTTTCGTCTGGCTGATGTACAGCAGCGCGCCCGCCAGCGGACCGGCCACGCACGGCCCGACGATCAGCGCCGACAGCGCGCCCATCGCGAACACGCCGGCGAACCGGCCACCGCTCATGCGGCCGCTCGTCGTGGACAGGCGGCTCTGCAGGCCGCTGGGCAGCTGCAGCTGGTAAACGTCGAACATCGACAGCGCCAGCAGGACGAGCAGCGCGCCGAACGTCAGCAGCACCCATGGCTTCTGCAGGGCGCCGGCCAGGCCTTCGCCGGCCAGGCCCGCCGCGACGCCGAGCGACGTGTAGACGAGCGCCATGCCGAGGCTGTAGGCCAGCGCCAGCGTGAAACCTTTGCCGCGCGAGACGTTGCCTTCGCCGACGATGATGGACGACAGGATCGGCACCATCGGCAGCACGCACGGCGTGAACGACAGCAGCAGGCCGAACGCGAGGAACGCGAGGCCGATGCGCCAGGCGCTGCCCGATTGCAGCGTGCGCTGGGCGAGCGAGCTGTCGTCTTCATGCACCGGCGCCGGTGCGGCGGCGGGTGCGGCGGCGGGCGCGGCTTGCTGTGCCGGCGCGGCGTCGGCCGCGACAGGTTTCAGCGCGCCCGGCGCCGCCGGGTCGACCGTGAACGCCACTTCGGCGGGCGGATAGCACAGGCCCGCGTCCGCGCAGCCCTGGTAGCCCACACGCAGCACGAACGGCGCTTTCGCATCCGCCTTCACCGGCAGGTCGGCCGCCAGCTGGCCCGCATAGGTCTCCATCTCCTTGTTGAAATTGCTGTCGAACTTGCGCACGCCGTCCGGCAGCGCCGGCTGGCCGACCTGCGCCGCGTCGAACACGAGGCGGTCGCGGTACAGGTGGTAGCCCGGCGCGACGGCCCAGGTGAGGTGCACGGTGCCGCCGGCCTGCAACTCGGCGCTCAGCTTGAACGCCTGTTCGGGCGGCAGGAAGTCGTCGGCCGCATTGGCTGTCCGGCCCAATGTACAAGCCAGCAGGATGAGCGCGGCCATCCATCGAAAGATCTGCTTCATGATGCGTAATCTCCTGAAATACTGTGGTGATGCGCTTGTCCGGTACTGTCGATGGCGAAGTACGCGAGCCCGCTGGCGGCCAGGAAGGACAGACCGTCGGCTTCCTTCAGCATGGCGATGGTCGACACGCTGCCGCCCAATACGGCCAGCGGCGCCAGCACGCTCACCGAACGCCAATGCGAGACGGGCATGCCCGTACGCGGATCCAGCACGTGGCAATAGCGCCTGCCGTCGACGTCGAAGAAGCGTTCGTAGTCGCCGCTCGTCGTCAGCGCGCCCTGGCTCACGGCGATGCTGGCGACGATGCCGTCGGCCTTGCGCGGGTCCTGGATACCGATGCTCCACAAGCGCCCGTCGGGTTGCGGCCCGATGAAGCGCATGTCGCCGCCGAGGTTCACGTAGCCGTGCCGCACGCCGTGTTCCTGCAGCAGCGCACAGGCACGGTCGGCCGCGTACTCCTTGCCGAAGCCGCCGAAGTCGATCTCCATGCCGGCGCGTGGCAGGTAGACGGCGCCGTCGTCGCGCTGCACAGCCGCCCAGTCCACCAGCGCCAGCAGCGGCGCCAGTTCGCTCGAGTGCGGCACGCGCGGCTGGCGGAAATCCCAGGCGCGGCGCAGCACGCCGGACGTGATGTCGAACAGGCCGCCGCTGGCGCGGTGGAGGTGATCCGCGTAGTCGAGCAGCTGCGCCGTCTCCTCGTCGCATTCGACGCGGTAGCGGCCCGCCGCGGCGTTGATGCGGCTGACGATGCTGTCGGCGCGGTAGCGCGAATACGTGCGCTCGATACGCCGCACCTCCGCGATGGCCGCGAGGGCCAGTTCTTCCGCCGCGTGACCATCCGGCGCGGCCAGCCGGATCTCGCACCGGCTGGCCATCGCGTCGAACGGAAAGCGGTAGACGGCGTCTACCATCGCCGCGTCAACCCGACCTGGAAGACGCGGGCGCGCAGCGGCGCGAGGCCCGGGCTGCCGTCGTGGAACAGGCGCCAGTTGCCGCGCTGTTCGTAGCCTTCGACCTTGACGTCGACCGTCCACAACTTGCCGATCTCGCGCACGACCTTCAGCCCCGCCGTGACGGCGCCGAAGCCGGACAGGCGCTGGTCCGGCGACGACAGGCGGTTCGGATCCGCGCTGGCGAAGCCCGGAGGGAACGGCGGGCCGAACGTGCCGTCGTACACGGGGTCGTAGTAGAAATACGCGGCGCTCTGCGTGTAGAGGCGCAGTTCGGGCACGATGCTCCAGCCGCCGCCGAGCGGCTGCACGTACTCGCCGGACAGCGTGTGCGCGCGGATGCGGAACGAGTCGCTGTAGTAGCGGTAGGACAGGCGCGACGTGCCGCCCGTGCTGTCGACGTAGTGGTTCCAGCGCAGCAGCACCGTGTTCTGGCGGCGCGAACGGGGCCGGTTATCGAACAATTTATACGGATCGTTGAAATACCCGTCGCCGTTCGTGCGCGTCAGCGTCAACTGGCCGATGTCGTTCGGCGTCAGCACGCGCGTCACGCCCGCGAGGATGCTGAGCGTGCGCTTGTGCTCATCGGTGACGAGATGGTTGACCGGGTCGATGCTGTCGCGGCTGCCCGCGACGCCGAACGCCCACGTCGTGTTGTTGTCCTCGCTGGACACGGTGCCGTTCAGCGACAGCGCGCGCGACACGTAATCGTGCTCCGTCGAATACGCGGCGCCGGCCGTCAAGGTGCCGCGCCGGAAGTAGTGCGTGACGGCGAAGTCGCCCGCCTTGCGGTCGTCATGCATGTGCGAGGCGCCGGAGACGGCCGTGTGGTAGCGCGGCGAGGCGCCGGACACGTCGTCGGACGTCAGCGTGCCTTCGATCGACCAGTCGCCCGCCACCGGCGCCGTCACGGCGATCGACGGCGAATGCGCGCGGATGCGTTCGAGGCCGCTCTGGCGTTCGGCGTAATCGAGGTAGCGCAGGCTGATGCTGCCCTGCTGCGGCGGTTCGTCGGCCATGGCCTGGACGCCGGGCAGCAGCAGCGCGGCGGCGAGCAGCGAGGCCGCCAGTTCCTGGGGAGTTTGCTTCGTGTTCGTCATCGGTTCTCCTCAGTTGCAGCCGCAGCCGCCTCCACCCACGCCCGCGCCGCCGGATGCGGCTTCGCGGCTGGTGTAGATGTGGTCCGCGTAGCGGGTCTCGAGCTTGTCGCCGCCGAAGGTCATCTCCGGTTTCGCCAGCTTGCCTTTTTCCCACGGCTGCACGGTGGCGCAGCCGGCCAGCGCGAGCAGGGCCGGCGCCATCAGGACGAGGGCTCTCATTTCGCACCTCCCAGCGCCTTCTGGATCGCCTGTTCGAGCTCCGCGCGGTCGGCCTCCTTGAATCCCGCGTGCTCGTACAAGACCTTGCCGTCCGGTCCGATCAGCACGCTGCTGGGCATGCCCTTGATGCCGTAGGCACGCGGCGTCGCGCCGGCCGGGTCGAATGCGATCGCGAAGCGGGCGGGCGTCTCGGCGAGGAAGCGGCGCGCGTCGTCCGTCTTCGCGTCGAGGTTCACGCCGACGACCTGCAGCCCGCGCGCGCCGTATTTCGCCTGCATCTCGTTCATCCACGGGAAGGACTGGCGGCACGGACCGCACCACGACGCCCAGAAGTCCACGTACACGACCTTGCCCTGGTACTTCGCCAGCTGCACCGCGCCGTCCTTGCCCGGCAGGTCGAACGCCGGCGCGGCGGCGCCCTTGTCGAGCGCGGAGGCCGCCGATGCCTCCAGCGCGGCGGCCAGCACGAGGGCCATGCGCAATACGCGCGTCGTCCGGGCGCCCATCATTTCACCTCCTTGCGACCGAATCGACGCCATCCGAGCACACCGAACGACAGCACGACCAGCAACGCGAGCACCGGATCGTTGCCGTCCTTGATCGAGGAGCAGCCGCCGCCACCGGCGTTCTGCGGCGATTGCGCGGTCTGCACATTGCCCTTGCCGGTCAGCGCGACATTCCACGCGCCGCCGCCATCGGCCGTCAACGCGAGGCTGCCGGCGGCATCGCCCGCGCCCACCGGCGTGAAGCGCACGACGAGGTCGCAGCTCGCGCCCGGCTGCAGGGTGAACGGCACGGCCGCGCAGGCGCCCGTATCCGCCTGCAGCGCATACGGACCGGTGAACGTGGCGGCCGTCACCGTGGCCGCGTTGGCGCCGGTATTGGTCAGCGTGAAGCGGTGCGTGGGCGAGGTGCCGTTGACGTCGGCCGCGCCGAAGTCGAAGGATTGCGGATTCACGGTCAGCATCGGCACGGGCACGGCGACGCCGGTACCTTTCATCTCGACGGTGAACTGGTTGCCCGCGTCCGTCATCAGGACGAGGGTCGCGGCACGCTGGCCCGCGGCCGTCGGTTTGAAGCCGACGTCGATCGTGCAGCTGCCTGACGCGGCGACGGACACGTTCGCCGCGCAGGTGCCGCCGAGGACGAAGTCGGACGCCTGCCCGCCATCCAGCACGAGCGACGCGACCTTCAGCGCGGCCGTGCCGCCGTTCGACAAGGTGATCGTGTGGGGCGCGGCACTCTTGCCCACTTGCGTATCCGCGAAGGCGACGGGGCCCGCTTCCGACAGCGTCGGTTTCGCTGCCGGCGCGGTGGTGCCGGTACCGCTGATCGACACCTGCAGCGGCGCCGCGTTCGACGTCACGGCCAGGGTGGCCGCGGCGGCGCCGGATGCCGTCGGCGCAAAGGCCAGGGTCACGGTGCAATTGGCGCCCACGGCCAGGGTAGTGCCGCAGGTTTTATTCGCGATGGTGACGGTGGACGCGCCCGAGACGGCAATGCCGTTCAGCGTGAGCGCCACGTTGCCCTTGTTGGCCAGGGTGACGGTCTGCGTCGCAGCCGGCGCACCGATCGTCTGCGTGCCGAACGCCACGGCCGACGGGCTGGCCGTGACGGCCGGTGCCGGTGCGGACACGGTGCCGGACAGTCCCACCGACACGGCGCCGTTGGACGCGTTCGAGGCCAGCGCCAGGTTGCCGCTGAACGCGCCGTTGGCGGACGGATTCGCCGTCACGGTCACGGTGCAGCTGCCGCCGGCCGGGACCGACGTCCCCGTCGCGCACGTGCCGCCCAGCGTGAACACGCCCGCGTTGGCGCCGCCGACGGCGATGCTGCTGAAGGTCAGCGCGGCCTGGCCCGTGTTGTTGACGGTGATGCTCTTCGCGGGCGACGCGGCGCCGGCGACGAGGGCGCCGAAGTCGATCGCGTTGGCCGACAGCGCGACGGTCGCCTGCGCGACGGCGTTGCCCGTGCCGCTCAAAGCCACGGTGCTGGAACCGCCCGTCGCGTTGTGCGCGATGACGAGCGACGCGCCGCGCGCACCGGAAGCGGTGGGCTTGAAGGTAACCTGCACGGTGCAGTTGGCGCCCGCCGCCAGCGACGTGCCGTTGGCGCAGGTGCCGCCGCTGATGGCATAGTCGCCCGCGGCCGCGCCGGAGAGGCTCAGCGTGCCCACGTTCAGCGCCGCGTTGCCCGTGTTGGACAACGTGGTGGCGAGGGGCGATGCCGACTGGCCGATGGTGGTGGCGGCAAAGCTCAGCGAAGCGGGATTGACGGCGGCCGCCGGTGCGGCGGTCACGGTCGGGTTGCCGATGAAGGCGGCAAGGTCCGCGATTTCCGCCGTCGTGAATTTGCCGTTGAACAGCGTGCCCATGCCGCCCTTGTTGGCGCTGAAGGCGCTGCTGATCACGTCCGGCTTGTTCGCCGCGGCGAGGATGCCGCCGACGTTGGCGGTAGGCGACGGCCCGTGGCACGACGCGCAGGACGTGCCGCCGCCGGTCGGCCCGTTCAGGTACAGGTTCTTGCCGTTCAACGCATCGGCCGCGTGCACGGCCGGGACGAACGCGAGCACGGCGAAGACAGAATAAAAACTCCGTTGCAGCCCAGTCATAGTGACTCCCAGATTCGTTCAAAGGGCACAGCCACCAAGGGCCAGTGCATTCATTCCGCAGTGCGCCAGCGCGCACCAGCGCCAGTCGCGGCCGCGCTGGTAGAGCAGCGCCAGCGCCAGTCCCGGTGCCAGCACGAGGCCCGCCGCATGCCAGCCGGAGCCCACGTGCAGCAGCGCGAACGCGGCCGCCGACAACAGCACCGGTACCGGCACGGCACGCCGGATCAGCCACTCCTGCAATCCGGCACGCACCACCCACTCCTCCAGCACGGGCGCCAGCAACAGCAGGCGCGCCAGCGCGGCGGCGTCGGGCGCAACGAGCTGGCCGGTGCAGACCAGGTGCTGGGACAGCAGGGCAATGGGTGGCATATCAGGTTGCTACTGCGGAAATCGTCCGGTTAATACCGGCCGTTGTGAAAAGGTTCAGTCCGTTTGAAAAAAAATTCGCCGGACGAACAAATGACGACCGTTGCGGTGTCAAAACGTCATGTTTGCCACATCCGCCACACGGTTTAATACGCGGAAATGGATCGTCGTCAAAGAGGCATCGTGGGTAGAATCGTTGTGGTTGAGGCTCTTCAACTCGTGCGCGTTTGCGCCAGATCGACACGGCTTGGCTGCGCCGCTTGGCAGACTACGTTCATGACACATTACCGCGACAACCGGGTCCCGGGCGGGACCTTTTTCTTCACGGTGCGCTTGCTGGATCGGGGCAGCACCTTACTTACGGACCATTTCTCGGCTTTCGGCGAAGCGATGCGCCAGGCGCGCATCCGCAAACCGTTCCACGTCGATGCCTGGGTCGTGCTACCGAACCACGCGCACGCCATCTGGACCCTGCCGCCGGGCGACCACGACTGCGCGTCGCGCTGGCGCGCCGTCAAGATCGCCTTTTCCAAGGCGTTACACAAAGCCTGCCTGCCGGGCGGCGCCAGGGCCAGGGGCGATGGCGGCACGGGCGACGGCACCATCTGGGAACGCCATTACCGCGACTACCGCGTAGGCGACGACGAAGAATACGCAAGCCTTATCGACTACGTGCACAGCAATCCGATGCGCCACGGCTTTTGCCAGCATCCATCGGAATGGCCGTGGTCATCGCTCCACCGCTTTATGTCGGCCGGGTTCACGCCGCCCGCGCTGCCGCTGGCGCCGCCGCCGTGGATGCGGCCGGCGGGCCAGCATGGGCGGACCGCAAGGCCCTAGGCCGCGCGACGTTCCCGCACGGCGTCCAACGGGACATGGCCCCGGAACGCGCCATTGCCCGCGGGTTCTTCGCCGCGCTCGATCGCCAGCGCGAACTGCACGGCGGGATCCAGCTCCATGCGCCGGAACCAGGCGGCCAGGTGCGGGTAGTCGGCGTCCAGGTCCGCGACCTCGTGATAGCGGGCCCAGCGGCCCACGGCATACAGATACGCGTCCGCCACCGTGCGCTCGGCGCCCAGCAGCCATGGCCGGTCCGCGAGCAGGCCATCCACGTACGCGCATTCCTTGCGGGCCGCTGCTTCGCCCCAGGCACGCAGCACCGTGCGCGTCGCCGCATCGTTGTCGCCCGCGTCGTACAGCTTCCACAACGGCGCGTACGCGGCAAAATAATCCGTCGTCAGGTAAGCCAGCATTTCATTCAGGCGGTCGTGCTCGCGCGTGCCGCCGCGCCGGGCGATGTGCTGCAGGATCGCGGCGCTTTCGGTCAGGCCGGCGCCGTCTTCCAGCAATAGCGCGGGCGTCTTCATGCGCGGGTTCACGAGCGCATACGGGGCGGGCCACGGTTGTTGCATCATCTCGATGCGGCTCAGGCGGTAAGGCTGCGCCAGCCATTCCAGCGCGATGACGGCGCCCAGCGAACAGCCGCTCGGCACGCCGTAGAACAGGATCGGTTCCATGTCGTTTCCTTGATGGGTGATTGAAGGATCGCGCTGCGCAGTGCGTACCGAAACTATACGTTCGTGGACGCCGCCGCAAAAGACGGGCAAATGTAGAATCATCGTTTCCAGATGGAGACGATGAGCATGAACCTGAACGACCTGTCCCATTTCGCGCACGTGGTCACGCACGGCGGTTTCGCGCCGGCGTCCCGGCGCACCGGTATTCCGAAATCGACGCTGGCCAAGCGGGTGGCCGCGCTGGAAACGGCGCTGGACGCGCGGCTGATCCAGCGCTCGTCGCGCCGCTTCGTCGTGACGGACCTGGGCCAGGAGGTGTATCGGCATGCGGCGGCGATGGTGATCGAGGCGGAGTCGGCCGCGGCGGTGGTGCAAGGCAGGGTCGCCGAACCCAGCGGCCTCGTGCGCATCACGGCGTCGGTCCCGACGGCGCAACTGAGCCTGGCCGAACCTTTACTGGCGCTGGCGCACGCGTACCCGAAGCTGCGTGTGGCGCTGCATACGACGGACCGCTTCGTCGACCTGGTGCAGGAAGGCATCGATATCGCGGTACGCGACCATTTCGCACCGTTGCCGGATTCCGGACTCGTGCAGCGGCGCGTGTGCAGCGACCCGATCTATCTGGTCGCGTCGCCGGACTATCTGGCGCGGCATGGTGCGCCATCCGCGCCCGCTGCCCTCGATGAACACGCCGGCCTGATGACCAGTGCGGCGCAATCCGCGTGGCGGCTGGAACACGCCGACGGTGCAGCCGCGGAAGCGCGGCCGCAGCCGCGGCTGGCGGCGGACGAATCGCAGGTGTTGCTGCGCGCCGCATGCGGCGGACTCGGCATCGCCTGCCTGCCGCGGCGCCTGTGCGGCCCGATGCTGGCGCGCGGCGACCTGGTGCGTGTGCTGCCCGCGTGGACCGCCGGCACCGTCACGACGACCTTGCTGATGCCGCACCGGCGCGGCCAGCTGCCCGCCGTGCGGGCGGTGGCGGATGCGCTGGCGTCAACACTGGGGTCAGACCCCGGTGCTGGGAAACGAGCTGGAGACGCTTAGAAGCTGTAGCGCGCACCCACGGTCCAGACGTCGGCCTTGGCGCCGAAATCCTTGCTCTTGCCGTAGCGCTCGTACTCGGCGGTCAGGGCGACCTGCTGGTTGAGGTTGTACTGCACGCCGACGGCGCCGTAGGCACCGGTGTCGGTGTTCTTCAGGTTCAGCGCGGCGCTTTCCAGCTTGCGCTCGCTGTGCTGCAGGCCCAGCTTGCCGTACACGGAGAACTGGTCGTTCACCGGCATGTTGTACTTGCCGGCGACGTAGTAGCTGTTGCCCTTGGTGCGACCGCTGCCGTTGACGCCGTTGGCGGTGTAGTTGAAATCCGAGTTGCGGAAGTCGGTGTAGCCGGCTTCGACGCCCCAGTTCTGGTCGAATTCATAGCCGCCGAAAATCTTGCCCGAGGCTTTGTAGCCGTCGCTGTCGAAATTGGTCAGGCCGCCGACCGACGAATTCACGTGGTCCGCCGTGGCGATGCCGACGCCGACATAGGCGCGCGGTTGGGTCTGGGTGGTCTGGGCTTGGGCCGCGCCGATGGCGGCAGTGGTGGCGATCAGTGCAACGATGAGCTTTTTCATGTTACGGATTCCCTTTGCGTTGTTTGACTGGTTCGCGATTCGATCGTGAATCGCGATGTGGTCAAGATAGCACCGCAAATTGGTGAAGTCCGTGCTGAACTCGTAAGACTTGTAATCGAATGTAACTTAATGACCCTAAATTCAGTAGTGCTTTAACGAAAATTGGGCAGAGATAACAACGATTTAGCTCACGTAACGAAAAGTTAGATTGAGCCGTGGCCCAACCACTTTGGCCGTCTTGTTGATGCCATGCAGCCAGTTGGCCTGGAGGTCGCCCGCCATCAGCAGCAGGCTGCCGTCCGTCAGGTCGAGTTTGACGGTGCGTTTGCTGCGCTTGTGACGCAGGATGAAGGTGCGGGCGGCGCCATAGCTGAGCGAGGCGATCACCGGCTGCGGGCCCAGTTCCGGCTCATCATCGCTGTGCATGCCCATGCTGTCGGCGCCGTCGCGGTAGTAATTCAGCAGGACACTGTTGTAGCGCCGCCCCGTCACCTGTTCGACCGTGGCGCGCAATTGTTCCAGCAGGGGCGTCAGGGGCAGCGGATGCAGGGTCAGGCCGGAATAGGTATAGCTGGCTTCGCCATACCAGGCCGTCAGGCGGGGCTGCAGGTAGCGCTTGCCGTACACGACGACGGTGTCGGCGCGCCATGGTGTCTCGGCAAGCAAGCGCGCCAAGATGTCGGCATTGCCGACCGGCATAGGAAGCTGGGCCAGCATGGCCAGCTCGCCATCCTCGATCGGGATGGGGACCAAATCCATGCTTGTGGAAAACAAATCCATTCGACAATATTGCTATGATGAGAAGCTCTCATTGACCAGGCATTTTCTCATGAACAAACGCCAGTTCCTCGGCGCCGCGGCGGTCGCGGGCGCCCTTCCTGTCGCCGGCCAGGCGGCGCAACCGTCCGGACGCGGCCCTGCCCTGCTGACGGTCACCGGAGCCATTGCGCGCGGCAACCGCGGGCCACTGGACCCGGCGCTAGACCAGATGATGCACAAGCACCAGGTCACGTTCACGACGGCGTGGGCGTTCGATTACGCCAGCCTGCTGGCCCTGCCGCCCGTGACGATCCGCCCGACCCTGG
>CBIHOW010000001.1:0-407351 GCA_966211695.1 uncultured Massilia sp. | reverse complement strand
TCAACCTCCTGATTTCCGACGTCCCGGGCGACAACCCGATGGACATCGCCTCCGGGCCCACCGTGGCCGACCCGACGACCTGCGCGGATGCGCTGGAGGTCGTGCGCCGCTACGGGATCGACCTGCCGGCAGGCGCGCGCCGCTTGCTGGAATCCGGTGACGGCGAGACCGTCAAGCCGGGCAACCGCCGCCTGGAACACGTCGAGACGCACATCGTCGCATCGCCGCAGTTGGCACTCGAAGCGGCCGCGGAAGTCGCGCGCCAGGCCGGTGTCACGCCGCTGATCCTGGGCGACAGCATCGAAGGCGAGGCGCGCGACGTGGCCAAGGTCATGGCCGGCATCGCCCTGCAGGCGCGCCGGCACGGCCAGCCGGTGGCGGGACCGTGCGTGCTGCTGTCCGGCGGCGAGACGACCGTCACCATCCGCGGCAACGGCCGCGGGGGCCGCAACGTCGAATTCCTGCTGGCGCTCGCCGTCGCGCTGGACGGCGCGCCCGGTATCCACGCGCTGGCCGGCGACACGGACGGCGTCGACGGCGCCGAGGAGATCGCCGGTGCGTTCGTCGCGCCGGACACGCTGGCCCGCGGCTGGGAACGGGGCTTGCCGCCCCGTGCGAGCCTCGAGAACAACGATGCGCACACGTTCTTCCGTGCGCTGGGCGATTCCCTGATCACGGGCCCCACGCTGACCAACGTAAACGATTTCCGCGCGATCTACGTCGCCTGAAAAAGAAAAAGTCTTCCCTTTAGCGGGTGCGCCGCGGCGGCGGCGTACCCGTTTTTTTTAAGGATAAACCCATGCTACGCCAACGCCGCGCCCGCATCCTGGCCACCCTCGGCCCCTCCAGTTCCACCCCCGACCAGATCTACGCGCTGGCGCTTGCCGGCGCCGACGTCTTCCGCCTGAATTTCAGCCACGGCAGCCACGAGGACCACGCCGCGCGCTATGGCGTCATCCGCAGCGTCGAGCGAGATATCGGCCGTCCCATCGGCGTGCTGATGGACTTGCAGGGGCCGAAGCTGCGCGTGGGCCGCATGGCCGGCGGCAAAGCTGTCCTCGAGACGGGCAGCCGCTTCCGTCTCGACCTCGATGCGAAGGAAGGCGACGCCACGCGCGCCGGCATGCCGCATCCGGAGATCTTCGCCGCGCTGCGCCCCGGCACCGACCTGCTGCTGGACGACGGCAAGTTGCGCCTGCGCGTGGACGCCTGCGGCCCCGACTTCGCCGAGACGACCGTGATGGCCGGCGGCCCGCTGTCCGACCGCAAGGGCGTCAACGTGCCCGGCGTCGTGCTGCCGATCTCGCCGCTGACGACGAAAGACCGCGCCGACCTCGCATTCGGCCTGGAACTGGGCGTGGACTGGGTCGCGCTCTCGTTCGTGCAGCGCCCCGAGGACATCGTCGAGGCGAGGAGCCTGATCGGCGACCGCGCGTGGATCATGGCCAAGCTGGAAAAGCCGGCCGCGATCGACGCGCTGGACGGCATCGTGTCCCTCGCCGACGGCATCATGGTGGCGCGGGGCGACCTGGGCGTGGAACTCCCGCCGCAACAGGTGCCCGTGCTGCAGCGTCGCATCGTGCACGCGGCGCGCGCGGCCGGCCGTCCCGTCGTCGTCGCGACGCAGATGCTGGAATCGATGACGGCCGCGCCGGTGCCCACCCGCGCCGAGGTGTCGGACGTCGCCACCGCCATCTACGAAGGCGCGGACGCCGTGATGCTGTCCGCAGAATCGGCATCGGGCCAGTATCCGGTGCAATCGGTGGCCGTGATGGACAACGTGATCCGCGAAGTGGAGCAGGACCCGCGCTGGCGCGAAGGCCTGGACGCCAGCCACAAGCCGGCCGACAAGACGACGGCGGACGCCATCTGCTGCGCGCTGCGCCGCGTGACGAACCTCCTCGCGCCCGCCGCCACCGTCACGTACACGGCGAGCGGCGCCACCTGCCTGCGCGCGAGCCGCGAGCGGCCCACCGCGCCCATCCTCGCACTGACGCCGAGCACGCCCATCGCGCGCCGCCTGGCGCTCGTGTGGGGCGTCCACCCGGCGCCGTTCGAGGAAGCGGAGGGCTTCGACCGCATGGTGGCCGATGGCGTGGCGGCCGCGCGCTTCCACGGCCTGGCCGATGCGGGCGACGATGTCGTCGTGGTCGCTGGCTTCCCGTCCGGGCGTCCCGGCCGGACGAACCTCCTGCACGTCGTGCGCGTGGGCGAGGAACCGGCGGTGTGATGATCTGGTAACGTAGCGTTTTGTCCACTCAGGAGAAACGCATGAAGACCCAGCTGGAAAAAGCGCAGGCTTTCGCCGACCTGCACCGCCGCGGCAACTGCTTCGTCATTCCGAATCCGTGGGACGCGGGATCGGCGAAGCTGTTGCAGTACCTGGGCTACCAGGCGCTGGCGGGCACCAGCGCCGGTTTCGCGTTTTCGAAGGCGAAGACGGATCCGACCATCACCATCGCCGAAATGCTGCCGCACCTGGCGGAACTGGCCGCCGCGACGGACCTGCCGCTGTCCGCCGACCTGCAATCCGGCTTCGGCGCTGCGCCGGAAGAGGCGGCCCGCACGATCGTCGAGGCGGCAGAGACGGGCATCGTGGGCGGTTCCATCGAGGACGCGACCGACGATCCGCATGCGCCGCTGTACGATATCGGCCTCGCCACGGAGCGTATCCGCGCGGCGGTGGAGGCGGCCCGTGGACTTCCCTTCAAATTCATGCTGACGGCCCGCGCGGAAAACTTCCGCGTCGGCCGTCCGGACCTGGCCGACACGATCCGCCGCCTGCAGGCTTACCAGGAAGCGGGCGCGGACGTGCTGTTCGCGCCGGGCATCGCGAAGCAGGAAGACATCGCGGCCGTCGTGCGCGCCGTCGACCGGCCCGTGAACTTCATGGCGGGCGCCCCGGGCCTGGGGCTCTCCGTCGCGGAGCTGGCGGCGCTGGGCGTCACGCGCGTGAGCCTCGGCGCGTCGCTCGCACGAGCCGCGTACGGTGCGCTCGTGCGCGACGCGCGCGAGGTGCTGGAGCAGGGCACCTTTACCTATGCCGACGATGCGCTGCCGGCGGCGGAGCTGAACCGCGTCTTCACGCAGTAGCGGCGACCCCGAACTCCACGATCCCCAGCCGCGCCGCGAGGTGCATCAGCCGGAAATCATTGTCCGCTCCCAGTTTCTGGCGCACGGACGTGAGGGTGTTCAGCACCGTCTTCGGGCTGACCGTGAGCTGGGCCGCGATGGCCTGCACGGATTCGCCGTGCACGAGCAGGCGCAGCATGTCGAACTCGCGCGGCGTCAGGCCGTCCAGCGGTGCGGGGGCCGTGGCCGCCACGTCGGACGACAGCACGCGCGTCCCGCGCAGCACGGCGCGGATGCCGGCAATGAGTTCTTCCGGTTCGCTGCGCTTGGTGAGGTAGCCGTGCGCGCCGGCCTTCAGCGCCTGGGCGACGTGGCCGGCGCTGTCGTGCATCGACAGCACGAGCACGCGTAACGCCGGCAGGCGGGCGCGCATGCCGGCGATGGCTTCCAGGCCGCTGCTGCCTTTCAGGCTCAGGTCGACGATGGCGACGTCCGGGCGCACCTGCTGGACGAGCGCATTGGCTTCCGGCGCGCTGGCCGCTTCGCCGACGACGTCGAAATCGGGTTCGGCGGACAAGAGCCGGCGGTAGCCGCTGCGCACGACGGCGTGGTCGTCGACGAGGACGATGCGGATCATGCCGGCACCTCCGCGACGTGCGTCGCCGGCAGCGGCAACGTCGCCAGCAGGCGCAGGCCGCCCGCCGGGCCGGCCACGAGACGCAACTGGCCGCCCGCCATCGCGATGCGTTCCGTGATCCCGAGCAGGCCGCCCTGCCAGCAGGCGGCATCCTCGGGGAGGCCGCGGCCGTCGTCGCGGACTTCCAGCACGAGACCGCCGGCCCGCACCGCGAGCCGCACGACGCACAGCGACGCGCCGCTGTGGCGCACGACGTTCGTGACGGCTTCCTGCACGACGCGGTAGACCGTCAGCGACAGCAACTCGCCCACGTCCGGCAGCTGCGTGGGCAGGTCGAGTTCGAAATCGATGTCCGTGTGGCGCGTGCGCCAGCCCAGCACGAGATCGCGCAGGGTCTGCGCCAGCCCGGCCGCGTGCAGCCCGTGCGGCCGCAGGGTCTTGAGCATCGCGCGCAGCTGCTCGCCGCAGGTGCGGATCTCGCGCCGCAGGTCGGCTGCGCATTCGGCCACCGCGTCGCGCGTCAGCATGTTCGCATGGCGCGCGAGGTGGGTCGCGGTGACGTTCAGCGCCGTCAGCGTCTGGCCCATCTCGTCGTGCAGCTCGCGCGCCAGCACGCGCCGTTCGTCCTCCTGCACCGTGATCAGCTGGCGCGCCAGCGCGTGCTGCGCGGCGCGCGCGTCCGCCAGTGCGCGCGCGAGGTGGGCGATGGCGTCGGCCACGCGGCGGAATTCGCGCAGGGCGAACGCCGGCAGGGCGGGATCGGGTTCGCCGCGCGCCAGGCGATGCAGGCCCGCTTCCAGCGCGCGCACGGGCGACAGTGCGCGGTCGGCGCACCACCACGTCACGGCCAGGGTTGTACCGGAAAAGAACAGCAGGGTGATCCAGATTTGCACAGTGTCGTGCAGGCGTTCGGCGATCTCCGATTCCGGATTCGGTGCGATGTAGAGCAGTTGCCCGCCGATGCGGATCGCCCGCTCGCCGCGGTCCGGCGGGCCGAACCCCAGCCAGGCGGGCAGCGGATGCGCGGCGCGCTGCGGCGGCGGTTCGTCCGCCGTGCGGATGCTCAGGTGGCGCAGGCCGGCAGCGGCGAGCCGGGCGCGTACGGCGCCCGCATCGCCCGCGTCGGTACTGCCGGCCGCCGCGAGCACGTTCACGAGCCGCGTGGAAGCGTCCACCTCGGCACGGATGTCGCTCCGGAGCGAATACAGTTGTATCAGCGTGGTCATGGCCAGCAGGCTGCCCAACAGCAGGCCGAGCGAGCCGATGAGACGGCGGCGCAGGTCCATGGTCTCCTCGTGTGGTGTTGTTTGCCGTGGTGTACGCAACTTCCATACCAGTCGGGATTTTTTCCCTGTCGGGGGCGGCGCGCCGCTGGAATAGTTCGTGCAAAAGAAAACACGAGGAGACACGAACATGACCCGACATACCCGCCTGCGCTTGACCGCACTCGCCGCCGCCGTCGCGGCGCCCTGGCACGGCGTCGCCGCGGCCGACCCGGCGCCGGCCGTCGTGGAAATCGTGGGCACGACGCCGCTGCAGGGCCTTGTCGTCGCGCGCGAACGGATCGCGGCGAACGTGCAGGCCCTGGACGGCGAGGACATGAACGACCCGGCCGCCGCCACGTTGCCGGATGCCCTGAACCGCCGCCTGGGCAGCGTGTTCGTCAACGAGATCCAGGGCAACCCGTTCCAGCCGGACGTCAGCTACCGCGGCTTCACGGCATCGCCCCTGCTCGGCACGCCGCAGGGATTGTCCGTCTACGTGGACGGCGTGCGCATGAATCAACCGTTCGGCGACGTCGTCAGCTGGGACCTGATCCCGCGCGCCGCCATCTCCACCCTGACCCTGATGCCGGGTTCGAATCCCCTGTTCGGCCTGAACACGCTGGGCGGCGCGCTGGCCGTCCGCACCAGGGATGGCCTGCACGACGCGGGCAGCGCCGTGCAGGCGCAGGCGGGCAGCTACGGCCGCGCCGAAGCCGTGTTCGAGCACGGCGGCCACGACGGCCGCGGCCTGCACTGGTATGTGACGGGCACGGCGTTCCGCGACGGCGGCTGGCGCGACTCTTCGCCCACGCGCCTCGGCCAGATGTTCGGCAAGATGGGCTGGCACGACGGCGACACCGACGTGGCCTTGAGCGCGGCCCTGGCCGGTAGCCGCCTGGCCGGCAACGGCTTGCAGGAGCAACGCTTGCTCGACCGGGACCGTGCGAGCGTCTACACGACGCCGGACGTGACGCGCAACCGCGCCGTGCTGCTCAACCTGACGGGCAGCCGCAAGGTCGAGGGCGACGTTCTGTTGTCCGGGAACCTCTACCTCCGCCACATCCGCACGACCACGTTCAACGGTGACCTGAACGACGACGATGATGTTCCGTTCGGCGGCATCGTCAATCGCACGGCCGGGACGCAGAGGAATCATGGATTGAGCGGGCAGGCCGAATTTGCCGGCCACCTGACGGTCGGCGCGGCATACGACGCGAGCCGCGCGGACTTCCGCCAGGGCGCGCAATACGGCATCCTCGGCCAGGACCGGAGCGTTACTCCCACCGACGTGTCCAACGATGAGATGGCCGTCGACCTCGTCGGCCGCACGCGCACATGGAGCGTCTTCGCGACCGACACGTTCCAGCTGCGCGACGGCCTGCACGCGACCCTGTCCGGCCGCTACAACCGGACGGCGGTGCGCAATCGCGATCGCGTCAATCCGGGCGGCGGCGGCGGCTCGCTCGACGGCGACCACCGTTACGGCCGCTTCAATCCCGCCGTGGGCATCACGTGGTCGCCGGCGCGCGCATTGAATGCCTATGCCGGCTACGACGAAGGGAGCCGCACGCCGACGGCGGTGGAACTGGGTTGCGCCGATCCGGCGAATCCGTGCAAGCTGCCGAACGCGATGGCGGGCGATCCGCCGTTGAAACAGGTCGTCACGCGCACGTGGGAGGCCGGCGTGCGCGGCATGATCGGCAGGATGCATTGGAACGCCGGCGTGTTCCGCGCGTCGAACGACGACGATATCCTGTTCGTCGCGGACGACGCGGCGGGTTTCGGCTACTTCCGCAATTTCGGCAGGACGCGGCGCCAGGGCGTCGAACTGGGTGTCGACGGCCGCGCCGGACCGGTGACCGTATCGGCGCACTACACGTACCTGCACGCGACGTTCGCGAGCGGCGAGACCGTGGGCGGGGAGGGGAACAGCAGCGCGGATGCAGACGGCAATATCGCGATCCGGCCCGGCGACCGCATCCCGTTGATCCCGCGGCACGTGTTCAAGGCGCGCGCCGAATGGCGGATCACGCCCGCGTGGTCGGCGGAACTGGGCGTGGTCGCGGCGTCGGAAGCGACGGCGCGCGGCAACGAGAACGGCCTGCACCGCCCGGACGGCAAGGACTACCTGGGCGGGGGCGGCACGCCGGGCCATGCCGTGTTCGACTTCGGCACGGGGTTCCAGGCGACGCCGCGCCTGCGCGTCTTTGCCCAGGTGGACAACCTGTTCGATCGCCGCTACGCGACGGCGTCGCAGCTCGGCACGACCGGTTTCGACGCGGCCGGCAGCTTCGTCGCGCAGGACCGCGTGCACTCGACGTTCCAGGCGCCGGGCGCGCCGCGCACCGTCCGCGTGGGCGTGCGCTACACATTCGACTGATCGATCACACCCAAAGCCGGTACATCCAGAAGGATTCGTCCTCGGCGAAGCGGCGCGCGAATTCCGCCGGGGTGAAGCCGGTGATGCGGCGCACCGCGCGCGTCATGTGGGCCTGGTCGGCGAAACCTTCGTCCAGCGCCAGGGTGGCCCAGTCGAACGGCCGGCCGGCCTCGTGGCAGTCGCGCGCCGCGAAGAACAGGCCTTCCGTGCGCACGATCCCCTGCCATTCGCGCAGCGAACGGCCGCTGAACGACTTGATGCGGCGCTCGACGTGGCGCGGACTGTGCTCGCGCCGCCATTCGTGCGCCTGCCACGCGAGGCGCTCGACCCAGTGGCGGCCGAGCTGGCGCAGCGAGGGCTGGTCCGTATCGCGGCCGCGCAGCGCCTGCCAGCGGCGCGCGAGGTGGTGTTCGAACACGCCGACGAGGTCGTCGTCGCGGCTGGCAAGCAGGTCGTCCCAGAACGGCGCCCATGCGCGGTCCATCACGTCGGCGGCGGGCGCGAAGCGGTCCTGCACGCGCGCGAGGTCCAGGCCGAACAGCGCCTGCGCGGCATCCGCGTGGAACAGGGCCATGCATCCGCGGCCCGTCGTCGGCGCCCACGTCGTGGTGGGATGCGCCTGGGTGCCGGCAACGACGCATGGCGTGCCGAACGGCCGCCATACCGCGGCCCCGTCCTCCATGCGGATCTCGCCCACGTCGAAGTCGCGGTACCAGGACAGCGACACGAGCGGCGACGACGGGAAGTGCGACAGGCGCTGGGCGTCGCTCATGGTCAGGTGGCGGACGTCGCGCCCGACGACGGCGACGAGTGCGCCCTGCAGCGACGCCGGGGGCAGGCGCAGCCAGTCGGTCGGCGGGCCGTCGGGCGCGGCACGCGGGGCGCGCGCGAGCGGGTCGGGGCAGGGAATCGGTTGCGTCGGGATCATGATCGGCAAGTATAGCAAGGATGTCATGCCATTTTGTTCACGGCGGTTTTCCCCTTGCCGCGATGGAGCGCATCAACTGCATGGTCAGCTCAGGTCATGCAAGTCCTTGCCGAGGGCCGGTCCCAAGGTGAATTCGCTGAAGCTCGCTTCCAGCCCGGCGCGCTGCGGGGTGCAGCACATCGGTCCCACGAGATAGCGCGGTGCGGCCGGGAAGGGCGCCAGACGCAGCATCGGCCAGGTGGTGCCGTCCGCCGAGTACTGGACGCGGATGACGCCCGCGCCGACCGTCACGCGCAGCCAGAAACCATCGGCGAAGAATGGTGCCCGCGCGACGGCCCAGTCGGACATCTCGTTCGTCAGCACGGTGCTGAGCAGCGGCTGGCCATCCGAGAACTCGACCCCCACCTTGATCCAGCGCTCTTCGTCGATGCGGACCATGAGGCCGGCCTGGTCGTACAGTGACGAGAACGCCGCGCGCACGCGCACCTGCGCCGTGAATCCGTCGGCGGCGGGCGCGCCGAAGAAATGGCCGTTGTCGCGGATGAAGCCATAGCTCGTGATACGCCAGAAATCCGTGTTTTCTCCCGTGACGACTGAGAGGGTGCCGCCGTCGACGCGGTGCACGGGCGGTTCGTTGTGCCAGACGCAGTGGGCAAATGGTGCGGTATCCATGTCGTTATCCTTTGAAAGGTGGTCAGGTGTACGCGATCGGGGCCGGTACGCGCAGTGTCCACGTCGTGCCGTCTCCCGGCGCCGTCCGGATCGCGAGCAGCGCGCCCAGCGTGCGCGCGCGCTCGCGCATGCCGCGGATGCCCCAGTGACCGGGGCGCCCATGTTCGGCGTCGACGTCGTCCGGCAGGCCGACGCCGTTGTCGGCCACCGTGACGACGAGCGCCGCCGGCGCGTACTGCAGCCTGACGTCGACCTTGCGTGCCCGCGCGTGCGTCACCGCGTTCCATAACGCTTCGCGGGCGATGGCGAAGGCTTCGTCGGCCGCGGCGTCGCGCAGGCTGCGCGCCCGGCCGTCCACATGCAGGTGGAAGGCGATCCCGGCGTCGCGTGCGAGCGGTTCGGCGAAGCGGCGCAGCGCGCCGGCCAGGTCGGCATCGGGCACGGCGGACGAGCGCAGGCCCGCTACCCGGTCGCGGCCCTCGGCCACCACGCCGTTGGCGCGCGCCAGGGCCGCTTCGAGCGGTGCGCGCACGTCCGCCGTCAGCCGGCTGGCCGTGCTCCAGAACAGCAGCATCACCCCCTGGATCGACTGCAGCAGCGTGTCGTGCAGTTCGCGCGCGATGCGTTCGCGTTCGGCGATCCGCTCGCCCATGCGAAAGGCCAGCCGGCGCGCCGTCCGGCGCATCCAGAACAGCTGCAGGCGCCATGCGACGACCAGCGCCGCCACGACGCACAGGACCCGGAACCACGTGGTCTGCGTCAGGCGCGGCGCGATGTCGAACGCGAAGGACGCGCCGGTCGTGTTCCACACGCCGTCGTCGTTCGACGCGAGGACCGCGAAGCGGTAGTGCCCCGGTCCCAGGTTGGTGTAGTGGGCGGAGCGTTCGCCGCCCTCGCGCCAGTCGTGGTCGACGCCGTCGAGCCGGTAGCGGAATGCCACGCGTCCGGGCTCGCGGTAGGTCAGCGCGGTGAAGTCGATGTCCAGCGTCTCCGTCCCCGCCGGCAGGCGCATCCCGTCGTTCGCGGCGAGTGCGGTCGCGCCGGACTTCAGGCCCGTGATGACGACGGGCGGCACGAGCGTATTGCGGGGCAGTGCGGCCGGGTCGAATCCGTAGACGCCGCCGATCGTCGTGAA
Organism: uncultured Massilia sp.; assembly: GCA_966211695.1. Classification (GTDB taxonomy): domain Bacteria; phylum Pseudomonadota; class Gammaproteobacteria; order Burkholderiales; family Burkholderiaceae_D; genus Telluria. The sequence continues at coordinate 397,262 of CBIHOW010000001.1, read as the reverse complement.
CCACAGCGTGCCGTCGTCGCTGCGGACGGCGGAAGGCACCGGGATGAGCGCGCCCGCGGTGCCGCGCAGGCCGTCGCGGTAATCGATCCGGCCGTAGCCGACCGCGTAGCCCGGTTCGCGCAGCGCCCGCTGCAGCTCGGCCGGCGCGATGCTGGATATTCCCCCGGCGCCGTTCAGCCACAACGTGCCGTCCCGGGCGAACACCATGCCCGTGATCCCCGCGAACGGCTCGCCGTTGCGGCCCGCGACGGGCGTGAAGCGCGTGCCGTCGAAATGCGCGATGCCATTCTCGCCGCCGACCCAGGCGCCGCCCTCCGTCGGCAGGATCTGGATGACGGTGCCGACGCCGAGGCCGTCCGCGCGGCCGTGGTGCCGCACCTTGCCGCCGTCCAGGACGGCGAGGTCGTCGCCGACGGACCCGAACCAGACGCGCCCGCGCCGGTCCGCCGCGACGGTCGCTGCCGCGTACGTCTTCAGTTCCGCGATGCCGCCGCCGTCGACCATGCGCCCGTCGCGCCACGCGGCGACGCCGCGCCGACCCAGCGCGAGCCACAGCGTGCCGGCGGTGTCCTGCGCCATCGCGTAAAAGGTCGCCGGGCCCTCGAGGCCGGGATGCAGGCGGCGCCAGTCCGACCCGTCGGCCGGCACCGACCACAGTCCATCGAATCCGGCGGCCCACACGGCGCCGCTGGTCCCCCGGTACAACGCGGTCGTCGCGTAGTTGACGCCGGCGGGCGGCGGTCCGCGGCGGCGCGCCGTGGCGCCGGGGGCGGACAGGAAGAAATGGCCGGCCCAGACACCCGCCCCTGCGTCACCCGCGAGCGGCAGCGCATCCGACGAGGCATCCCCGGACAGCGCCTCCGCCCGCACGCGCGGCGCGTGGAAGCGGTCCAGGCCACTTTCGGTCCCGAGCCAGACGTTGCGCTCGCGGTCTTCGAACACGGTCTGCACCTTGCGGCCGGACAGGCCGTGCTCGGCCCACATGCGCTGCAGCGGCGCTTGCTCGCCCGCGCCGGGACTGCGCAGGATGCCGGAGCCGTCGGCGACCCAGGCATGGCCGTCGCGGTCGAACGAGAGCAGGACGGCGCCGCGCGGCACATCCGGTGTCCGCGCGGCCCCGCGCGCTGGACCGCGCAGCATGTGTGCGCCCGGTCGTGTTTCGTTCGTCATCCAGATGCTGCCGTCCGGGTGGCGTACCAGCGGCACGAAACTGGACAACATGGCCCGGCGCTCGAACCGGCTGCTGCCCCTGGCCAGCGCGAAGACGCCGTCGACGCCGGTGGCCCACAGCGTGCCGTCGCCGTCCGTCAGCACGGACGAGAACGCGCGGGCGGGCGTGCCGAGCGTCGCGTCGTACGGCCGCCAGCGCCCGTCAGCGCCCTGGACGACGAGGCCGCGGCCGGTCGCGAGCCACACCCGGCCGCCCGCGTCGCGCGCGGCGGAGAATACCGTGCCGGCCGGTCCGCCGTCCTCGTGGCCGGGGAAGTGGCGCATCCGGCCGTCGCGCATCAGGCTCACGCCGCCGTACTTGTAGCCGACCCACATCACGCCATCGGACAGCACCCCGATGCCGGCCACGTTCGACGACAGCGGCGCCTCGCTACCCGCCGCGCGCAGGAAGCGTACGCCGTCGAACTTGTACAGGCCGGACGTGCTGCCGATCCAGATCCAGCCGTCGCGTGTCTGCGCGATGCCGGTGATGTTCGAGGGCGCGCCTTCGCGGGCCGTCCAGCTGGCGTGGGGCAGGTCGATGACGGGCGCCTTGTCCAGGGGCGCCGCGTGCGCGGAGAGGGTGCAGGCAATGGTTGCCAGCACTGCGGTTACTGGTCGAAAGATTAACGTCATTCCCGACAGTATAGAAGCTGTCGGTCCGGCCCTGCAATGCGTTGTCGATGTCGTTTCGGTTCAATACCGCGCCGCCCGGCCGATCGAGAATGCCAGGCATGAAAACGACCACGCCCCCCTCCTGCCCCTTCCACGCCGGCGCGGCAAGCAGCACGCCGGTCTCCCATCCACCCGGTACCTGGCCGCCCGGACCGCCGCCCGGCCTGACGGGCTGGCGCTTCCTGCGCGCGATGTCGCGCGACCTGCTCGGCGCATTGTCCGCCTGGCGCGACGCCTACGGCGGCATGGTGCACCTGCGGATCTGGCCCGAGCACCAGATCGTCGTCACCGACCCGGAACGGGTGCGCGAACTGCTCGTCGACCAGCACGACGCGCTGGTCCGCTGGGAGCGCGGCATCGAGGTGTTCGCGCAGCTGCACGGCCATAGCACCCTGACGTCGGAGGGCGCCGCGTGGCGCACGAAGCGGCACGCGCTGCAGCCCGCGTTCACGCCGAAGGCCGTGCAGGCCTTCCTGCCCGCCATGGCGCATGCCGCCGACGCGGCGTTCGCGCAGTGGCCGCAGGCCGACGCCGCCTGGCCGATCGAGAGCGCCTTCACGTCGCTGGGCATGGACGTGATCATGCGGATGACGTTTTCCAGCGGGGTGACGGCGGATACCCGGGACGCCGAACGGGCCGTGCATGACGCGGCCGTCGCGGGCAATGCCGAGATGTACTGGCCGAAGAGCTGGCCCGACTGGATGCCATGGAAAAGCCGCAAGCGCCGCGCGCTCGCCACGCTCGACCGGTTGATCCGGGGTCACGTCGAGGCGCGCATGGCGACGCTGCGGGCCGATTGGCCGCAGGACCTGCTCACCCGCCTGCTGGCGCTGCACGTCGAGGATCCCGCGACCTGGCCCCTGCAGGCCGTGCGCGACGAGTGCATGACGGCGTTCCTGGCAGGCCACGAGACGACGGCCGCGACCCTCACGTGGTGGTCGTGGTGCATGGCCGCGAACCCGTCCGCGCAGGCGGCCGCGCGCGCCGAGGTCGACGCCGTGCTGCAGGGGCGCAAACCGACGGCCGCCGACCTGCCCGCGCTGGACTACCTGGGGTGCACGTTGCAGGAAACCTTGCGCCTGTATCCCGCCGCGCCCGTGCTCATCACGCGCCGGTCCGTGCGGCCGATCACGCTGGGCGGCTGGCAGTTGCCGGCACGGACGATGTTCGGCATACCCCTGCACCTGATGCACCACGACGCACGCTGGTTCCCGGAACCGGACGCGTTCCGTCCCGAGCGTTTCGCCGCAGGCGCGCCGGCGATCCCGCGCGGTGCCTTCATGCCCTTCGGGACTGGGCCGCGCGTGTGCCTGGGCCAGCATCTTGCGCTGGCGGAGATGACGCTGCTCGCCGCGATGTTCCTCCAGCGGTACACGGTGGACGTGCCGGCCGGGATGGCGCCGCCGCAGCCCGTCTTCAACATCACCCTCAGGCCGGAGACGCCGCTCGCGTTGCGGCTGACGGCGCGCGCGCGGTGATTGCGCCGCGCCGTTTGCACCGGGCCGCGGGCGCCGTGCTCGCGGTCTTCCTGGTGGTTCACGTGGCGAATCACCTGGCCGCGCTGGCCGGCGTCGATGCGCACCTGCGCTTCATGGACGCGGCGCGCCGCGTGTACCGGCAGCCGGCCGTGGAAGCCGTGCTGCTGGCAGGTGTCGTGCTGCAGGCGGCCAGCGGCCTGCGCATGCTGTGGACGGGACGGCAGCGGCGGCGCGGCGTGCTCGCGTGGCTGCAGGCGGGGTCGGGCGCGTATGTGGCGCTGTTCCTGGCGATCCACGTCGTGGCCGTGCTGGCGGGGCGCATGGGCGGGCTCGATACGAATTTTTATTTTGCGGCGGCCGGGCTGCACGTATGGCCGTTCGTGCTGTTCTTCGCGCCTTATTATTTCCTGGCGGTGGTGGCGTTGTTCGTGCACATGGGGTGTGCATTGGCACGGTATGCAGGCGGGCGGCGTGTGGTTGTCATCGCGCTTGCAGCGGGTGTCGGTATCGTCACGGCGTCACTTATCGTAACGATCCTGGCGGGCGGCATCCATCGGGTCGTGATCCCTCAGGATTATCTGAACACGTTTGTAGTCGGATATCCCGTCAAGTTGTTGCAGTGAGGCACGTCAAGTTGCGCCACTAAGTCGTATGGCAATTTCCTGCGGTAATGCTTTTCTTGCGAAAGGTCATGCCCATGAATCTGCCGGACTTTCCCAGGTTCGCCGCCGACCCCACCCAAAGGAATCGTCCCATCCGCCTGCGTGTCTGGGTCAAGGATGCTGCGCTCGACGACGTCCTGCTCGTCAAGCATGTCAGCGGCCGCGAAGTGTTGTGTGGTGGCTTCGAATATCGCCTGCTTTGCGTGGCCACCCGTGCCGGCTTGCCGCTGAAGGAGTTCATGGCCTTGCCCGTGGAACTTCGGTTCGTGACGGACCGGGGCGGCTTGCGATCGGTCTGCGGGATCGTGGCCAGGGCGTCCGCCGGGCGTAGCGACGGCGGTCTTGCGGCGTACGAACTGGTGGTGCGTGATGCCCTCGCGTTGATGGAACAGCGCGTCAACACGCGTGTCTTTCGCGACCTGAGCGAAGTCGACATCTCGGAACTGCTCTTACGCGAATGGCAGCAGGTCAACCCGATCCTCGCGGCCACCTTCGACGTCGACACATCCGGTGTGACACAGCGTTACCCGGCCCGATCGTTCACGATGCAGCACAACGAGTCCGACGCGGCTTTCCTGCGGCGCTTGTGGAAGCGGCGCGGGCTCGCATGGTCCATGCGTCACGTCTCGTCCACCAGGTCGGGTAGACCGGCTGCGCCAATGCATACGCTTGTCCTGTTTGACGAGCCTGGGACGCTGCCGCGTAATGCCGCCGGCACCGTACGCTTTCATCGCGATGCGGGGACGGAGGCGCGCGACGGCGTCATCGGCTGGAACGCCATCCGGACGATGAAGGCCGGCAGCACCACACGGGCGAGCTGGGATTATCTGCAGGGCAGAATGATGCAGACCGAGGCACCCACGACGATGCGGCAGGGCGAGTCGGGCAACCGGTTTGCTGCAAGCCTCGACGACTATTGGATCGATTCGCCGCATGCGGGCGACGACAGTCACGATTACCGCACGCTGGGCGAATTGCGCATGGAGCGCCACGAGTACGAAGCCAAATGCTTCCACGGCGAGAGCGGAGTGCGTGATTTGTGTGTCGGCGAATGGTTCCGGCTGGAGGGGCATCCGGAGATCGACACGCACCCGGACGGCGAACGCGAATTCGTGGTCACGGAACTGGCGCTAGCCGCTGAAAACAACCTTCCCGAGATACTCGACGCACGCGCGCGGCGCCTCGTTGACCCTAGCGCCTGGCATGCCGCATCGGACGCCGCCGCACTGGCGAGTGCGAGTGAGGCACGGGGCGTCAAATTCACCAACCGCTTTACCTGCGTACGACGCGGCATTCCGATCGTGCCGGCGTACGACCCGGTAGCCGACCTGCCTCGCGTGCGGCTGCAGTCCGCCATCGTGGTCGGCCCGCCGGGCGAAGAAGTCCATTGCGACGAATTCGGGCGCGTCAAGATCCGGTTTCCCGGCACGCGCGAGAAGGACCACGCGCGTGGTGCCGGCGCAAGCAATTCCGACCGGGATTCCGCCTGGGTGCGTGTTGCGAGCCATTGGGCGGGCGACCGCTGGGGAAGCATCAGTCTCCCCCGCGTCGGCGACGAAGTGCTGGTGGATTTCCTCGGTGGAGACCCGGACAAGCCCATTGTCGTGGGACGGGTCTTTGGCGGCACGGCGCCACCGCCGGCGTTCAGTCATACAGGCGCGCTGCCCGGCAACCGCTTCCTGGCCGGCATCAAGAGCAAGGAAGTCAACGGATCGCGCTACAACCAGCTGCGACTGGACGACACGCCCGGGCAGATCAGTGCGCAACTGGCCAGCGAACACGGGCATAGCCAATTGAACCTGGGGTGGTTGACGCACCCGAGATCCGGTCCGAACGGACACCCGCGCGGCGAAGGCGCCGAACTGCGCAGCGATCAATCCGTCGTGGTGCGAGCCGCCAGGCTGTTGATGCTGACGACGCAGGCCATGCTCGGCGGCGCCGGCAAGCAACTGGAGCGGGCGCCGTTGCAGGCACTGCTCGAAGGCTCGCAAGCGCTTCTCAAGGAGTTGGGTGAGTTCGCCGAGCAGCATCAGGCGATGCCGGTCGATCTCAGGTCACACCAGCAATTGGAGGAAGACCTGCGGAATGCCGAACACGGCACCAATACCGGGGGCGAGGGGGCCGTACAACGCGGCGCGCCTTTGATCGCCAAGTATGCGGAAGGCGGTTTCGTGAACGCTACACCCAACTCGTGCGTGAGTTACAGCGGTGGTCAGCAGAACATCGTCGCGCAGCAGCACATACAGGCGGTCGCGGGACAGTGCGTGAACATCCAGGCGGGAAAAGGATTGTCGTTGTTTGCGCATCGCGACGGCATGAAACATATCGCGCGCGCAGGCAAGCTGGACATCCAGGCGCAGCAGGACAGCATCGGCATCGCGGCGGATCGCGACGTGAACATCACCGCCAGCCAGGGCGATATCGTCGTCGCGGCCAAGACGAGCATCACACTGTCATGCGGCGGGGCGTACATCAGGATCGCGGACGGCAAGATCGAACAGGGCTGCGCGGGCGACTTCACGGTCAAGGCCGGGATGCACAAGTTCGAAGGTCCCGCCCGTCGTGACGCTGAGTTGCCGTTCTTTCCGTCGGCCGAGCACACCAGTTGGCTGAAACTCGATCTGGATGGTTTTCAAGGAAAGGCGATGGCGGCTGTCCCTTATACCCTGCACTTCGCCGACGGAAAGCAGAAGACCGGCAAGTTGGATGGGAATGGCATGGCCGAAGAGCGCAACCTGCCCGACGCCGTCACCAAGGTCGTATATCACAACCCGCCAGACGCCAGGGATGCGTCGCGGCCGACGACGGCCGAGTTGCTGTCCAAGGTCGATTCCATTGTCGGCGGAAAACCGGATGGGTCACGCAACGGGGGAGGCGAATGATGGCGGCGAGCGACGATACCCTGGATGCGCTGAACGAAGTTCACGGGCGCGAAAAGCCGGACGACGTCGGCGTGGGCGAATGGATATGGGGTGCGCTGCAGGGCGACTTCAATGCGGAGCGATCGGCGGGCCAGATCGGATTCGACATGGTGGTGTCGCTGTTTCCCATCGTCGATACCATGTGCGACCTGCGCGATGTATGCGCGAACATCCGGCAATACCGGCGTGATCCGGACAACAAGATCACGCTGTTCTTCATCGCCACCACGGCGGTCGGGTTTTTTCCGGAAGCCGGGACGGTCGTCAAGAGCGCGCTGCGGCTTGTGTGGGTCTATCTGAAGCCCATCATCAAGCATGCCGATGACATCACGAATGTCAGCAAGTTGGTGGCCGCGGCAAATCGGGCGTGCGATGCCGCGCTTCCGAAAATCACTGAATACCTGCAGCACAACCGTGTGTTGAAGTGGGCGACGGACGGCAAGATACCGGATCTTTATCGGTTCCTTGCGCAGGCAACGCGCGAAGCCGCGGACAAAATCAGCCCGGCGAAGTTGGGGCGGCTGCTGGACGAGAAGATCGGTGATTTGAAAGCTCTGCTCTACAAGATCCGGCCGGCGGTGCCCAGCACGGTTCGTGAGCATATCGATGATTTCTTGAAGCTGATCGATGCGGTACGCCGGCGCATGAGCAGTGCGGTCCAGCAGTTCACACAACCGGTGCGGACCGTGCTGAAAGTCCTCGCCAAGAGGTTGGATGATCAGGCGTGGCGGGTGCAGGTCTATCAGACTAATCGGGGGTGGATCGCGCCCATGTCCGAAGCGGGGACGGCGAAATTGATTAATGCTAAACCGCCGCGGTGGGCGAAAAAACGCCCGAAAAACATGAAGCATCCTCCCTTGGAAATGTCCAAGAAGGATATCGAGGCGCTGATGAGAAAAAATCCAGCTCACCCTCCACTCCAAGACTGGCTTATCAAAACTTTTTCCAAAAATGGAGGACTTAGACCGGGTCAAATCAAAGGTCCAGCGAAGCTCTACCGTATTGTCGATCCATCTAATGAAGGCGCGGGTATATTCTGGATGACTGAAGAGGAGTTCAAGGCACTCAAGAATCGGGATGAGTGGCGCGAAAAATTCGCAGTTAAACCGGATTGGAATCAAAACGGATGGGTCGTCGAATATGAGATCAAAGAGGGGGAGTCGTTGGCCGTATGGCGCGGTCCAGCGGCCAGCCAAGAGCTCGCGGGAACAGATCGTTACCTGGAAGGCGGCGGCGAGCAAGTCGTATTCTTTCCCTCGTTCCGGGATGAAATGGCTCGCCCCCTGCCCAGAGTGGATAAAACTACTGGACGAGAGCTAACGGATCGTGAAGGAAATTTGGACCGGCGGGTCGAATTTACTGACGTAACCGGGCAGCCTGCACCGGCCAAGCTCAGAACAAAAATAGTGGACCCGCATATCAAAGGGCCGATGAGCACGGGATGGGGCGCCGCTGACTACACGGAAGAGGAAGCGCAACGCATTTTGCTAACCGTACCGCTGGCACAATAAACGATTGAATCTTAGGAGGGAAGTAAATGCGAAATATCCACCTTGAAGCTGCTATATGGACTCTTTTTACATCGATGGAGTTCTATGAAGAGGCGGCACGCGAATGCGAGCGGACGATGGATTGGTTTGGCACTCTCGCGGTTGCGCGAAGAGTCGCGAGTTTCGGCAGGAACAACCAGATTTATGATACGTTTAAAAAACGAGCGGCCGACTTCAGGCGAGGCGCCGAGTTGGCAAGGCTTGGTGATTATGAATTGATTTGGAGGATCGCGGACAGTATTAGAGGCGACGCACGTGGAATTATGGAGCAGCCATTGCCTAGTTGGATGACTAGCGCTGAATATCATGAGTTCGGCGACGTTAAATGGAGTCGGTTGTTGGCGTATGCTTCCCAGATCACCAGGGCACTCAACAATGCGATGACGGCGGGAGAAAGTTTTTTGCACCCAGATCCGGATTGCCCCGAACGCAGTGACGATGACGACGGTTTTCCAGGAGACAGCATCGTTGAAGCTTATAGCGGAAACGTCCGGTGGTATAAAGAACCGCTGTTTTGGACTCTGCCAGATCCTCTCCCAGAATACGTAATCGACAAATCAGTTAGCTGCCGCACAGGCGACGAAGTGCCGTGGACTGGTGTCTGGTATCCCGACACTGGATTGGACGGGTATAGCCTTACTTTTGCCATCAAAGGCATGCTAATGCAGCCGGCGTTCCGGATCGTTAAGACCATCGAAGAACGCGAACGCGAAAGTGGTGGCGCGGTGTTCGGCAGCCCCGTGACCGTTGCGGTTGCCACGACTTGGCATCCAGTCGTTCCGTCCGGCCGTCCGCTCGACCAGGAATCCGAACTGCGCGCCAAAGCAGGTGACCCATGTCCAAGAGCCGGCATCTGGCAACCCATGGAGCCCGGCGCGTCGGATCGACGATACGAGGCGGGTGAAATAATGGGAAGCCTTGGCACCGCCTATGGCTATACCGTCTGGTGCTGGAAGTCGGAGCGGTAAGCAGTCGCTCCCAGGTGCGCAGGGACGGAGGCAAACGAAAAACGGGCGCCGAAGCGCCCGTCCGCCACATGGGCTTTGAGCAAGTCTTAGTCGAGCAGATCGAACAGCGTCCGCGCGACGACCTTGGTCGCGCGGCGCAGATCCTCCAGGTCGATGTGCTCGTCGGCGCGCTTGGCGTTGCTTTCGCCGACCGTGCGCGGGCCGCAGCCGTACAGCACGGCCGGGACGCCCGCTTCGCCGAACAGGCGCGCATCCGTGTACAGCGGCGTGCCCGCCGCGCCGATCTCTTCGCCGAACAGGCTCGTCGCGTGGCGCGACAGGGCGTCGACCAGCGGCCGGTTGCCGTCCAGGGGCTGCAGTGCGTTCGCCAGCAGCAGGCGCTTGATCTCGATGGTGATGCCCGCGCAGTCGGCGACGGCGTCCTGGATCACCTTGCGGATCGTCGCTTCGACTTCCGCCGGGTTCTCTTCCGGGATCATGCGGCGGTCCAGCTTCAGCACGACCTTGCCCGGCACGACGTTCGTGTTGGTGCCGCCTTCGATCAGACCCACGTTCAGGTACGGGTGGTTGATGCCCTTGACCTGGCTCGTCACCTTTTTGTATTGCGTGTTCTGGTCGTACACCGCGACGAGGATGCGGGTCGCGGCCTGCAGCGCGTCGACGCCGGTTTCCGGTACGGCCGCGTGGCCCATCTTGCCGTTGACCGTTACTTCCATCTGCAGGCAGCCGTTGTGCGCGGTGACGACCTGGTAGCTGAAGCCTGCGGCGATCAGGAGGTCCGGCTTGACGAGGCCTTGCTGCAGCAGCCAGCCCGGGCCCAGTTCGCCGCCGAATTCCTCGTCGTACGTGAAGTACAGTTCGACGCCGCCCTTCAACGGCGCGCCCAGCGCTTCCAGCGCGCGCGTCGCGAACGTGAAGGTGGCGAAATCGCATTTGCTGACGGCGGCGGCGCGGCCGAACAGCTGGCCGTCGACGACCTCGCCGCCGTACGGGTCATGCGTCCAGCCTTCGCCCGGCGGCACCACGTCGCCGTGGGCGTTCAGCGCGACCGTGCGGCCCGCGCCGTACTTGCGGCGCACGATCAGGTTCGTGATCGTCTCCAGGCCCGCGGCCTTCACGGTCGGCGCCGGGACCGAATGCTTCTCGGCCTCGAAGCCGAAGTCCTTCAGCAGCTCGGCGGTGCGCTCGGCGTGCGGCGCGTTGTTGCCCGGCGGGGTGTCGGTCGGCACGCGCACGAGCTCCTGCAGGAAGCGCACCTCTTCGTCGAAGTGGGCGTCGATCCAGGCGTCCAGCGCTTCGTAAGGTGCGGCGGTGTTGTTATGGGAGGTCGTGGTCATGTCAGGATTCCGTGGCAAGTTGATCGAGAAGGGCCTGGAAGGCCCGGACGCACAGGTCGGCGTCGTCGTTGGTGATGGATTCGAGCGGGTTGTGGCTGATGCCGGCGTTCAGGCCGCGCAGGAACAGCATGGCCTGCGGCAGGATGTCGTGGATCTTCATCGCGTCGTGGCCGGCGCCGCTGGGCATGCGGAAGACCGGCAGGCCGAGGGTCTCGACGGCACGTTCCCAGCGCTGGCGCCACGCATCGGCGCACGGCGCGGCAGCGGCACGCATCGTTTCTTCCAGCGAGAATTGCAGGCCGCGGCGCGCGCAGATCGCGGCCAGTTCCGCCTGGATGTCGCTGGCGGCGGCGTCGCGCACGTCATTGGTCGTGGCGCGCACGTCCAGCGAGAAGCGGCAGCGGCCCGGCACGACGTTGATCGAGCCGTTCGGCACCTCCAGCATGCCGACGGTGGCGACGAGGTCCGGCACGGCGCCGCCGCGCTTCTCGGCGAACAGCACCAGTTCGGCAGCGGCTGCCGCCGCGTCGCGTCGCATCGTCATCGGCGTGGTGCCCGCATGGCTGGCGACGCCGACGATCTCGCCGACGAATCGCACGCTGCCGTTGATCGAGGTGACCACGCCCAGCGGCAGGTCGAGATCGTTCAGCACCGGACCCTGCTCGATGTGCGTCTCCACGAAGCCGAGGTAGCGGGACGGATCGCGTTTCAGCGCCGCGATGTCGTCCACGTTCAGGCCCGCATGCGCAATGGCGTCGCGCATCGTGATGCCGTCCGCGTCCTTCTGGTCGAGCCAGGCCGTGTCGAACCCGCCGCACAGCGCGCCCGACCCGAGGAACACGGCTTTATAGCGCTGGCCTTCCTCTTCCGCGAAGCCGACGACTTCGATGCCATACGATAGGCGCTTGCCCTGGCGGCGCAGTTCGCGCACGCAGGCCATCGGCACGAGGATGCCGAGGCGGCCATCGTACTTGCCGCCGTTGCGCACGGTGTCGTAGTGCGAGCCGGTCAGCAGGCGTTTGGCCGAAGGATCGGCGCCATGATAGATGCCGACCACGTTGCCGACGGCGTCGATCGTGACGTCGTCGAAGCCGCAGTCCTCGCGCATCCATTGCGCCAGCTGGGCGGCGGCCGCGCGGTGCGCATCCGTCAGGTAGGTCACGCACAGTTCGCCGCGCTCGGCGTAACCGGGCTCGCTGTGGGCGGCCAGCTGTTCATGCCAGTCCCACACGAGGTTGCCCAGGACCGGATGCTGGTCGAACTTGTCGTCCAGCCGGATCTCGGCGATGCGGTGGATGTTGCGCAGCGCTTCGGCGAACTCGAAGTCCGGACCATTGGCCAGGCGACGCGCGAACGTCGCGATGATCTCCGCCTTTGGCAGGCCCAGGCCGCGCGGACCGCGCACGGCGAGGATGAACGGGAAGCCGAACCGGGCGTTGTAGTCGGCGTTCAGCTTCTGGATGGTCGCGAATTCCTCCGGCGTGCAATTCGTCAGGCCGGCCTTGTTCTGTTCATTCGTCGATTCGGCCGTCAGCGTCTTGCTGACCATGGCCTTGCCCGCGAGTTCCGGGTGGGCGCGGATCAGGCCCAGTTGTTCTTCACGCGAGGCTTCGCGCACGGCTTCGACGAGGCCGCGCTTCAGCTGCGCCAGCGTGGCGAACGGGCGCTTGGCCCAGGCGCGGGCCGCGATCCAGGGCGAGTGTTCGTAGACGCCGTCCAGCAGGGCGGTGAAGCCCGCCTCGTCGGCAGCGTTGAGTGTCTCCAGCGTTAACATTGTTATTACTCCCACGCGAATGCGGTGTCGGGGTTGTAGGGATGCACGCTCTTCCAGTGGCGCGCGATGTCGATGCGGCGCGCGACCCACACGCGGTCGTGCTGTTCGATGTAGTCCAGGAAGCGCTGCAGGGCGCGGAAGCGTCCCGGGCGGCCCAGCAGGCGGCAGTGCATGCCGATCGACAGGATCGACGGGCGCTCGCCGCCTTCCTGGTAGTGCACGTCGAACGCGTCGCGCAGGTAGGCGAGGAACGGGTCGCCGTGCGAGAAGCCTTGGGGCAGGGCGAAGCGCATGTCGTTCGCATCCAGCGTGTACGGCACGACCAGTTGCGGCGCCTGGGTGCCGTCGGTCTTGCGCACCTTCAGCCAGAACGGCAGATCGTCGCCGTAGTAGTCGCTGTCGTATTCGAAGCCGCCGTAGTCGGCCACGAGCCGGCGGGTGTTGGGGCTGTCGCGCCCCGTGTACCAGCCGAGTGCCCGTTCGCCCGTCAGGCGTTCGATGGCTTCCATGCCGCGCGCCATGTCCGCGCGTTCGGTGGCTTCGTCGACGTTCTGGTAGCTGATCCAGCGGTGGCCGTGGCACGCGATCTCGTGGCCCAGTTCCTTGAACGCGGCCGTCACGTCGGGCGAGCGCTCCAGCGCCATGCCGACGCCGAAGATCGTCAGCGGCAGGCCGCGCTTCTCGAATTCGCGCAGGATGCGCCAGACGCCCACGCGCGACCCGTATTCGTAAATGCTTTCCATCGACAGGTGGCGGGCCGGGAACGACGCCGGGTTGAACATCTCGGACAGGAATTGCTCGCTGCCGGCGTCGCCGTGCAGCACGCTGTTCTCGCCGCCTTCCTCGTAATTCAGGACGAACTGCACGGCGACGCGGGCGCGGCCCGGCCAGTCGGCGTACGGTTGCTCGCGGCCGTAGCCGGCGAGGTCACGTGGATAGTGCTGGGTCATGATGGTCTTTCTTCACGGGTGAAGGATGTCGGCCAGGTCCACGCGCTGCGGGTCGAGGTGCAGGTTGTGCTGGACGTTGGCCAGGTGTTTCGAGACGAGGCGCACGGCCGCCTTGACGTCGCGCTTTTCGAAGGCGTCGACGATGGCCACGTGCTCGTCGAGGGATTCCTCCGCCGACTGCGACGACTGGCGCATCAGCGCGATCAGCGAGGAGCGCGTCAGCAGTTCGGACAGCATCTGCACGAGCACCTGGTTGCCGAGCATCTGCGCCAGCACGAGGTGGAAATCGCCCAGCAGGCGGGTACGGCCCGGGACTTCCGCGTTGTTGACGGCCGCGCGCTCCAGTTCCAGGTGTTCGCGCAACTGTTTGACCTGCGCGTCGGTGATCGTCGCGCACAGCTGCTTCGTGACGGCCGTCTCGAGGATGGCGCGCACTTCGAACACGTCGTTCGCTTCCTCGGCCGTGGGGCTGGCGACGAAGGCGCCGCGCGCCGGCTCCAGCACGACGAGGCGGTCGCGCGACAGCTGGTTGAACGCCTGGCGCACGACGGTGCGCGACACCTTGAAGATGTCGCCGATCTTCTGTTCGGACAGTTTGGTGCCCGGCATCAGGCGGCGCTCGGCGATCGCGGTGGTGATGGAATCCACGATGCGCTGCGTGGCGCTGCCGGACGGCGCGGACGCGGGCGTATCATGGTCCGGGGTCAAGGGGACGATCTTCAGGGGTTGGCGGGCTCGGTTCATGGTCGCTCAGGACAATAAGTGATTGACATCGTGTCCGAAGTGTATACACTTTTCGAAAAAAAGAAAACACAAAGTGTATGCAATTCGCAGTTTCTGATTTACCTACATCAACGAAGAAAGGAAAACAGATGGGACACCTCAGCACCCACGTGCTCGACACCATGAACGGTTGCCCGGCCGCCGGCATGCGCGTCACCCTCGAAGCGCTCGACAATGACGGCGCCGCGCGCACGATCAAGACGCTGACGCTCAACAGCGACGGCCGCAACGACGGCGGCCCGCTGCTGAACGCGGAGACGATGGCGGTCGGCCGCTACCGCCTCACGTTCGCCGTGGCCGCGTACTTCCGCGAGAAGGGCGTGAACCTGCCCGAGCCGGCCTTCCTCGACGTGGTGCCGCTGGAATTCGGCATCGCCGACGCGGCCGGCCATTACCACGTGCCGCTGCTCGTCAGCCCGTGGTCGTATTCCACGTATCGTGGCTCGTAAGCACGGAGCGTTGTTTTTCTCATAAAGTCATACCCTTTTTTAAAAAGATCGTATACAGTTGTTGTGTCGCCGCGGAGCGCATCGGCAGCAGGGCCCAGCCCGGCGCCGGTGGTTGCGATGATTTGCCCCTCACAGAGCCCGCTGTGGTGATGGGACAGCCTGGTGCGCCGTTTGCGCCATGCTTCCTTTGTTTTTGAGGCTCTCATGGAATCCTATTTGCTCGACTGGGTGAATTTGCTGTTGCGCTGGACCCACGTCATTACCGCGATCGCCTGGATCGGCGCATCGTTCTACTTCGTCTTCCTCGATAACTCCCTGACCAGGCCGACGGCGCCCGACCTCGTCGAAAAAGGCGTCGACGGCGAACTGTGGGCCGTGCACGGCGGCGGCTTCTACCATCCGCAGAAATACCTCGTCGCCCCGAAATCCATGCCCGAGGGCCTGCACTGGTTCTATTGGGAGAGCTACGCCACGTGGCTGTCCGGTTTCGGCCTGTTCACCGTGCTGTACCTGTTCAATGCCGGCACCTTCATGGTCGACAAGCAGGTGCACGACTGGACGGCCGGTGCCGCCGTCGGTACCGCGCTGGGCTTCCTCGTCGCGTTCTGGCTTGTCTACGACACCATCTGCCGCACGTTCGGCCGCAAGAAGAACGGCGACGCCATCGTCGGTGCCATCATCTTCGCGTTCGTCGTGTTCGCATCCTGGCTCGCGTGCCAGCTGTACGCCGGCCGCGCCGCCTTTCTGCTGGTGGGGGCGATGCTCGCCACGTCGATGAGCGCCAACGTGTTCTTCTGGATCATCCCGGGCCAGCGCAAGGTCGTCGCGCAGCTGAAGGCCGGCCAGCCGGTCGACCCGATCTACGGCTGGCGCGCCAAGCAGCGCAGCGTCCACAACACGTATTTCACGTTGCCGGTGCTGTTCGCGATGCTGTCCAACCACTACGGCTGGCTGTACTCGGGTGAACACAACTGGGTCGTGCTGGTCCTCATGATGCTGACCGGCGCCCTGATCCGCCAGAGTTTCGTCGCCCGCCACAAGGCGCTGGTGCACGGCAAGCGCGTGCCGTGGGAATTCGCGGGCTTCGGCGTGGCCGCCATGCTGGGTCTCGTCGTCTACCTGACCCCGAAGCCGGAGGCCGACGTGCCGGCCATCGCGTCCACCGCCCCCGTGAACAGCGCCGCGGCCGCAGGTGCCACCGCGCAGAACGTCAGCTTCGACCAGGTAAAAGGCGTCGTCGCCCAGCGCTGCGCGATGTGCCACTCGGCCGCAATGCCGAGCAAGGGCATCTCGTTCGACTCGCCCGACGCGATCAAGCGTCACGCCCAGCAGATGTACCAGCAGGCCGTCGTGACCAAGCAGATGCCGCTGAATAACGCCACCCAGATCACGCCGGATGAGCGCAATCTCATCAAGCGCTGGTACGAAGAGGGCGCCCCCATCAACTGACCCGTTGTACCCTGTCCGCCGGTCCGCACGAGGACCGCCGGACACGCTCGCGCGCCCGGCCCAGGCAGCCGGCGCGTGGCGGGCGGCATGCTGCTCTTGTTGTTCAAAAACATAATCAGGAGACACAAGCATGAACCAGCCGTCCCGCCACCCGGTGGACGAACGGCTGCCGCTCGCGCGCCTCGGTGCGCTCGGGTTGCAGCACGTCCTCGTCATGTACGCCGGCGCCATCGCCGTCCCCCTCATCGTGGGACGCGCACTGAAACTCCCGCCCGAACAGGTCAGCATGCTGATCTCGGCCGACCTGTTCTGCTGCGGTATCGTGACACTCATTCAATCCTTTGGCCTGACATCGTGGTTCGGCATCCGCCTGCCCGTGATGATGGGCGTGACCTTCGCGGCCGTCGGCCCGATGGTCGCCATCGCGAACGCGGTTCCCGGCGTCGACGGGGCCCGCGCGATCTTCGGTGCCGGCATCGGCGCCGGGGCCGTGGCGCTGCTGCTCGCGCCCCTGATGAGCCGGTTGCTGCGGTTCTTCCCGCCCGTCGTCACGGGCACCATCATCCTGATCATCGGCGTGACCCTGATGCGCGTCGGCGTGGGCTGGGCGATGGGCGGTCCGGAAAGCACGGCGCAGAGCGTCGACACGGTGAAACTGGCCGCGATGGTCGATGCCGCGCGCGCCAGTGCCGCGCAGGCGGCGGCCGCGCTGCCGCCGGGTGCGGAAGCACCCGCGCTGAAGCTGGCCGGTCCCGTGCCGATGACGCCGAACCCGAACTACGGCGCGCTGGACCACCTGGGCATCGCCGCGTTCGTGCTGGCCGTCGTGCTGTGCCTCGTGCGATTCTGCCGCGGCTTCCTGGCCAATATCTCCGTCCTGCTGGGCATCGTGGCCGGCTGCGTCGTCACGTTCGCACTCGGCGAAATGAACTTCGACAAGGTCGGCAAGGCCGCGTGGTTCCAGCTCGTGACGCCGCTGGCGTTCGGCACGCCCACGTTCGACGTGGTCATGATCGTCACGTTCGCCGTCGTCATGATCGTCGTGATGATCGAGTCGGCCGGCATGTTCCTCGCGCTGTCCGAGCTGACGGGCAAGGACGTGGACCGGAAGCAGCTTGCCGCCGGCCTGCGCACGGACGGCCTGGGCACGCTGATCGGCGGCCTGCTGAACACCTTTCCGCACACGAGCTTTTCGCAGAACGTGGGCCTCGTCGCCGTCACCGGCGTGAAAAGCCGCTGGGTGTGCGTGGCCGGGGGCTGCATCATGATCGTGCTGGGCATGCTGCCGAAGATGGCGGCGCTCGTGGAGGCGATCCCGCAGTTCGTTCTGGGCGGCGCGGGTCTTGTCATGTTCGGTATGGTTGCCGCAGCAGGCATCCGCATCCTGACGCGCGTGGACTTCCGGAACAACCGCTACAACCTGTATATTGTCGCCCTGTCGATCGGCTTCGGCCTGATCCCGCTGGTGGCGCCTCGCTGGGCCCAACAGATGGCCCACAGCCTGCATCCGTTGCTGGAGTCGGGCATCCTGCTGACCGCCGTCGCCGCGGTCGCACTGAACCTATTCTTCAACGGTACCCGCGACATCCCTGCCGAGAATCACTTCGATGCGGGCGCCACCAACAACCACCCACCAATCGCCCAAGGGAGCAAAGCATGAAAAAAACCGTCCTGACCATGGCGCTGTGCGCATGCGCGGCAACGTCCGTCCAGGCCGCGGAATGGAGCGACACGTCGATCGGCTACCGTACCGGCAGCCGTTTCCGCGAGCCGTTCAACGCCGGTGAAATCCACAAGGACATCATCGACATCAACCACGTGAGCGGTTATGCCTACGGCACGAACTTCTTCAACCTGGACGTCCTGTTGTCGAACAAGACCGATCCGTCGGCGCCGGGCGCAAAGTCGGGCGCGCAGGAGTTCTACCTGGTGTACCGCAACACGATCTCGCTGGGCAAGGTGAGCGGCAAGGAATTCGCCTACGGCCCCGTGAGCGACGTGGGCCTGACGCTCGGCTTCGACGCCAACACGAAGGACGATGCCGGCTACAACTCGAAGAAGCGCATGCTGGTCGTCGGCCCGACCCTGGCCTTCAAGGTGCCCGGCCTGCTGAACGTGGGTATCTACGGCCTGTGGGAGAGCAACGCGCCGAACAACGAATTCACGCAGACCAGCGTCGCGCGCTACCGCTACGACACGCACCCGATGCTGGGCGCCGTGTGGGCGTTCCCGATCGGCGCCTCGGGCTGGTCGTGGGAAGGCTTCGCGAACTGGATCGCCGCGAAGGGCAAGGACGAATTCGGCAACCAGACGGCGCCGGAAACGAACATCGACATGCAGCTGCTGTACGACCTGGGCCCGCTGCTGGGCGCCAAGCCGAAGACCTTCCGCGCCGGCGTCGCCTACCAATACTGGCACAACAAATTCGGCAACGACAGCAAGCGCGTGCCGGGCGCCTCGGCCAGCACGCCGATGGTCAAGGCGGAGTACCACTTCTGAGGAAGACGGGGCGGCACGGCGGTGCCGTCCGGTCGGTGCCACCGGCGCGTTCGCCTTCGGGCGGCGCGCCGTTTTTTTTGGGTGTATCCTGTCGGCCCGCGCACAGGCGCGAACGGGAGGAGGACACCGATGGCGACATATATCCTGGTGCCGGGCGGCTGGCACGGTGGCTGGGCATTCGACGCGGTCGCGCGCCGGTTGACGGAGGCGGGGCACGCCGTCGATGCGCTGACCTTGTCCGGCCTGGACGGCGGACCGGCGGCGGGCATCAACCTGGAGCGTCACATCGCCGACGTCGTCGCCGCGATCGAAGCGGCCGAGGGGCCCGTGGTCCTGGCCGGCCACTCCTATGGCGGCATGGTCATCGCGGGCGCCGCCGACCGCCTGGCGTCCCGCGTCGCGGCGCTCGTGTTCGTGGACGCCTACGTACCGGACGACGGCGACTCCGTGTGGTCGCTCACGATCCCGCGTTACCACGAGTTCTTCATCGCCGGCGCGGCGGCCGACGGCCTGGCCTGCGCGCCGCCGCCCCATCTCGATGCACGCTGCCGGCCGCATCCCCTCGCGACGTTCGTGCAGGCGATCCGGCTGACGGGCGCGTGGCGTCAGGTCCGCTCGAAGATGCACGTCGCCGCGACCGGCTGGGAAGGCAACCCGTTCGTCGAACTGAACGAGCGCCTGCGCGCGGATGCCGCATGGCGCACCCACCGCCTGGCCTGCGCACACGACGTGCCGCGCCTCGCGCCCGCGGCGCTGGCGGACATACTTCTCGATCACGGAGGCCTGGATGCGGAACGACGACCATGACGTGATCATCGTCGGCGGCGGGCCCACGGGCCTGATGCTGGCCGCCGAACTGGCACTGGCCGGCGTGGACGCGGCCATCGTCGAACGCAAGCCGACGCCGGCCCGCGCGGGCGGCCGCGCGGGCGGGCTGCACGCGCGCACCCTCGAACTGCTCGACCAGCGGGGCATCGTCGACCGCTTCCTCGCCGAGGGCAAGACCCACCCGCGGGTCAGTTTTCACGCCGCCCTCGACATCGGCGACTTCCCGACCCGCCACAACTACCTGCTCGCGCTGCCGCAGGAAAAGACCGAACGCCTGCTCGCGGCATGGGCCGATGAGCTGCACGTGCCGATTTATCGGGACCGCGAAGTGGACGGCATCGAATGCGACGCCGACGGCGTCGACGTCACGACGACGGCGGGCGCGCGCATGCGTGCGCGCTGGCTCGTCGGCTGCGACGGCGGCCGCAGCCGGATCCGCAAGCTGGCCGGCATCGGCTTCCCCGGCTGGGACGCGTCGACGAGCTGGATCATCGCCGAAGTCAGGATGACAGAAAAGCCGGTGCCCGGCTTCCGCGAGGACGCGTCCGGCCGCCATGCGATGTCCGTGATGGAGGATGGCGAGACGGTCGGCGTCGTGCTGGCGGGACGCGACCCGCGGGCGGCCGGCGAGCCGACGCTGGAAGAACTCGCCGCCGGCCTGAAAGCCGTCTACGGCACCGATTTCGGCGTGCACTCGCCCACGTGGCTGTCCCGCTTCAGCGACGCGGTGCGCCAGGCGGACCGCTATCGCCACGACCGCATCCTGCTGGCGGGCGACGCCGCGCACATCCATCCGCCGCTGGGCGGGCAGGGCCTGAACCTCGGCGTGCAGGATGCCGTCAACCTCGGGTGGAAGCTGGCGCAGGTGGTCAAGGGCGACGCGCCGGACTCGCTGCTCGACACCTACCAGGCCGAGCGCCATCCCGCCGCGGCCCGCGTGCTGCGCAACACGATCGCGCAGGGCGTGCTGCGGCGCCCGGACGACCGCACGCCGGTGCTGGGCGAATTCGTCGCGGAGATGCTCGCGATGGACGAACCGCGCAAGCGCTTCGGCGCCATGATCGCCGGCCTGGATATCCGCTACGACCTGGGCGAAGGCCACCCGCTGCTGGGCCGGCGCATTCCCGACCTGGACATCGTGACCGCCGCCGGGCCGTCCCGCGTCTATGCGCTGCTGCACGAGGCGCGGCCGGTGCTGCTGGAGTTCGGCGCGAACCTTGCCGACGACCGCGTGCAACGGGTCGACGCGACGTTCGACGGGGTGTGCGAACTGCCCGTCGTCGGCGCGGTGCCGCTGCCCGCCGCGGTGCTGATCCGGCCCGACGGGTACGTGGCGTGGGCGGGCGACGGCGGCGCGGAAGGCCTGCGGGCCGCGTGCGCGCGCTGGTTCGGATCCGGGTTCGGCGCCTGACCGGTGCGCCGCGTGCCATGCGAGGGCGGGCCGCATCGTTCGTGTGCACGCGCGCGAGCGGCGTCTCCATAAATGGTGCGTCGCTGCACCAGCAGGCAGCGTGGGCACGATGGCGGTGCGCGGCGCCCGTGAGAATCGCCCCGGATCGATGCAGGCCCGCTTCTTGCATAACTCCCTGTGACGGCGCACTCGACGCCGGATCACCGATCAACATTGCCGCGTCATCGCGGTTCCTAGGGAGTATTTCATGGCGTACCTGGTGCCTTCTGAATTCGTGACCAAGATGGTCGACGCGGGCGAATCCAAGATCTACATGTCCACGCGCGATGCGCTGATCCGCGCCTACATGGCCGGCGCCATCCTTGCCTTGTCGGCGGTGTTCGCCGTCAGCTGCTCGGTGGCCACCGGCGTGCCGCTGATCGGCGCGCTGCTGTTCCCGGTGGGCTTCTGCATGCTGTACCTGCTCGGCTTCGATCTGCTGACCGGCGTGTTCGTCCTGACGCCGCTGGCGCTGATCGACAGGCGACCCGGCGTCACGCTGCCGCGCGTGGTCAAGCACTGGGGCATCGTCTTCACCGGTAACTTCCTCGGCGCGTTCACCGTGGCCTTCCTGATGGCGTATATCTTCACGTTCGGCTTCCACACGGACGGCGGGGTGCTGGCCAAGACGATCGGCACGATCGGCGAAAAGCGCACGCTCGGCTATGCGGAATACGGTTTCGCCGGCATGGTGACGCTGTTCATCCGCGGCATGCTGTGCAACTGGATGGTGTCGACGGGCGTCGTGGGCGCCATGATCTCGACGACCGTCGGCGGCAAGGTCATCGCCATGTGGATGCCCGTGATGCTGTTCTTCGCGATGGCGTTCGAGCACTCGGTCGTGAACATGTTCCTGTTCCCGTTCGGGATCCTGACGGGCGCGCACTTCACCTTCCTCGACTACCTGATCTGGAACGAGATCCCGACCGTGCTGGGCAACCTGGTCGGCGGCCTCGCGTTCACCGGACTGACACTGTACTCGACGCACGTGAAGACCGCGCCGAAGCGCTCGTTCAACTAATCCATACGACGCGGGCCGGCGCTTCGCTTTGCAGCCCATGATGCAGCCTTTGACGCTCTCCGTCGGCCAGCACAGTGACCGGGGCCGCAAGCCCGTCAACCAGGATTGCCACGGCGTGGTGATCCCGCGCGCGCCGCTCGCCTCGACGAAGGGTGCGGCCCTCGCGCTGGCCGACGGCATCAGCAGCAGCGCCGTCAGCCACGTCGCCAGCGCCACTGCCGTCGCGGCCTTCCTCGACGATTACTACGCGACGGCCGACGCGTGGTCGGTCAGGACGTCGGCCGAACGCGTGCTCGCCGCCGTCAACGCCTGGCTGTACGCCCACACGCGGCAAGGCCAGGACCGCACCGACCAGGACTGTGGCCATGTCTGCACGTTTTCCGCGCTCGTCATCAAGTCGAACACGGCCCACCTGTTCCACGTCGGCGACGCGCGCATCTACCGCGTCCACGCGGGCGGGCAGGGCGCCAGCCTGGAACAGCTGACGACCGACCACCGCGTGTGGGTGTCCCCGGAGCGCAGTTACCTGAGCCGCGCGCTGGGCGTGCAGGACCGCATCGAGATCGACTACCGCGCCGTGGCGCTGGAGGCGGGCGATCTGTTCATGCTCGCGACGGACGGCGTATACGAGCACGTGACGGGCGCCGACGTGCACGCCGCGCTGCAGGACGCGCCGGACCTGGACGCGGCCGCGAGCCGCCTCGTCGAACGCGCGCTGGCCAACGGCAGCGCGGACAACCTCACCGTGCAGCTCGTGCGCATCGAGTCGCTGCAGGCGCGCGAAGCATCGGAACTGCTGCGCCAGATGGCCGGCCTGCCGCTGCCGCCGCTGCTGGCCCCGCGCGCGGAACTCGACGGCTACCGCATCGTGCGCGAAGTGCACGGCAGCAGCCGCAGCCACGTCTACCTCGCCGAGGACCCGGACAGCGGCGCCCACGTCATCCTGAAAACGCCATCCATCGACCTTGCCGGCGACCGCGCCTACATGGAGCGGTTCGTGATGGAGGAATGGATCATGGGGCGCGTGCGCAGCCCGCACGTCGTCAAGCCCGCCCCGGCGCGGCGCCGCAGCCATGTCTACGTGGCGGCCGAATACATCGAGGGCGTCACGCTGGCGCAGTGGCTGCGCAGCCAGCCGCGCCCCGGACTGGACGCCGTGCGCCGCATCGTCGACCAGGTGGCGAAGGGCCTGCGCGCATTCCACCGGCTCGAGATGCTGCACCAGGACGTCAGGCCGGAAAACGTCATGATCGATGCGGCCGGCAACGCGCGCATCATCGACTTCGGGTCGGTGAGCGTGGCCGGCGTCGTCGAGATGGCGCCGCACGACGAGGACTGGACCCTGCAGGGCGCCGCGTTGTACGCCGCGCCCGAGTACTTCCTCGGCGAGCGCGGGACCGTGCGCTCGGACGTGTTCGCGCTCGGCGTGCTCACGTACTTCATGCTGACGGGCGAGCTGCCGTACGGCGTCGAGATCCCGCGCGCGGCCGGGCGCGTAGCGCAGCGCCGGCTTGCGTACACGCCCGCGCGCGTCCACGATCCCGCGCTGCCGGCCTGGGTGGACGCGGCGCTGCACAAGGCGCTGCAGATCGATCCGCGCCGGCGCTACGAGGACGTCGCGGAATTCGTGTACGACCTGCAGCATCCGAACAGCGCGTTTGCGCAGCGCACGCGCACGCCGCTGATCGAACGGAGTCCGCTGCTGTTCTGGAAGGTGGTGTCGTTCGGTCTCGGGCTGGCCCTGGTGGCGGATCTGGCGCTGCGGGGTTGAACGGCGGCCAGCCGCACGAATGCCTCCGCGCAGGCATGCACCGGCCGAAGGTCAGGGGTGTCGGACATATAATGTCGGTCCCATCAGAACAGGAGACCCCCCGCGTGAACGCCATCGAAAAAGCCAGCGCCTTCGTCGGCAAGACCTTCCCGTTGTGGGTCCTCCTGTTTGCCGCCCTCGGATTCTTCGCGCCGCAGCTGTTCGTCGGCTACAAAGGCTGGATCGCGCCGCTGCTGGGCATCGTCATGTTCGGCATGGGGTTGACCTTGTCGACGGAAGACTTCCGCGACGTGTTCCGGCGGCCGAAGGACGTCGCCATCGGCGTCGTCGGGCACTACCTCATCATGCCCGGCATCGCGTACGTGCTCGCCGTCGCGCTGCGCCTGCCGCCGGAGATCGCGGTCGGCGTGATCCTCGTCGGCTGCTGCCCGAGCGGCACGGCGTCCAACGTGATGACGTTCCTGTCGCGCGGCGACGTGGCGCTGGGCGTGTCGATCGGCGCGGTGTCCACCTTGATCGCACCGTTCGCCACGCCGGCGCTCGTGTCGCTGCTGGCGGGTGCGTGGATGCGGATTAATACGGCGTCGCTGTTCATGGACATCGTGCAGGTCGTGATCCTGCCGATCGCGCTCGGCATCGTGGCGAAGACCCTGTTCCGCCGGCAGGCCGCGGCCAGCGCGAAGGCGCTGCCGCTCGTGTCCACGGTGGCGATCGTGCTGATCATCGCCATCATCGTCGCGCTCAACCAGTCGAAACTGCTGACCAACGGCCTCTTGATGTTCGCGGCCGTCATCCTGCACAACCTGCTCGGCTTCGCGCTCGGCTATGCGTTCGCGCGGCTGTTCGGCATGGACCTCGCCAAGCGCAAGGCCGTGATGTTCGAAACCGGAATGCAGAATTCCGGCCTCGGCGCGGCGTTGGCTGCAGCGCATTTCAGCCCGCTGGCGGCCGTGCCGAGCGCACTGTTCAGCGTGTGGCACAACCTGTCGGGCTCTGCGCTGGCGACGTGGTTCGCGCGCCGCGTCAAAGCATGACGTCGGCCGTGGTGAGCTGTGTGATGCCGGTCAGCTGGATCGCGAACTCCGCATCGGCATCGCCATCCGTGTTCCCATATAACACGCCGTTGACGAATTTCAGCTGACCGGCCGCCGTGAAGGCCGCGGTGGCGGCGATGAAGGTCGTGAATGCGTCGTTGGTCGTGGTGGCCGTGTTCGCGTCGATGCCGCGCAGGTCGAGCTTGTCCTGGCCGCGTACGAAGTCGTTGATCACGTCCCAGGCGGCGCTGGTGACGCCCGTCTCGGTCGAGGCGTTGAACACGAACACGTCGCTGCCGCCACCGCCTTCCAGCACGTCCTTGCCCAGCCCACCGGTCAGGGTATTTGCGGCGGCGTTGCCGATGATGTTGTTCGCGAGGGCATTGCCGGTGCCGTTGATGGCCGCGGTGCCGGCAAGCGTCAGGTTTTCCTGGTTGTCGCCGAGCGTGCGCGTCACGGTCGAGATGACGGTGTCCGTGCCGGCGCCTGGTGCCTCCGAGACCACGTCGCCGGCATTGTCGACGTAATAGGTGTCGTTGCCGAGGCCGCCCGCCATCGTGTCGATGCCCGCGCCGCCGTTCAGGACGTTGTTGCCGCTGTTGCCGAGCAGCTTGTTCGCCAGGACGTTGCCGGTGCCGTTGATGGCGCCGGTCCCCGTCAGCGTCAGGTTCTCGACGTTGGCGCCGAGCGTAAAAGCGATCGACGATTCGACGGTGTCGATGCCGCCCACCGTGGCGTCGGCATTCGTCTCCCGGACGATGTCGCCGGCGTTGTCGACGGCGTAGAGATCGGAACCGTTGCCGCCGGCCATGAAGTCGGCGCCGGCGCCGCCATTCAGGATATTGTTTGCCTGGTTGCCGAGCAGGTTGTCGTCGAAGCGGCTGCCTGCCAGGTTCTCGATATTGCGCAGCGTATCGATGCCGGAGCCCTCGGTGTCCTGGGCCTGCGTCGTGCCGAGGGTGACGGTGACCCCCGCCGTGGCGTAGGCGTAGGATACGATGTCGATACCGAGTCCGCCGTCCAGGATGTTGTTGCCGCTCCCGGCGTACAGGGCGTTGGCGAGTTCGTTGCCGACGAGGTCTGCCTGGCCACTGGACAGGAGACGCCCGTGTTCGACGTTCGGCGCAAGCTTGTAGGATGCGAGGGTGGTGTAGACGATGTCCGCGCCCCCGCCGGCAATCTCGGTCACGACGTCACCGACATTGTCCACGTAATACAGGTCGTTGCCGTCGCCGCCCGACAGCATGTCGGCGCCGGCCTTCCCGTCGAGGGTGTCGTTGCCGGCAAAGCCCTGGATGATGTCGTTGCCGGCGGTGCCGACGAGATTGTCCGCGCCGGCCGTGCCGTCGACATGCATGGACGCGTTCAGGACATTCAGGGTGAAATACGTGGATGCGGTGGCGCCGCTGCCGTCCCTGGCAGTTACCCGGAGATTCAGGGCGCCGATGTCGGTCGTATTCGGCGTGCCGGACAGCGTGTGCGTGGCCGGATCGAACCCGAGCCACGAGGGGAGCGCCTTGCCGTCCGCCGTGACGACGCTGTAGCCAAGGGTGTCATGGTCGGGATCGGTGAACGTGCTTTCCGGGATCACATAGCTGAACGCGTAGCCGCCGCTGGCTTTTTGGTCCGGTATTCCGTGCGCGACGGGCGTGTCGTTCGTCGTGAGGATCGTCACGGTGGTGCCGTCCACGGCCTTGAGCGTGCCGCCGGTGCCCTGGGCGCCGGTATTGCCATCGCTGAACGTCCAGTCGATCAAGACGTTCGAGGATGGCGTATCGGACGTGTTCGCGTAGGCGATCTGCTGGAGCGCCTGGTTGACGAGCGCCTCCGTCGCGTTCGCGCCGAACGTCAGGGTCAGCTTGCCCGCGCCATTGATCGTCACGTGGCCGATCGTCACGCCGCCGACGGAGAAGTCGCTCCCGGATGTCAGCGCGGACAGGGTACCGCCCGACCTGGCCGAAAACACGTCGTCCGCATTCGCCCCTTCGTGGCGGATCAGCGTCAGGCTGGCGCCCTGGTAACCGATGGCGGCCAGTTCCGTATCGTGCACCTGAATCGCATTGTTCAGTACGACAGGCTTGCCCGGGCTGGTGGCGGTACCTTCGATGAATGTCGAGGTGCTGGTCATCATGTTCTTGGCGGGGGCGAACGTCTGGTCGACGCTGCCGTCCGCGTTGAAGCGCATCACCAGCAAATCGGTGTCGTTCGTGCCCACGCTCACTCCGCCGGTCACCAGGATCTTGCCGTCCGGTTGAACCAGCAGTTCAGTGGCGGACGCGTACGTGTGGGCGGGGCGTGCTGCCTGTGCGAGGCCTTTGTTGCCGAACGTTTGGTCCAGGGTGCCGTCCGGCAGGAACCGGGCGATATAGGTGTAGGGCGTCTGGTTGGCGTCCTCGGCGTTGCCAAGGGCGAGGATCTTGCCGTCCTTCAGGATCGAGATGTCTTCGAGGCTGGCGCCCTTGAACCAGTCCGCCTTGAGCGTGACCGATCCCGTACCATGGAAGCTGGTATCCAGGCTGCCGTCCGTCGTGTAGCGGAGCAACTTGATGCCCTCGGTGCTCTGGAACGCCGTGCTCTCCGCACCGACCACGATCTTGCGGTCCGTCTGCAAGGCCATGGCTCCACGCATATAGTTGTAACCGGTGCCGACATCGATCGTCACGTTGCCGTCGCCGCTGAAGGTCGTATCGGGCGCGCCGATCGAATTCAGGCGTACGAGGCTGTATCCGGGGGCCGGCCAGTACGTCGACTGTCCGACGAGCAGGATTTTTCCGTCGGGCTGCACCAGCATGTTCCGGGTATTGTCTTCGTTGCCGATATCGACAGTGGCTTTTCCATCGGTGTCGAAGCTCGTATCGAACGTGCCATCCGCGTTGTAGCGACGGACCAGGTAATCGGTCCCGTCACCGTACGACGAACCGGCGGTCACGATCCTGCCATCGCCAAGGACGGTGAGGCTGTAGATGTTGGCAAGGCCTGTAGCCCCCGCGGAGGTCAGTGTGCCGTTCGTACCCCAACTGGTGACCAGGTCTCCACTCGGGGTGAAATGGCTGATGGTCAAACCGGAATAGGTATGGCGATACACCACGATCGTGCCGTCGGGCTGGAGCCCGAAATCGACGCCGCTCATACTCATGCCCAGGTCCGCCGTCAGCTTGCCGTCGCCACTGAACGACGTGTCGAGGCTGCCGTCCGTGTTATAGCGGGCCAGTCCGATCAAACCATCGCTGATGTCCGCCACCAGGACCTTGCCGTCCTTTTGTACCGCGATTCTGGGCCCCCAGTCGTTCCGGTGGTCGCCGAACCCCGTTATGACCCAGCCATCCCTGATCTTGATCGTTGGTGCCGAGTTCGGCGTCGTCGGATTTGCCATTAGTTCTCCCGGCTTGCCTGATTGCAATAAGATATTATTCTAACAAAGTATTTACGCGGAAACAGCTGGTAGCCACTCACCCGGCTTCAGAGCACCACATCCGCCGTGGTGAGCTGTGTGATGCCGGTCAGCTGGATCGCGAACTCCGCATCGGCATCGCCATCCGTGTTCCCATATAACACCCCGTTGACGAATTTCAGCTGACCGGCCGCCGTGAAGGCCGCGGTACCGGCGATGAAGGTCGTGAATGCGTCGTTGACGGTGGTGGCCGTGTTTGCGTCGATGCCGCGCAGGTCGAGCTTGTCCTGGCCGCGTACGAAGTCATTGATCACGTCCCAGGCGGCGCTGGTGACGCCCGTCTCGGTCGAGGCGTTGAACACGAACACGTCGCTGCCGCCACCGCCTTCCAGCACGTCCTTGCCCAGCCCACCGGTCAGGGTATTTGCGGCGGCGTTGCCGATGATGTTGTTCGCGAGGGCATTGCCGGTGCCGTTGATGGCCGCGGTGCCGGCAAGCGTCAGGTTTTCCTGGTTGTCGCCGAGCGTGCGCGTCACGGTCGAGATGACGGTGTCCGTGCCGGCGCCTGGTGCCTCCGAGACCACGTCGCCGGCATTGTCGACGTAATAGGTGTCGTTGCCGAGGCCGCCCGCCATCGTGTCGATGCCCGCGCCGCCGTTCAGGACGTTGTTGCCGCTGTTGCCGAGCAGCTTGTTCGCCAGGACGTTGCCGGTGCCGTTGATGGCGCCGGTCCCCGTCAGCGTCAGGTTCTCGACGTTGGCGCCGAGCGTAAAAGCGATCGACGATTCGACGGTGTCGATGCCGCCCACCGTGGCGTCGGCATTCGTCTCCCGGACGATGTCGCCGGCGTTGTCGACGGCGTAGAGATCGGAACCGTTGCCGCCGGCCATGAAGTCGGCGCCGGCGCCGCCATTCAGGATATTGTTTGCCTGGTTGCCGAGCAGGTTGTCGTCGAAGCGGCTGCCTGCCAGGTTCTCGATATTGCGCAGCGTATCGATGCCGGAGCCCTCGGTGTCCTGGGCCTGCGTCGTGCCGAGGGTGACGGTGACCCCCGCCGTGGCGTAGGCGTAGGATACGATGTCGATACCGAGTCCGCCGTCCAGGATGTTGTTGCCGCTCCCGGCGTACAGGGCGTTGGCGAGTTCGTTGCCCATGAGGTCTGCTTGGCCACTGGACAGGATACGCCCGTATTCGACGTTCGGCGCAAGCTGGTAGGACGCGATGGTGGTGTAGACCATGTCGGCGCCCCCGCCGGCAATCTCGCTGACGACGTCACCGACATTGTCCACGTAATACAGGTCGTTGCCGTCGCCGCCCGCCAGCATGTCGGCGCCGGCCTTCCCGTCGAGGGTGTCGTTCCCGACAAAGCCCTGGAGAATGTCGTTGCCGGTGGTACCGACCAGATTGTCCGCCCCCGATGTGCCGTCGATGTGGCTGGTCGGTGCGTCGATCTTGAGGTTCAGAGGCGCGAACGCCTTGAGACCACCATTGTCCTTGGCGACGACAAGGAGGGAAAGCGTTGTGTTGCCGGTGACGGCCGGCGTGCCGGACAGCGTGCGTGTGGCCAGGTCGAACGAGAGCCAGGGTGGCGGTGCGGTGCCGTCGGACATGACGACGCTGTAGCCGAGGACATCGTGGTCCGGGTCCGAGAACGTGTCCTGGGGAATGACATAGCTGAAGGGGGCGCCGGAGGTGAGAGTTTTGTCCGCCAATGGTTTCACGAATTGCGGCGCATCGTTGACGCCGATGATCGTCACCGTCGTGCTGCCCGTCGCCGCGAGTGCGCCCCCCGTGCCCTGGGCGCCGGTATTGCCGTCGCTAAACGTCCAATCGATACGCACTGTTCCCGGCGGTGCATCCGACAGGTTCGCGTAGGCGATCTGCTGCATGGTCTTGTTGACGAGGGCTTCGGTTGCATTCGAGCCGAATGTCAATTTCAGCGTGCCCGCGGCGTTGGTCGTGACAGTGCCGATTGTCACGTTGTCGATTGAAAAGTAAGCGCCGTTCGAGAGCATGGACAGCGTACCCCCGGATTTCGCCGAGAAGACGTCGTCGCCATTTGGCCCCTCGTGACGGATGAGCGTCAGGGTGGCACCGTTGTAATTGCCTGTTGCAGCGAGTTCGCTATCCGTTATCTGGACATCGCCGTCCAGGACGACAGGATTTGTCCAGGGGGAGGATTCGGTAAAGACCGGTGTTGCATCCAACGTGTTGCTGGGAGGCGAAAATGTCGTGTCGATGCTGCCGTTCGCATTCAAGCGGAGCAGGGCAAAATCGCTGCCGCCGCTGCCGTCGTCGCCGTATACGAGTATCTTGCCGTCCGGTTGGACGACGAGATCTTTGGGATGTACATGGTAGCCCGGAACGGTATCTGGAAAGAGCGCTTCCGCTTTCCCTCCGTTACCGAATGTCTCATCCAGGGTGCCGTTGGCCAGCAAACGGAAAACGACGATATGGCTGGCTTGATCGCTTGAGGTGATGGTGCTGACGGAAAGGATTTTCCCGTCTTTCTGGACGGCGATGGCGTCGACGTCATACGGCCTATCGCCTTTTGTCGGCAACATGGCAATGCCGGTGCCGTTGAAAGTCTTGTCGAGACTGCCATCCGCATTGTATCGGATAAATTCCACGCGGATTCCATCGACAGAAGTCACTGCCGAGCCAGCCACGAGAACCTTGCCGTCCGCCTGCAGGGCGAAGCCGTCGGCCTCGTACAGGTAATTCGTACCATCAGTCAGCAATACCTTGCCATCACCGCTGAAGCTCTTGTCGAGCGTACCGTCCGTATTCAGCCGGACGAGGCTGTGAGTACTCGGCGTATTGATCGAGCCGATGGTGTCGAAGCCCTCGATCAGCACCTTTCCATCCGCTTGCACGAGTATCTTTGGACTGAAATCGTTGGTACCGACATCGATAATGGCAGTGCCGTAGCTTCCGAAACTTGAATCGAAGCTGCCATCCGCGTTATACCGGCTGATCGCGAAATCATTTGTAACACCGTAATTGGTGCCGACACTCAGCACTTTTCCATTGGCCAGTGGCGTGAAATCGAAAAGATATGCGCTGTTCTTGGCTGCCTTGAGTGCCCCGTTGATGCCGAACGTCGTGTCGACATCACCGTTCGGCAGAAAGCGTGCCATGGTAACGGAGTCGATGTACGACGCAGTGACAAAAATTTTGCCGTCGGGCAGGACTGTAATCACCGCGTTCGACACTTGGTCGATAAATTGCGCGGTGACTTTTCCATCGCCACTGAATGTGGCGTCGAGCGTACCGTCCACGTTGTACCGGGCAAGTGCGAACCTGCCGTTACTTGTTCCTGCAAGCAGGATTTTTCCATCCTGCTGCAGCGCGAGATCCATGACGCGTTCGGTCGACCCGGTTTCGAAGGTCGTGGTGAGCTTTCCGTCTCTAACGATGAACGTGGGCGCCGTATTCGGATTCGTTACAGTTGCCATTCCTTCTCTCCGGGCAGGATGTTTTAACAAACAGACAATCATAGTATAAATTAATAAATTGCCATCATGCAATGAATTTCGGAAAATTCGATATGTGGCGGGAGCTTGTGGCGAGATGGCAACCACCATTTCTCACGCTCTAGCGTGCACAGCCAACCCGCGCGCCCGGGCTATACTCGGCCCCGTCCGACCACCCAAGGAGACCCGCGTGGCCCAACGTCCCGGCATCTTTCCGACCTTCTTCCTGTCCGGCTTCGAATGCTCCACCTTCTTGTGGGGAAAAGACCGCGTCCGCCGCAACCTCGTCGCGGAAACGGGCCACGACCGCCACGCCGCCGAAGACTACGAACGCCTGGCCCGCCTCGGCATCGCGGTCGCCCGCGAAGGCATTCCATGGCCGCTGGTCGACAAAGCCGGCCGCTACGATTTTGCGGGCCTCGACCCGTACATCGCCGCGATGAACGCGGCCAGGGTCATCCCGGTCTGGGACCTGTGTC
The DNA here is from genome assembly GCA_966211695.1 of uncultured Massilia sp. Taxonomy (GTDB): domain Bacteria; phylum Pseudomonadota; class Gammaproteobacteria; order Burkholderiales; family Burkholderiaceae_D; genus Telluria. The sequence continues at coordinate 365,108 of CBIHOW010000001.1, read as the reverse complement.
ACTACGGTTATCCGGACGATCTCGATCCATTCGACGAGGCGTTCGCGGACCGTTTCGCACGTTACTGCCGCGTGGCCGCCGAATACGTCGTGCCGAAGGTGCGCGGTCCGCACTTCTTCACGCCCATCAACGAGATCACGTTCTTTTCGTTCTGCGCCGGCGAGTGGGGCTGGGCGGCGCCGTACCGCTGCACGCGCGACGACCGGATGCGCCTGCGCCTGGCGCTGTGCCGCGCGGCGATCGCGGGTGTGAAGGCGATCCGCGAGGTCGACCCGGAGGCACGCATGGTGCACGTGGATCCGCTGGTGCGGGTCGTGGCGCCGCGCGACCGGCCCGACCAGGTCGAGGCGGCACGCCGTGAAACGGAAGTCGACACGTTCCTTGCCTGGGACATCCTGTACGGCCGCGAGCATCCCGAATTCGGCGGCGCGCCCGAGGTGCTGGACATCGTCGGCGCGAATTCGTATTCGTTCGGGCAGATGGAATACCGCGAGCACGGCCCGCATGCGCCGCTGGCTCCGGACGACGACCGCATCGCGCCGCTGTGCGACATGCTGGAGACGGTCTGGCAACGCTACCGGCGGCCGATGATCATCGGCGAGACGAGCGGCCTCGGTCGCGGGCGCGCGAGCTGGCTGCACGACGTGATGTGCGAATCGCTGGCCGCCGTGCGGCGCGGCATGGACCTGCAGGGGATCTGCCTGTTCCCGGGCATCGACATGCCGGACTGGCATACCGGCGAGTGGGTGCACAACGGCATCCACGACCTCGTGGACAAGGGCGGCGACCTGGAACGGGTGCCGGACCAGGCCTACATCGACGAGCTGCGGCGCTGGCAGAAGGAGTTGAACCGGGTCACCGCGCTGGACGAGGATCCGTTCAGCGACCCGGTGGAATTGCAGGACGTGATCGACGCGGCGCACCGCCTCGACATGAAACCCGACAAGAATTGGTGCTGAAGCCGGATTACTGCGATGCCAGGATCGCCTCGACCGCCGCGATCTCGTCCCGCGCCAGCGGCGCCATCTCCACGGCCCGCACGGCATCCAGCACCTGCTGCGGCCTGCTCGCGCCGATCAGCACGGAGGCGATGGCCGGCTGGCGCCGCACCCAGCCCAGGGCCAGCTGCGCGAGCGTGCGGCCGCCTGTCTGCGCGACCTGGTTCAATGCCTCGATGATGCGCAGGCGCTCCGGCGTGATGTGTTCCGGCTTGAGGAAGCCGACCTTGCCGGCCGCGCGCGAATCGGCCGGCAGCGCGCCGCCGAGGTAGCGGTCCGTCAGCAGGCCCTGCGCCAGCGGAGAAAAGGCGATGCCGCCGACGCCTTCGCGTTCGAGCACGGGCAACAGGTCCGCTTCCGGCTGGCGCACGAGCATGTTGTAGCGCATCTGGTGGATCACGAACGGCGTGCCCAGGCGGCGCAGTTCCGCCGCGGCGGCGGCCGTGCGCTCGCCGTTGTAGTTCGAGATGCCCGCGTACAGCGCGCGGCCGCTGCGCACGATGTAGTCCAGCGCCGCCATCGTCTCTTCCAGCGGCGTGTCGGGATCGGGGCGGTGGTGGTAAAAGATGTCGACGTAGTCCAGGCCCATGCGCTTCAGGCTCTGGTCCAGGCTCGCGACGAGGTATTTGCGGCTGCCCCAGTCGCCGTAAGGGCCCGGCCACATCGTGTAGCCGGCCTTCGTGCACACGACGATCTCGTCGCGGTACGGTTTCAGGTCCCGCGCGAGGATGCGGCCGAAGTTTTCCTCGGCCGATCCGGGCGGCGGCCCGTAGTTGTTCGCGAGGTCGAAGCACGTGACGCCGTGGTCGAACGCCGTGCGCACGATCTCGCGCTGGCGTTCGAAGTCATCAAGGCCGCCGAAGTTGTGCCACAACCCCAGCGACACGGCGGACAGCCGCAAGCCGCTGCGGCCGCAATGCGGGTAAGGCATGCTGCCATAGCGTCCGGCCGCCGCCTCGTACGTCATGGCGTGACTTTGCCGGCGCCGGCGGCAGGCTTGCACACGTAGATCGTGGCCGGCTTGCCGTCCGGCGAGCGGTATTCGCGCTCGACGGCGGCACGGGCCGCGTCGACCAGCGCGTGCGGCACGACGGCCACCACGCAGCCGCCGAAGCCGCCGCCCGTCATGCGCACGCCGCCCTGCGTGCCGATCACGTTCTTGACGATGTCGACCAGGTTGTCGATCGCAGGCACGGTGATCTCGAAATCGTCGCGCATCGACGCATGCGACGCGGCCATCAGCTCGCCCAGGCGCTCCAGGTCGCCGGCTTGCAGCGCATCGGCGGCGGCCAGCACGCGGTCGTCTTCCGTCACGACGTGGCGCGCGCGGCGCAGCACGACCGGGTCCAGCTCCGCGGCACGGGCCTCCAGCGTGGCCATGTCGAGGTCGCGCAGGGCCGGGATGCCGAAGTGGCGGGCGGCCGCTTCGCACTGTTCGCGGCGCACGTTGTAGGCGCTGTCCACCAGGCCGCGCGTCACGTTCGAGTTGAAGATCATGATGGCGGCGTTGCCCGGCACCGGCACCGGCTTCACCTCCAGCGAGCGGCAGTCGATCATCAGCGCGTGGCCTTCGACGCCGCAGGCGGAGCTGATCTGGTCCATGTTGCCGCACTTGGTGCCGACGAAGTCGTTTTCCGACGCCTGCGCGATCAGCGCGATGTCGATCGGCGTCAGCGCCTCGAAGCCGGGCAGCGTGGCGAACAGGCGGCCCACGGCGACCGACAGCGATGCCGAGGACGACAGGCCCGCACCCTGCGGCACGTCGCCCGCGATGGCCATGTCCATGCCCTGCACGGGCAGGCCGCGTTTGACGAACTGCTCGACGACGCCGCGTACGTAGTTGGCCCACATCGGCTGGCCCACGCGGGCGATCGGGGCGTCGAGATCGTATTCGTCGAGCGCGTCGCCGTAGTCGGCGGCGACCACGAGCACCTTGCGGTCGCTGCGCGGCTTCGCGGCGATGGCGGTGCGGTAGTCGATGGCGCAGGGCAGCACGAGGCCGTCGTTGTAATCGGTGTGTTCGCCGATCAGGTTGACGCGGCCCGGGGCCTGGACGAACAGCGTGGGGGCGGTGCCGAATGCGGTTTCGAACGCGGCGGCGGTACGGGAGAGACGGTTATCTTGCATGTCAGGTCGTTTGAGTGGATTCGGTGTCGAGGTAGTGCACTTCGGATTGCGCGCGCAGGCGTTCGGCCGCCTGTTCCGGGGTCAGGTCGCGCTGGGCTTCGGCCAGCATCTCGAAGCCGACCATGAACTTGCGCACCGACGCGGAACGGAGCAGCGGCGGGTAGAAGTGGGCGTGCAGCTGCCAGCCTGCGGCGTCTTCGTCGGGAATGCCGTACGGCGCACCGTGCCAGCCCATCGAGTACGGGAACGAGGTCTGGAACAGGTTGTCGTAGCGGGTGGTCAGGCGCTTCAGCAGGACGGCCAGGTCGGCGCGCTGGGCCGGCCGCAGCTCTTCCAGGCGGCGCACGGCGAAGCGGGGCAGGACCAGCGTCTCGAACGGCCACGCGGCCCAGTACGGGACGATGGCGACCCAGTGCTCCGTTTGCACGACGACCCGTTCCTGGGCGGCGATCTCGCGCTCGGCCACGTCCAGCAGCAGGCGGCGGCCCTGTTCGGCGTGGTAGGCCTTCTGCTGGCGGTCTTCCGCGGCCGGCAGGTTGGGCACGTAGCTCGTGGCCCAGATCTGGCCGTGCGGGTGCGGGTTCGAGCAGCCCATCACGGCGCCCTTGTTCTCGAACACCTGGACCCAGCGGTACTTGGCACCCAGCTCGGCGGCCTGCGCGCACCACGTGTCGATGACGCCTTCCAGGGCCGGCAGCGACAGCTGCGGCAGCGACTTCGCGTGGTCGGGCGAGAAGCAGATCACGCGGCTCGTGCCGCGCGCGCTCATCGACTGGAACAGCGGGTCGGCGCCCGTGCCGGCTTCCGGGGTGTCCGGCATCAGCGCGGCGAAGTCGTTCTCGAACACATAGGTGCCCGTGTAGTCGGGGTTCTTTTCGCCGTTGACGCGGGTATTGCCCGGGCACAGGTAGCAGGTCGGGTCGTGCGACGGCTTGGCCGAGCGGTCGACGGCTTCCTGCTGCCCCTGCCACGGACGCTTGGCGCGGTGCGGCGACACGAGGACCCAGTCGCCTTGCAGCGGGTTGTAACGGCGGTGCGGATGGTCGGATGGATTGAACATGGTCTTCTTCTGCGATTCGAAAATAGGATGCTCGAAAAGCCGCGGCCGGGCGGCGCGGCGCGCGTACCGGTGGAAGCAGAGGCTGGCGCCGGTGTCTGGGGCCATTCTACCGTCGGTCGCGCCGCGCACGGCTGCGCAGGCGTGCGGGCTTTTCCTGAGGCAAGAAGCTTAACGTGATGCCGGGAAAGGAGTTATACCCAATGCAAGGGCAAATATCCTGTTTTTATATGGCAAAGGCTCAATGCGGGCGTTGTAACCGAAGCAACAACCAGGCGATGGCGCCCGTGACGAGGGCGGTAAAACCCAGCACGAGCCAGAAGCCGTGCGGATGCTGGGACAGCGGCACGCCGCCCACGTTCATGCCCAGCAGGCCCGCGATCAGGTTGATCGGGAGCGCCATCACCGTCACGATGGTCAGCAGGAACAGGCTGCGGTTGTTGTCTTCGTTGACCCGGGCCGCGATCTCTTCCTGCAGCAGCTTGATGCGTTCCTGCAGCGCCGCCAGGTCGGACAGCACGACCGTGAACTCTTCCGTCGACTGGCGCAGTTCCTGGCGGTCTTCCGGCGCCACCCAGGCGGGGGGACGCTGCAGCAGGCGGAAGAGGGCGGCCGGTTCCGGCGCCAGCAGCCGTTGCAGCCGGACGAGCACCCGGCGCAGCGCGCCCAGGTCTTCGCGCCGGCGCGTGAGGCGGCCGGCCAGCAACTGGTCCTCGGCGGTGTCGACCCGCGCGACGGCGTCGCGCACGATGTTGACGAGGACGTCGGCCTGGTCGCGCAGCAGGTGCACGAGCAGCTCGACGGAAGAGCGCAGCGGCGCGCCGTTCAGCACGTCCTGGCGCAGGCGCTCGATGGACTCCAGCGGCTTGCGCCGGGCGGTGATCACGCCGTGCGGCGTTACGTGCACCCACAAGGTGGAGATCTCGGCCGTGTCGACGGAAAAATTATGCAGGACGTCGTTGACGACGGCGATCAGGGCATCGTCCGCCATCTCGATGCGGGTGGAGCGCGAGCCCTGGTGCAGCGTTTCGTAGAATTCCTCGGGCAGGCCGGCATGGGCACGCAGCCAGCGCTCGCTGGCCGCGTTCGAGAGGTTGAAGTGCAGCCAGACGAATTGTCCGGGGACGGGGGCGTGCAACCAGGTCTCGGCGTCTTTTGCGTCGATGGATGCCGCCGGCGCGGCACGCCCCATCAGGAAGCCCCAGACCAGCCCCGTCACGTCGGAACCGTAGTTGAACGCCGGTGTCGCCATCATCCATCCCATGCAAGCCAGAGGTGACGGCATTGTAGAGCATGGGCGCGCCTAGGCCGACAAGGTCGTGTCGTACCGCTTCCCGCCGATCGTCACGTTCGCCAGCTTCAGCCCGCGCACGTTATACGTGTACCACGGATGCGCGGCGTTGACGGGCGTGCCGAAGTCGCAATCCGTGATCGTGACGTCGCGGACGGGCAGCACGGCCGGCGCCGGCGCCGGCCCGTTGTAGTCGGACGCCACCGGCCCGAGGATGACGAACGCCTGGAAGCACGACGCCGGCGCGCCATTCTTCGTCTTCACGTTGCCGACCTTGACCTTCGAGATGTGCACGTTGCGCACCTCGGGCGGGCGCACGCGCACGTTGTCCGCGCGCGGCGTGTAGTCGCAGTCGAACGTGACGACGGCGCCGGCGGCCGTGGCGACCGTCCTGTCCGCGATCGGCGACCCGGGCAGCGACGCATAGAACGACGGCGACGTCTGCACGCCGTTCGGGATGCTCACGTTGCGTACATAAAAATTGCGGAGGAAGCCGCCGCGATTCATGTTCGTCTTCAGGCGGATGGCCGTGTTCAGCGGATTCGTCGCCCAGTTCATGTTCTCGAACACGAGGTCTTGCGCATACACGTTCTGGATGCCGCCCGCCATCTCGCTGCCCAGGGTGACGGCACCGTGGCCGCTCTGCATCGTGCACTTCTGGATGACGATGTTCTGCGACGGACCGTATTGCGTGTCGCGGTTCTTGCCGGCCTTGATGGCGATGCAGTCGTCGCCCGTGTTGAACTGGCAGCCTTCCACGAGCACCCTGTCGCACGCTTCCGGATCGAAGCCGTCGCTGTTCGGTCCCAGGCTGTTCGCATGGACCTTGCGGATCGTGAGGTTGCGGCACGCGACCGGGTGGTGCTGCCAGAACGGCGTGTGAATGACCTGGTAGCCTTCCAGCAGCACGTTCGTGCACCCGATCAGCTGGATCATCGGCGGACGCAGGTAGTGGCCCAGGCCGAACACGCGCTTTGCGAGCGGCACGCCCGCTTCCGACAGCGCGGGCAGGTAGGCGTCGTCCGCGCGCCATTTGTCGCCATCGCCCTGGATCAGCAGGCGTTTCGCTTCCGGCAGATCGGGCGCGATCTCGGCCAGCGACTTCGGATTCAACGCGTTGACCTGGTTCTGCGCCAGCTTGCCGGGCACGTAGTTCGGCGACTTGTCCTGGGCGACGGAGTTGATGGTCGCGTTCTTGCCCTTCCACGTCCACCAGCAGTCGGCGCGGCCGGGGAACGGCACGCCGCCCTGGCCGTCGAGGATCGCGGTCCAGTCGTCGCCGGTGAGGGCGATGTTGTCCTGGTTGCGCGCGTAGACCATCGGCGAGAAGTTCAGGCAGTCGTTGCTCTGCCAGCGCGAGACGACCAGCTTGCCGTTCGGGCCGCAATCGACGTCGCCGTATTTCGCATAGTCGGCCGGATCGTTGCTGAAGTAGACGTGCGCGCCGCTCGCGAGGTGCACGTTCACGTTCGACAGCAGCACGATCGGGCCGGCGCAGAACCAGTCGCCTTTCGGGATCACGACGCGGCCGCCGCCCTCCGCGTGGCATTTTTCGATCGCGGCCTTGATGGCGGCGTAGCAGTCCTGCGCGTTCGGCGCGGGCGTCGGCAGGTCGGCCTGGTCTTCGAACGACACCCAGGCCTTCACGGGCACGAGCTTGCACGGCGCGGCGCCGAAGTCGGTGACGACGTAGTCGGCCTTGCGGAACTTGGCGGGGTTGGCGAGACGTTGCGCGATGCTGGCTGCGGCTTTCCACGGATCGGGAACGGCTGCCGCCAGCGCCCGTGCGGGTCCGGACAGCGCGAGGCCGGCGACCGTCGCGGTTTTCAAGAAGCCGCGGCGGGCGTCGAATGCTTGCTTCATGGTGTCTCCGTCATTCAAGGGTACTCATTTGCGTTATCGTATTCGCCGAGGTAGACGTCGGCGGGGACGGGCCGTGGACCCGGCGGTGCGAACGGCGTGCCGGCCAGGTTGTCCCAAAAATCGTCCGAGCTGAATTGCGCCGGGCGGTGTGCAAGCGTGCCGTTGCGGTTCCATTCCGACCACGGCGTCGTCCGTTCGAAATGCGGGCCGATGCGCGAGCGCAGGATCACGGCCTTGCCGACCGTCTCCAGCGTGCGCTTGCGGATCGTGCCGTTCGGTGCCTTGTACACGTCCACGTCGCCCAGCGTGCACGTGTAGCCGTCGACGGGGATGAAGCCGTACGGCGTGCAGCGCTCATTATGAAACCACTGGCGCGCGAAGTAGTATTGCGTGCGGGCCGCGCCCGGCGCATCGCTCGTGAAGCGGCAGCCGTCGAATACGAAGCCGTATTTCGCGTGGCGGTTCGTGTCGGGCGCCGCGACGTAGGACGCTGACCGTCCGCCGATCGCATGGATGTCGCAGTCCTTGAAGACCGCGATGGTGTCGCCGAAGATGAAGTCGACGTCGCCCTCGATGTGCGTGTCGTGGAAGAAGCTGCGCACCGTTTCCGTGCCGTCCTTCGAGCTGAGGAACAGCGTGTCCTGCAGGCCGAGCAGGCGCACGCGCTCGAACTGCGCCTTGTCGGCGCCGTCGACGCGCAGCGCGACGGCCTGGTGGTGCACGCGGCTGCCGCCCGTCGTGTCCGGGCAGTTGTCGCCGCTGCATTCCGGATGCGTCTCCGCCTTGTCGCGGTTGTACGCATTCTCGATCGTGAGGTTGCGGGCCTGGAAGCCGTCCGCGCGCACCCACACGGTCGCGGAGCCCGTCGTCTGCAGGGCAGGCAAGTCCTTCAGGGCGTCGTACATCGCACGCACGCCGGGCGCCGCGTGCTCGAAGGCGGCGGCGTGGCGCTCGCGGTAGACGGTGCCCGGCGTCGACGCGTCCAGCGCGGCGCTGACGCGCACGGCCTGCGGGTCGGCGCCGCCGCCGTCGAGCGTGATCGGCGGCGCGCCCGGCGGCACGTAGACCAGTTCGCGGTAGGTGCCGGGCGCGATGCGGATGACGACGCGGCGCGTGCCGCCCGCCGCCACCGCGCGGCTGACCGCGGCCTGCACGGTCGAGAAGCGCGTATTCCCATCGGCCGGCGCGCTCGCGTCGACCGTGTAGTCGGCTTTCAGCTCCGCCTTGCCCGCCAGCGGGTCGGCCAGCGGATCCCAGGGCTCGATCCGTTCGTTGCCGACCGGGCCCACGTACTTGAGCACCTCGCGGTAATCGTAGGCACGGGCCAGTTCGGCCGTCAGCTGCGGGCGCGGATTGCGGTGAGCCTGTTCGGGAAACGACACGAAGCGACCCGCGCAGTCGGGCGCCGAACCGAACGCGCCTTGCACGCGCGCGTGTTCCTGCCTGACGTCCGACCCGGCGGCAATCGCCACGTCCCGCAAGGCCAGCACGAGCGGATGCGCGTCGTCATACCCCTGCAGCAGGACGCGCCCCGGCGTCGTGCTGCGCACCCGCTCCATGCGGATGCCGGCATAGTCGGGGAGGAGCGTCCCCGGCTGCGCCGGCTGTTCGTAATGCGTCGTGATCTCGATGGGGGAGCGGATGCCGCGCAGGCAGACGTCGCGGTAGACGATGCCGTCCACCCGGCCCCCACGCATGTCGTTGCTCTTGATGCGCAGGCCGGCCGTTGTCCCATCCATCGTCAGCTCGTCGACGAGCACGTTGCGCACGCCGCCATTGGTCTCGCTGCCGATGGACATGCCATGGCCGCTGTAGAAGCGGTTGTGCAGGATCGAGACGTTTTCCGTCGGCCCGTTGGCGCCGGCCTTGATGGCGACGTTGTCGTCGCCCGTGCGGATGATGCTGTGGGCGATGGTGACGTTGCGCGACGAGATCGGGTCGATGCCGTCCGTGTTGCGCGCATCGTGCGGCGTGTCGATCGTGACGCCCCATGCGGTGAAGCCGTCCACGTCGTTCAGCGTGACGTGGAAGTTCGGGGAATTCTTCAGCGTGATGCGATACAAGGTGATGTCGCGCGCCTTGTCGGCCTGGATCAGGCGCGGCACGTTCTGCCGGGTCTTTTCCTTTTGCGCGCGGCGGGCGAGCTGCCACCATGACTCTTCCTTGCCGGCGATGCGCTGTCCGCCCTGGCCGTCGATGATGCCTGTACCCATGATGCCGGCACCGCGCACGCCGTCGAGCGTGATGAACGGGCGGCAGCCGCGGCCCGACGCATCGTTCGTGCCGCACGTGCCGGCGCCGCGGTCGAACAGGCGCGGGTCCGTGCTGGCGTACAGCGTGGCGCCCTTGTCCACGAGCAGGGTGACGCCGTCGCGCACATACAGGGGGCCGGAGACGAAGCTGCGCTTGCCATTGCTGGCCGCGAGCACCACGGCGTGCCCGGGCGCGCATTTGTCGATGGCCGCCTGGATGCGCGCGGCGTCGTCGCGGTCCGTGTTCGTGGTTTCTCCGATCAGCACCGCGCAGGCGGGCGGCACGACGGGTTCGCGCACGGTGCGGGCGTCCTGCGCATGCACGCCCGCGCAGGCGAGCAGGCACGCGAGGACGACGGCTCGCGTCAAGGCTTGCCCCCGTCCTTGAAGTACGCGGCCGTCTCCGGCCGTGCGGCGACCAGCTCGCGCTCGACCATTCGCGCGAAGAAGTCCGCGCCCTTGGTCCCGAGGTGCGTACGGTCGAACGCCGTCTTCGCGGCACCGGCCGGTTCCACCTTGTTCGGATCCACCGGCAGGCCGTAACCCGGCGGACGCGGGACGACGGCCAGCGTATCCGCCTCGTCCTGGCCCATCGCCTGGACAGCCGCGACGCTGTCCCGGTTCAGGTCCAGCAGCACGGCATGTTCCCGCGCAGCCGCGCGGCGCGTGGCCTCGGCCCACGGCGCGAGGTCGTTGCCGAGGTACGCGCCCTTGAACGTGCGCCGGGTGAGCGGGGTGACGAGCACCGGTACGCCGCCCAGTTCCCGCGTCTCCTGCGCATAGCGCGCCATGTTGGCGGGGAACTGGGTGACGAGGTCGGTCGAGCGCCCCGGCTTGCCCGGCTGGTCGTTGTGGCCGAACTGCACGAGCACGTACGTGGCCTTGAACGAGGCGCCATCCTTCAGCATGCGCTGGACCTCGTCCCAGCGACCCTCCGCGCGGAAGCTGCTCGTGCTGCGGCCGCCGCGCGCGAGGTTGACGCAGGCGACGTCGGGCGTGAAGCGGGCACACAAGGCGTCGCCGTAGCCGCTCCTGCTCGCCATCGTCGAGTCGCCGACGAGGATCACGCGGATGGGCGCCTCGGCGGCGCCGGCCTGGCCGGCCAGGACAAGGCTGGCCAGGACGATACGTTCCAGTCGCATCGTATGCATGCCGGTCACTCGAAGTCGTAGCTGACGCGCAGGTTCCACGAGCGGCCGACCGGATTCGACACGCTGCTCAGGTAACCGTTGCTGTAGATCGTGTTGTTGGTGATCGGCGGCGCCTTGTCGAACAGGTTCGTGACGCCGGCCGTGATGCGCACCTGCTTCTGCACGCGGACCGAGGCGGTCAGGTTCCACGTCGAGAACGACGGGATGTCGCGGTAGTACTGCGACGTGACGGCCGTGTTGGCGTCGCGGTAGTGGCTGTTGAAGTTGTTCGTCAGCTGGGCCGCATAGTCGCCGCTCTGCCACGACAGGCGCAGGTTGTGCTTCCAGCGGAACGTGATGATCGGGAAGCTCGACGTGGTGCCGTTGCTGGCCCAGCCGAACTGGCCGACGTTCGACATCCACGGACCGCCCGGCACGAGCTGGTTGTCGAAGCGCGTCAGGTAGGTGCCGTCGATGGCGGCGCCGAACGTACCGTAGCTGTTGCGCGCGATCTCCCAGTTGGCCGACACGTCGACGCCGCCGGCGATCTGGCCGCCCAGGTTCATCGTCGTGTTGTTGATGTAGGCGAGCGAACCGTCGGCGTTACGCACGAACAGGTTCTTGTAGTCGGCGTAGTTCGTGAAGTAGACGTTTTCGGGCAGGTTGGCCAGCATGTCCTTCATGTTGACCTGCCAGTAGTCGAACGATGCGGTGAAGTTGCGGGCCGGTTCGAACACGACGCCCAGCGTGCCGCCCTTCGAGCGTTCCGGCTGCAGCGTGTTGTTCGAGCCCGTCAGCTTGTTCAGCTTCGCGTTGCAGACGTCGGCCGCGTTGGCGCCGGCGACGGCCGTGCCGCTGCCGGGGATGGCCGGCGTCGGGCCCGGGCACAGGACCGGATCGTCCCAGCGGCCCGCGGTCGTCGTGTTGGCGACGGTCGTGCGGTAGCCGTAGCGGTCGAACAGGGTCGGCGCGCGGAAGCCCGTGTTGAACGAGCCGCGGAACATCACCGACTTCACCGGCTGCCAGCGGAAGCTGATCTTCGGCGTGACCGTCGAACCGACGTCGCTGTACTTGTCGACGCGCACGGCGGCGTTCAGGTCCAGGGTCTTGGTGACGGGCGCGTCGATCTCGGTATAGATGCCGGCCACGTTGCGCGCGCTCTCGCCATGCGCCGGCACGACCTTGGCGTAGGTGATGTCGGCCGCAGGGCCCAGCTTCGTGTCTTCGTTGGTGTCGCGGTGCAGGTCCGCGCCCAGTGCGAAGGCGAGGTCGCCGCCGGGCAGGGCCATCAACGACTTGCTGATGGTGCCGTCGAAGCCGTAGTACGCGCTCTTCGAGCTGCGGTTCTGCATGCCGTCGGCGGCGATGGACTCCAGGTAGTCGAGGCCCGCCTGGTCCTGCAGGCCGAACGGGTTCAGGACGCCGTTCGACAGGCCGTTGATCAGGCCGATGCCGGAGAAGTAGCCCGACTTGAAGTAGCCCTTGCGCAGCGACAGGCCGTAGCTCATGCCCGCCTTGTAGTCCCACGTGCCGAGGTGGCCGTCGGCGGACAGCAGCAGGCGCTGGTTGATCTGGTTGTCGCGCGTGACGGCCGGTCCGAAGTCGGCCACCGCCCACGAGACGGTCAGCGGCTGGTTCGTGATGCCGGCGACGGCCGGCACGCCGCCGCTCTTGCCCGGGTACCACTTGCTGGTCGACGGCAGGATCGGCTTGGCGTTGCCGACGGCGAGTGCCTGCGTCGGGTTCTTGTAGCCGAAGATCGATTCGTCGCCGCGCGTGTATTCCACGGTGATGGTGTTGTCGGCGTCGATCTTCTTCGTCGCCTTGGCATACATCGTCAGCTGCTTGTTCGGATGCAGCGCGGTGCCGTATTGTTCATCGTTCAGCACGCAGGTGTTCTTCCCGCCCTGGACCGAATACGGGTTCAGGCAGCCGCTCGCATAGTACGGGTTCGCCGCGCTCTTGTTGGCGGAACTGGTGAAGTTGGCCGGTGTGGCATAGCCGCCGCTGGCGGTGGTGCGCGGCAGGCCGATGGCGGCCATCGCCGCGTCGTCCGGCACGAAGCCGGCGCGGTCGGCCAACGCCAGGCGGCTGCGCTGGTGGAAGTCGACGGTGCCGTAGACGTTCCAGCCGTCGCGTTCCAGGTTGCCCCGGCCGAACGTGGCCTGGATGCGCTGCTCGTCGCCGCCGCCGCGGCGCTGCGGCTGCACGAGCTGCACGGTGACGTTGCCGCCATCGACTTCGCGCTTGGTGATGAAGTTGACGACGCCGCCGATGGCGTCCGAACCGTAGATCGACGACGCGCCGTCGCGCAGGATTTCGACGCGGGCCAGGGCGCTGATCGGGATCACGTCGAGGTTGGCGTAGCCGTCGGCGATGGCCTCGTTGGCGAGGCGGCGGCCGTTCAGCAGCACGAGGGTGCGGTTCACGCCCAGGCCCCGCAGGTTGATGTTGGTACCGGAGCCGGCGTTCGACGGCTGCAGCGACGCCGACTGCGGCAGCGCCATCATCACGTCGGCCAGCGTGGTCATGCCCTGCTTGACCAGTTCCTCGGCCTTGATGGTCGTGACGGGCAGGGCTTCCTCGGCGGCCAGGCGCTTGATGCTGGAGCCGGTGACTTCGACGCGCTGGATCGGCGCATCGGTCTGCTGCGCCTGCGCCTGCTGGGCGAGGGAGAGGACCGCGAGCGCGATCGAGGACATGACGAAATGGCGGTGCGGGGTGCTGCGGGGGTATTTCATGAAGCTGTCTCCTGTTTTTATGTCGATGACGTGTCGGCGTCCACGGGGGGAAGCGGTGCCGATGGTTGCTTCTTACAAAACCAGCCTGGCGCGGTCGAGCCCTTACGTACTTTGCGTGGGCTCTTTGGTGGGTTCATTCTAGATTGGTCGGACCGCAATATCAATGTGGTCCGACCAAATTATGATGAGTATGTGCTGGAAAAGCAACACATATGATGACTGATCTCCGTATCGATCTCAGTTCGTGCCGGTTTTCAGGGCGATACGTACCGGATGCGCGGCGCGCCTGGCCTCGGCCGCCACGTAGGCCTGCCATGCGGCCCTGGACGTGATGCGGCCGGCGCGGTCCCATGCGGCGCCGACCCAGTAGCGCAGCGGCTTGCCCGACTCCACGCGGGCCAGGACGAGGTCGTTGAGCGCGTCCTCGGCAAAGGCGGTGGAGGCGGGCAGTACGACGGCCGTGCCGAACGCGCCGTTCGACGCCTGCTCGACCCATTGCAGCAGCGCGTGGTTCGCCTCATCCTTCACGAGCGCGATGCGCGGTTCCTGCTTCTTGTCCGACGGCGTCTTGTTCAGGCCCACAGCCACGGTCAGCGCGGCCGGTCCGGCGAACGTGAACGTGCTGTCGACCTGGTCCAGCTGGCGGCCGGCGTCGACGGTGAAGCGCTTGGTTTCCGTGACCTTCGCGCCCGCCGCATCCCACGCGGCGTACGTCAGCTCGAACACGGCGCGGATCGGGCCATTGGCCAGCACCTTCCAGCCGGCCCAGTTGCTGCTCGTGTATAGCTGCTTGCCGTCCCACACGCCCGTGCCGCCGGCCCCGCGCGAGCGGCCGACGTTGTACATGTCCATGCCTTCGCCCTCGTCCTTGTGGTAGTGGTCGTGGCCCTTGTTGTACCAGCGGTCGACGATCGGGTAGTCCACGCGCTTGAACCAGATATCGAGGCCGCTCGTCTCCAGCACTTCCTTGCCGCTGCCCGGCGCCGCGGGCGCGGCGAGGGCGGGGCCGTAGGTGCGGTGGCCGATGACGTCGTTCTCCCACGCGAAGTCGTCCAGCCGTTCCGGCACGTAGCGGGCGAACGCCTTCGGTGCGAACGGCGGCGTGAGCGCGTCGCTCTTTTCGACGACGAACGTCGCGGTCTTTTCGCCGGGCTTGAAGTCGTGCTGGAACAGCAGTTCGCCGTACGCGGCGCCGACGCCCTTCGGGTCCTTGGCCAGCGGCGCCACGTTCGTGACCTGGTAGGGCAGTACGCGGCCTTCCGTATCCTTCACGACGAGGTGCTGGATCAGCGCGCCGGGCAGCGCGGCGTTCACGTCCTGCCACGGGATGACGATCGTCTCGGACGGGCGGGCCGCGTCGAGGTCGTGGGTCACGGTGACGGTGAGGCGGTCAAAGGCATGGGAGTGCGCGCACAGCACGAGGCCTGCGGCGCAAAACAGGGTTTTCGCTTGCATGTTCCAGGCTTTCATCGTGGCGGGATCAGGGATGTTCGCGGTAGCTGGTCTGTCCGCCGTCCTTCGGCACATAGTGGTACGTGCGGACGCGGAACTGGATGTCGATCGCCGGGTTGTTCAGCAGCCGGATCATCTCGGCGCCGGCCAGCAGCACCGGGCCGTAGCCGTGCATCGCGGCCGTGCTGGTGGGCCGGTTGTAGTAATAGACCTGGTCGCTCGCGAACGTCGTGCCCACGCATGTGCCTTCCACGCGTCCCTGGGCGTCGATGCGGGCGGACAGCGCGTTCCAGCCGGCCTGCGCGATCGAGCCGTACGTCGTCGGGCTGATCCAGCCTTCGTTGACGGCGTGCGCGAGCACGTAGACGAACATGGCGCTGGCCGACGTCTCGAGGTAGGAATCGTCGCGGTCGACCATCTGGTGCCACAGGCCCGCGCCGGACTGGCGCTCGGCGATGCCGCGCAGCGTCTTTTTCAGCTGCGCCATCACCTTCGGATAGCCCGGGTGGTCCTTCGGCAGCACGTCGAGCACGTCCGACATGGCCAGCACGGCCCAGCCGTTCGCGCGCGCCCAGTAGAAGCGCGGGGCGTCCGGGTTGTTCGCGTTCCAGCCGTGCGTGTACAGGTTCCGCTGCGGATCGAACAGGTAGTCCGTCATCTGCAGGATGTTCTTCACGGCGTCGTCGAAGTAGGCGCGGTCGCCCGTCATGCGGCCCAGTTCCGCCAGCGCGGGAATGCCCATGTACATGTCGTCGGCCCACAGCGACACGGCCTGCGGGCGCTGGCGCGCGAGCGTGCCGTCCGGGAGGCGGAACTGGCGCTTCGCGACCCAGTCGCCGCACACGCGGATCTGCGCGGCGAGGTCGGGGCCGATGCCGGCCTGGCGCGCACGCATCATCGCGGCGCACATCGAGCCGGCGTCGTCGAGCGCGCGCGGGTCGAGGAAGTGGGCGAAGCTGTTGGCGCGCTCCAGGTGGAAGCGCTGTTCCTGTGCGCGGAAATAGGGGAGCCGGTCGGCGAAGAATTGCAGGTGGCGGTTCGTGAGGGCGGTAAAGCTCTTGTCGCCCGTGGCGGCCGCCGCTTTCAGCAGGCCGGCGTGCACGACGCCCATTTCATAGGCCTGCAGGCCGAAGTCGGCGTCGCCCTTTTCGACGACCGCGTCGGCGACCGGCGTGCGGAAATCCGTGACGGGCGCGCCGCTGCCCTTGTGGACGATGCGGGTGGGCGTCTGGCTGTCGACATAGCCGCGGATGCGCTGCAGCGCTGCCGCGATCTCGGCGACGACCGGCTTCTTGTACGGCACTGGATACGTGCCTTCGGCCGTGTCGTTCGGGTTCTTGTTGTCGGGGTTGCGATAAGGTCCCTCGGCGTGCGCAGGGGCGGCAAGGCACGCGAAAGCGGCCAGGATGGCGAGCAATCTGGTTGGCGGCACCGTGTAGTCTCCGGTCGTTTTTATATGGTGGACGATTCTCGTCCTTATTTGGCCAGACCATTCTAGGTTGGTCTGGCCACTTTTGCAAGGTGGACTAGCCGGGGTGCATCTTTCGGTGGCATACTGGGCTTCCACGAAACGAGGCGGAGGCACCGATGCGCGGGACGATATGCTGGATGGGTACGGCGGTGCTGCTGGCCGCATGCGCGGGACAGTCCCCGAAAGCCCCCGCGCCGGAGAGCTACACGGCCGAGACGACGTACGCGAAGCTGGCGCCCGGCTATCCGTTCATCCGTATCGCGAGCCGCGCGGTGCCTCCGACCGTGCGGGCCGTCACGGACGTCACGTATGTACGCCGGGGTGCGCATGACCTGAAACTGGACCTGTACCTGCCGGCGGGGGACTCCCATGAGCCGCATCCGGCCATCGTGTTCGTGCACGGCGGCGGCTGGCGCGCGGGCGTGCGCGCGAACTTCGCGCCGATGGCGATCCGCATGGCCGAACGGGGTTATGTCGCCGCCACCATCAGCTATCGCCTGTCGCCGGAAGCACCGTATCCGGCCGCGATCCACGACGCGAAGGCGGCCGTGCGCTGGGTGCGCGCGCACGCGGGCGAGTACGGCATCGATCCGGGCCGCATCGCCATCGCGGGCGGATCGGCCGGCGGCCAGATCGCGGCGTTGACGGGCGTGACGAACGGGGAAGCGCGCTTCGACCCGGACGGCGGCGCCGTGTCCTGCGACGTGCAGGCGATCGTGAACATCGACGGCCTGTCGGACTTCACGTCGGCAGAAGTCCGCAAATACGAGGACGATCCGGCGAAGCAGCCGTCATCCGCGGGCGCATGGTTCGGCGGCCGCTATGCGGAAAAGGCCGCGCTGTGGCGCGACGCCTCGCCGCTGTATCACGTGAAAAGGACCACGCCGCCCATGCTGTTCATCGTCAGCGCGCAGCGGCGCTTCAGCCTGGGGCGGGACGAAATGGTCGAAAAACTGCGGGGGCTGGGCGTGCCGAACCGGGTCGTGCCCGTGCCCGACACGCCCCACAGCTTCTGGCTGTTCGATCCGTGGCTGGCGCCGACGGTGGAGGCGGCGGATGTGTTCCTGCGCGAGGTCATCCCGCCGCGAACGGATTCTCCAGGCTCGCCGCCGGCTGCGTGAACCACTTCGGTCCGTTCGCCGTCATGTAGAAATGGTCTTCCAGGCGGACGCCGAATTCGCCCGGCACGCAGATCATCGGCTCGTTCGAGAAGCACATGCCCGGCTCCAGCACGCGGGTCTCGCCGCCGACCAGGTAGGGGCCTTCGTGGATGTCGAGGCCGATGCCGTGGCCCGTGCGGTGCGGCAGGCCGGGCAGCTTGTAGCCGGGGCCGAACCCGTTCGACTCGAGCGAGCGGCGGGCGGCCTTGTCCACTTCTTCGCACGGCACGCCCGGCTGCGCCGCGTCGAATGCCGCCCGCTGCGCCGCCTTTTCCGCGTTCCACACGAAGCGCTGGCGCTCGGACGGTTCGCCGAACACGTACGTGCGCGTGATGTCGGAGATGTAGTTGTGGACCTTGCAGCCCGTGTCGATCAGTACCGTGTCGCCGCGCTTCAGGGTCTGCACGTAGCTGACGCCGTGCGGGTACGCGGTCGCTTCGCCGAACAGGACGATGCAGAAATAGGAACCGCTCGCGCCGACCCTGCGGTGCGCGAGGTGGATGAATTCCTCGACGTCCTTCGTCGTGATGCCTTCGTGGAGGATGGATGCCGCCGCCACGTGCACGGCCAGGGTCATGTCCATCGCGCGCTGGATGAGGGCGATCTCCGCGTCCGACTTGCGGCTGCGGCAGTGCGACGTCACCGGGTACGCATTCTGCAAGGTGTAGCCATCCGTCGCGGCGCGGATGGCGTCGTACAGGAACAGCGGCGTGCTGTCGTCGATGGCGAGCACGCTGCCCGGCGCGATCCCGCGCTGCTCCAGCACGGCGCGCAGGTGCGCGGCGGGGTTTTCGTGCTCGTCCCAGACGTCGATGTCGCCCTCGACCACCATGAAGTCGCGGATCGTGTTTTCCTCGAACGCGGGCGCGATGTACACCAGGTCGCCGCGGGCCGGCAGGACGGCGCCCACCATGCGTTCGCTCGGATTCCACTTCGTGCCCGAGAAATACGTCAGGTTGCTGCCGGCGTTGAGGTAGACGGCGGCGATGCGCTGCGCGGCCATGAAGTCCTGCGCGCGTGTAATGCGCGCCCGGTGCTCGGCCAGCGTGATGGGCACGGCGCCCGCCGTCATGTCGCTCAATGCGTCGAGTGCCGCCTGTTTGTCGGTGCCGCCAATGTTCATGATTCTCCTTGCTTTGCAATGTCTGACAGCGCCCGCGCGGTCGCGGGCATGATGGGCGTCCGGGCATCCTCGTGGGACCACCCGAACAGGAAGGCGCACGCCGCGCCGCAGGTCTTGCCCTGGCAAGGACCCATGCCGACGCGCGTCGCCAGTTTCGCTTCGCGCCAATCGCGGTGCGGCAGCAGGCGCGCCCGGGTCACGTCCTCGCAGCGGCACACGATCGTCTCCGGCCCGCACATCGCCCGCAGCGACGGGTCGGGCGCGAACGTGCGCGCCAGCAGCGCGGCGAACGCGTGCGACGCGCGCCGCAGCGGCAGGTCGCGTCCGGACGGCGCGAGACCCAGCGCGGCCAGCGCCGCGATGCGGCCTTCGGCGACTGCCTTGTCGACGCCGCCGATGCCGGTGCATTCGCCCGCGGCCCAGATGTCCGCGCGGCTCGTCCGCTGCGCGTCGTCGACCCGGATCGCGCCGTCGACGATGTCGCAGTGGAGTGCACGCGCGAGGTCCGTGTTCGGCACGAGCCCGAAGCCTGCCGCCAGGAAGTCGCAGGCATACTCGACGTCCCGGTCCTCGCCCCCGCGGCCGGCCCGGACGACGACGCCCTGCAACGCATTGTCTCCTTTCGCTTCGACGAGCCGCGCGCCCGTCACATACGGGATGCCGCGCAGCTCGGCGAACAGCGACGCCGCCTGCAGGAATTTCTTCCCGTGCCGCGACAGCAGTCCGAGGCCGAATGCCGACAGGCGCGACCACGGCTGGTGCTCGACGATGGCCGCCACGTGCGCGCCCGCCCGCAGCGCCGTGGACGCCGTCGCCAGCAGCAGCGGGCCGGTGCCGGCGACCACGATCCGGCGCCCGCACACCGGCATGCCGCCCTTGATCAGCGCCTGCAGCCCGCCCGCGCCCGTGACGCCGGGCAGCGTCCAGCCGGGGAACGGCAGCGCCAGTTCGCGGCTGCCGGCACAGAGCACGAGGCGCTCGAACGGGACGGCGACGCCGCGGCCGCCCGTCTCCACGAGCAGCGTGCCGGCGTCGACGCAGCCGATGACCTGGGACGCCTGCATCACGGTGCAGCCGGGGTGGCCGCGCAGCGTGTTCCATGCTTCGCGCGCGCGGGCGTCGGTCCAGTGCGCCGGTCCGCCGCGCCAGATCTGGCCGCCCGGGGCATGATTATCGTCGATCAGGCAGATGTTTGCGCCGGCGTCGAGGGCGGTCCGCGCCGCGGACAATCCGGCCGGGCCGCTGCCGACGATGTGCAATACGTTCTTCACCAGTCGCCTCCCGTTTCGATGGTCATGCCGTCGGCGCAGATCGTCCGGCACGCCAGCTGGTTGATGCTGCCGTCGACGGTGACCCGGCATTCCTGGCACTGGCCGATGCCGCAGAACGCGAACCGGGGCTGGCCCGTCACGGAACGGCGCGTGCACGGCGCGCCGGCGGCGGCGAGCGCCGCCACGACGGTGACGCCGCGCGGGACGTCGACCGCGACGCCGTCGACCAGCACGCGGCTCGGTGAATCGGGCGGCGAATCAGGCCGGGGCATGGGCGAACCTCATGGGCGAATAAGGGGCGGCATCGATGGGCGCCGGACGGTCCAGCATCAGGTCGGCCAGCAGTTGCGCGGTCCCGAACGCGGTCGTCACGCCGAGACCCTCGTGGCCCGCGGCGACCCACACGCGATCGAGCGCCGGATGGCGTCCGATGACGGGGCGCCCGTCATACGTGGCGGGCCGCATGCCGGTCCAGCTGCGGATGATCTTCATGTCCGCGAGGCAGGGAAGCAGCGCGATGGCCGAGCGCAGCACCCGGGCCAGCACGCGCGGATCGACGGCGGCATGGTGGATGCCGTCCTGGCGGCACGACCCGATCAGCCACTGGCCCGTGATGCGCGGCTGGACGTTCGCGGCGACGGCGAGGGCCCCGCTGCCGGCTTCCGCCTGCCCATATGCCATGCTGACGATCTGGTGCGACAACAGCCGCGGATAGCGGGCCGTGATGGCCAGGTGGCCCTTGCGGGGAAAGATCGGAATGTCCGGCAGCAGACGCGTCACGGCGGTTCCCGCCGCGACGACGACGTCGCCCGTGGCGATGCGCTCGCCGGACGCCAGCGTGACGGCGCCGGCATCGATGCGGGCGACGGGGGTGCCGAACCGCGTGCGGCCGCCCAGCGCGACGAGCGTCTCGGCCAGGTCGCGGGCGACGGCGGGCGGATACACGACGCCGTCGCGCGCGACGCGCACGCCGCCCGCGAGGCCGGCGCGCAGTGCAGGTTCCGTGCGCGCGACCTGGTCGCCGGACACCTCGACGGCATCCCACCCGCGCCGGCCCAGGCGTTCGGCGCGGACGCGCGCATGGGCCAGTTGCGCATCGTCCTCGGCGACCCACAGCGTGCCGCAGCGGACGTGTTCCGCGAGGCCCGCGCGGGTGGCGAGATACTCGTCCCAGCGCGCCAGCGACAGCAGGCACAGGTCGAGTTCATCGTCCGTCTCGTCGAGGGCGACGAGGTGGCCCATGCCGGCCGCCGTCACGCCGCCGCCGGGGATATTCCCGTCGACGAGCAGTACGTCGCGCCCGCGCGCCTGCAGCTCAGCCGCGCAGGCGGCGCCGACGATGCCGGCGCCGACGACGATCACGTCCGGCCGCTTCACGCCAGCGCGGGCAGGGCGGGGCGGTTGGCCATGGCGGCGCGGATCGTCCGCTCCACCTGCGCGCGGCGCTCGCCGGCGAGCGGCAGGCGCGGCGCCCGGACGCGCTCGTTGGACCCGATGGCGATCGCTTCCGCCAGCTTGATGTTCTGGACGAGGTAGGTCGAGACGTCCAGGTCCAGCAGGGGACGGAACCAGCGGTAGATGCGCAGCGCGTCGGCGTGGCGGCCTGCCTGGACGAGGCGCCAGATCGCCACCGTCTCTTCCGGGAAGGCGAGGCCCACGCCGGCCACCCAGCCCCGGGCGCCCACCGCGAGCGCTTCGAACGCGAGGTTGTCGACGCCCGTCAGCAGGTCGAAGCGGTCGCCGAACCGGTTGATGATGTCCGTGCTGCGGCGGATGTCGTCCGACGATTCCTTGACGGCGACGAAGCGGGGATCGTCCGCCAGCTCTTCCATGATCTCGACGGTCACGTCGACGCGGTAGGCGAGGCGGTTCGAATAGATCATGATCGGCAGGTCGCCCGCCTGCGCGATGGCGCGCAGGGTCGCCACCGTCTCGCGCGGATCCGTGTGGTAGATCGTGCTCGGGACGACCATCAGGCCGTCGGCGCCCGCCCTGGCCGCCTTTCGCGCCAGCGCGCACGCATCCCGCGTGGACGCTTCGGCGACCGTCAGCAGCGCGGGCTTCTTGCCGGCCGCTTCCTTGCACAGCCTGAGGACCTGGATGCGCTCGTCGTGCGACAGCATCGGGCCTTCGCCGAGCGAACCGCAGGCGATGAGGCCATCCACGCCGGCGTCCATCTGGATGCCGAAGCAGCGCAGCATTTCGTCATGGTCGAGCGAGCCGTCCTCGTCGAACTTGGTGGTGACGGCGGGAAGAACACCTTTCCACATGGGGTCTGTCTCCTTGTTGAAAGCATCCATGCTAGGCCTGTTCGGCGGCGGGGTCTTGCGTGAAGCGGGCGCCGGGGAAGCCGAAATCGGCACAATGGCCGGGCGCCGTTTGCCATGCGGGATCAACCCGCCTATAGTGTCGTCCGGGAGGACACCATGATCGACGACACCACTGTCAAGGCCATCGATGCCATCGGCATGCAGGCCGTGGAAGCGATTTTCGACGCGCTGGGCGACGTCGCGTTTTTCGTCAAGGACCGGGACGGGCGCTATCTCAGCATCAACCGCACGATGGTGCGGCGCTGCGGAGTTCGGCACAAGAAGGATGTGCTCGGCAAGACGGCGCTGGAACTGTTCCCGCGCGCGCTGGCCGAGACCTATCTCGCGCAGGACCGGCAAGTCATCGCCAGCGGGACGGCGATCGACAAGCAGCTCGAACTGCACATCTATCCGGGCCGCAGCCGCGGGTGGTGCATCACGAAGAAGATGCCGCTGTTCGGCAAGGATGGCGGCGTGGTCGGCCTGATCGGCACGTCGCAGGACCTCGGCCTGCTGGACGACGTGCACCCGGCATACCGGCAGATCGCCCGGATCGCGCAGCACATCAGCGAGAACTACCGGGAGAACATCTCGCTCAAGGCGCTGGCGGAAGATGCCGGGTTGTCGCTGTCGCGGGTGGAACGGTTGTTCCAGAAGGTGTTCCAGCACTCGCCGCGGCAGTTGCTCGTGCAATGCCGGCTGGCCGCGGCCCGCACCCTGATCGAGCAGAACCCGGGCGCGAAGATCGCGGAGATCGCGTACGAATGCGGCTACACGGACCATAGCGCGTTCAGCCGGCAATTCAAGTCGTATGTGGGGATGAGCCCGACCGAGTACGGGCAGCAGTTGAAACAAACCTAAGCCGGGATGCCCCACGCGAACGGATCGGCGTCGTCGAACAGCAGCGTGGACTCGGCGCCGACCCAGGCCGTGCCGCGGATCGTCGGCGCGATGGCATCCCCGGCGCGGCGCCAGCTGCCTTCGAACACGCTGCCGATGATGCTCTCCTGGCGCCACACGGCGCCTTCCTGGAGCTTGCCGTCCGCCGCCAGGCAGGCCAGCTTCGCGCTGGTGCCCGTGCCGCAAGGCGAGCGGTCGTACGCCTTGCCGGGGCAGAGCACGAAGTTGCGGCTGTGGGCCGTGTCCGACGGGGCGAACAGTTCGACGTGGTCGATGGGCGCGCCGCCGTCTCCCGTGATGCCCTGTGCGGCCAGGGCGGCCATGAGCGCCTGCGCGAACGCCGTCAGCGCGGGGATGTTGGCCGGGACGACGTCGAACGCGTGCCGCTCGACGAGAAAGAACCAGTTGCCGCCCCACGCCACGTCGCCCCGCACCGTGCCATGGCCGGGCACGTCGACGCCGACATCCTTGCGCGCGCGGTACGACGGCACGTTCCCGATGCTTACGGCGCCGTCCCCGTGCAGCTCGGCCGTCACGACGCCGACGGGCGTGTCGATGCGGTGGCGCCCGGGCGTGATGCGTCCGAGGTGGGCGAGCGAGACGACGAGGCCGATGGTGCCGTGCCCGCACATGCCCAGGTAACCGACGTTATTGAAAAAGATGACCCCCGCGACGCAGTCCGGCGCGTCGGGTTCGCACAGCAGCGCGCCCACGAGGACGTCCGAACCGCGCGGTTCGCACACGGTGCCCGTGCGGATGTGGTCGTGTTCGGCGCGCATGCGCGCGAGCCGCCCGGACAAGGGACCGTTACCCAGGTCCGGGCCGCCGTCGACGATGAGCCGGGTGGGCTCGCCGCCGGTATGAGAGTCGATGATCGAGATCTTTTTCATGTCCGCCAGAGTACATGCCCCTCGCCGGCGGGTCTTGTCGTTTTTGCTCCGGCCCGGCAGGGAAAGCGGCACATCGTCCGGCGGCGCGGTGGAAATGCGTGCATTTTCGGACGGCGCGCGCTGCTAGACTCTCCCGGTCAGCATTCGAAGGGGCCGCGATGAGCGCATACCGAGCCAGCAACGTCGTGTCCTTGCACGGCGATCCGATCTATCACCACACGGAGAGCACGCCGTGGGCGCCGCCGCAGGGCGAGATCTGCCTGCAGCAGATTTCGGACCACATCGACCGGCACCTCGGGCCCGTCGATTGCGTGTTCCACGAACTGGTGTCCGACACGGTCCACATCGATGTCCATATCGTGAAGCCGACGGAGGCGTATCCGTTCATCCGGCTCGTCACGTCCGGCATGAGCGATCTCCCGATGGCGACGCCGCCGGACGCCGACGTCCCGCGCCACGCGGAGTTGATGATCACGCTCCCGCCCGACTGGAAGCTCGACAAGGAATCGTTCGAGGACGAGCGCTGGTACTGGCCCGTCCGGCTGATCAAGACGCTGGCCCGGCTGCCGCACAAATACGAGACGTGGCTGGGCTGGGGACATACGGTGCCGAACGGCGACCCGGCGCAGCCGTATGCGGCGGACGTCCAGTTCGACGGCTGCATCCTGCTGCCGTCCATCAGCGTGCCGGACGGGTTCCACCGGCTGCGCATCGACGGCGACAAGGAGATCGCGTTCTTCGCGGTGGTGCCGCTCTACAAGGAGGAACTGGCCCTGAAGCTGCGCGCAGGGGCCGAGAAACTGCTGGAGCGCTTCGACAAGAAGCGTATCGGCGACATGATCGATGCGCGTCGCCCGAATGCGGGCAAGAAGCTGTTCGGCTTCCTGTGATCAGGCGACCGGCACGTGGCCGCCGGACCACCCAGCGCCGTCTGCCCTGACGACGAGCAGGCCGTCGCCCGGCCCGGGCAGCGCCGCGACCGACCGTCCCTGCGCGTCCCAGAAGGCGCTGCGCCCGACCGGCGTCCAGCCGCCGGTCGGCCCGCCGTGGTTCGCGAGCAGCACCGCCATGCGGTGGCGCTGCGCGTAACCTTGCAATAGCACGCTGTCGACCGGATAGCCGGATTCCCCGATCAGCGCGCTCGCCGCGTAGATACGCGCGCCCGCGGACGCCGCCCTGGCCGCGTGCGCGGGGTGGACGAAGTCCGCGCAAATTGCCAGCGCCAGGGGCATGCCGCCGGCGTCGAGCAGCGGCCCGCCGGTGCCCGCGCTGAAATACCGTTCCTCGCCCGTGTGCAGGTGCTGCTTCGTCTGCGCGGCCAGGGTGCCGTCCGGGTGCAGGATGAGCGCGGCGATGAACGGTTTGTCCACGACCTCGGACCGTAGCGGCAGGCCCACGATGACCGTCATTCCGCTCTCCCGCGCCCGTGCGCGCAGCGGCGCGACGCAGTCCGTGTCCGCCCCTTGCGCGAGGCCGGCCGCGAGGGTCGGCTCATAGCCCGTCAGCGACAATTCCGGGAACACGAGGACGTCCACGCCTTGCCCATGCGCGGCGTCCATGAAGTCCAGGTGCCGCCGCACGTTGGCGGCGATGTCGCCCGCAACGGCGCTGTATTGTGCGGCGGCGAACGCGGTGCCGCTCATGGTTTATGCCCGCGCTTCGCCAGTTCGCGATCGAGCGCATTCGCGAACCGCTGCCGGTCCGCCTGGCTGAACGCGCTTGGCCCGCCCGTATCGACGCCGCTGCTGCGCAATTCGTCCATGAATGCCCGCATCGTGAGTTGTTGTGCGATGGTGTCCTTCGTGTACCACTCGCCGCGCGGATTCAACGGCATGCCGCCCTTGTCCAGCACGAGGGCGGCGAGGGGAATGTCGCCCGTCACGACGATGTCGCCGGGCTGCAGGCGCGCGACGATCTCCGCGTCGGCGGCGTCCGCGCCCGCCGGCACTTGCAGCGCCCGGATGAAGCGCGAGCCGGGCACGCGCATCAACTGGTTGGCGACCAGCGTGACATTCAGCTGCGCGCGGTCGGCCACGCGGAACAGGATGTCCTTGATGACGGCGGGGCAGGCGTCGGCGTCGACCCAGATCTCCATGCTCACCCGCGCGAGAATGTCCGCGTGACGCGGTCGAGGTGGGCACGCATCGCCTGGCGCGCGCCGGCCACGTCGTGCGACGCGATGGCGGCCAGGATCGCGCGGTGGTCGAGGAGCGTCAGCTGGCGCAGTTCCTCGGTCTGGAAGTGCTCCGTCAGCTTGTGCCACAGGCTGCCGCGCTGGGCCCACAGGTATTCGATCACGCCGACGAGGGCGCTGTTGCCGGCCGCGCGCGCGATCGCGAGGTGGAAATTGCGGTCGGCCGATTCGTTCTCGCCCAGGTTGTCCTGGTTCTGTTCCATCTGTTCGACGGCGACGAGGATCGCATCGACGGCCGCCGGCGTCGCGTTCTTCGCGGCCAGCGCCGCGATCTCGACCTCGATCAAGCGGCGCGCGGCGAGCACCTCGAACGGACCGGGGCCGGCCGCCGGCCGCGTCGTCGTCGGCGCCGCCTGTTCGCTGACGTACACGCCCGAGCCGCCGCGCACTTCGACGACGCCGCCCAGTTCCAGCGCGATCAGCGCTTCGCGCAGCGACGTGCGCGAGACGCCCAGCTTGGTGGCAAGGTCGCGCTCGGCGGGCAGGCGTTCGCCCGGCTTGATGTTCTCTTCCCGGATCAACGCTTCGATCCGGCTCGACACCACGCGATACAGTCGCGGCTCGGTCGCAATCGCATCGGGTGGCGCGGGCATTTTTCTCATTGTGTCAGTCCAGGAAAAAGTGGAGGCGATTGCCAAGATCGCATCTTAGTTTGGTCGGGATAATGTTGCAAGTGGTCAGACCAAAGTGCTCATTTGGGCTGACTGCAGTTGCATGTTTACCTCGTCGTACAACCAGGTCCGGAACGCGTTCAGCCTGGGAAGGGCGGCGCAATCGGGCCGGTACACGATGTAGTACGACAGGGGCGACGCGAAGGCGATGTCCGGGAAGAGGCGGACGAGCCGTCCGGCCGCCACGTCGTCGTGTGCCATCACGCCACGTGCGAGGGCGATGCCGTGGCCGTCGATCGCCGCCTGCAGCACGGCTGCGGAATTATTGATCTTCATGCCCCGCGGCGGCGGCGCCACGTTCACGCCCGCGTGGCGCAGCCAGGTGTCCCAGGTCGGGAACGCGGCGTGGCCGTCCATCGACAGGTCGTGGATCAGTGTCTTGTCGAGGAGGTCCGCCGGTTGCCGCACGTGCCCGTGCCCGCGCGCCAGGCCGGGCGCGCAGACGGGATAGACATCTTCGTCCATCAACTTGTCCGCCACCAGGCCGGGCCAGGCGCCGGTGCCGTAGCGTACGCCGATATCGATGCGCTGGGCGACGAAATCGACCGGCTTCAGGCTCGTGTCGAGCCGCACGTCCGTATCGGGCCAGGCGGTCTGGAACCGGTCGATGCGCGGCAGCAGCCACTTGGCTGCAAAGGCGGGACTGACCGTCACCGTCAGCACGCCGTGCGTCGACCCTTCCCGCAGGCGTTCCAGTCCCAGTGCGAGGCGATCGAAGCCGGCGCGGATGTCCGGCAGGGCGCGCTCCGCCGCCTCCGTGGGCACGAGGCGCGCGCGCCCGCTCGCGGCACGGTGGAACACGGGCGTGCCCAGCCAGTCCTCCAGTGTACGAACGAGCTGGCCCACGGCGGCCGGCGTCACGTTGAGCTCCGCCGCGGCCGCCGCGAAGCTCTGGTGGCGCGCGCTCGCCTCGAAGGCGCGCAGGGCGTTGAGGTAGACGGGCAGTTTCATCACGCTAAAGATTTTCTTTTGATACCGCATATTTTATCCCGTTTGTCCCCGTTCGGGCGGCGTTGCATCATGCCTCCCACATTCATTTTCTTTAGCGAGCCAAACGATGGGCGAACAATTCAAGGGCAGGAAACTGCTGGTGGTGGGCGGTACGAGCGGCATGGGTTTCGAAACGGCGCGCATGGTGCTGGAAGGCGGCGGCAGCGCGGTCGTCGTCGGCAACCGTCCGGACAAGACGGACGAGGCCCGGCGGACCCTGGCGACCCTGGGCGACGCAACGGCGCTGACGGCCGACCTGGCGAGCGAAGCGGGGCTGGCGCAACTGCTGCGCACCCTCGACGACATCCACCCCGACGTCGACCTGCTCGTCAACGCGGCGGGCGTGTTCTTCCCGAAGCCGTTCCTGGAGCACGAGGCGGCGGACTATGACCAGTACATGAAGCTGAACAAGGCCGTGTTCTTCATCACGCAGAAAGTCGCGGCCAACCTCGTCGCGGCGGAGCGTCCGGGCGCCATCGTCAACATCGGCTCGATGTGGGCACGGCAGGCGATCGCGGCGACGCCGTCGTCCGCCTATTCGATGGCCAAGGCCGGCCTGCATGCGCTGACCCAGCACCTGGCCATGGAACTGGCGCCGAAGCACATCCGCGTCAACGCCGTAGCGCCGGCCGTCGTCCAGACCCCGATCTACGAAGGCTTCATCCCCAAGGCCGACGTCCATGCGGCGCTGCAAGGCTTCAACGCATTCCACCCGATCGGCCGCGTGGGCACCCCGCGCGACGTGGCGGAAGTCATTGCCTTCCTCCTGTCCGACAAGGCGAGCTGGGTGACGGGCGCGATCTGGGACGTCGACGGCGGCGTCATGGCCGGCCGCAATTGAAGGAGACGACATCATGATGCAAGACTGGAACACCTATCGCGACGCGCTGCTGGCGCGCGTGGGCGAATTCGCCGCACGGAGCCCGGACGTCATCCGCGGCCTGACGGCGATCGACAACGCGGCGGCGCGGGCCGGGCACCTGGCGCCGAAGATCCATGAGCTGATCGCATTGGCCGTCGCCGTCACGACCCGTTGTGACGGCTGCATCTCCGTCCACACGAAGAAGGCGGTGGAGCACGGCGCCACGCTGGACGAGATATCGGAAGCGCTCGGCGTCGCGATCGCCCTCAACGCGGGCGCCGCGCTCACGTACTCCGCGCGCGTCCTCGAGGCGCACGCCCAGCTGCCCGGCGCCTGATCATGCTCGTCAACGCCGATTTCACGCGCCGCGCCACGGTCGCTCCGGCGCACTACGAGTGGGTGCCGTCGCCCCAGCCCGGGGTCGACCGCGTGATGCTGGACCGGATGGGCGGCGAGCAGGCCCGTGCCACGAGCCTCGTCCGGTACGCGCCGGGTGCCGGCTTCCCCCGCCACGGTCATCCCGGCGGTGAGGAGATCCTCGTCCTGGCCGGCACGTGGCGCGAAGGGGAGACGGACTATCCGGCCGGCTGGTATCTCCGCAATCCGCCCGGATCGGCGCATGCGCCGTGCAGTCCGGACGGTGCCCTCATCTTCGTCAAGCTCGGGCACATGGCCGCTTCGGACGCGGTCCGCGTGCGGATCGACACGCGTGATCCCGCCCGCTGGCTGCGGCGCGAAGTGTTCGACGTCTGCCCGTTGCACGAGCGCGGCGGCGAGTGGACCGGGTTGATGCGGCTCGACGCCGGCCGGGACGGTCCCGCCGGCCGTGCCGAGCTGCTGGTCCTCGACGGCACCGTGGTGGAAGGCGACGCCGTCCACGAGCGCGGCACCTGGCTGCGGCTGCCGGCGCGGACAACGGCCGGGCCGGCGGGCGCAACGCTGTACGTCAAGACCGGCCACCTGCCGGGCGGGGAGGCGCCGTGACGGCACGGATGTTCGATGTCGCCATCGTGGGCGGCGGGTTGAGCGGCCTGTATGCGGCCTGGCAGCTGGCGCGCATGGGCGTCGATGCCGTCGTCGTGATCGAGGCCCGTGCGGTGCCGGGTGGACGCATTGCGTCGTTTTACGCCGGGACGGGACGCTTCGACCTCGGCCCGACGTGGTTCTGGCCGGCCTTGCAGCCGCAACTGGACCGGGTGGTCCGGGAACTGGGCCTGACGGCGTTCGCGCAGCACGAGGCGGGCGACATGATGGTCGAACCGCAGGCGTCCGCGCCGCCCGTGCGCGTGCGCGGGTACGCGAACGTGCCTGCGTCCATGCGGCTCGCGGGCGGGATGGAGGCGCTCGTCGACGCGTTGCGCCGGAGGCTCCACGCCGCCCGCATCGTCACCGGCCAGGCCGTGCGGCGACTGCGCCGGCTGCAGCGAACCGTCGAACTGGAGACCGGGGACGGCACCGTCTGGCGCGCGCGGCACGTCTTGCTGGCGGTGCCGCCGCGCGTGGTCATGGACGGTATCGAATTCGAGCCCGCCTTGCCGGCACCGCTGGCCGACGCGTGGCGCGCCGTGCCGACGTGGATGGCGCCGCATGCGAAATACGTCGCCGTCTACGATACGCCGTTCTGGCGCGACGCCGGCCTGTCCGGAGAAGGGCGCAGCGTGCGCGGGCCGTTGGGCGAGATCCACGATGCGTCCGTACCCGGCGGCGGTGCCGCGCTGTTCGGCTTCTTCGGCGTCGCCGCGCACGTCCGTGCCGGCATACCGGACGACGCACTGCGTGCGCGGTGCAGGGCGCAGCTCGCACGGCTGTTCGGGCCGCAGGGCGCAGCGCCGCTCGCCGATGCGATCAAGGACTGGGCCAGCGATCCGTTCACGGCGACCGCGGCCGACCTGCAGTCCGCCGGACAGCATGCCGCGCCTGCGCCTTGCGCGCCGGCGGGGCCGTGGCACGGCTGCCTCACGGGGATCGCGAGCGAATGGTCGCCGCGCTTTCCCGGCTACGTGGCCGGCGCGATCGACGCGGCCGACCGGGGCGTGCGGCGCCTGATCGACCAACTGGAGAATCCATGACGACGTATCGTGCGATGCGGGTGACAGCACCCGGTGTGCTGGAACCGGCCGACCTGCCCATCCCCGTGCCGGGCGCCGGCGCGGTGCTGATCCGCGTGGAGGCATGCGGCGTGTGCGGCGCCGACGCGGCCGACATCGACCGCGCCGACCCGGCGCGGCTGCCCCGGGTGCCGGGCCATGAAGTGGTGGGGCGCATCGCCGCCATCGGTCCGGGCGTCGCGCCGCCGTGGCGGATCGGGCAGCGGGTCGGCGTGGGCCGGCTGGGCGGGCCGTGCCACGCGTGCGACCGGTGCCGGCAGGGCCGCTTCACGTTGTGCCGCGACCAGCCGGTCGTCGGCGCGACGGTCGACGGCGGCTACGCCGAGATGATGCTGGCGCGAGCGACCGGGCTCGTGGCGATTCCGGACGAACTGGATGCCGCCGACGCCGCGCCCGTGCTGTGCGCCGGGATCGCGACGTTCAACGCGCTCAGGAAAAGCGGCGCGGAGGCGGGCGATCTCGTGGCCGTCATCGGGATCGGCGGCCTCGGTCACATGGCGCTGCAGTACGCCCGCCGGATGGGTTTCCGGGTCGCGGCCGTGGGCCGCGGGCCGGATATCGCCCGGGATGCCCTCGATCTCGGCGCCCACCACTATATCGATGGCGCCGGCGAGGATGCCGCCGCCGCGCTCCGCCGGCTCGGCGGTGCGGCCGCCGTCATCGCCACGACGGGCGACGCGGCCGCCGTGTCCGCGCTCGTGGCGGGGCTCGCGCCGGACGGGCGCATGGTCGTCCTCGGCGCGGGCAAGGACCCGTTGACGGTGTCGGCGGGCTTCCTCGTCGGCGGCGAACGCGCCCTCATCGGCTCGATCACGGGGTCGCCATGGGAATGCGAGAAGACGCTCGGCTTCACCGTGCTCACCGGTGCGCGGCCGTGGATCGAGACGTTGCCGTTCGAACGCGCCGCCGAGGCGTACGCCCGGATGCGGTCGGGCGCTCCCCGGTTCAGGATGGTCCTCGTGATGGGCTGACCTTTATTCGGTTTGCGGGGCGGTCTTCCGCAGTTCCTTCGCTGTGCATACGCATGTACAATGGAAATATTGCCATGCCGACCAACCGAACCATGACGACCGCTTACCCGAGCCTGAGCCACGCCCAGCGCATTCCGCTGGCCGCCGAAATCCATTCGCGTCCCTTCCTCCGGCTGGAAGCGCCCGAAGCCATCACCCACCTCGCCGTGTACCGCGCCAGCGAGTCCGGATCGCGCAGCGAGCATGGCCCCAACCAGCATGCGCTGCTCGCCGCGCTGTGCGGGCATTTCGGCGTCGCGGCGCCGAACGTGACGGCCAATCACTTCTATCACGACTTCGGGCGCTTCCGCCTCAAGTGGGAACGCCACACGGAGTTCGCGACCTACACGTTCACGGAAAAGATCGCCCCCGGACTGCCGATCGCGGAGGCGTTCGCGCGCATGCCGCTCGCGCATTTGCCGCAGGCGTGGATCCTCGGCCTGCACGGCCGCCTGATGTCCGCGGCCCACGTGCTGCTGGAACGCGGCGCCGCCGATCCGGCCGCGCTGCAGGACGGCTTCGCCAGCAGTAACCTCGTCGGCTCGCGCGTCATGCAGGGCGGCGAAGTGTGGACGGATTTCGCGATCCAGTCCGACGGCTTTTCGCGCTTCGTGCTGCGCGACGTCGAGATGCGCGCGCAGCAGGCCGGCCGCCTCGCGCAGCGCGTGCTGGAGATCGACACCTACCGCATGATGGCGCTCCTCGGGCTGCCGGCCGCGCGCACGGTGTCCAACGCGCTGGACGATATCGAGGCCGAACTGGCGACCCTGGCCGAGCGCATGGTCGCGGGCGAGGCCGTCGCCGGCGACCAGGACCTGCTGGCCCAGATCACGAAGCTCGCGGCGCGCCTGGAAAAACTCTCGCTCGACAACGGCTATCGCTTCTCCGCCTCGAAGGCCTATTACCGCCTCGTGAAAGCGCGCATCGAGGAATTGCGCGAAGCCCGCATCGAAGGCGTGCCGACCGTCGAGGAATTCATGGACCGCCGCCTGACGCCAGCGATGAACACGTGCGAATCGACGGCCGCGCGCCAGGAAGCGCTGGCGCGCCGCATCGCCAACGTCAACGACCTGCTGCGCACGCGCGTCTCGATCGTCCAGGAAAACCAGAACCGGCAAATCCTGCAATCGATGGACCGCCGCGCCGCCCAGCAGCTGCGCCTGCAGCAGGCCGTCGAAGGCTTGTCCGTGGCGGCGATTTCGTACTACGTCGTGGGCCTGCTCGGCTATGCGGGCAAGGGATTGAAGAGCCTCGGCATGCCGGTCAATCCCGACCTGCTCACGGGCGCGCTGGTGCCCGTCGTCGCGGGACTCGTGTGGCTCGGCCTGCGCCGCATGCACAAGCAGATGCACAAACGTTCGCACGCTTGACCATGCCGATCGCTCCCGACCTGTCGTTGGCGTTCGGCGCGCTGGCGCTGGCCGTGCTGGCTTTGTGGATCCCGGCACCGGCCGTGCGCGGCAACGGCGACTGGATCTGGTGCGCCGCGCTGCTGGTGGCCTGCGCGGTCGGCAAGGCCGTCGGGGTGCTCGATGCGCGCGGCCTTGCCGCCACGTTCCTCTATCTCGCGCTGGCCATCGGCGCGCGTATGAGCGAACGGGCGTGGGTGCGCATCCCGCTGCTCGTGCTGACGGGCGTGTGCGCGCTGCTGCTGGCGCTGCACCGCCTGCCGGGCTTTCACAATCCCGTGCTGGCCGACCATGTGCAGGTCTCGGCCGGCGCGCTGCCGTTCACGCTGTACGCGAACTTCGACAAGGCCGTCGCCGGCATCGTGTTGATGGGCGTGTTCTGCGCACCGATCCGCACGGGTGCCGACTGGATGCCGATGCTGCGCCGCACGCTGCCCGTGCTGGTAGCGACGCTCGTCGTGGTCCTCGGCGCGGGCGTCCTGCTGGGCGTCGTCCGGCCCGACGTCAAATGGCTGCCGCTGACGCCCTGGTTCCTCGTGAACAACCTGCTGGTCACGTGCGTGACCGAGGAAGCCTTCTTCCGCGGCTTCCTACTGGCGGGACTGGCCCGCGCCATGGCCGGGCGGCGCTACGGGGTGGGCGTCGCGGTCGTCGTGTCGACCGTGCTGTTCGGCCTCGCGCACGCCGCCGGCGGCCCGACGCTCGTCGCGTTCGCGACGCTGGCGGGCTGCGGCTACGCGGCCGCCTACCTGCGTTCCGGACGCATCGAGGGCGCGATCCTCACGCACTTCGCACTGAACGCCGTCCACTTCGTCGCGTTCACCTATCCGGCCCTCGCGCGCTGAACCGCATTGCAACTTGCGCAGTGCAACTTGTGTAACACGGTGTGACAGCGTACCGTGCGCGCGGGGCGGCGGGGCTATGATCGGGCATCATTCCAGGTTCCATCGACGATCATGAGCGCATCGAACATCCTCCGCCCGGCCATCGCCTGCGGCCTCCTGCTCGCCGCCGCCGCGTCCGCGCAGATGCAGGACCCGCCCGCGCGCGTGGGCCGCATCGCGTATCTCGCCGGGCCCGTCAGCTTTTCGCCGGCCGGCGCCAACGACTGGGCGCAGGCGCCGCTGAACCGGCCCCTCGTCGCGGGCGACCGCCTGTGGACCGACGCCGGCGGGCGCGACGAAGCCCAGTTCGGGTCCGCCATCGCGCGCATGGATTCCGGCACCCTGCTGACCGTGCTCGCGGCGGACGACCGCACGACGCAACTGCAGGTGTCGCAGGGCCGCATCGACCTGCACGTGCGCCGCCTGGCGCCCGGCGAGACGGTGGAGGTGGACACGCCGAATCTCGCCTTCGTCGCGCGCCAGCCCGGCGACTACCGCCTCGCCGTCGCGCCGGACGGCAGCACGACGGACGTCACGGTGCTGAACGGCGCCGGCGACGTGTACGGCGACGGCACGTCGTTGTCGCTCGCGCCGGGGCAGGGCTACCGCTTCGGCGGCCAGGACCTGAACAACTACGTGCTGCTCCCGCCCGCGCCGCCGGACGAATTCGACCGCTGGGCGCTCGCGCGCGACCAGCGCTACGAGCGCGCCATCGCGCGCCGCTACGTGCCGCAGGGCGTCGTCGGGGCGGAAGACCTCGACGACTACGGCAGCTGGCGCACGGTGCCCGAATACGGCACCGTGTGGATTCCGGACCGCGCGCCGCAGAACTGGGCGCCTTACCATGCCGGCCACTGGGCGTGGATCGATCCGTGGGGCTGGACGTGGATCGACGACCAGCCTTACGGCTACGCCGTGTCGCATTACGGCCGCTGGGTCCGCACGCCGGACACGTGGGCGTGGGTCCCGGCGCCGCCGCGCGCGCAGCCGGTGTACGCGCCCGCGCTGGTGGCCTTCGTCGGCACCGTGCTGGCGTTCGGCGGCCGTTCCGATCCGGGCGTCGGCTGGTTCCCGCTGGCGCCGTACGAGCCGTACCGGCCGCCGTACCACGCGAGCCCGACGTACATCACGAACGTCAACGTGACCAATACGGTGATCCGCCAGACGACCATCGTCAACAACATCACGAACATCACCTACCGGAACCGCAACGTGCCGGGCGCGATCGTCGCGATGCCCGCGCAGCAGTTCGCGCAGGCCGCGCCGACGGCGCGCGCCGGCCTGCTGCTGCCGCCCGGCGTGGCGCGCGCAGCCCCGGTGCTGGCGGCGCCGCAGGCGCGGCCGCTGCCGCAAAGCCGGATCGGCACGCCGGCCGGCCGCCTGCCGCCGGGACCCGTGCTGCAGCGTGTGGCGGTGACGCGGGCGCTGCCGGCGCATGGATTCGTCCGTGGGCCAGCGCCTGCGGCAGCGCGGCCGGATGCGCGTGTCGCCGCCCACGGACCGGTGCCCCTGCGCGTGCTGCGGCCCGCCATCGGCAAGCCCGTGACGCCGCAACCGGCGCGCGGGCCGGTGCCGGGCGTCGCACCGACCGGACACCAGGTGGCGCAGGGCGGACGGATTGGGATGCCGCCGGTTGCGCATGGTCCGCAGAACACGGCGCAACTGGCCGCACGTGGGAGCACCGGCGCGGGTGCGACGGCAGCCGAGGCGGGTCGTCCGCAACCGATCCAACCCGGACGGGGCGGGTCGCCGTACGCGCCGCGGGTCGCCGCGCATGGCGTGATGGCGCAACCGCAGGCGCCCGGCCCCGCGGCGCAGGGCGGCGGCGAGCCGCGTCAGGCAGCCCGGCATGCGCCGCCGCGCGGCCCGGCAGCGCAACCGGCGGCACACGACGCGCCCCATGCGCCCGCGCCGCAGCGGGTGGCGATGCCGGCGCCGCATCCGCAGCCGGCGGCCGCACGTCCGCAACCGCCGGCGCACGTGGCGCCGCATGCGCAACCAGTGCAGCGTCCGCAGCCGGCACCGCACGCGGTGTCACAGCCCGCGCCGCGGCCGCATCCTCAGCCGGCACCGCGGCCGCAGCCGCCGGCGCCGGCCGCGCCGAAGCCCGTACCCCATCCACAACCGGCCCCGCATCCGCAACCGGCGCCGCAGCAAGCCCACGCGACGCCTGCCCACGGGGGCGACAAGGGCGGCGACCACGGTCACAAGAACGGCGACAAGGGCGGCCGCTGACGGCGGTACCGGTCGCGGTGTAAGATGAGCGTCCCTCCCGCTCACCGCCGCACCATGCCGACAGCACGCCCACCCTGCGCCACCGAATATCAATACGGAGCGGCGGCATGATGCTGCTGCTCGTCTTCCTGGCCGGGCTGTGGGCCGGCGTGCAGAACGCGCTCGCGGGCGGCGGCTCGTTCGTCACCTTGCCCGCGTTGATCGTGTCCGGCATGTCGCCGCTCGCCGCCAACATCACGTCGACGGTGGCGCTGTTCCCGGCGCAGATCACGTCCGGGTTCGCGGGCCGCAAGCTGGTCAGCGGCGCGGGCGGCCTGCCGTTCCGGGTGCTGTTCGTATTGAGCATCGCCGGCGGCGCGGCGGGCGGACTGCTGCTGCTGCACACGTCGCCCGCGGTGTTCGCGCGGCTCGTGCCGTGGCTCGTGCTGTTCGCGACGGCCGTATTTACCTGGGGGAGCTTCTTCCGCAGGCCCGGGGCGGCGGGCACCGTGCACCTCGGCCCGGTGGCGACGGCGTGCGCGCAATTCCTGATCGCCGTCTACGGCGGCTATTTCGGCGGCGGCATCGGCATCCTGATGCTGGCCGCGCTGACGATGGCGGGACTGGCGGCACGCAACGCGGGCGCCACCAAGAACGTGCTGGCCGGCGTGATGAACGCATCGGCCGTCGTGCTGTTCCTGGCGTCGCCCGACCTGCACTGGCTGCAGTGCAGCGCGCTGGCGGCGGGCGCCATCATCGGCGGGTTGCTGGGCGCGTGGGCGCTGCACCGCGTGAACGAAAAGGCGCTGCGGGTTGCCATCGTCTGCATCGGTGTCGCGCTGACCGTCGGCCTGTTCCTGAAGCCTTTCTGAAGCGCGCTGGACACGGCCGCCGGCCTGGTCTACATTGGCATCATGCGGTATCGCCATGAATGATGCCGCCGGGAAGGCAGGTGCGCCATGCTGGATTTACTCTACGGCCTCGAACCGGATCTCGCGTTGCACGCGGTCGTGCTGGCGGGCGGTTGCGCGACGTTTTTCCTGATCCTGCTGTGGCGGCGCTGTCCCAACTGTACGTGGCAGGAGTGGTCCAGCGAACTCCTGGGCCGCGACGACGGGGACGACCCGGCCCAGGAGTGATCGGGGCCGGCGTTACACCGGCGGCACAGTGTCTTCGGTCCGGTAGCGCGCCACGAAGGCCGCCAGGTTCTTCGAATGGTAGCCCTGCGCCAGCGCGTGCAGTCGCGCCGCGAACGGCGCATAGGCCGGATCGAGCGCCTGCAGGTAGTCGGCCCGCTCCCGGACTGCGCGCATGCTGCCGATGCGGACCAGTTGCCACAGGATGTCGATTTCCTCGGCCGGCGGGACGACGAATCCGGCCTGCGCGTCCGGTTCGGGCGTGTCCGGTGCGGGAGCTCGTTGTTCGCTGACCCAGTGCAGCGACAGCAGTGTGCCGATGGTGTCGAGCAGGATCTCGAGGTTCACCGGTTTGCCGAGGAAGGCATTGGCGCCTGCCGCGCGGGATTTCCGTTCGTCGTCAACGCCGACGCTGGCGGTTACGGCGACGATCGGGATCTCGCCCCATCCGGGCATCTGGCGGATCCGCCGTGTCGTCTCGTTGCCGTCGATGACCGGCATCATGACGTCCATCACGATCAGGTCGGGCTTGAAGCTGTCGAGCAGGACCAGGCACTCCTGGCCGTTCGACGCCGCCGCAACGACGAACCCGATCTCTTGCAACATGTCCACCAGCATCGCGCGATTCTGCGGCACGTCGTCGACGATGAGCAACCGCTTGCGCTCGCCCTGGTAGCCGACGATGTGGCCCAGCGACGGCGCGACGGCCGGCGTGGCGGCCGCGGCCCGTACGGCGAGTTCAAACGAGAACGTGCTGCCCTTGCCCGGCTCGCTCTCCACCTGGATGGTGCCCCCCATGAGGCGCACCAGTTGCTGGCTGATGGCCAGGCCCAGGCCCGTCCCGGCCGCGCGCCGCTGGGCATCGCCCACTTGTTCGAAGGGTTGGAACAGGCGTCCGAGCTGCTGCGCGCTCATGCCGATGCCGCTGTCGGCGACTTCGACGCGCAGCCGCACGCAGGCCTCGTCCGCGGGGGCGGCGGGCGCGCGCCGCACTCGCAGCGAGACCGTCCCGCGATCGGTGAATTTCACCGCGTTGCCCAGCAAGTTGAGCAGCACCTGGCGAAAGCGCGTCTCGTCGATCGTCACCGCTTCCGGCAAGTCGGACGCCAGTTCGTAGTGGAACGCCAGGCCCTTTTCCTCGGCCTTGACCCGCATGATATCGACCACGACACGCAGGAACGCGCCGAGATGCACGTCGGCCGGGTGCAGGACCATCTTGCCTGCCTCGACCCGTGCCAGGTCCAGGATGTCGTTGATGAGGGTGAGCAGGTGCTGGCCGCTCTCGTGGATGGTGGCCAGGCCTGCGGCCTGCCGTTCGTTCAACGGGAGCCGTTCGCGCTTCAGCAACTGGGCATAGCCGATGATGGCGTTGAGCGGCGTACGCAGTTCGTGACTCATTTGTGCGAGAAAATTACTGCGCTCGCGCGCGAGTCCGACCGCCTCGGCCAGCGCCGCCTCGCGGGCCGCCTCCGCCGCCTTGCGTTCCCGGTCGACGGCGGCCAGTTGGTCGAGGCGCGATCTGGTGACGGAGAGGCTGGTGCGGAAGTGCAGCAGACCCAGCGACAGGCCGAGGATGCCGCAGGCGATCCATGCAGAGACGAGCCCCATGAGCAGTGCCGTCTTCGATATCCATTTCCCGGTGAATTTGATCGACCGGACCTCGATCGTGATCACTTGTTCCATGGGAACCAGGTCCGTTGCCACTTCCAATGCCGTGACATGATCGAGGCGGACATAGCTCTTTGACAGCGGTATGTCGCGTTGGTTGCGCCACCAGTCCGCGGTGCGAAACGCGTGCATCGGGATCGTGAACCTGGGCTGCGGAGGAAGCTGGAGCTGGACTTCGTTAAAGCGTTGCGAATTCCAGTCATTCGGCGTGGAAATATCGGGTTCGAAATTCATCAAGTGAAGCTTGATGAGATGCCGGCCCACGCCCGAGTAACGCATGTCGAACGACATCGTGTCATAGCGGGACATGTCGATGCCCTTGACCGGGTCGCCCAACAGGAATACGAGCTTGCAGTACGGATAGGTTGCGGCCGACCTCAAGTGGCAGCGCATCACGAGGGCGTCCCTGGTGATCGTCAGCGAACCGACCGAATTGCCGTTCGCGCTGTTGCCGCGGGTATTGTCGCGGTCGTCGATCACGCTGACCTGATGCGGGTCCTGCGGGGAGATCTCGAGTATGCGGGTCATCCCGTAGTGCTGCCAGACGAGTAATACGGGCGTCGCCAGCAATAACAGGATGACCAGAAAGTAAATTATCCTGAGCGGGAACGAGAGCGACAGTCTCATGTGCACATCCCCCGGGGAACGCGGGTAGGGACGTTTCAGTATATACCTAGGCGTTGCTCTCCTCTCATGGCGCCCGAGTCAGTCCGTGCCGTCCGCGTGGTAGCGGTCGGCTTGCACCTTCCCGTTCGCGCCGTGCGTGGGCACCTCGGGCGTGATCGGCAGCATGCTCGCGCTCGTCCACGGTCACGTCGAACAGGAATTCATTGCCGTTGATGCGCAGGTATTTCCAGTTGCCGGAACGGACGGCGCGCTGGGCGTTCGCCTTGTAGCGCCAGAACAGGGCACGCTCGGCGGGCGCGCGCCCGCAGCCGCGCCGGCAGCGCGGCTGCCGTCCGCCACGGTGTCCGCTGCGCCGTCGACGGTCAACGACCCGTCTCCGGTCCCTTCGGCGAGGACCTGCGCCAGCCGGGCGACGATCGCTTCTAGGCCGACCGGTCGTCCAGTACTTTTTCGGAGTCCGTCCGGAAGCGTGCCACGAAGGCGACCAGCTGCTTCGAATGGTAGCCCTGCGCCAGCGCGTCCAGCCGGTTCGCGAACGGCGCGTAAGCCGGATCGCGGCCCCGCAGATAACTGGCCCGCTCGCGGATCTGGCGCATGTTGCCGATCTGCGCCAACTGCCAGAGGGTCTCGATCTCGTCGGCCGGCGGGACGGTCATGGCGGCTTCTTCGCCGCCCTCCGGTGCGGGCTGCCCCGTGACCCACTTCAGCGCCAGCAGATCGCCGATCGTGCGCAGCAGCAGGTCGTGGTCGATGGGCTTGGCGAGGAAGGCGCTGGCACCGGCTTCACGGCTCCTGCGTTCGTCATCCGGGCTGGCGCTGGCGGTCACCGCAACGATCGGCACATTGCCCCAGCCCGGCGCGTGGCGTATCTGCCGCGTCGTCTCGTTCCCGTCCATCACCGGCATCATGACGTCCATCAGGATCAGGTCCGGCTTGAAACTGTCGAGCAGGACGAGGCATTCGAGTCCGTTCGTGGCGGCGGCGACGATGAAGCCGGTCTCCTGCAGCAGTTCCAGCAGCATGGCCCGGTTCTGCGGCACGTCGTCGACGACCAGCAAGCGCTTGCGCTCGCCCTCGTAGCCGACGAGGGTTTCCTGCGCCGCCACGCCGGACGGCGCGGCGGTGGCCACGGGCACGTCGATCTCGAACGAGAACGTGCTGCCCTTGCCGGGCGCGCTGGCGACGTCGATCTTGCCGCCCATGAGCTGCACCAGTTGCTGGCTGATGGCCAGGCCCAGGCCCGTGCCGCCCTCGCGCCGCTGCGCGGTCGCCACCTGTTCGAAGGGCTGGAAGATGCGCCCGAGCTGGTGCGCACTCATGCCGATGCCGCTGTCCGCGACTTCGAAGCGCAGCCGCGCGCTGTCCGGCGCGCCGGCGCGCCCGGCCGGCAGCACCCGCAGGGAAACCTTGCCGGTGTCGGTGAACTTCACCGCATTGCCCAGCAGGTTGAGCAGGACCTGGCGCAGGCGCGTCTCGTCGACCGTCACCGCGGCCGGCAGGCCGGGGGCGAGTTCGCAGCTGAATCCGAGGCCTTTCTCCTCGGCCTTGACCCGCATGATGTTCGCCAGGACTTGCAGGAAGGTGTCGAGATGGACGGCGGCCGGGTGCAGCGCCATCTTGCCGGCTTCGACCCGCGCCAGGTCGAGGATGTCGTTGATCAGCGTGAGCAGGTGCTGGCCGCTCTCGTGGATGGTCGCCAGGCCGGCGGACTGCCGTTCCGTCAGGTCGTGGCAATCGCGTCCCAGCAGCTGGGCATACCCGATGATGGCGTTGAGCGGCGTGCGCAATTCATGGCTCATCTGCGCGAGGAACTGGCTGCGCTGGCGCGCGAGTGCGACGGCCTCCGCCAGCGCCGTCTCGCGCGCCGCCGCGGCTTCCTTGCGCTCCCGGTCGATGGCTGCCAGCTGTTCCAGGCGTGTCCTGCTGGCTTGCAGGCCGGACCGGAAGTGCAGTAGTCCCAGCGACAGGCCAAGCATGCCGCAGACTATCCATGCGGCCATCAGCCAGCCAAGCAGGGTCGTCCTGGAGATCCATTTTCCGCGAAACTCGATCTTGCGCACTTCGACCGTGATGGCGTGACCGGCGGCGCTGACGTCGTCCGCCTGCAGTTCCACGGTCGTGACGTGGTCGAGGCGGACATAGCTCTTGGAGAGCGGGATGCGGCGCGCGAAGTGCCACCAGTCCGCGGTGCGCAAGGCATGCATCGGGATCGTGACTGCGGACTGGGGCGGAATATCGATCAGCACCTCGTTGAAGCGCTGCGCATCCCACTGGCCCGGCGTGTAGAACTCCGGCTCGAAATTCAACAGGTGCAGCTTGAGGACATGCCGGCCGTGGCCCGCATAGCGCACGTCGAGCGTGACCGTGTCGTACCGGGACAGGTCGATACCGTTGCCCGGGTCGCCCAGCCGGAACCGGATGGCGCAGTTCGGATACCTTGCGGCCGTCCCCATGTGGCAGCGCATGACGTAAGCATCCTTCGTGACGGTCAGCGACGCGGCCGAATTGCCCGGCGCGGGGTTCCCGCGCGGCAGAATGCGGTCGTCCGTCACGGCGACGTCATGCGGATGCTGCGGCGAGATCTCGAAGGCGCGCGTCATGCCGTAGTGCTGCCAGGCCAGCAGGACCGGGGTCGCCAGCACCAGGAGGATGACCAGGGCGTAACCGATCCTGGTCGAACGGGAGA
Organism: uncultured Massilia sp.; assembly: GCA_966211695.1. Taxonomy (GTDB): domain Bacteria; phylum Pseudomonadota; class Gammaproteobacteria; order Burkholderiales; family Burkholderiaceae_D; genus Telluria. The sequence goes on along the minus strand of CBIHOW010000001.1, from coordinate 322,614 downwards.
GCCACCGAGTCATGTTCGCATCGATTGGAAATCGTCGTGCCGCCGGGCCGCGTCCCCGGTCCGGAAGCGCGCCACGAAGGCCGCCAGCTGCTTCGAATGGTAGCCCTGCGCCAGCGTGTCCAGCCGGTTCGCGAACGGCGCATAAGCCGGATCGAGGCCGCGCAGGTAGGCCGCGCGCGCGCGGATCTCGCGCATGCTGCCGATCTGCGCCAGCTGCCAGAGGGTCTCGAGCTCGTCGGCCGGCGGGACGGTCATGGCGGCTTCCTCGCCGCCTGCCGGCGCCGGCTGTCCCGTGATCCACTTCAGCGCCAGCAGATCGCCGATCGTGCGCAGCAGCAGGTCGTGGTCGATGGGCTTGGCGAGGAAGGCGCTGGCACCGGCTTCACGGCTCCTGCGTTCGTCATCCGGGCTGGCGCTGGCGGTCACCGCAACGATCGGCACATTGCCCCAGCCCGGCGCGTGGCGTATCTGCCGCGTCGTCTCGTTCCCGTCCATCACCGGCATCATGACGTCCATCAGGATCAGGTCCGGCTTGAAACTGTCGAGCAGGACGAGGCATTCGAGTCCGTTCGTGGCGGCGGCGACGATGAAGCCGGTCTCCTGCAGCAGTTCCAGCAGCATGGCCCGGTTCTGCGGCACGTCGTCGACGACCAGCAAGCGCTTGCGCTCGCCCTCGTAGCCGACGAGGGTTTCCTGCGCCGCCACGCCGGACGGCGCGGCGGTGGCCACGGGCACGTCGATCTCGAACGAGAACGTGCTGCCCTTGCCGGGCGCGCTGGCGACGTCGATCTTGCCGCCCATGAGCTGCACCAGTTGCTGGCTGATGGCCAGGCCCAGGCCCGTGCCGCCCTCGCGCCGCTGCGCGGTCGCCACCTGTTCGAAGGGCTGGAAGATGCGCCCGAGCTGGTGCGCACTCATGCCGATGCCGCTGTCCGCGACTTCGAAGCGCAGCCGCGCGCTGTCCGGCGCGCCGGCGCGCCCGGCCGGCAGCACCCGCAGGGAAACCTTGCCGGTGTCGGTGAACTTCACCGCATTGCCCAGCAGGTTGAGCAGGACCTGGCGCAGGCGCGTCTCGTCGACCGTCACCGCGGCCGGCAGGCCGGGGGCGAGTTCGCAGCTGAATCCGAGGCCTTTCTCCTCGGCCTTGACCCGCATGATGTTCGCCAGGACTTGCAGGAAGGTCTCGAGATGGACGGCGGCCGGGTGCAGCGCCATCTTGCCGGCTTCGACCCGCGCGAGGTCGAGGATGTCGTTGATCAGCGTGAGCAGATGCTGGCCGCTCTCGTGGATGGTCGCCAGGCCTGAGGCCAGCCGCTCGGACAGGTGCTCGCGGTCGCGTCCCAGCAGGTCGGCATACCCGATGATGGCGTTGAGCGGCGTGCGCAATTCATGACTCATCTGCGCGAGGAACTGGCTGCGCTGGCGCGCGAGTGCGACGGCCTCCGCCAACGCCGTTTCACGCGCGGCCTCGGCTTCCTTGCGTTCCCGGTCGATGGCGGCAAGTTGCTCCACGCGTGTCTTGTTGGCTTTCAGCCCGGACCGGTAATGCAGCAGGCCCAGCGACAGGCCGATGACGCCACACACGATCCATACGGACACCAGCCAACTCATCAGCGTTGCCCGTGATATCCATTTTCCGCGAAACTCAATCTTCCGGAGCTCCACCGTAATGACTTGTCCCGTGTCGTGATAGTTGTCCGTCGCCAGTTCCACGGTCGTGACGTGATCGAGGCGCACATAGCTCTTGGACAGCGGGATCTGGCGCGAGAAGTGCCACCAGTCCGCGGTGCGCACGGCATTCATCGGCGCCGTGAATCGGGGCTGGGCGGGTACGTTGATCAGCAATTCGTTGAACCGCTGCGAATTCCAGTCTTCCAGCGTGGAAAACTCCGGCTCGAAATTCATCAAGTGGAGCTTGAGGACATGCCAGCCGCGGCCCGTATAGCGCAGGTCGAACGCGATCGTGTCGTAGCCCGACATGTCGATGCCCGTGACCGGGTCACCCATCAGGAATTGCATTTTGCAGAACGGGTAGGTCGCGGCCGCGCCCAGATAGCAGCGCATGATGAAGGCATCCTTCGTCACGGTCAGTGTTGCGACCGAGTTGCCATTCGACCGGTTGCCGCGCGTCGTGTCGCGGTCGTCCGTCACCCTGGCACCATGCGGATGCTGCGGGGAGATCTCGAGGGTGCGCGTCATCCCGTAGTGCTGCCAGACGAGCAGGAGGGCTGTCGCCAGCACGAGGAGGATGACCAGGACGTAACCGATCCTGGTCGAACGGGAAAGCCACCGAGTCATGTTCGTTCCGATCGGAAATCGGACGGAGATGACTCAGTATATACCCAAGCGATACTCCAGTGTAATTACATTTGCTGGTCGTCTGCCCGCCCGCGGCGGCGAGCGGGCGGTGTCGTTCAGGCGGCGGGGACGTCGTTCCCGTCGAGCCAGTCGAAGATCTGCGGCCAGAGGCGCGCATGCGCGCTGCGTCCCACCAGCACGCCCACGTGCTGCAGGTTGACGCCCACGTCGCCTTCGTAGTGCAGCAGCTTCTTGCGCGGGCTCGCCGTGGCCTCGTGGAACGGGACCAGCGCATCCGGCGGAATCAGCTTGCTGCGCGGGTCGACGACGGACAGCAGCGGCGACGTGAGGTCGCGCGGGCCGATCGTGCGGTTGCCGAGCGCGAGCTTGCCCTGCATGAAGGCGTCGTGCCGGTACAGGGACTCCACGATTTCCGTGAACAGGCGGCCCGGGAGCGGGAATTCGTCGTGCGTCCACCGTTCCACGCGCATGTGCGTGACGAGGGCCTGCGGGTCCGTCATCGACAGCATGCGGTCCGTCCAGCGTTCCCACTGGAAGGCCTGCGGCTCGGCCATCGCGCTCATCATGTTGAGGAAGACCCCCGGCACCTGGCGGAACGTGTCCGCGATCGGGCGGGCGTGCGGCGTCGCGTCGATCAGGCGCGCGAAGCAGCTCGATGCCGGCGTGAAGTGCAGCGGCGATTCCAGCAGGATCGTGGCGCGCACGGCCTCCGGATGCAGGGAGCTGTGGATGGCGGCCAGGATGCCGCCCAGCGAATGACCGGCGACGACGACCTGCTCCGGGCCGCCGTCGGCCGCGATGGCGCGGCGGCAGGCGGCCAGCAGGTGGTCGCCGTAGTCGTCCAGGCCGAAGTGGTCGTGCGTGTCCGGCAGCGCGACCCATTCGGCCAGGTAGACGCGGTAGCCGCGCTCCAGGAAGCGCCGCACGACGCTGATGTCGGGCGCCAGGTCCCAGATGTAGGGGCGCTTGATGGGGGCCGGCACGATCAGCACGGCCGGGCCGCCGTTGGCGGTGATGTCGGCCGGGGCGCCGTAGCGGCGCACGTTCAGGCCGGGTTCCGTGTGCAGGACCGTCGACGGCGTCTGCTGCGGACCGTAGCCCACGCGTTCCAGCATCTCGCCGCGCGCCTTGCGGCGGCGGTCCATGTCCTTCAGGGCCATGGCGCCGAGTGCGCCCATGGCGGTGTTCCAGTTGCTTGCCTGCATGTCGATTCGTCCGAGGTCAGAGTGGAAGACATCGCACTCTACGCCACCTGGTCCCGGGCTCCAATCGCGTACGACCGGAATGTGATTCGGGTTTGCGCCGTGTTAAAGGAGACGCGTCGACGATGCCTGCAAGCTATTGTGCATGATTAAAACAGGCGGCGGCGCACCGTCCGCCGCCCCTACGCGCTTACTCGACCCAGCTGTGGCCGTCGCGCGCGAGCAGCGCGAACGACTCCGCCGGACCCCACGAGCCGGCCGCGTACGGATGCGGCTTCTCGTCCAGCGTCTGCCAGCCTTCGATGATCGGGTCGGCCCATTCCCACGCCGCTTCCAGCTCGTCGCGGCGCATGAAGTGGGTGAGGCGGCCGCGCACGACGTCGATCAGCAGGCGCTCGTACGCCTCGGCACGGCGCTGCTGGAATGCCGACTGCAGGTCGAGGTTCAGCGCGACCTGCTGCATCTCCATGCCGCTGCCGGGCTGCTTGGCCATGATCTGCAGCTTGATCGCTTCTTCCGGCTGCAGTTCGATGACGAGGCGGTTGGCGACGGCGCCGGCCGTCTGCGGGAACAGGGGGAACGGCGGGTTGGCGAATTCGACGACGATCTTCGACGAGCGGCGCGCCATGCGCTTGCCGGTGCGCAGGTAGAACGGCACCTTGGACCAGCGCCACGTGTCGATGAAGGCACGCAGGGCGACGAAGGTTTCCGTCTTGCTGTCCTGCGGGACGTTCTTTTCTTCGTGGTAGCCGGGCACTTCCTGGTTGCCGGAGACGCCACGGATGTACTGGCCACGGATCGTGTCGCGGGCGATGTCGGCCAGCGACAGGCGGCGCAGCGAACGCAGCACCTTCAGTTTTTCGTCGCGCACGGCATCCGGCGACAGCGAGGTCGGCGGTTCCATCGCCACGATGCACAGCAGCTGCAGCAGGTGGTTCTGGACCATGTCGCGCATCGCGCCGGCACCGTCGTAGAAGCCGGCGCGGCTGCCGACGCCCACTTCCTCGGCCACGGTGATCTGCACGCTGGAAATGTTCGGCGCGCGCCACAGCGGTTCGAGGATCGAGTTACCGAAGCGCAGCACCATCAGGTTCTGCACGGTTTCCTTGCCCAGGTAGTGGTCGATGCGGTAGATCTGCGATTCGGCGAAGTGGCGGCCGACGTCTTCGTTGATGGCGATCGCGGACGCGAGGTCCGTGCCCAGCGGCTTTTCCAGCACGACACGGGCATTGGCGTCGACGAGGTTGCTCGCGGCCAGCTTGTCGCAGATGGTCGTGAACAGCGACGGCGCCGTCGACAGGTAGAACACGCGCTGGGCGCCGGCGCGCGAGGCCTGCGCGAGGGCCGAGAAATCCGGCGCGGCCTGCACGTCCAGGCGGACGTACTCGAGCAGTTTCAGGAAGCCGTCCCAGGTCCTGTCGTTGAAGTTGCTGGCTGCGATGAACGAGCGCGAATTCGCCTCGATGTGGGCGAGATAGGCTTCGCGGTCGAACTCCTGGCGGCCGGTGGACAGGATGCGCGTCGTCGGCGGCAGATTGCCGTGCAGGAAGGCCATGTACAGGGCCGGCAGCAGCTTGCGCATGGCAAGGTCGCCCATGCCGCCGAAGATGATCATGTCGAGGGGGAGGCCGTTGTCTGCTTCTGTCGAGTGGGTCTGCATGTTGTTCTGGATCTTGGAAGTTGAGGTGGTTGCCGGCGGCGCGTGCGGCGTCATCCCGGCGGGGACGCGGCCGGGCCGGGCAGGGCGGTACGATTGCCTGGCGCAGCGCTCCCGTGGGTCGGGGCGGCATGCGTGCGGCGTGCGGGCGCCGGGCGGCTCGGCTTGTGGCCGGGCGGCGGCGCCGTCGGGGATGGCGTCAACGGGGGCGCGCCAACGGCTGTCCGCGCGCGTCGGGCGCTGCGGTCGTGGTCCGCGTGGCGGCGTTGTGGTGTCCCGGTAGTGGCCATGTCAGCTCGTAGTCGATGCACGATCGGTATCCGGAACCCGGCAGTGGCGCGGATTGCGGCCGTGCAGGTGTTCCTGGAACAGGGGATTGTACACCGGGCCGGCGCCGGTGCCGGGAATGGGCTGCGAGCGCCGCGCCGGGCCCGCCGAGGCTATATCAAAAACCGATAGCAAATGGCGAATAAATGATGGGCGCGGCATGCCGCGGCGCGTTACGATGACGGCTCGTGCGGTGGCGTGGTGGCCATCAGCACGGCCTCGACTTACTTACTCTCGATATCACTTCAGGGCGCCCGCGTGGCGCCCTTTTTTTCACCGTAAAGGCTGGAAATTCGGGGTCAGAGCTCATTTTCGTTCAATGTCTGCAGGGCAGGGCAGTGCGTCTCCGGCAGGGCAGCGAGGTCGCATCGGCTCGGGCCGTGACCGTCGACCTCTTCGGGAAAGTGCTCTGGGGCCAGTGCGCCAAAATGTGCTCTGACCCCGAATTTTCAGGCGCTCTCGCGCTCGACGATCGTGAAGCCGATGTCGCGCACGACCTCGGGGATGGGCGTGCCCGCGATGCGGTCGATGATGAATTGCGCCGCGATCTGCCCCATCTTGCGGCCGTCCAGATGGACCGTCGTGAGGGCGGGATACGTCTCCGCCGCGAACGCGTGGTCGCCGAGGCCGACCACGGCCAGCCGGCCCGGGATGTCGATGCCGAGCTTGTGCGCTTCGGTGAGCACGCCCAGCGCGACCATGTCCGAGCTGCAGAACACGGCGTCGATGTCCGGATGGTCCGCCAGCAGCGCGCGCAGCCCCGCACGCCCGCCCGCCGCGGTGCCCGGTGCGGAGATCGTGTGGAAGGGGATGGTGCCGTCCGGGCCCTGCATGTCCAGCCGCACGGCCGCCTGCACGAAGGATCGGTTGCGGCGCTGGGCGCGCTCGTCCGATGCGCTGATCACGGCCACGCGGCGCCGTCCGCGCTGGTACAGGAATTCGGCCACCGCCTGGCCGATGTCCTCGTGCGAAAAACCGACCAGCATGTCGGCCGGCGTGGGCGTCAGGTCCCACGTCTCGACGAGCGGAATGGCGCTCGCCTGCAGCCGGCGCCGGCCCTGCGCCGAGCGCATGATGCCGGCGAGGACGATGCCGTCGGGCCGGCGGCCGATGATCGCTTCCAGCAGTTCGTCCTCGCGCGAATTCTCGTAGCCCGACTGGCCCAGGATCAGCTGGTAGCCCGCGGCGGCGAGGTTCTCCGTCAGCGCCTGGACCGTATCGATGAAGACGGAGCCCGCGATGGTCGGGAGGATCGCCGCGACCATGCGGCTCTTCGTCGACGCCAGGCTGCCCGCCAGCAGGTTCGGCACGTAACCCGTCCGTTCGATCGCGTCGCGCACTTTCTGCACGAGGTCGGGCGAGACCTTCTCGGGCGAGTTCAGCACGCGCGACACCGTGATCGGCGCCACGCCGGCCACGCGCGCCACGTCGACAAGGGTGAGGCCGCCTTTCGTGCGCCGGGTGCGCTTGGGCGCTTCGACCGGCGCGTTCATGCGGCCTCCGGGCGGCCCGATTGCGCGCTGCGGCGCATGCGTTTCTGGAATTTCTGAAAATCCGTCATGTCTTTAATGGCGATCTCCCATTTCGAAATGGATCGCGGATCGAAATAAATGTTATGGACTCTAAATGCTCCGCCGGATAGCGACAAGATACCACTGCATTCAGTTACCAATACGTAAGCAGTGACCAAATCTTTTCATGGGTTATTTAAAGATTTAATTGATTGCGCTACCAAATGATAGCGCCGAATCCGGCGCGTTGCATCAATGCGATATAAGGCGGAAATTCGCGTCTTCAGGTGCGCAGCCGCTTCTCTGATAGCGCTACCTCGCTTACCCTCTGTACATACGGCTGGGTTCGTATGCCAAACGCCGTGGATCCGGTGCCTATCTGCGTGCATCCGCGTCACGGCGGCAAGGCGAGGGCGTGCGTCGACGGCACCGGCACCGGGTGATGCCGATCATGCTGGAGGCGTCGTAATCAATTGCCCAGTGGTTTGTAATTCGATATGGTTGTGTCCGCCTGGCGTGCCTGTTGCGGATATCGGACGAATAGCTGAGCTATCAATTTTCAGCATACTTTTTTGTAAATAAAGAATACCTGCGATGTTAGCGTGCAACAGTGATGTTATGTGGTTTGACAAAAATCACAGTAAATATCTACACTCATGAAAACGATTACATAGCCATAACGACTACATCGCCAACGCAATAAATAAAGCGTGGAGACAAGAATGCCGACCTCATCCAGCAGTCCTCATTCATCCCGAACCGGGCATCCTGCCCGATCTGTTCCGATCGTCGTTTCGGCACCGCCGCGTTACCGCGCAGCGTGAATTGATAACAGTATTGCGGCCGCTTCAGGCGACCGCTTCATCCGCCGTCGTAACCAGCTCCGCCGTGGAAGCGGAGCATCAAACACAAAGCAGAGGAGACACCATGATTCGATTCAAGAGAACCGCGATCGCCGTGGCAGCCGGCCAGATCGCACTGCTCGCCAGCGGCTATGCGCTGGCGCAGACCGAAGCGGGCCAGAACGCTTCCGGTTCCAACGTCGTCGTCGTGACGGGCCAGCGCGCCGCGCTGCAGTCCGCACAGAAGATCAAGCAGAATTCGGACGAGATCGTCGATTCGATCGTCGCCGACGACATCGGCAAACTGCCGGACCGCTCGGTGACGGAAGTGCTGCAGCGCGTGGTCGGCATCACGATCGACCGCACGATGTCGAAGGGCGACCCGGAACACTATTCCGTCGAAGGCTCGAGCGTGAACGTGCGCGGCCTGTCGTACGTCCGTTCGGAACTGAACGGCCGCGACTCGTTCTCCGCGAACGGCGGCCGCGCGCTGAACTTCGAAGACGTGCCGCCCGAACTGATGGCCGGCGTCGACGTGTACAAGAACCCGTCGGCGGAACAGATCGAAGGCGCCGTCGGCGGTCTCGTGAACCTGCGTACCGCGAAGCCGTTCGACTTCAAGGGCCGCAAGTTCGCCCTCACGCTGGAAGACACGTACTCCGAGCTGAAGCGCGGCAAGCGCCAGCCGTCCGCCTCGTTCATGTTCTCGGACCGCTGGAAGACGGGCTTCGGCGAGATCGGCGCCCTCGTCGACTTCGCGTATTCGGAAAGCGGCACCCGCACCGACGCGTTCCAGGTCGAGCCGTACTATCCGCGTCCCGACCTCGTGGCGGGCAAGACCGTGTGGGTCCCGAAAGGCTCGCAGTACCGCACGCTGCAGTTCGACCGCAAGCGCCAGGGTGCCTACGGCGCGCTGCAGTGGAAGAAGGATAGTTCGCTGAGCTCCGAGCTCACGTTCTTCAAGTCGCGCTACAAGATGCACTGGGACGAGCAGGCGATCTTCGCCCAGTCGAGCCCCTACAACATCAAGGTCAGCCCGGATTCGACGTTCGATTCGAAGGGCGCGTTCCTGTCCGGCACCCTGAGCGATCCGCAGGATGGCGGCATCAACTACGGCGGCGACACCCGTTCGGCCGACCGCAAGTCGGATACGACGGACATTTCCTGGAACGTGCGCTGGCGTCCGAACGACCGCTGGACCATCAGCACGGACCTGCAGCGCATCCGCGCCACCACCAGCAGCTTCGACTCGACCGTCGCCACCGGCGTGCAGATGTCGAGCCAGACGATCGACCTGCGCGGCGACGTACCGGTCCTGACGTTCTCGGATGCCCAGCGCGCCTACCTCGCAAACCCCAACAATTACTACTGGGCGTTCACGATGGAGCACCAGGACCGCAGCAAGGCGGGCGAATGGGCCTGGCGCACGGACGCGAAGTACGACTTCGACCACCCGGTGCTGCGCGACATCCGCTTCGGCGTCCGCCTGACGGACCGCGATTCGCGTAACGAGAACTCGAACCCGAGCTACAACTGGGCGGCCATCACCCAGACGTGGCAGGTCGGTCCGACCAACACGCTGTCGAGCCTTGCCTACCTGGGCGACCCGCGCTTCAACAACCAGGTGCAGATCCACGCGTTCAACAACTTCTTCAACAACAACACGTCGGTGCCGTCGCTGGTCTTCCCGGCCGTGTCGCTGACCACCGGCTACCCGGGCACGTACGCCCAGCTGCACACGTATCCGAACATGCTGTGCAACAACGGCACCAACAACTGCACGTCGTGGAAGCCGGCCACGTTCGGCAACGATCCGGCGGGCCTGAACGACCAGAAGGAGAAGACCGGCGCGCTGTATTCGCAACTGCGCTTCGGCTTCGACGACCTGAAATACCCGGTCGACGGCAACATCGGCGTACGCTACGTGAAGACGGACATGACGGCCCATGGCTACACCGTGTTCAACCCGAGCTCGTCGAACGGTTCGGGCGTGCCGAAATTCACGGGCTTCTCGACGAAGCAGGATTTCAGCAACAGCTACAACAACGTGCTGCCCAGCCTGAACCTGCGGATGAAGGCGGCCGACGGCCTGCAGTTCCGCATGGGCCTGTCGAGCGGCATCTCGCGTCCGGACTTCAGCGACCTGCAGGGCTACACGACGCTGTCGCAGAACGTGGACAATACCAGCGGCCTCGTGACCTACACGGGTACCGGCACCGGCAACCCGAACCTGCGTCCGGTCCGTTCGCACCAGATCGACCTGACGGCCGAGTGGTATTTCTCGAAGTCCGGCTCGCTGACCCTGGCGCTGTTCAACAAGCAGCTGAAGGACGTCATCATCAAGAAGTCGTACGGCTACGACGTGTCCGACGTGAACGGCAAGCCGTACACCTTCACCGTGACGGGTCCGATCAACGGCTCGGACGGCCATGCGCGCGGCGCGGAGATCGCGTACCAGCAGTACTTCGACATGCTGCCGGGCTGGCTGTCGGGCTTCGGCGTCCAGGCGAACTACACGTACGTCGACAGCAAGCCGTCGCTGCACCAGCCGGTCCACTCCGTGTACTGCACGGGCAGCAACACCGCGGCGAACTTCAACCTGAACCTGAACGGCTGCGACGTGGACGGCAAGACGTTCGGCGACCTGCCGCTGATCGGCCTGTCGCGCCAGGCGTACAACCTGGCGCTGATGTACGACCAGGGCAAGTTCTCGGCACGCCTGGCCTGGAACTGGCGTTCGAAGAACCTGCAGAACGTGAACGTCAACGGCACCAGCGGCAGCGACGCCACGGACACCAACCCGGCCAGCCCGACCGTCGGCCAGCACAACGTGGCGTGGGCACTGCCGACGTGGGCGGACGGCTACGGCCAGCTGGATGCTTCGGTGTTCTACAACTTCACCGACCGCCTGTCGTTCGGCGTGGAAGCGCAGAACCTGACCGACTCCAAGACCCGCCAGCTGATGCAGCAGAGCATCGGCTTCAAGGGCCGTGCATGGTTCGTGTCGGGTCCGCGTTATACGGCCAAGATGCGTTACAGCTTCTGATCGCGTAACAGGTAACGCGTGAATCGTCGCCCCTGCGCAGGCAGGGGCCCAAGTTCTGCGTGCGTTTCGTCAGCGCATGGGAAGTTGGGCCCCCGCCTGCGCGGGGGCGACGTCTTTAGAAACCTTCTAGAAACCTTCGAGTCCCAACTCCTTCGTATGCGCCCGCAGGAACGCCACCTGCGCCGCGCGCGTATCCGGCCCGCCATAGGGCAGCAGGGTCCACTGCTCGGACGCCTGCATGTGCCGTCCCGGCGCCAGCGTCACGTATGGCGCGTGCACTTCCATCTCCATCAATCCCTTCTCGGGCGCTTCCGGCTGCCAGTCGTTGTACAACTCGATCTGGCCCTGGTCCGGATGGATGGCCGTGCGCGGCTGGTGCTCGAACTGGATCACCAGCACCTGGCCCTTGTGGAAGCCCGCCATCCAGCCGGCGGACGGCTGCAGCAGCATCTTGCCGTTGCGGTGCGGCCGGCCCTTGCCCGCCGGGTAGGCGTCCAGCGAGAACAGGCCGTCCGCCAGGGTCCACGTGAGCGGCACCATGTCCGGCTTCGGTTCGATGGCCTGCTGGCGCACGTCCTCGCGCCGCGCGACGGGCACGTACACGCGCGTGTCCCCGTGGGCGCGCGTGTTGAACCAGATGTCCCACGCCACCTGCTTCGCGCGCGTGTTGGCCGCGTCGACGTCCAGGCGCAGGCTGTGCGGCTTGCCCGGCACGAGGCTGTAGCGTTTCACCAGCTGCAGGCCGTTCACGGGGCTGGCGGGGCTCGCGAGCGTGACGGCGTCCGGGCGCTTGTCCTCGACCTTGTAGCGGGCGAGGCTCAGCCAGGGATCGGGCGGCCACGGCGCGCCGGCGCGCGCCGGGTTCACGTCCTGGTGCGACCACCATTCCTTCTGTGGGCCGATCCAGGTCTCGTGGCCGAGCCAGCCGACGTTGTCCGTCGTCGCTTTGACGTCGGCGTGCGGATCGCCGGCCGCCAGGTCCGTCTTGACGAAGCTGGGCTGCCCCGCCAGCGCGAACGACAGCAGCCGGCCGCCGATGGCGTCGGTGACGGTCGCGCGCACGCTGCCGTTGTCGAGGGTGTGAAGGGGAAGGTCGGCCGCCTGGGCGGCTGCGGTGAGGGCGCAGGACAGTGCGAGCGCCGTAGCGGTTCTTGGTGGAGTGGGCATAAGCTGTCGGGCTGTGTGTGAAATCGGTTTCAGCCCGACAGCTTAGCAAAGAATCACCCGGGCGGGGCGACGGAAGCGCCTTCGATCCCGTGGCGCTTCAACGCGGCGGCCACGAAGCCGCCCGCCTTCGCGTCCTCCACGAACGCGGCGAGAAACGCGGCGGCCTCCGCGCCGCGCGATTTCGGCACGCCCATCGCCTGGCGGATGACCATGAAGCGGCCGTCCAGCAGGCGCAGGCCGGCCTGGCCCCGCGCATCCGCCTCCAACTGCTGGCGCACGCCGGCCGCGACGTCCGCGTCTTGCGCGAGGAACGTCGGGACGACGGCGGGCGAGGAGGGCGCGCGCACGATCTGCGCCTGCCGGAGTTCCCGGGTCAGGAACAGGTCGTACGCGCTGCCCTTGCCGACCACGACGCGGTGCGCTGCCCGGTCGACGTCCTCGTTGGCGCGGATGGGCGAATCGTCCCGCACGAGGTAGCTGCCTTCGATCAGCACGTACGGCGCCGTGAACGCGATGTCGGCGCCGCGCGCGGGATCGATGGCGAAGAACCCGATGTCCGCGCGCTCGCCGGCCACGGCATCCACCGACTTGCCGGCCGTGTCGACGACGACGAGGTCCAGGTCCACGCCGAGCCGCCGCGCGAATTCGCGGGCGAGATCGACGGAGACGCCGCCCGCGCCGCCTTCGCCCACGGCATGCGCGAGGATCGGATTGCCCAGGTTGATGGCAGCGCGCAGCCGGCCGGTCGGCGTGAAGCTCACGCTTCCGCCACCGCCAGCGCCGTCATGTTGACGATGCGGCGCACGGTCGCGCTGGGGCTCAGGATGTGCACGGACTTCGCAGCGCCCAGCAGGATCGGGCCCACCGTCACGCCCTTGCCCGACGTGACCTTCAGCACGTTGAACAGGATGTTGGCGGCATCCAGCGACGGCATCACGAGCAGGTTGGCGCTGCCGGCGAAACCATCGCTGGATTGATATACGCGGCGGATGTCTTCCGACAGCGCGGCGTCGCCGTGCACTTCGCCCAGCACGGGCAGTTCCGGCGCGCTCGATGCGAGCAGGGCGCGGGCGTCGCGCATGCGCTGCGCGGACGGCCGCTGCGACGAGCCGAAGATCGAGTGCGACACGAGCGCCGCCTTCGGCTCGAGGCCGAAGTGGCGCATCTCCTGCGCGGCCAGCTTCGTGATCGCCGCCAGTTCCTGCGCGGACGGATTGTCGTTGACGTACGTGTCCGTGATGAACAGGGTCATCTTGTCCAGCACGAGCGCGTTCATGGCCGCCAGCACCTCGGCACCCGGCGCGAGGCCGATCTCGTTCTTCACGTGCGCGAGGTGGCTGTCGTAGCTGCCCGTCATGCCGCAGATGAGCGAATCGACCTGGCCCGCGTTCAAGAGGCGGGCGCCTTGCAGCGTCGTGTCGCCTTCCGCTTCCACGAGCGTGTAGTCGACACCGGCCTTCAGGCGCAGGCCCGACTGCTTGATGGCCTTCTCGACGTCCGCGGCGCGGCCGATCAGCACCGGCTTGGCGATGCCTTCGTCGACGACGGTCTGCACGGCGCGCAGCACGCGCGGCTCGCTGCCGTCCGCGAACGCGACGCGCTTCGGCGCGGCCTTGGCCTTCGCGAACACGGGCTTCATGAAGAAGCCGGTGTGGTAGATCATCTCGCCCAGCTTGTCGCGGTAGGCGTCCATGTCCGCGATCGGACGGGTGGCCACGCCCGACGCTTCCGCCGCCCTGGCGACGGCCGGTGCGATGGCGGCCATCAGGCGCGGATCGAACGGTTTCGGGATGATGTAGTCGGGACCGAAGTTCAGGTCCTGGCCGGCGTAGGCGGCGGCGACGGCGTCATTGGCTTCCGCCTCGGCCAGGTCGGCGATCGCGCTCACGCACGCGAGCTTCATCTCGTCCGTGATGCGGGTGGCGCCGCAATCGAGCGCGCCGCGGAAGATGTACGGGAAGCACAGCACGTTGTTGACCTGGTTCGGATAGTCCGAACGGCCGGTCGCGATGATGCAGTCCGGACGCGCGGCCTTCGCCACTTCCGGACGGATCTCAGGTTCCGGGTTCGCGAGGGCGAGGATGATGGGGCGGTCGGCCATCGTCTTCACCATGTCGGCCGTCAGGACGCCGGCCGTCGAGCAGCCGAGGAACACGTCGGCGCCAGCGACGATGTCGGCCAGCGTGCGCGCGTCCGTCTGCTGTGCGTAGCGGGCCTTGTTGGCTTCCATGTTCGCTTCGCGGCCCTGCCAGATCACGCCTTTCGAGTCCGTGACCCAGACGTTCTGCTGCTTGATACCCAGGCTCACCATCATGTCGAGGCAGGCGATGGCGGCCGCGCCCGCGCCGGACGCCACCAGTTTCACCTGGCCGATGTCCTTGCCGACGACTTTCAGCGCGTTGAGGAGTGCCGCGCTGGAGATGATGGCGGTGCCGTGCTGGTCGTCGTGGAAGACGGGGATGTTCATCCGTTCGCGCAGCTTCTTCTCGATGTAGAAGCACTCGGGCGCCTTGATGTCTTCCAGGTTGATGCCGCCGACGGTCGGCTCCAGCATCGCGATCGCGTCGACCAGTTTATCGGGGTCGTTCTCGGCCAGTTCCAGGTCGAATACGTCGACGCCGGCGAATTTCTTGAACAAACAGCCTTTGCCTTCCATGACGGGCTTCGATGCCAACGGGCCGATGTTGCCCAGGCCGAGCACCGCGGTGCCGTTCGAGATCACGGCGACCAGGTTGCCGCGCGAGGTGTAATCGGCCGCGGTGGCGGGATCCGCGGCGATTTCCTCGCAGGCGTAGGCGACGCCGGGCGAATAGGCAAGCGACAGGTCGCGCTGGTTCGACAGGGGTTTCGTGGCGACGACCTCGATCTTCCCGCGTACCGGACTGCGGTGGTACTCGAGCGCGTCGGCGCGCAACTGGGTGTCTTTAGCCTCGTTCAGGCTGCTTTCGGTACTCATGGTTTCTCCTATGCCGCTTTGCGCGGACGATGTTATGGATTCGTTGCGGCCGTCCCGCGCACGGCAGGGACCGTGCGGAGCGGCATGCCCGGACATCCGCCGCGCTCCGATACGGCGGCGGTGGTGGTGCGCCTCCAGTGCCCGCACGGCGTGGTGGCCGGGGCTGTGCGCGCGCTCCTGGCGCGGGCGCGGACGGGGGCGCCGTGTCCACGGCGATACGCGATCATACGTGATCGCGGGCGATGTTGCTTACTTCGCCAGATATTCCGTATATCACGTGGGCCTGAACATGCGGAACAGCTGTCCGGGTCCGACCTCGAAATAATCGGCCGGCCCGCCGCCGCGCAGGATGTGACCCGCATGCGCCGTGTCGTAGACGCCGTCTTTCAGGAGCGTCCGGTCGATGTGCACGCCGACGACTTCGCCCAGCACGAGCCAGCTCGGTGCCGGCTGGCCGTCCGCGTCCTGGAGGCGGACGAGTTGGGTCAGCCTGCATTCGAACGAGACCGGTGCCTCGGCCACGCGCGGCACGTCCACGAGCCGCGACGCGACGGGCGTGAGTCCGGCCAGCGCGAACTCGTCGACGTCGGGCGGCACGGCGGCGCAGGTGGCGTTCATGCGGTCGGCGAGGGCGCGCGTGGCCAGGTTCCAGCAGAACTGTCCCGTTTCCTCGACGTTGCGGACGGTGTCCTTGTAGCCGATGCTGGCGAAGCCCACGATCGGGGGCGTGTAGTTGAACGCGTTGAAGAAGCTGTACGGCGCGAGGTTCAGGACGCCGGCGCGGCTGCTGGTCGAGATCCAGCCGATGGGGCGGGGGCCGACGATGGCGTTGAAGGGATCGTGCGGCAGGCCGTGGCCGGCGCGCGGTTCGTAGAAATGGATGTCGTTCATGCAAGCACGATACCGCATCGGGGCCGACCGTGCAGGCGGGGTCAATCTGCAACTAATCGACGTAGGGGCATACCCCACCCTACGAAAACGGGACCTCCGGCACCCCGGTCACGCCAGGGCGAACCAGCATTACCGCCCCTGCCAATGCGTCGTCTTCACGACCCGGCTGCACGATCGACGTGATCAGCAAGGTATCGAGATCCGGCCCGCCGAAGCAGGGCATCGACGGCTTCGCGACCGGCAGCGCCAGCTCCCGATCCAGCTTCCCGGCCGGCGTGAACCGCAGCAGGCTGGCCCCGTCATTGCCCGCGACCCAGTAACAGCCGTCGCTGTCCATCGTCGCGCCGTCGGGGCGGCCGGCGTACGCGGCCATGTCGACGAACAGCCGCCGGTTGTGCGGCACGCCGGCGTCGACGTCATAGTCGAAGGTCCACACGCGCCGGCGCGTCGGGTGCGAATCGGACAGGTACATCGTGCGCCCGTCCGGCGACCACGCGAGGCCGTTCTGCGTGACGAGGCCGGAGACGAGCGGCGCGGACAGGCCGCCGGCATCGTAGCGGTACAGTCGCCCGATCGGCAGCGCGGCCGCCATGTCCATCCACATCGTGCCGCTCCAGAAGCGGCCTTGGCGGTCCGTACGGCCGTCGTTGAAGCGCATGCCGGGCGCCAGTTCGGGCGGCGCCGCGAGGCGTTCGGCGCGCACGGTCCCATCCTCCCTCAGGTCGACGGCGAAGATGCCCGTCTCCATGCCGGCGATCAGGCCGCCCCGGGCGCGCGGCGCGATGCAGGCCACCATCTCGTCCGCCGTCCAGTGGCGCGTGCTGCCTGCCGCGTGGTCCAGGCGCCAGATACGGCGTGCCGGGATGTCGACCCAGTACCAGGCCTGTTCCTCCGCGTGCCAGACGGGGCTCTCGCCCACGGCGCAGCTCACGCCATGCACTGCTTCCACGATTGCTTCAGGCATGCGCCAGCTCCTCCGGCAGGCGGGCCGTGTCCTGCGTCGGCACGAGCACCTTCATGATGCCCCACGCGGCCAGGTAGGCCAGCGCGCAGAACGCGAACATGATCATGTAGCCCGTCTGGATCTGGCCTTGCGCCCCGTAGTAGTCGAACAGCATGCCGCCGATCTTGGTCACGAGCACGCCGCCGATGCCGCCGGCCAGGCCGCCGATGCCGACGACGGAGGCGACGCAGTGGCGCGGGAACAGGTCGGACGTGATCGTCAGCAGGTTGCACGACCACGCCTGGTGCGCGGAGGCGCCGATGCCGATCAGGATCACGGGCACCCAGTAGCCCAGGTGGCCCAGCGGCTGCGCCAGCAGCACGACGAGGGGGAAGAAGGCGATCAGCAGCATGGCCTTCATGCGGCTGTCGTACGGCGCGCTGCCCTGGCGCATGAAGCGCGACGGGAGGGCGCCGCCGCCGATGCTGCCGAACATCGTCATGCTGTACAGGACGGCCAGCGGCAGCACGAGGTCGGACGTCGCCATCCCGTATTTATCGGTCAGGTATTTCGGCAGCCAGAACAGGAAGAACCACCACACGCCGTCCGTCATGAATTTGCCGACGATGAAGGCCCACGTCTGGCGCAGGCCCAGCAGGGTACGCCAGCCGGGGGCGGGACCCGCCGGGACGACGGCGCACCCGGCCGCCGCGGTGGCCGCGTCGTCGCTGCGGATGTACTCGAGCTCCTGGCGCGACAGGCGGCGCTGGCGGGCCGGCTCGTCGAACAGGATTGCCCAGAACACGACCCACAGGAAGCCGATGGCGCCGATCCAGATGAAGGCGGCCTGCCAGCCCCAGATGGCGGCGAGCACCGGCACCGTCAGCGGCGCCAGGATCGCGCCGATGTTGGCGCCGGAGTTGAAGATGCCCGTCGCGAACGAGCGCTCGGACTTGGGAAAGTATTCCGCCGTCGCGCGGATCGCGGCCGGGAAGTTGCCCGCTTCGCCGATCGCGAGGATCGTGCGCGCAATGATGAAGCCGATGACGGACGCCGGCACGGCGAGGCCGAGCAGCGATTTCAGGCCGTTGCCGAGTTCGATCGAATACGCATGGGCGACGGCGCCGGCGGACCACACGACGATGGCCAGGGTGTACGCGGTCTTGGTGCCCAGGCGGTCGACAATGCGGCCCGCGAACAGCAGCGCGATCGCGTACATGAACTGGAAGGCGGCGGCGATGTTGGCATAGTCCGTGTTGGACCAGCCGAATTCCTTCGACAGCGACGGCGCGAGAAGGCTCAGCACCTGGCGGTCGAGGTAGTTGACGGTGGTGGCGAAGAACAGCAGGGCGCAGATGGTCCACCGGTAGTTGCCGCCGGCGGACCGGGCGGCGGGGCTGGCGACTGCGGCGTCGCCGGTGCGATTGCGGGTCATGGTCAGGCCTTGTCTATGGTTTTTGCTGACGGTCGCTTGGCCGGCGTCTCCTCCGGCCGTTGCGGGCGGCCGGCACATCGTACCAGCCGCCCGTGCGCAGTTGCGTGCTGCTGCGCTCTACATCGTGATTATTTCGCGAGCTGCAGCGTGCCGTCGACCATGCGCGCGAGACCCAGCGGATTGTCGTCGCGCAGGGCTTCCGGCAGCAGCTCGGCCGGCACGTCCTGGTAGCACACAGGACGCAGGAAGCGCTCGATGGCGGTGGCGCCGACGGAGGTCGAGCGGCTGTCCGACGTTGCCGGGAACGGGCCGCCGTGCACCATGGCGTGCGACACCTCGACGCCGGTCGGGAAACCGTTGAACAGCACGCGGCCGGCCTTGCGTTCCAGGGTCGGCAGCAGGCTGCCCGCCAGTGCGCGGTCGGCGGCCGTGGCGTGCACGGTGGCCGTCAGCTGGCCTTCCAGGTGGCGCGCGACGGCCACCATTTCCGCTTCGTCGCGGCAGGCGACGATGAGCGATGCCGGGCCGAAGATCTCTTCGTCCAGCGCCGGGCTGGCGATGTACGTGGCGGCGTCGCAGGCGTACAGCGCGGCCTGCGCGGCGCAGCCCGTGCCTTCGGCGCTGCCCTGGCCGACCAGCTGCACGCCTTCGATGCCCGAGCGGCGGCCGACGGCGTCGACATAGGCCTGGTGGATGCCCGCGGTGAGCATCGTGCCGGCGCCCTTGGCTGCCAGCGCCTCGGCGGCGGAAGCGCGGAACGCGTCGAGGTCCTTGCCGGCGAGGCCGATCACGAGGCCCGGGTTCGTGCAGAACTGGCCGACGCCCAGCGTCAGCGAGTCGACGAACGCGCCGGCCAGCTTCGCGCCGCCCGCCGCGAGGGCGCCCGGCAGCATGAACACCGGATTGATGCTGCTCATTTCCGCATAGACGGGGATCGGCTCCTTGCGCGCGTTCGCCGTGCGCACGAGGGCGAGACCGCCCTGGCGCGAACCGGTGAAGCCGACCGCCTTGATGGCGGGGTGCGCGGCCAGTGCCTGGCCGGCGACGCGGCCTTCGCCGATCAGCATCGAGAACACGCCGTCCGGCATGCCGCAGTCTTCGGCGGCCTGGCGCACCGCTTTACCGACCAGTTCCGACGTGCCGAGGTGGGCGCTGTGCGCCTTCACGACGACGGGGCAGCCGGCCGCCAGCGCGGACGCGGTGTCGCCGCCGGCGACGGAGAAGGCGAGGGGGAAGTTCGAGGCGCCGAACACGGCGACGGGGCCCAGCGGGATCTTGCGCATGCGCAGGTCCGAACGGGGCGGCGTGCGTTGGGGCAGGGCGGAATCCAGCGTCGCTTCGAGGAAGTACCCGTCGCGCACGACCTTGGCGAACAGGCGCAGCTGGTTGCACGTGCGTCCGCGCTCGCCTTCCAGGCGTGCCGTCGGCAGGCCCGATTCGGCGGAGGCGCGTTCGATCAGCGCGGGGCCGATGTCCATGATGCGGTCGGCGATGGTTTCCAGGAAGCGGGCGCGCTGTTCCAGCGGCAGGTTGCGGTAGGTGTCGAACGCCTGTTCCGCGAGCGTGCACGCGGCGACGACGTCGTCTTCCGTCGCGAGGCCGAATTCCGGTTCCATCTGCGCACGGGTGGCCGGGTTGAAGGCGCGCGTGGTGCCGGCGCTGCCGCGCACGACGCGCCGGCCGATGATCATTTCACCTTGAATCGTCATGATTTCTCCTTGCTTGTGGTCGTTCTTTTTATTTTATTGTGCGCCCTGGGCAACGATCAGCTTGTGCAGCATGTCGCTTTCTTCCGGCGTCAGGTCGGTCAGCGGCGCGCGCACCGGGCCGCCGTCGTGGCCGACGAGGCGGGCGCCCGCCTTGACGATCGACACGGCGTAGCCGGCCTTGCGGTTGCGGATCGCGATGTACGGCAGGAAGAATTCGTCCAGCAGGCGGTTCGTCGTCGCCTGGTCGTCCTTGGCGATCGCGTGATAGAAATCCATCGCGAGCTTCGGCATGAAGTTGAAGACGGCGGACGAGTACACCGGCACGCCCAGCGCCTTATAGGCCGCGGCGTAGACTTCCGCGGTCGGGAGGCCGCCCAGGTAGCTGAAGCGGTCGCCCATGCGGCGCCAGATCGACACCATCAGTTCGATGTCGCCGATGCCGTCCTTGAAGCCGATCAGGTTCGGGCAGCGGTCGGCCAGCTTTTCCAGCGAGTCCGGCGTGAGGCGGCACTGCGCGCGGTTGTAGACCACGACGCCGATCTTGACCGATTTGCAGACGGCTTCCACGTGCGCGACGAGGCCGTCCTGGCTCGCTTCCGTCAGGTAGTGCGGCAGCAGCAGCACGCCTTTCGCGCCGAGGCGTTCGGCTTCCTGGGCGAACGCAATGGCGGCGCGGGTGGGGCCGCCGGCGCCGGCCAGGATCGGCACCTTGCCGGCGCACGTGTCCACGGCGGTCTTGATCACCTGCGAGTACTCGTCATGCGTCAGCGAGAAGAACTCGCCGGTGCCGCCGGCCGCGAACAGGGCGGTGGCGCCGTACGGGGCCAGCCATTCCAGGCGCTCGATGTAGGTGCTCTTGCGGAAGTTGCCTTCGGCGTCGAAGTCGGTGATGGGGAAGGACAGCAGGCCGGACGACATGACTTGCTTGAGTTCTTGCGGATTCATTGGGTCTCCAGGGAAGGACGCGCGAGCGCGATGATGTGTCAATAATTGTCAGTCATCGTACAAGTGAGCCGTCAAAAGGGCAAGCAGAAAATGGCCGGGCTTGTCATGCGTCTTGATACCGGTTTCGACATCGCTCGATTAAAAAAATTTATTGGACGGGTATTTACGAAGCCGTTCAAAATGCATTTTACGCAATGATAGCGGTAACAGATAGCGTTATCACGGCGTAAAGCAGAGGCAGCGGACCGGGATGAGGTGAAGAGAGCACCCAGCCGGGCATCGCGGTTCGCTCATGGACCACCGATAAAACAAAAACGGAGACAACATGCCAACGCAGTTTCGCAGAACCCTGATCCACCTCGCCGTCGCCAGTGCCTGTGGCGCGCTTGCGCTCCCTGGCCATGCCCAGGAGACCACCACGGTGCCGGCCGAGCCGGCACCCGCGCCGGCCGCCGCCAATCCGCCTCCCGCCGCCCAGGAGGGCGTCAGCACCGTCGTCGTCTCCGGCTCGCGCATCGCCGCGCGCGGCTTCAACCAGCCGACGCCGACGACGACGCTGACGGCCGACGACCTGGCCAAATCCGCCAAGCCGAACCTGTTCAACACGCTGGCCGAACTGCCCGCGCTGCAGGGCAGCACGGGCCGCACCACGTTCACGTACAGCACGTCGAGCGGCGTGCAGGGCCTGTCGTCGCTGTCGCTGCGCGGCCTGGGCACGATCCGGACGCTGACCCTGCTGGACGGCCAGCGCGTCGTCGGCGCGAACGTCACCGGTGTCACGGACGTCAGCCAGTTCCCGCAACTGCTGGTGAAACGCGTGGATGTCGTGACGGGTGGCGCATCGGCGTCGTATGGTTCCGATGCGGTGGGCGGCGTCGTCAACTTCATCACGGACAAGAAATTCAGCGGCTTCAAGTTCAACGCCGAAGGCGGCGTGACGAAGTACCACGACGACAAGAACGGCACCCTGCAGGCCGCGTGGGGCAAGGGTTTCATGAACGACCGCCTGCACGTCACGGCGAGCGGCGAGTTCACGAAGGAGAACGGCATCGATTCGCCGGGCTTCGGCGAAGTCGGCGCCAACGGCCGTAGTTGGTACAAGAACCCGGCGCTGCAGGAGTCGACGAAGGCGATGCAGGCCGCGGGCGCGCCCCGTTATAAAAGCATCCAGCACGCGCAGCACATCCAGTACGCGAAGTATGGCCTGATCACGAACGGCCCGCTGAAAGGCACGGCGTTCGGTCCGGGCGGCACGCCGTTTCCGTTCCAGTACGGGTCCGATTGCGTCGGCAACTTCTGCGTGGGCGGCGACCTGTCGGGGAGTGTCGGCGCGGGCACGAACCTCGCGATGAACTTCAAGCGCCAGGTCGCGTACACGCGCGTGTCGTGGGACATCGACGCCGACAACGAGATCTACGTGACGGGCAACTGGGCGCAGGTGAAATCCGTGTTCTCGCCGAACCCGGGCGCGGCCAAGCAGGCCAACCTCAACATCCGGTGCGACAACGCCTACCTGCCGGCGTCGATCGCGGCGGACTGCGCATCCGGCTATCCGACCGGCGTCATGCAGGTCGGTACGGCGAACGCGGAATTCCCCGCCAATATCACCGTGCACCCGACGCGCACGCAGCGCCGCTTCGTCGTCGGCGCGGACGGGCGCTTCAGCCTGTTCGGCAAGGACTGGTCGTACGACGCGTACGCGGAACACGGCGAGAACACGACCGTGATCCACGTGCAGGACATCACCCTGAACCGCCGCTACAACTACGCGATCGACGCCGTGCGGGACGCGAGCGGGAACATCGTGTGCCGCGACGCCGCCGCGCGCGCCAACGGCTGCCAGCCGATCAACATCCTGGGCGACGTGCCGATCAACATGGCCGGCTGGTCGTACATCGCGCCGCTGAACGGGCCGATGCAGCACACGGATTCGAGCCAGAACGTGGTCAGCGCCAACGTGCACGGCGACGTGATGGAAGGCTGGGCGGGGCCGGTCTCGATGGCGGCCGGTGCCGAGTGGCGCCGCGAAGAGTACTCGGTGTACGGCGACCCGTACGGCGCCGGCGTCGACCTGCAGTCGCGCTACGGCCCGGACTACCCCCTCGATACCACGCTGTCGACCGGCGGCGACAACTGGTTCGCGGGGAACTACCACAACGGCCGCGGCGCGTTCAACGTGAAGGAAGCCTACCTCGAATTCAACATCCCGTTCCTGAAGTCGGCCACGTGGGGCGAAGCGAACCTGAACATCGCCGACCGCGAGGAGAAGTACAGCACGGCCGGTCACGCCAGCGCGTGGAAGATCGGCGCGACGTGGAAGACGCCGGTCGACGGCCTGCGCCTGCGCGCCGTGAGCTCCAAGGACGTGCGCGCGCCGAACCTGTCCGAGCTGTATGCCGCGATGACGGTGACGAACCAGGCCGTCAACAACAACCAGGGTTCGTCCGTGCAGATCCAGCAGCGCAACGTCGGCAATCCGGACCTGAAGCCGGAAGTCGCCCGCAACAATTCGTTCGGCATCGTGCTCTCTCAGCCCAGCTGGGCGCGCGGCTTCAACCTGTCCGTCGACTACTACGACATCAAGGTCAAGAACGTGATCAACTCGCTGGGCCCCCAGCAGGAAGTCGACCTGTGCTACGCCGGTTACCAGAACGTGTGCGGCGCCGTGTCGATCAACGGGCCGGCCGGCACGAACTACGTGCTGGCCCAGAGCTTCAACTTCGCGTCGCTGCACACGCGCGGCGTCGACATCGAGACCGCGTACCGCACGAACCTGCGCGACTACGGCCTGCCGGGCACGTTCACGCTGCGCGGCATGGCCACGCGGACGATCCACTCGGTATCCGACCCGGGCGTGCCGGGCACCACGCCGAGCGAAGGCGCGGGCAACATGGCGGGCAGCACGCCGAAGTGGAAGGCCCTGGTGACCCAGTCGTGGGACAACGGCAAGCTGGGCCTCAGCCTGACGGAGCGCTGGGTCAGCGCCGGTGTGTTCAGCAATGAATTCATCGAGTGCCAGACCAATTGCCCGCTGCCGACGGCCGCGCATCCGACCATCTACGACAACCACCTCCCGGGCGCCACGTACATCGACTTCGGCGCCACGTACACCTTCGCGAAGGACTCGATGTTGTACTTCAGGATCGACAACCTGGCCGACCGCGGACCGGTGCTCGTGCCGCAGACGAACCTCAGCATCGGCATCAATCCGGCGCTGTACGACGTCATCGGCCGGACGTACCGGGCCGGTGTGCGCATGGCGTTCTGATCGTGTGCACCGCCGCTTCCGCCCCCGCGGAGTGGCGGTGCATAAATGCAACAAATGTTGCGTTTGAAAAATATATTTCCGTTCTACGCGGTTTCCCACTGTTTTGCGAGGTGAGATTTGGATAGATTGTGGGTGTCGAGGAGGAGACAACCATGCCGCATCTTACGATCAAACAAACATTCATCACCCTGCTAGCCCTGACCCTGCTCATGGCCGGCCTCATGCTGGCCGCGCTGGAGCGGGTGTCGGTCGCGCAGGGGCGCGCGACGGAAGCGAGCAATGCGCGCTACCGGTCCTACCTGCTGGCCGACGAACTGCGCCAGAGTTCCGACGACCTCACGCGCCTTGCCCGCACGTACGTCGTCACGGGCGACAGCCGCTACGAACAGCAATACCAGGACATCCTCGCCATCCGCAACGGCACGAAACCACGGCCGGACCATTACGAGCGCATCTACTGGGACCTCGTCGCGGGCGGCGTCGCGGTGCCGCCGGCCAGCGGCCAGGCCGTCCCGCTGCAGGACCTGATGCGCAAGGCCGGCTTCAGCGAGCAGGAATTCGCCAAGCTGAAGGAAGCGCAGGACGTGTCCGATGCCCTCGTCAAGACGGAGGTCGCCGCGATGAATGCCGTGAAGGGCCTGTTCGACGACGGCCAGGGCGGCTTTACGCGCAAGGCGGAACCGAATCCGGAATTCGCCCGGGCGATCATGCACGACGCGGCCTACCACCGGAACAAGGCGCGCATCATGGTGCCGCTGAACGAATTCCTGCGCCTGCTCGACGAGCGCACCGGCGCCGCCGTCGCCGCCGCCCAGCAGGCCACCGGCACCGCGATGACGGCCGCCATCGCCTTGATGGTGTTGTCGGTCGTGTCGACGACCGCCGCGCTGTATCTCGTCTACCGCTACATCATGCGCAACCTGAACAAGGCCGTCGCCGCGGCCGATCGCATCGCCGCCGGCGACCTGTCGGGCGAGGTGGCCGTCGAATTCGACGACGAGGTGGGGCGGCTGATGGGGGCGATCGCCACCATCAACGGCAACCTGCACGACATGCTGGCCACGATCCGCACGAGCACGGAAAACATGGCGACGGCGACGGATGAAATCGCGACGGGCAATGCCGACCTGTCGGCCCGCACGGAGGCGCAGGCCGGATCGCTGGAGGAGAGCGCCAGCGCGATGGAGACGCTGACCGGGACCGTGCAGCGCAACGCGGCCAACGCGCAGAGCGCCCACGAACTGGCGGCGCATGCGTCCACCGTGGCCGGCAAGGGCGGCGACGTGATGGCGCAGGTGGTGTCGACGATGGGGCACATCAAGGATGGCTCGGCACGCATCGCCGACATCATCGGCGTCATCGACGGCATCGCCTTCCAGACGAACATCCTCGCGCTGAACGCGGCCGTGGAAGCGGCGCGCGCCGGGGAGCAGGGCCGCGGTTTCGCGGTGGTGGCGGCGGAAGTGCGCGCGCTCGCCCAGCGCAGCGCCGGCGCGGCCAAGGAGATCAAGGACCTGATCAACGCGTCGGTGGACAGCGTGGAGACGGGCAGCCGCCTCGTCGACGCAGCGGGCAGCACGATGGACGAGATCATGGATGCGATCCGCCAGGTGTCCGGCATCCTCGGCGACATCGCCCGCGCCAGCGCGGAGCAGGGTCACGGCATCGCGGAAGTGAGCAGCGCCGTGCACCCGATGGACGGCATCACGCAGCAGAACGCGGCGCTCGTCGAAGAGGCCGCGGCGGCGGCGGAAAGCCTGAAGGAGCAGGCGCGGGCGCTGCTGCAGGCCGTCGGGATCTTCACGCTGGAACGGGCGTCGGCGACGCCGCCGGCCCGGCCGGCACTGGCCGACAAGCCGCGCCGCACCGCGCAGGTGGTGGCGCTGCAGTACCGCTGATCAGGCGCGCGGCTGGTCCTGCAGCCGCTGCTGCGCTTCCCGCAGCCGTTCGCGGCTGTTGGAGAGGTGGGTGCGCATCGCGGCGCGGGCCGCTTCGGGGTCGCGGCGCAGGATCGCTTTATAGATGTCCTCGTGCTCGCGGTTCACGCGTTCGAGGTAGTCGACCGGCTTGTCTTCGCCGAGGCCGGGGGTGTTGAGGCGGGCGCGCGGGATGATCGCGCTGCCCAGCTGGCCCAGCAGTTCGACGAAATAGCGGTTGTCCGTCGCTTCCGCGATGAGCTGGTGGAAGCGCACGTCGGCCTCGACCGAGGTGCGGCCGTTCTCGAGCGCGCGCTGCATCTCGCCCAGCGCTTGTCCCATCTGCGCCACCTGTTCCTCGGTGCGGCGCGACGCGGCAAGCCACGCGGCTTCCGTCTCCATGCTGATGCGCAGTTCGAGGATCGCGAGCACGTCGCGCACCGTCACCACGCTGTCCGTGCCGATGCCGAGCGTGGTCGCGGGCGGTTCCAGCACGAAGGTGCCGATGCCGTGACGCGTCTGCACGAGGCCCGCCGCCTGCAGCTGCGAGATCGCCTCGCGCACCACCGTGCGGCTCACGCCGTATTCTTCCATGATGGCCGCTTCCGGCGGCAGCTTGTCGCCGGGGTTGAATTCGGAGCGGCGGATGCGCGCGCTCAGCTCCTCGACCACGCCCTGGGCGAGGTTGCGGTATTTCTTACGGGCGGGCAGCAGGGCGGTCGGCGAGTTCATGCGGGCATGGTAAACAGTAGGTCCAGGCCACGATTATAGCCGTGCGGACTCACTTGTCGGACAAGTTTGCAAAAAATCTCCCGTGACGCCGTGCGACATCGGACGTCAGACGACATCCGACGTGCCGATGCGCGATTTGGGCTGTTTTACGGGCGATATTTCGGACCGTTGTGCAGGAACACGCCGCCCTGGTAGAACGTCGTGATGTCGTCCGCCGGCGGATACTGGACCTCAGCGGGCAGCTTGTGGGCGAACTGCTGCGAGCTGTCCTTCGGCTTGTAGCGCAGGAAGGCGGCATGGCGGTCGTCCCACCAGCGGCCCTCGTTGTTGGAGATGCCGAACGTGATCGTGTGGCCCACGCGCGGCGTCGTCAGCGAGCGGTGCAGCAGCTGCACCAGGTCGTCCAGCGACAGCCACGTGACCATCTGGCGGTAGTTCGTCGCCTCCGGCCAGCAATAGCCGATGCGGATGCACACGGTCTCCACGCCGAAACGGTCCCAGTAATAGCGCGACAGCGTCTCGCCGAACACTTTCGACACGCCGTAGTAGCCGTCCGCGCGCGGGGGCATCGTGGCGTCGACCAGGTCGGTCGTCTTGTACATGCCCATCGTGTGGTTCGTGCTGGCGAAGACGACACGGCGGATGCCCAGCTTGTGCACGGCCTCGTACAGGTTCACCATGCCGAGGATGTTGGCCTGCATGATCGGCGCCCATTCCTCTTCGGTGGAGATGCCGCCGAAGTGCAGGATGGCGTCGACGCCTTCGCACATGCGCATGACGGCGTCGCGGTCGCCCAGGTCGCACAGGACGATCTCTTCGTGCGGCGCCGCGGGGCCGAAGTCGGCCACGTCGGACAGGCGCACGATGTCGGCGAATTCGTGCAGGCGCTCGCGCAGGCGGCGGCCCAGGTTACCGGCGGCGCCGGTGAACAGGATGCGTTTGAATGGTTTCGTCATTTGTAGTCGTCGATACGGGAAGGGAAAAGCGGCACGGGGGCAGCCCCGCGTGCCGCAATCCTAACAGCGTTCCCGTCCCGTTGGCCAGTGCGGACGCGGAATCAGGCGCGCCGGCGGCGCGCCAGCCCGAGCAGCGCGAGGCCGGTCACGCACAGGACCGGGGCCGCCGCCATCGTCGGCAATGCCGGAGAAGCCCGTCAACGTCGCGTGCACGGGACTCGCCGCCGCCTGGCCGAGGATCAGGAAGTCGAGGTAGCCGGACTGGCCTGCGTACGCCTGCGTGTCCACGACCACGTGGTAGCTCGGGCCGGCTGTGGCCGTGGCGCATGCGAACAGCAGGGCCAGGAGGCCGAACAGGCGTTTCATGGCTGCCCCGCGAACAGGCGCGGCCTGTAGCCGATCGCGACCCGGGATGGATTCGTGAAGACGAGCGGGAACGTCACCGTCTGGCCCGGCGCGAGACGCGTCGAGGTCAACGTGAGCGTCGGCGCGCCGCCCTCGCTGCCGCTGCGGTTGGCCAGGACGACGCCGTCGGACAGCGTGTCGAGCCGCAGCATCAGCACGCCGTCGTAGGTCGTCGTCGACCGGTTCGTGAAGCTGATCGTGCCGCTCATCTGCTGCGTCGTGCGGTTCAAGGTGAGGCCCGACTGCGTCACCTTCATGGCCGGTCCCGCGTCCGCGAACAGCGTCACGGGCGTGCTGCCTTCGAACGCGCCCAGGTCCGGCGCGGCGCCCGAATAGGGTAGGCCCACGTTCACGCCCTTGTCCAGCAGGTCGCTGCCGCCGGCCAATCGCAGGTGCGGCAGCTGCGGCAGGCTGCCGTCCGGCAGGCGCGGCGCATCCCAGCCATCGAGCGACGTGCTCTGGAAATCGGCGCTCGTGACCGAGACGTTCGCGAGGTTCCAGCTGTTGTTGGCGACGTCCGCGCCGGCCACGTTCGACACGAGCGTGCCTTGCCACGCGAGGTTGTTGCGCAGGATGCCCAGCGCGACGGCGGCGCCGGACGCATCGACGCCCAGCATGTTGAAGTCCGGCCGGTTGTTCACGCTCGTGTTGTTGTAGAAGTAGCTCGCGGCCGGATGGTGGTTCGCATAGAAGCCGGACGCCTTGTTGTTGAACGCGACGTTGAAGCGCGCGATGTGCTGCGGCGCATTGGCTTGGTACGCACCGCCGAAGCCGCCGACCTTGAACCCGTTGCCGTTCCCCGCGGGGATCGACGTCGTCGTGCCCGGATAATAGCCGTGGCGCCAGGCCCACGAGTTCTCGACGGTGACGACGGACCCGGCGTTGATGAAGTCGTAGCCGTCGTCCGTGTTGGCCCATGCGCGGCAGCCGCGCAGCACGTTGCCGGGCTGGTTGGCGCCGATGTGCACGCCGAAGCCGTCCGCGTTCTGGCCCGCGCCGCTCTTGCTGTACGGGTCGTAGTTGTGGTGCGAATCCACGTTCAGCACGAGGTTGTTGCTGCCCTTTGCGATGAACATGCCCGGGCCCATGTGATGGTGCGTATTGATCGCCTCGAACGTGTTGTTGCTGCCGCTGTTCCACACACCCCACGATTCGTTGTTCAGCAGATTGCCCGGCTGCTGCGGCGCGCCCGTCGCTTCCAGGCCTTTCAAATGGATCCAGCTGCCGGTCACGTTGAAGCCCTTCACGCGGCAGTTGTCCGTCATCTGCGAGAAGTCGAACACGGGCGTCTCGCCGGGATATGCCCAGTAGCGGATCGCCTTGCCCGACTGGCCGCTCTTGTTCAGCGTGATCACGTTGACGGTGTCCGTCATGCTGGCGCACTGGTTCAGGCCACCGTGGAAGATGTACGAACCGCCGCGGAAGTACACGGTGTCGCCGGGTAGCGCCGCCGATTGGGCCTTCGCGAACGTGGCCCATGGCGCCGCCTGCGTGCCTGCATTCGCATCGTTGCCGGTGGGGGCCACGTAATACGTCGCTCCCGATGCCCAGCCTGCGCCGGACAGGATCGCCAGCGCGAACGCGCCGCGTGCGAGGTGCTGCTTTCTCATGCCGCCTCCTTGTTTGCTGTTGTTGTTGGACCGCCATTACCTGCCCAATCCATTGCAGCGTCAATCGGGGTGCGTCGAACGCTCAGCATGTTGAGTAATTGGCCCGACCATGAAATGGTCAAATACTGGACTGCTAATATTTCAGCGACCTTTACCTCGACCCGGACCTCCATGAATCCACGCCTCGCCCTGATGCTGGCGCTTGCCGCGTCATCGTCCCTTTCCGTGCCCGCGCACGCCGAGCGCGCGCTGTACGATTTCAATCCCGGCTGGAAGCTGGCGGTCGGCGACCCGGCCGACGCCGCGCGTCCCGGCTTCGACGACAGCGGCTGGAAGGCCGTCAGCCTACCGCACGCCTGGAACGAGGACGACGCGTTCCGCAAGGACATCGCCGAGCTGTCGACGGGGGTGGCCTGGTATCGCAAGCATTTCCGGGTGCCCGGGCTGAAGCCCGGCCGCAAGGTGTTCCTCGAATTCGAGGGCGCGCGCCAGGCGGCCGAGGTGTTCGTCAACGGGCGGCGCGTGGCGCTGCACGAGAACGGCATCAATGCGTTCGGCTTGGAGATCTCGGGCGTACTCCGTGAGGGCGACAACGTCGTGGCCGTCCGCACGGACAACAGCTGGGATTACCGCGAGCAGGCGACGGGCCAGCGCTTCCAGTGGAACGACAAGAACTTCCATGCGAACTACGGCGGCCTGCCGAAGAACGTGCGGTTGCACGTGACGGAACCCGTGTACCAGACGCTCCCGCTGCTCGCGAGCCTCGGCACGACGGGCGTGTACGTGTATGCGCGCGACTTCGACATCCCGCGCCGCAAGGCCACCGTCACGGCCGAATCGCAGGTGCGCAACGACGACGGCAAGGCGCACCGGGTGGCGTACGAGGTCGAGCTGCGCGACAAGGACGGCACACGCGTCGCGCGCTTCGGGGCACCCGCGCGGACGATTGCGCCCGGCGCGACCGTCACCCTGAAAGCCGGTGCGCCCGTTGCGGGCTTGCACTTCTGGAGCTGGGGCTACGGCTATCTGTACGATGTCGTGACGACGTTGAAGGTCGACGGCAAGCCGCTCGATACCGTCACGACCCGCACGGGATTCCGCAAGACGGCCTTCCGCGACGGGATGATCGCGCTGAACGACCGCATGATCCAGGTCCACGGCTACGCGCAGCGCTCGACGAACGAATGGCCCGCGGTGGGCAGCGCCGTGCCCGCGTGGCTCTCGGACTACAGTAACGGCCTCGCGCTGGCCAGCAATGCGAACCTGATCCGCTGGATGCACGTGACGCCGTGGAAGCAGGACGTGGAATCGCTCGACCGCCTGGGCCTGATGGAAGCGATGCCGGCCGGCGACTCCGAAGCGGACGTGAAGGACCGCCGGTGGGAACAGCGCCTCGCGGTCATGCGCGACGCCATCGTCTACAACCGCAACAATCCCAGCATCGTGTTCTACGAAAGCGGCAACAAGGGCGTGAGCGCGGACCACATGCGCGCGATGAAGGCGCTGCGCGACGAGTTCGACCCGTACGGCGGCCGCGCGGCCGGCAGCCGCGAGATGCTGAGCCAGGAACTGCAGCACGTCGCGGAATACGGCGGCGAAATGCTGTACATAAACAAGAGCGCGGGGATGCCGGTGTGGGCGATGGAGTATGCGCGCGACGAGGCGCTACGCAAGTACTGGGACGAACTCAGTCCGCCTTACCACCGCGACGGCGACGGCCCGCTGCACAAGGGTCAGGACGCGAGCGTCTACAACCGCAACCAGGACAGCTTCGCCATCGAGGACGTCCAGCGCTGGTATGATTACTGGCGCGAGCGTCCCGGCACGGGCACGCGCGTGTCGAGCGGCGGCGTGAACATCGTGTTTTCCGATTCGAACACGCACCACCGCGGGGCCGAGAACTACCGCCGCAGCGGCGAAGTGGATGCCATGCGCATCGCCAAGGACGCGTTCTACGCGCACCAGGTGATGTGGGACGGCTGGGTCGACGTGGAGCATCCGCGCGCCCATATCGTCGGGCACTGGAACTACCCGGCGGGCACGGTCAAGCCGGTGACCGTCGTCTCCAGCGCGGATAACGTAAAACTGTTCCTGAACGGGAAGGAGGTCGGCCCCGCGCGGCAAAGCGCGCGCTTCCTGTTCACGTTCGACCGGGTGGCGTGGGCGCCGGGCGAACTGAAGGCGGTCGGCTACGACGCGCAGGGCAAACCCGTGTGCGAGACGACGCTGGCCACCGCCGGCGCGCCGGCCGCGTTGAGACTGACGCCCATCGTGTCGCCGCAAGGCCTGCGCGCGGACGGCGCCGACATGGCACTCGTGCAGGTGGAAGTCGTGGACGCCGCCGGCCGCCGCCATCCGCTCGCGCTGGACATGGTGGATTTCGACGTGCAGGGTCCGGCCGAATGGCGGGGCGGGATCGCGCAGGGGCCGGACAACTACATCCTCGCGCGCTCGCTGCCGGTGGAAGGCGGCGTCAATCGCGTGCTGCTGCGGACGACGTCGCAGGCCGG
The DNA here is from genome assembly GCA_966211695.1 of uncultured Massilia sp. GTDB lineage: Bacteria > Pseudomonadota > Gammaproteobacteria > Burkholderiales > Burkholderiaceae_D > Telluria. The sequence goes on along the minus strand of CBIHOW010000001.1, from coordinate 290,267 downwards.
CCGCATCGTCGTCCGTGCCCGGGCGCAGGGGCTGGCGCCGGCCGAGCTGGTGCTGGAGTCGAAAGCCGTCGCGGTGAAGGATGGCCTCGCGGCGTTGCCGCCCGCGCCGCCCGTGCACCTGGAGCGCGGGCCGACGCCGGCCACGCCGTCGTTCACCGTGTCGCGGGTGGCCGTGCCGGTGGCGGCCAGTGACGCGCCGGACGGGAACAAGTCGTTCGACGACGACGAGACGACGGCCTGGACGAGCCAGGGCGGCGCCACGCCCGCGATCACGTACACCTTGGCGCGGCCGGCGCGCTTGTCCGAGGTCGTGCTGAAGCTGGCGGGCTGGCGCGAACGCAGTTATCCGCTCAGGATCGTCGTGGATGGCCAGGAAGCGTGGAGCGGCCTCACGCCGAAGAGCTTGGGTTATGTGACGCTGCCGTTGAAACCCGTGCAGGGCCATTCGGTGCGCATCGAGCTGGCCGGGCAGGCGGAAGAAGGCGGCGGCATCAAGCTGACGGAAGTCGCCAACCAGGCGAATACGGCGACGGGAACGAAGGGCGTGTCGACGTCGACGCTGTCCATCGTCGAAGCGGAATTCTACGAAAGGCCTTGAGCGATGAAAGTCGTCGATGTCCCGTTCCGCCTGGACCGCTCGCGCAATGCGACCGCGCAGGTGTTCGAGCACTTGCGCGCGCAGATCGTGAGCCTGGCGCTGAAGCCCGGCGCCGTGCTGGCGCGGCCCGCGTTGTGCGAGTACTTCCAGCTGTCGCAAAGCCCCATCCGCGAAGCGCTGCTGCGGCTGGAGGAAGAGCGCCTCGTCGACATCTACCCCCAGCACCGGACGCGCGTGCGGCCCATCGACCTCGCGGCCGCACGCCAGGCGCATTTCTTCCGCCTCTCGGTGGAACTGGAGATCGCCTGGGTGCTGGCCCGCCAGCCCCGGCCGGACCTGGGCAAGGCGCTGCAGGATCTCGTTGCGCGCCAGCGGGGCTGCCTCGAAGCGGGCGATCTGGAAAACTTCACGCGCATCGACATGGACTTCCACATGCGGATGTACGAAGCGTCCGAGCTGCCCGACCTGTGGGCGATGGTGCGCCGTTGCAGCGGCAATCTCGACCGGTTGCGCCGCCTGCACCTGCCGCTGAACGGCAAGGCCTTGTCGATCCTGCAGCAGCACGGCCAGATCGCGCGCTGCATCGGGCAGGGCGACGCGGCCGGCGCACAGCGCGCCGTACGCCAGCACCTGTCCGGCACCCTGCAGGCGCTGGATGTGCTGCGCGCCCGATTTCCCGACATGATGCTGCCGGCGGACTACGAGCCGGCCTGACCATGCGGTGCGCGCAGCACCGCGTCCGCGCGCTTGCGTTCGTCGGCCGTCAGGGTGGGCGCCAGCGCCTGCGCCGCGCCCGCCGCGCCATCGTGGCCAGCCTGGCGGGCCAGGTCGAGCATGGCGTACGCCGTCGCCGGATCCTTGACGCTGCCTTCGCCGCAGTAAAAATAGGTCCCGAGCGCGAAGCGGGCATCGCGGTCGCCTTCTCGTACCAGCCCATGGCCTTGTCCGCGTCGCGCGGGACCCCGATGCCGCGCTCGTGGATCCGCGCCAGCATCAGCGCCGCTTCGTGGTAGCCGATCTTCGCCCGCCGGCGCCAGGTCGGAGGCACGCGGCACGTCGTTCGACAGGCTGTCGTCCAGGCCGAATCACGGTGTCCGTTTGCGCCTGGACGCTCGATGCCAGCGGGACGGACAGCAGGGCAGCGATGCTGCGGGGTGTCATCGTGTCCCCTCGTTGTGCCGGCCAAGGATAGCGCAGGGTGTGCGGACAAATCGCTCACGGGATTGAGCGATTCGGCCGTACGCGCCGGCGGGAAGCGCGCTGCGATAACCGTCGTTGCGCCAAACGCGCCAATCCGCGGCGAAAAGGAATCGCAATCGCCGCGTTGACCGGCCCGTGTGGTCGCGCGGGCACGCACTTCGCTCACGTCGATGAGTATTTCTTGCTGATATATCACGGCGGGTGCGCGCAACCCTACACTGTTTCCAGGCCGATCCAGACAAAAACAGACCGCGCACAGCGGTCCACCGAGGAGACAGAAAAATGCACGACACCCGACAGGTCATCCGCCCCACGCGCCTCGCCTATGCCGTCTCGCTGGCGGTCGCATCGCTGATCGTAGGCCAGGCCGCCTGGGCCCAGGACAATCCGCCCCCGCAGGACGCGCCGAACGCGCAGGCACAAAGCGCCGGCAGCGGCGATGGAGCGGCCACAGGCACGGCCGCCCCCCAGGGCAACCAGGAGGTTGCGAGCGGCATCGCGACGGTCGTCGTCTCGACCCGCAAGTCGCAGCAATCGTCGATCGCCCGCAAGAAGAACGCGGCCACCGCGCTCGATTCCATCGTCGCGGAGGACGTTGGCTCGCTCCCGGACCGGAACATCGGCGAGGCGATCTCGCGCATGGCCGGTATCGCGCTCGACCGGGGCGACTTCGGCGAAGGCGTCACCGTCGCCGTGCGCGGCAACGGGCCGGACCTGACCCGCGTCGAGATCGACGGGATGGCCGTGCAGTCGGCCAACAACGCGGCCAGTGGCCGCGGCAGCGAATTCCGCCAGCTGTCCGCGGACCTGATCAAGAGCGTGGACGTGGTCAAGGGCTCGACGGCCGACATGGTCGAGGGCTCGCTGGGCGGCGGCATCATCATCAAGACCCGCACCGGCCTCGATTTCAAGGAGCCTTTCGCGTCCGTGCGCGTGGCCGGCACCACCAATAACCTGAACAAGAAGTGGGAACCGGACACCAACGTCATCCTGTCGCGCAAATTCTTCGACGACCGGCTCGGCGTGATCCTGAACGCGTCGAAATCGACGACCGCCAACGAGCAGCACCAGATGCAGGTCGCGACCAGCGCGGCCGCCGGCTACGCCCGCCTGATCGACTTCGACAATTCGCCGCAGAAGACCTTCACGTACAATCCGTCGACGCTGAACATGGCCGATCCGGCATCGACGACGCCGGCCGGTCCGGCGGCCGGTTCCACGGGCATTTATCCGTACACGAACGGCACCGGCAACTACAACACGTATTCGCCGTACGAGATCCTGACCAAGTCGGCCGCCGCGCAGACCAAGGCGGACTGCTACAGCGCGTTCCCGCAGCTGGCCACTACCGACGCATCGCTGAAGAACCTGAGCGCGTCCAACCGCACGAACGCGGTGAACGAGCGTCAGAACGAATTGATCAGCTGCCTGAACCAGTGGAACGACTACACGCCTTCGCTCGTCCGCAACAAGATCCAGACGGAGATCGACCGCCGCCAGGACCTCGACCTGCGCGCCGACTTCAAGGTCAACCGCGACCTGACGGTGTACGTCAAGGGCAGCTATTCCAAGCGCCATACCGACAACAAGACGTCGTTCCTCAACCTGGGCGGCATGAACGTAAACACGGCCAAGACCTTCGTCGACACGAATGGCGTGCGGTCGGTCGCCCCGGGGGCGAGCGGCGCGGGCTACTACCTGTACCCGGGCACGGTCAGCTACCTGAGCGGCGGACCGGCCGTGCAGGGCGCGGTGACGAACGTCGACCCGTCATCCGTCACGGTGGATGCGAGCCACCACGTGACCGGATTCAGCATCAGCGACGGCGCGGCCGGCGTCGACCAGATCTTCCAGAAGTCGGATACGATCACCAAGTACTTCCAGACCGGCGGCGAATGGAACCACGACGGCATCAAGGCGGAGTGGATGGTCGGCGACGCCAAGTCCAACTACACGACGGAGATCTTCCGCACGTCGTTCGCCTCGTACTACGGCGCGGCGCAGATGTCGGTGACGCCGACCGGTCTGTGGACCTACGACTTCCCGCAAGGGTCGACCTTCGACCTGTACAATCCCGCGAACTACGCGCGCCTCGTCCAGCCGGCCGCCGCGGCCGCGGTCACCAGCGGGGCCACCTACATCAACAGCGTGCCGGCCTACACGGCGCAACAGCAGCCGCTGCTCACGTATTCGCAGCCGCAGCTGACCTACACACCGGGGATCACGGCGACGGAGGAGCGCACGGCGAAGGCGGACTTCACGTTCCAGGCGCCGGAGTCCATTCCGTTCTTCACCCGCTTCAAGACCGGCTTCAACTTCCGCGACACGCGCTACGACACCCGCGGAGGCAACGGCTACCAGGTGAGCTCGAACCCGATGGTGTATGCGATCCCGGGCCTGGTGCGCAGCACCCTCGTGGGCTGCCAGGACACGGCCGGGTCGCTGGGCGCCGGCGGCAACAAGTGCCAGTACGGCTACGTGAAGAGCAATCGCTGGGACGCCCAGAGTTCGGGCGTCGTGACCGTGACGCCGCAGCAGTTCCAGGACATCATCGCCAAGTCGCTCAACGGGAACATCACCAGCACGCAGCTGTTCAACGGCGCCAACGGCCAGTTCGGCGGCGCCGTGACCAACTGGCCGAACATCGACGTACAGAAGGTGTTCCAGCTGGCCGGCATCACGAACGCGAACCTGGATTGCGTCACCAGCTGCACAGGCACGGACGGCAAGACGTACGACGCGCCCGTGACGCGCATGAGCGAGCGCTCCGAAGCGCTGTACGTCATGGGCGATTTCAACATCGACCGCATCCCGTTCACCAGCCGCGCGCTGCCGTTCGACTGGCAGGTCGAAGGCAACCTGGGCTACCGCTACGTCCGCACCAAGGTGCACGGCATCGGCAACATGCAGTTCCAGTCGATCACGCGCACGGCCGCCTTCGATCCGGCGAGCCCGAACGCGCCCGGCGGCATCAACGACGTCACGGTGTCGACCAACACCGCGGTGGACGCCACCACGCACGACTTCCTGCCGATCTATAACCTCGCGATGTGGCTCGTGCCGGACAAGTTCGTCGTGCGCTACAACCGTGCCCGCACCGTCGCCCGTCCGCCGGTGACGAATCTCCTGCCGTCGGGCCTGTGCCGCTATGACGAACGGGTCGACGCGCAGGGCACGCAGACCTGCACCAAGACCGTCGGCAACCCGGCGCTGCAAGCGCAGAAGAACCTGAACCAGAACTGGAGCGCGGAATACTACCCGAGCAAGGACACGATGTTCTCGCTGTCCTACTTCAACCAGCGCGGCATCGTGGGCCCGTCGATCGTGCAGACCGAGAACGGCACGCTGGGCCTGGCCCTGGTCGACCCGACGACGGGCAAATCGCTGGCCGAGCTGCCGTTCTCGTTCCCGACCTACGAGAACGGCGTCCCGACCACCCGCAAGGGCTGGGAGTTCAACACCAAGACCGCCTTCACGTTCCTGCCGTGGCGCCTGCGCTACCTCGGTTTCGACGGCAACTACACGAAGCTCGCGTCGGTCACGTCGACCCAGAACATCGTGGACCTGCTGACCGGCACGCCGCTGCCGCCGCTGCGCGAATCGAAGTTCCAGTACAACTGGGCGATCTGGTACGACGACGGCCGCCTGTCGGCGCGCGTCGCGGTCCAGGGGGTGGGCAGTTACTTCAACAATATCGCGGGTTCGTCCGCCAACTACCTGAACAACTACCCGAACGCGAGCGGCAACACCCGTCCGCCGGCGTACAACCCGGGCTCGCCGAACTTCCGCGACGCGACGCGCTACGTCGATGCGAAGATCCAGTACCGCATCACGCCGGAGTTCGACGTGTTCATCGAAGGCCGCAACCTGAACAACGCCGCGACCAGCAACAGCCAGGGATCCTACGTACCGTTCTCGAACGGCACGCCGAGCATCCTGGACTACAGCTACGCCGGCCGCCGCATCATGGTCGGTGCCGACTTCCGCTTCGGCGGTTGACGCATGAGGAAGGTGCTGGGCGCCGCCGCGCTGGCCTGGACCGTTGCGGCCGGCGCGGCCGACACGATCGACCTCGCGGGCGACTGGCGCTTCGCGCTCGACCGCGCGGACGCCGGCGTGGCCGCGCACTGGGAAGGCCGCGCGCTGCCGGACCGCATCCGCATCCCCGGCATCCTGAACGCGCAGGGGTACGGCGACGCGATCACGGCGCAGACGCCGTGGGTGCTGTCGCTGTACGACAAAAGCTGGAACCTGCGCGCGGACTATGCGGCGTTCACGACCCCGGGCCAGGTGAAGGTGCCGTTCCTGAGCCAGCCGCCGCGCCACTACCTGGGTGCCGCGTGGTACCAGCGCGACGTGGTGGTGCCGCCCGCCTGGCGCGGCAAGCGCGTCGTGCTGCACCTGGAGCGGCCCCGCTGGGGTTCCAGCGCCTGGATCGACGACCGTCCGCTCGGGTCGAATACGTCGCTCGTGGCGCCCCACGAGTACGACGCCGGGCAGCTCGCGCCGGGCAGGCACCGCGTGACGGTGCGCGTGGATTCGCGCGTGTTGATGGCGTACCGGCCCGACTCGCACAGCATCTCCGATTCGCTGGGGATGAGCTGGAACGGCATCGTGGGCAAGGCCGAGTTGCGCGCGACGTCGCCCGTGTACATCGCCGATGCGCAGGTCTTTCCGGACGTGGCCAGCCGCAGCGTGCTCGTGAAACTCAAGGTGGGCAATGGCGGCGGCAAGGCCGGGGCGGGGACGATCAGCGCCAACGGTCGACGCATTCCCGTGCGCTGGACGGCGGACGGCGGCAGTGCCGAATTCCGCGTGCAGTATCCGCAGGATGCGCCGACGTGGGACGAATTCCACCCTGTGCTGCAGTCGCTGAAGCTGCGCCTTGCGGGACCCGGCGCCGACAGCACCCGCGACGTGTCGTTCGGCTTCGTGCAGGTGGCGGTCCGCGGCACGGACATCGTCGTCAACGGCCGCCCCGTGTTCCTGCGCGGGACGCACCACGGCGGCGACTTTCCTCTCACGGGTTATCCGCCGACGGACGTCGCGTACTGGAAGAAGATCTTCGCCATCAACAAGGCGTGGGGCATCAACCACGTCCGCTTCCACTCGTTCACGCCGCCGGAAGCGGCATTCCAGGCGGCGGACGAAGTGGGCATCTACCTGCAGCCGGAGCCCGGCATGTGGAACCGGTTCGAGCCCGGCTCGCCCCTCGAGGCGGCACTGTACGACGAGACCGAGCGCCTGATCCGCGCCTACGGCAACCACCCGTCGTTCCTGCTGCTCAGCCCCAGCAACGAGCCGTCGGGGCACTGGAAAGAGGTGTTCGCGCGGTGGACGGCGCGCTTCCGCGCCGAGGATCCGCGCCGCCTGTACACGAACGGCACGGGCCACACGGAACCCGTCGTGCCGGACCTGGACAAGGACGTCGACTACCTGGCCGTGCAGCGCATCGGCCCGAAACCGCTGCGCAACAAGACCGGCTGGTTCGGCCGCGACTACGCGGCGTCGCTGGACGGTATCCACGTGCCGGTCGTCGGGCACGAGACGGGGCAGTGGGTCGCGTATCCCGATTTCTCCATCATCGACAAGTTCACCGGCTACCTGCAACCGGGGAATTACGAGATCTTCCGCGAGTCCGCGCGCCGCCACGGCGTCCTGGAGCGCAACCGCGACTTCGCGCTGGCGTCCGGCCGCTGGCAGCTCGCCTGCTACAAGGAAGAGATCGAGGCGGTGCTGCGCACGCGCGGCATGAGCGGCTACCAGCTGCTGGACCTGCACGATTATCTGGGCCAGGGCACGGCGCTCGTCGGCGTCCTCGACACGTTCTGGGAACCGAAAGGGTATGCGACCCCGGAGGTGTTCCGGCGTTTCAATGGCGAGACGGTGCCGCTGGCGCGGTTGACACGTCCGGTCCTCGCGGCGCGCGACACGTTCGACGTGCCCGTGGAGATCGCCCACTACGGCGCCCAGCCGTTGGAAGGCGCACGGCCGTGGTGGCGCATCGAGGACGATGCCGGCCGTGCCGTGGTCCAGGGAAGGTTCGCTGCACGCGATATCCCGATCGGCAAGAACATCCCGCTGGGCCGGGTCGGCGCGGACCTGGCGCGGCTGCCCGCGCCCGCGCACTACCGGCTCGTCGTCGGGCTGGACGGCACGAGCGTCGCCAACGGCTGGAATTTCTGGTTGTATCCCGACCAGGTCGACGCGGCCGTTCCCGCCGGCGTGCTCGTGACGCATGCGTGGCCGGAGGCCGAGGCGCGGCTGGCGCAGGGCGGCAAGGTGCTGTACCTGCCGCGCAAGGCGGACCTGGACTGGACGTCGCCGCCGCTCGCGGACGTCCCCGTGTTCTGGAACCGGTTGATGAATCCCGGCTGGTCGCGCATGCTGGGCCTGTGGGTCGACCGCGCGCATCCCGCGCTGGCGGCATTCCCGACGTCCGACCACATGGACTGGCAGTGGAGCGACCTCGTGGCGGGCGCCCGCGCGTTCAATCTCGAACGCCTGCCGGCCGGCCTGCGGCCCATCGTCCAGCCGATCGACGACTGGAACCGCAACTACCGGCTCGGCGCCGTGTTCGAGGCGAAGGTGGGCAACGGCCGGCTGGTCGTGTCGACGTTCGACCTCGAGAACCGGCTGGACGAGCGCCCGGCCGCGCGCCAGCTGCGCCGTTCGCTGCTGGATTACATGGCCGGTCCGCGCTTCGCGCCGGACACTCCCGTCGATCCCGCCGCGCTGCGCGCCAGCCTGTTCGACACGCGCGTGATGAAGAAGCTCGGCGCCGTGGCCAGCGGCTGGCCGGATGCGGCGAACGCCGTCGACGGCGACCCGAACACGGTCAGCCTCGTCGCGGTGAAGGGCGACGTGCCGCGCCCGCAGCCCGAATTGACCATCGCGTTCCCGCAGCCCGTGCCGTTCGACGGTCTCGTGCTGATGCCGCGCCAGAATCATCGCGACCACGAAGGCGACGTGCGCGAATGGCTGGTCCAGGCCAGCGACGACGGCACGACGTGGCGCGATGTCGCCCGGCCGACGCTCCTGTCGACGTTCGATCCGCAGACCGTGCGCTTCGGGCAGACCGTCACGGCGCGCTGGCTGCGCCTGACGTCCCTGTCCGGCTTCGGCCAGGACCGCGCGAGCGCGCTGGCCGACGTGGCGGTGCTGTACACGGGTCCCGCGCTGCCGGATGAAGGGGGTGAACTGGAATCCAAGCGTTCGCGGTCGACGTCGGCCGACGTCGACGAGGCGGGAATGGACGACAGGCCGCGCAGGCGGACACGCTGATTTCGAATCGGTCGCGCGAAAAAATTCATTGGTCCGGCAGGCGCCGCGCGACTATCATCGGATATCGCCGCAAGCCGACGTTCCCTGGAGACCCGATGTACCGCCTGCCCCTTCGCGCCTTGCCGGCGCTTGCCCTGTGCCTCGCCGCCGCATTCGCGCCGGCCCACGCGGCCGAACCCGTGTTCCACAATCCGCTCGTGCTGCAGCGCGCCGACCCGCAGGTGAGCCTGCAGCCGGACGGCTGGTATTACTACACGGCGACCGTGCCGGAATACGACCGCATCGAGATCCGGCGCGCCCGTTCGCTCGACGACCTGGGCGCCGCGCCCGCGAAGACCGTGTGGCGCAAGCACGCGACCGGCGTGATGGGCGCGCACATCTGGGCGCCGGAAATGCACCGCATCGACGGCAAGTGGTATATCTATTTCACGGCCGGCAGCGCGGAGCATCCGTGGGAGATCCGCCTGTATGCGCTGGAAAACGCGTCCGCCGATCCGTTCGCGGGCGAGTGGGTCGAGCGCGGCCAGATCAAGACGGGCTGGGAATCGTTCTCGCTGGACGCCACCACGTTCGCACACCGCGGCCAGCGCTACCTCGTGTGGACGCAGACGGCGCCCGACGGCAGCAAGGGCACCAACATCTACCTTGCGAAGATGGATACGCCGCTGTCGATCAAGGGCCCGGCCGTGCTGCTGACGAAGCCGGAGTACGCATGGGAGAAAGTGAAATTCGCGGTGGACGAAGGCCCGGCCGTGCTGGTGAGCCACGGCCGCGTGTTCGTCACGTTCTCCGCCAGCGCGACGGATGCCAACTACTGCCTCGGCATGGTCAGCGCGCCGGCGGATGCCGATTTGCTCGATGCGAAGTCGTGGACCAAGCTGCCCGAACCTGTCTTCAGGAGCAGCGAGAAGAACGGCCAATGGGGTCCGGGCCATAACTCGTTCACGACGACACCGGACGGCAAGACCGACGTCCTCGTCTACCATGCGCGCAACTACCGCGAGATCCAGGGCGATTCGCTGCACGACCCGAACCGCCACACGCGCGCGCAGGTCATCCGCTGGCGTGCGGACGGGATGCCCGATTTCGGCGAACCGGTTGCCGACGCCAAACGGCCAAGCGTGGCCCGGTAATCCGACCGTTGCTTTACCGTCCGGCACACTGGCAATGTGACCGGAAAGTCTGGTATTGTTGTCGCCGTCGCAACAAAAAACAAGACGGAGGACACGATGAACGGTGCGGGCGGTACGAGCGGAGGAACGGGCCAGTTCTTCCTGGGGCTGGTCCTGATGTGCGGGGGCTTCTACCTGCTGCTCAACAGTGTGGTGGTGAGTTCCAGCTTCGGCCTCGGCACGCGCCTGTTCGGCGTGGGCGGCTACGGCATCACGGGCGGGATCGTCCTCATTCCCCTCGTGATCGGCATCGCCATGATCTTCTACAACGCCCGCAACGTGCTGGGCTGGCTGCTGTCGATCTGCGCGTTCGCGGCGCTCGTGTTCGGTGTGATCGCGTCCGTGAACATGTCGCTGCGCACGATGTCGGCGTTCGAGCTCATCTGTATCCTTACCCTGGCCTTCGGCGGCCTCGGGCTGTTCCTGCGCTCGCTGCGCAGCGCAGCGCGGGATGAAGCGGCGACGGCGGCGCCCGAGCGCCGCCTGCGTTCCTGATCAGCGGATGCCCGCCTCGGTCTCCTGGCGCAGACGCGCGCGCCAGGCGCCCAGGGCGGACAGCGCGGCATGGAATTTACGTTCGATCAGGTCGGCCTCGACCGGGGTGACGGTGCCGTCGAGCAGGGCGGTCGATACCGCCTCGGCCACGGCACCCACGTCGCTCATCACGCGGCAGACGGTCTGCGACAAATCGTCCTGGCGCGCCTGCTCCGGCTGCGGCACGACGAACGCCGCCATCCCGTGGCGCACCAGCAGCGCGTGCAGCGGCAGGTGCGCCTCCGGCACGCCCGCCTTGTGGCAGCACTCGACGATCAGCGACACCTCTTCGAACGACGGATAATGCGATGCGATCGTGGGCGACAGCTTGTTGCGCAAGACATTGGCGGACATGTCCAGCTCGCGCGCCAGCGCATCGATGCCGCCCGGGTACTTGCGCGCCACCGTGTACAGGGCATCGTGCTGGTTCATGTCGAGATAACGTCGGGTCATGGTATTCCTTTGCTAATTTTACCGGTGCGTGCGACCATCCCGGTCGTTATGCTCATTCTAACTTTCGATCGCTTCCATGACCATGTTGAAGTCTTATAACGTCGCGTTCGTGCTGGCCCTGCTGCTCCCGCTGGCGCATATGGGTGCCGTCGACGCGAAGCCGTCCTCGTCGAGCTCCTTCAAGAGCGGCTTTTCGTCGCAGCGCTCGTCGTCGTCGCCGTCGTATTCGTCGGCCAAGTCGAGCGGGACCAGCTTCGGGTCGTTCAGCCGGCGCTCGTCGTCGTCCGATGCGGCACCGGCACCGCAGCCGAGCCGGTCGTCGGGCGGTTTCGGCTCGTTCGGCCGCGGCTCCGCCACGCCACAGAAGTCGGATTCGGCGCTGTCGCAAAAGCTGGACAAGAAGACGTCGGAAGCGAACGCGCTGCGCACGCTGGATGCGCGCCGGCAGGCGCAGGCCGATGCTGGACGAGATACGCGGCCGGTGCCAGGGTACGAGCAGGGACGGAGCGCGCCGACGTACGCGCCGCCGCCCGTGCAGCAACAGCAGCCGCCCGTCGTCGTGCGGCAGGACAGCGGCCTGGGTCACGTGATCGCGGGCGCCATGATCGCGAACGCGTCGCGCGGCGCGCATGCGAACAACAATGGCTATCCGGGTGGCTACACGGGTGGCACCGCACCCGCGCCTTCCGGCGGCGGCACGTCGTTCCTCGGCGTGTTCCTGACCTTGTGCGTGCTGGCGCTGATCGGCTGGGGCGTGTACTTCGCGTGGCGCCGCCTGCGCCGCGGCCGGGAAGCCAAGAAACCGAATTATTCGTTCGAAAGGAATTGACGAGAATGGCCTGGAAGGATGTCTTCAGCTACGTGCGTGCGGTGGCCGCCAACAAGGGCGTGACGAAGGGCGAGACCCGCGCCGACGACGACGTGCCGCTGGGCGCGCGCATCGGCAGCGTCGTGCAGGTCCAGATGTCGCCGATCATCCGCGCGCAGGCGAACGGCTCGCTGATCGCGATGCCGGCGGCCGCGGACACGCGCATCCTGGCCGTGTCGCAGATCCGCCTGCAACCGGACACGGAGTTGTACCGCCTGTACCTCGACAAGGGCGACGACGCCGCGGACGAAAAATTCCTGCAGGTGTTCTGCGGCGACGACGGCAAGGTGGCCGAAGTCCTGTACTGCACGCAGCTGGCGCGCGTGATCCCGGAGACGGCCGACGACCAGGACGCCTACACGGGCGTCGCCGGCTACGGCCTGGGCGACGCGGGCTACACGCTGTGGCGCGAACAGCTGGCCGACATGCTGGGGGCGCAAGAACTCGCGACCGTGTTCGGCGAGTCGGACCGCCTCGACTACACCCGGGACGCGGGCGGCGCCGCACAATTCGTCAGCCCGTTCAAGGGCCGCGAGACGCGCATCGACGACGCGGCAGGGCAGCACGGCCTGCGCCAGGACATGTATTTCATGCCGTACGTGCGCCGGCTGGCGGACGGCAGCCGCGAATATTTATTGATCACGACGGAGATCGTGGAAAGCGTCGATGGCGATGCGAACAAGCGGGGCATTCACGTCGATTTCGTGATCGGCATCCCCGTAGAGCAGGAACGCATCGTCATCCAGTAACCGTATCAACCGTTTTCTTCACCGCAGAAAGGAACAACAATGAGCAACGCTAGTGGATGGGGCCTGACCGCACGACTGGTCACGAAGCATTTCGGCGCACTGGGCAACCGCATCGCCGAGGTCATCGCCAACTTCGACCCCGAAACCGCGACCGAGGCCGACCGCGACCGCCTGGTCGCCACCCTGCGCGAGACGGCGCAACTGCTGGCCACCTCGCGCGCGTCGTTCGACAAGGAACACGGCGACGTGGTGAACCTGCAGAACCTGATCGCCAACGACGAACGCGCCGCCGAGAAGCTGGCCGAGCGCCTGGCCGCCGGCACGATCTCGGAAGCGACCGTGACGATGTTCTGCGACGAGCTGGAAGCGAACAAGGCGCGCCTGCCGCAGGAAATCCAGGAAGAGGCGGATGCGAAGGCGTACATGGACGAGCTGCAGAAGATCGTCGATGCGCTGTCGAAGCAGCTGGCCGAATTCGATGCCCAGGCCAAGAAGGCGATGCAGGCGCTGGCCGCCGCCAAGGCGCAGAAGGAGTTGCAGGAACTGCGCATCGAGCGCCAGGAACAGCTGAACGGCCTGACGAGCATGCGCGGCAACTCGACGGCGCTGTCCGCGCTGACCCGCCGCGCCCAGGCCGTGACGAACGAGGCGTCCGGCCTGCGCATCGTCGCCGACATCGGCCAGAAACCGCTGGACCAGCAGGCGGAACTGGATGCGATCCGCAAGTCCGTCAGTCAGCCGGAGACGGCCGGCGAAAGTGCGCTGGAACGCCTCAAGCGGCTGTCGGGCAAGACGGCCGCTTGATGGCCCGCCCAGTCAGTCGTTCGGCTGGCCGGGCTTGATGGCCAGCTGCTTGATCGACCCATCGGCGCCGTATTCCAGCGGCGCGATGGCGATCGAGCGGCGGTAGCCGCCGCCGCCCGGCAGCAGGGCGTCGTGGTAGAACACCCAGCTCTTGCCGTCGTGTTCGAGGATGGCCTGGTGGTTCGTCGAGATCTTCAGGTAGTCGATCATGACGCCGCGGTAAGTGAAGGGGCCCATCGGCGAGTTCGCGGTCGCGTACAGGATCTGGCCGGGCCAGCCGGACGAGAACGAGAAGTAGTACACGCCGTTATGCTCGTGCATGAACGGGGCTTCGCCGTATTTCTTCTTCGGATCCGACGCGGGCAGGCCCTCGATCTTCACGATGCGGATCGGGCCGTCCAGCGAGATCATGTCGGACTTAAGCTTCACGACCTTCGGCACGCGCGTACCGAAATACATGTACGCCTGCCCATCCTTGTCGACGAAGACGGCCGGATCGATCGGTTCGTCGCCCGCGTTGACGTCGCGCTCGCGGTCGACGAGCGGATCCTTGCGCGCATCGACGAAGCCGCCGTCGGGGCGGTCGGACACGGCCACGCCGATCTTGTCGCCGCCGACCGGCGCATAGAAGTAATACTTGCCGTTGCGGTAGGCCGCTTCCGGCGCCCATGCCTTCGCATCGGGACGCGCCCATTTGAACACCGTGACGGCCAGCGGCACGCCGGCGTCGCGCCAGGTCTTCATGTCGGGCGACGTGTACAGGCGCCACTCGACGGAATCCCAGTATTTGCCGGTGTTCGACGCGTCGTCCGTCGCGTACAGGTAGAACTTGTCGCCCTTTGCGGCGGGGAAGAAGTGCGGCGACGGGTCAGCGTTGAAGCGGGAAGCGATGGGCCTGCCCGTCTCCGCTGCGGCCGCGTGCGCGGCCGGAGTAGTCAACAGGGCAGTCGACAGGGCGGGAACGAGAACGGCGAGGGAAAGACGTGGCATCTGCATGGCGGCTCTTGGTCGAAATAGGAACGAGCACGCATGCTAGCACAGGTTGGGGATGTGAATGATATCGATAACTAATTTTTTGCGCGGCGGCTGAAATCGTTCGCCAGGACCAGGAAAACCGCACCGCCGAAGATCCACACGTCGGCGACGTTGAACGAATACGGGTTGGCGATTCCGCAGCAGCTCATGTTGATGTAGTCGGCCACCGCGCCGTAGACGACGCGGTCGTACGCGTTGCCGAGCGCACCGCCGATGATGGCGCCGGAGGCCAGCAGCACGGCCCACCCCGACTTCTTGCTTGCCCATGACGCGAGCGCCAGCGAGACGGCGACGCTGAGCGCGACGAGCAGCCAGCGGGCGTCGAAGCCGCCCAGCAAACCGAAATTCACGCCTTTGTTCCAGGCCATCACCAAGTTGAGATAGGGCGGCCAGCCGGGAATGCGATGGAGCGTCGCCAGGTCGAGCCACTGGACGACGATGACTTTGGAAAGCCGGTCCAGGCCGAAGAAGACAAGTGATGCGAGAGCGATGCGGAGCAAGGGCATGAAGGAAGTCATTCGTTTCGTTCAGCGTGGATGGGTCAGGTCTGCCATTCGGGGGCTCGCCGGCGCGGGCCCTGTTGGACCGGTTCCCGTGGCTGAGCAGATTATCGGAAATGCTGGCCGCGAAATGCGTGGATTGTCACATCAGCGGAACGACGGCCCGATGGCGAACCATGCTATGCTCGGCTCATGCATAGCACGCACATTGTATCCGGCCCGGTGCTGGCCATGTGGCTGGCCGCGGCCGTCGGCGGTAGCGCGTCCGCCGCTACGTTGTCCGTCGGCCCCGGCAAGGCCTTTTCCGCACCGTGCGCCGCCATCGCCGCGGCCCGGGACGGCGACACGATCGAGATCGAAGGCGGCACGACGTACAAGGGCGACGCCTGCAGCATCAACCGCCACGACCTGGCCATCCGCGGCGTCAACGGCCGTCCGCGGATCGACGCCGCCGGCAAGAACGCCGCCGATAAAGGTATCTGGGTCGTCAACGGCAATAACCTGACCGTCGACAACGTCGAAATGTTCGGCGCGAAGGTCATGGACGGCAACGGCGCCGCCTTCCGCCTGCAGGGCGCGGGTTTTACGCTGCGTAACTCGTTCATCCACGACAACGAGAACGGCATCCTGGCCAATGCCAACCCGAACAGCGACGTCCTGATCGAATACACCGAGTTCGGCCACAACGGCCGCGGCGACGGCCAGACGCACAACCTGTACATCGGCAAGGTCAGGAGCCTCACGTTCCGCTACAGCTTTTCGCACGATGCGAACGTCGGCCACAACCTGAAGTCGCGCGCGATGACGAACACGATCGTCTACAACCGCTTCTCGAGCACGAACCCAGGCGAAAAAGGCAGCACGGCCTCGGGCCAGCCAAGCTACGAGATCGACCTCCCGAACGCCGGCACATCCTACGTCATCGGCAACATCATCCAGCAACCGGCCGCCAACCAGAATCCGGCCATCGTGGCATACGGCGAGGAAGGCGCGACCAACCCGGGCCAGGACCTGTACTTCGTCAATAACACGGTCGTGAACGACTTCGCCGGCGGGACGTTCCTGTTCATCAGCGGCAAGGTGTCGACCCCCGCGCTCATCCAGAACAATATTTTCGTCGGTAACGGCACACTCGGCACCCAGTCCACCGCAGTACTGAAGAATAATTACCGCGCGTTCGCGCCGGACATCGCCGACCGCTCGACCGCCGGCTTGCGGCGATTTGCCAGCGCGCTCGTCATCGACGCGGGTACGGACCCGGGCGAGTCGGCCGCCGGCGTGGCGCTGGCGCCCACCGGGCAGTACAAGGACGTCGCGTCGGGCGAGGCGCGTCCCGTGGCCGGCGCGCTGGACCTCGGCGCCTACGAGGTGCCAGGCACCACGGCGAGTGCGAAAGCGGTCACCTGGACCGAATGCGCCGGCGAGGGCAAGGCCTGCACCTTCAGCGGCACGCGTGAAGTGCGTTTCGGCGGCAAGGGGCTGTACACGTCGAAGATCGCGACCGCATCGACGCCGTGCACGACCGCCGCGTTCGGAGATCCGATGCGTGGATTCGCCAAGACCTGCAGCTATGCCAGCGTCACCACGGCGGCGCCGGCCGCGCGGACGAAGGCCGCCGCCGCGAGCGCCTGGACGCCTTGTGCGGGCGAGGGCGCCGTCTGCCAGCTCAGCGGCACCAACCGGGTGCGTTACGGTACCGAAACCAAACACGTGACCAAGCTGCTCACTGGCCCCGTGACCTGCTCGAACGCCACCTTTGGCGACCCCGACCACGGTGCGCTCAAGACCTGCAGCTTTCGGGCCGGACGTTGAGGACGACAAAATGATTGCCAGCGCGCACGATTGAAACTTCACGAGCCAGTCATAAAGGGTTCCTAGACTCCCGATGAGTTCAATCACGGGAGATTCCATGAGCACTTCCTTGTCGCGCCGACGCTTCCTCCTGTCCGGTGGTGCACTGTCCGGTTCCCTTATCCTGCCCGGTTGCGGCGGCTCGTCCGGTGCGGCGTCGGCGCCCGCCGTCATCGCCAGCGACGCCGAGCGCCCCAGGCTGCTGTCGGGGATGCAGTTCGGCGACGTCGACGCCGACCAGGCGATCGTCTGGAGCCGCAGCGACCGTAACGCGATCATGGTGGTCGAATACGACACGACCGACCGCTTTGCGAATGCCAGCCGCATCGTCGGGCCGACCGCGACCGACGCCACCGACTTCACGTCGCGGGTCGACCTGACGGGCCTGCCCGCGGGCCAGACCATTTTCGTGCGCGTCAAGTACGTCGATCCGAATAACGACAGCATCCAGAGCGAAACCCTGAACGGCCAGTTCCGCACCCCGCCGGCCGGCGCCGGCAAGCCGGTGCGCTTCCACTGGAGCGGCGACAACGCCGGCCAGGGCTGGGGCATCAACACCGGGTTCGGCGGCGTCAGGATCTACGAGGCGATGCGCAAGCGCGATCCGGATTTCTTCATCCACAGCGGCGACACCATCTACGCGGACGGCCCGATCCAGGCCACGCAGACGGCCGAAAACGGCGCCACCTGGACCAACATCGTGACCGAAGAAGTGAGCAAGGTGGCCGAGACCCTGAAAGAGTATCGTGGCCGTCACTCGTACAACATGCTCGACGCGAACTTCCGCAAGTTCGCCGCCCAGGTGCCGCAGATCTGGCAGTGGGACGACCACGAGGTCACCAACAACTACAGCGCCTCCAAGGACTTGTCGGGCGACGCCCGCTACACCGAGAAGAACGTGGCGGTGCTGGCGGCACGCGGCCGGCGCGCCTTCCTGGAATACGCCCCGATGCGCTACTTCAAGCAGCCCGACGAGCAGCGCATCTACCGCAAGATCGCGCACGGTCCGCTTCTCGATGTGTTCGTGCTCGACATGCGCAGCTACCGCGGCCCGAACACGGCGAACCGCCAGACCGCGGAAGGCGCCGACACCCCGTTCCTGGGCAATGCCCAGCTCGACTGGCTGGCCACGGAACTGGCCAGGTCGACCGCCACCTGGAAGGTGATCGCCGCCGACATGCCGATCGGCCTCCAAGTGGGGGACGGCAAGGATGCCCAGGGCAACGACAGGTGGGAAGCGATCGCCAACGGCGACGATGGCGCGCCGAGCGGGCGCGAACTTGAAATCGCGCGCCTGCTGCGGGCGATCAAGGCGGTCAAGAATGTGGTGTGGGTGACGGCCGACGTGCACTATTGCGCGGCGCATTTCTACGATCCTGCCAATGCGCAGTTTTCCGACTTTTCGCCGTTCTGGGAGTTCGTGGCCGGTCCGATGAACGCGGGCGCGTTCGGCCCCAACAAGTTGGACAAGACGTTCGGGCCGACCGTCGTTTTCCAGAAAGCCCCGCCCGTGGCCAACGCGTCGCCGCTGTCCGGCTACCAGTTCTTCGGCGAAGTGCTGATCGATCCGGCCACGAAGGCGATGACGGTCGAGCTGATCGACCTGAACGGCGTATCCCAGTTCAGCAAGACGTTGCCGCCGCAACCGGGTTACTAGTTCGCGCAAACGCCGTCGCCGGGCGTGTAGCCCAGGGCGATGGCATAGCCATCGGCCGAATAGCGGGTGACCAGCAGCCCCTGGGCCGCGTTGTAGGTGCCGCCGTTCAATGCGCGATCGACGAAACACACCTCCAGGTCCTCGATCCCATCGCCGTTGACGTCCCTGCGATCGAGAATCCTGAGTTCGTAGAACCAGTCGCCGGGGCGCTCGATAACGAGGTCATTCCCGGTGGCTTTGGTGGGTTTCATGCCGAAGTCCGCGAACGTACGCAGGGCAGCCGTCCGGCGTGGTCCGAGCGAGCTGCGGATGGTCGCCAGATCGAACTTCTCCGCCAGGAAGCGGCCCAGGTTACCCTTGGGGAAGTAGCTGACGACGGGTTCCGCCCGCACGGCACCCGCCACCATCAGGCAGAGGAGCGTGCATGCAACGGGCCGGTATCTCATGATGCCGCCTTCTTCGACTTCTTCGGCTTCGGCGGCGGCATGATCGCTGCCGTCTCCAGCAGCAGGCGGCGCAGCGCCTCCGGCTCGTCGAGCAATTCGTCGGCGACGGGATAATCCTTGGCGCCGGGGTAGGGCGGCCCTTGCGGCAGGTCGGGCGCGAGGCGCGCGGCGGCGTCGGACGGCTTGACGAACAGGCTGCCGTCGCAGGCGAAGGCGACCACCTTGTCGTCCACGTACAGCGCGTATTCGCCGAACATCTTCCGGTGCGTCAGCCGCGCCCCCAGTCCCACCACTTCCGCGACGTAGTCGATGAAGCTCTTGTCCGTTGCCATGCGTTCTCCGTGCCGTGATCGAAACCGCCAGCGTAGCCCGGCCGCGCGGTTCGATCAAGGCCTCAGGACGCCAGGTGCCCGTCGACGCAGGTCACGGCGTTGCCGCCGACCCGGATCGCATCCGCCCCGATCTGCAACCGAAGGATACCGGCCCGGCCGACCGCCGCGCCCTGGCTGGACAGGAAGTCGCGGCCGAACGTGTCGGCTTGCCCCGTATGGCGCAGCCAGGCCGCGACGGACCCGTTGCCGCTGCCGCAGACCGGATCCTCGTCCACGCCGTGCGCGGGCGCGAACGCGCGCACCTCGATGCGCGCGGCGCTGCCGTCCGCGTGCGGGCCGAACACGACCACGCCCGTGTTGCCGGTCGCGGTGTCGTGGACTTTCATGCGCTGCAGGTCCGGCGCGGCGGCCAGCACGGCGCGGGCTTCCGGCAGTTGCGCGACCACCCAGCGCGTGCCCGCATCCACGAGGCAAGGCGGGGCCCCGCCGGCCAGCGGCGTGCCCAGGATGCGCTCCAGTTCATCCGCCTGCGCCGCGTCCAGCGGGGTGATCGTCGTCGCCGGCAGCTCGAACGCGATCAAGCGCGCGCCGTCGTCCGCGTGGGAGACGTCCAGCCGGACCCGCCCCGCCGCGCATTCCTGCACGAGGACGCCGTCGCGCGGCGCGATCGCGCCCGCTTCCAGCAGCGCGTGTGCGGTGCCGATGGTCGGGTGGCCGGCGAACGGCAGCTCGGCGCCGGGCGTGAAGATGCGCACGCGGTAGTCGGCGCCGGCCTGCGTGGGGTGCAGCACGAACGTCGTCTCGGACAGGTTGGTCCAGTTGGCGATGCGCTGCATCTGCGCGGTGGAAAGCTCGTCGGCGTCGAACACGACGGCGAGCGGATTGCCCAGGAACGGGGTGGCGGTGAAGACGTCGACGGTCTTGAAGGGGTGGCGTGCCATGCGGGTCTCGCGTTGTTGGGATGGGACCAGTTTACGCAAGGGCGGGCCACATCGACAGGCACAGTCGACGGACCGCGGCCGGCACTGTACCGGCGGCCAGCCCTGTACGGTATCGATGCGGCCACCGGGACACTCGTCCAGCGCGGCCGGCGCCTCCGGCCGCGCCGCGGTTGCGGTCGCATGGTACGCTTCGGGCGTCCGCATGGCCGCCGATGAGGGAAATTCGTCCGAACGCCCGCCGCGGGTTGCGCGATCATCTGTCGCGAACCATGAACCGAACCATCGCCTTTTTCCTGTTCCCCGGCTTCCAGCTCGTCGACCTCGGCGCCATGACCGTGTTCGACCTCGCCAACGACGAGCATGGCGGCCGGCCCTACGACCTGCGCATCGTGTCCGCGCACGGCGCGCCCATCCGCAGTTCGGCCGGCGCGATACTCCAGACGCAGGAGTGGCGCGAGGCCGACGGTGCGTTCGACACCGTCCTCGTGTTCGGCGCGGCCGACCCGATCATCCCGGACGCCGACACCGTCGCGCTGCTGCGCAGGGCCGCCGCCGGCGCGCGCCGCATCGGTACCGCCTGCAACGGCACGGCGCTGCTGGCACCGACGGGTCTCCTGGACGGCCGCCTCGTCGCCGTGCGCGCCATGCACGCGGCCGGGTTGCAGGCACGGCATCCGGCCATCCGGGTGGACCCGGACCGCGTGTGGATCCGCGACGGCAAGATCTGGAGCTCGGCCGGCATGACGGCGTCGATCGACCTCGCGCTCGCGCTCGTGGAGGACGACCTCGGCGAGGGCGTGGCGCTCGCCGTCGCGCGCAAGCTCGTGCTGTACCACTGGCGCAGCGGCGCGGACACGCAGTCGTCCAACCTGCTCGACATGCGGCCGAAGTCCGACCGCATCCGCACGGCCATCGGCTACGCGCGCCGCAACCTGCGGCTGCCGCTGTCGATCGACGAACTGGCCGAGCAGGTGCACATGAGCCGGCGCCACTTCACGCGCACGTTCCGCGCGGAGACGGGGCAATCGCCGGCCCGCGCCATCGAGACGATGCGGGCCGAGGTCGCGCGCACGCTGCTGGAAAGCTCCGCGCTCCCGCTGGATACGGTGGCGCGCGAGGCCGGCTTCACGAGCACGGAGCAGATGCGCATGGCGCTCGTGCGCGTGTACCGGCAGACGCCGCAGGACCTGCGGCGCAGGTCCGACTGACCCTATCCAAAGACAGGGATCCGATGGCCCGGATCGCGCCGATCTTGGCCCACGATGAAATGGTTGCCTTTCTACAATGAGTGGCAACCATTCCACAGGAGCCGACCTTGTCACATCCCACTCTATCCCGGCGCCGCTTCCTCGCGGCCGGTGCCGCCGCCGGCGGCGGCCTGCTGCTCCAGTTCGCGCTGCCCGCCGCCGGTGCGGCCGCGGCATCATCCGGCGCCGACCTGGTTCCCAGCGCGATCGTGCGCATCCGCCCCGACGGCAAGGTGATCCTGACCATGCCGTATGTCGAGATGGGGCAGGGCACCTACACGTCCATCCCGATGCTGGTCGCGGAAGAACTCGAGATCGACCTGAAGGACGTCGTGCTGGAACATGCGCCGCCCGACGACGCCAAATTCATCAACCCGGCCCTCGGCTTCCAGGTGACGGGCGGCTCGACGACGATCCGCGCCGCGTGGGAACCGATGCGCCGCGCCGGCGCCACGGCCCGCGTGCTGCTGGTGCGCGCGGCGGCCGGCCGCTGGAACGCCGATCCGGCCGCGTGCCGCGCCGAGCGGGGCACGGTATTGCACGTGCCCAGCGGGCGCAGGCTGCGCTACGGCCAGCTCGTCGACGCCGCCGCGCAGCTGCCGCTGCCGAAGGATGCCGACGTCGTGCTGAAGCCGGCCGGCGAATTCCGCCTGATCGGCACGCCGGCGAAGCGCCTCGACACGGCCGGCAAGCTGGATGGCTCGGCGCGCTACGGCATCGATGCCGTCGTCCCCGGCATGAAGGTGGCCGCGCTGGCGATTTCTCCCGTGTTCGGCGGCCGCCTGGCCGGCGCCGACGACGCGGCCGCGCTGCGCATCCGCGGCGTGCGCCAGGTCGTGAAGCTGGACGATTGCGTGGCCGTCGTTGCCGACAACATGGGCGCCGCCAACAAGGGCATCGCCGCGCTGGCGCCGCGCTGGGACGACGGGCCGAACGCGCGGCTGGCGACGCAGGACATCGTGGCGGACATGGCGCATGCGTCTCGCGCTGCGGGCGCGAAGGTGCGCTCGGAAGGCGACCCCGAGGCCGCGCTGGGCAAGGCCGCGCGCGTGATCGAAGCGACCTACGAGCTGCCGTTCCTCGCCCACGCGGCGATGGAGCCGATGAACTGCACCGTGCACGTGAAGCCGGACAGCTGCGAGATCTGGACCGGCACCCAGGTCATCACCCGTGCGCGCGCCGTGGCGGCCAGGGTCACGGGCCTGCCGGAGGAGCGCGTGACGGTGCACAACCACCTGCTGGGCGGCGGCTTCGGGCGCCGGCTGGAGATCGACGGCGTCGAACGCGCCGTCCGTATCGCGCGGGAAGTCCCGCACCCCGTCAAGGTCGTGTGGAGCCGCGAACAGGACATCCAGCACGACATGTACCGCCCGTATTTCTACGACCGCGTGCGCGCGGGACTGGACGCGCAGGGCAAGGTGGTCGCGTGGACGCACCACGTGGCGGGATCGTCCGTGCTCGGCCGCTTCATGCCGCCCGCGTTCCAGAACGGCTTCGACCACGAGACGATGGACGGCGCCGAGGCGCCGCCGTACGCGTTCCCCGCGATCGGCGTCTCGTACGTGCGCCACGAGCCGCCGCACATCCCGACCGCGTTCTGGCGCGGCGTCGGCCCCACGCACAACGTGTACGTGGTGGAGAGCTTCATCGACGAGCTGGCGGCCGCCGCCGGCGCCGATCCGCTGCGCTACCGTCTCGACCTGCTGGGCCACGACCCGCGCGCCCGCCGCGTGCTGGAACTGGCGGCCGGGAAGGCGGGGTGGCAGGGACCCCGCGCCGGCAACGCGGGCCGCGGGCTGTCCGTGCAGTTCGCGTTCGGCACGTACATGGCGCTCGTCGTCGATGCCGTCGCCGGCCCGGAGAACGAGATCCGCGTGCCGCGCGTCGTGTGCGCGCTCGACTGCGGCGCCGTCGTGAACCCGGACACGGTGCGCGCCCAGGTCGAAAGCGCCATCGTATTCGGCATCAGCGGCGCGCTGTACGGCGATATCACGTTCCGCGACGGCCGCGTCGAGCAGAGCAATTTTCACGATTACCGCGTGCTGCGCATGCACGAAGCGCCCAGGGTCGAGACGCACATCGTCGCCAGCACCGAAGCGCCCGGCGGCATGGGCGAACCGGGAACGGCCGCATTGATGCCCGCGCTGGCCAATGCCGTGTACGCGCTGTCCGGCCGCCGCATCCGCAAGCTGCCCATCGGCGCCACCCTGCCCACCGCCTGAATAAAGGAATCGACATGACCACATTGAACATCAACGGCAAGCGCCAGACCGTGACGGCCGAACCGGATACGCCCCTGCTGTGGGTGCTGCGCGACGAACTGCACCTGAACGGCACCAAATTCGGCTGCGGCATGGCGCTGTGCGGCGCCTGCACGGTGCACCTGGACGGCCAGCCCGTGCGCGCCTGCGTGACCCCGGTCTCGGCCGCGGCCGGGCACACCATCACGACCATCGAGGCGATCGGCGCCACCCCCGTCGGCCGGCGCGTGCAGAAAGCGTGGGCGGCGCTGGACGTGCCGCAGTGCGGCTATTGCCAGTCCGGCCAGATCATGGCCGCGGCCGCGCTGCTGAAGGCAATCCCGAAACCGACGGACACGGACATCGACCAGGCCATGTCGGGCAATATCTGCCGCTGCGGCACGTACCAGCGCATCCGTCTCGCGATCCACCAGGCGGCGGGCGATGCGTAACTCGCTTCCGGGCATGCTGGCCGTGTGCCTGAGCGAATTCGCACATGCCGGCGATGCGTCCCTGTTCGACCCCGTCGCCGAGGGCGCGGCGCGGTGAACTCATCCAGAAAAGGAAACACAATGAACACGCTGATCGAACAGATTCTCGAAGCCCACGGCGGCCTGGCCCGCTGGAAGTCGCACGACCGCCTGTCGGCGCACCTGAGCCAGGGCGGCATCCTGTGGCCGCTGAAAGGACATGGCGGCATGCTGGACGAAGTCGACGTGACCATCGACCTGAAGCGCCAGTGGACGTCGCATGCGCCGTTCGGCGCGGCGGACCGCCGCACCGCGGTGACGCCGCGGCGCGCCGCCATCGAGACGGCGGACGGCACCGTGGTCGATGCGCTGGACGACCCGCGCGCGTCGTTCGCCGGCTTCGGCCTGGAGACGCCGTGGTCCGACCTGCAACTGGCGTATTTCGTCGGCTATGCGATGTGGAACTACCTCACGTTGCCGTTCGCGTTCGCGGAACCCGGTTTCGCGTTCGAAGAACTGCCGGCATGGGAGGAGAACGGCGAGCGGTGGCACCGCCTGCGCGTGACGTTTCCGGATACGATCGCGACGCACAGCCGCGTGCAGACGTTCTACGTCGGCGCCGATTTCAGGCTGCGCCGCCACGACTACGACGTCGACATCAACGGCGGCACGCCCGCGGTGCACTATTTTTCGGACTACGCGACGGTCGACGGCGTCAACCTGGCGACCCGCCACCTGATCTACGTGCGCAACCCGGACGGCAGGCATGCGACGGACCCGCTGGTCGTCTCCATCGTCGTCAGCGCCGTGCGTTTCGGCTGACGCGCATGCGGAACTGCAGCCACATCCACGTGATGCACGCGCGGCCCCTGATGACGGCGGGCCTCGCGGCCGCGCTGCGGGAGTGCGAATGGCGCGTCACGACGCACGACATGGAGCCGGGGGCCCTGGCCCTGGCGGATCTCGTCATCGCCGACTACGACACGGGCCTCGGCTGCGCGCCCGGACGGCAGGTCCTCGTCGTCACGCACCGCGACCGGGAAGCGGACGTGCTGCGCGCCTGCGCGGCGGCCGTCGCGGGCTACCTGCTCGAGGATGCCGGCGCGGCGGACCTGCGGTACGCCGTGCGGCGCATCCTGACGGGCGACCGGCATTACAGCCCGGGCGTGACGAAGCACCTCGAGGCGGGCGGATGCCGCGAGCACCTGACGAACCGCGAGACGGACGTGCTGCGGCTGCTGGCCGGCGGCCGCTGCGACAAGCAGATCGCGCGCGACCTGGGCATCGGCGTGGGCACCGTACGCTGGCATTTGCGCAACCTGATGGGCAAGCTGGGCGTGTCGGCGCGCCTGCAGGCCGTCGTCGTCGCGGCGCAGCGAGGCATCGTCGGTATCGACGGCGTGGTGCCGGGTTGAATGTAAAGACGCGTAAAGAAGGGTAAAAGAGTTTTATCCGCCACCCATGGCGCCCGCCGTCCTGCGCATAATCCAGGCAACCCTGCCAGGAAAGGACGACGGTGAACACAGCGCACGCACATGCCGGCACGATGCCGGTCGGCCCCGCCCGGGAGGCGGCACGATCCACGGCGGCGGCCGACGGCCCGCTCGTGCCGGCCGACGTGCTGGCGCGCGCCGACCGCATCCTGTTCGTGACCCACCTCGCCATCGGCGATTTCACGTACCTGGAGGCGTGCCTGCGCGCGTTCGCCCGCGCCTGGCCGCACGTGCGCATCCACGTGTGGGTCGACGATCGGCGCCGCACGGCCGATCCGGCCGCGTGGCCGCACCTGCGCAGGTATGCCTTGTACGACTGGCTCGCGGCCTGTCCCTGGATCGACAAGGTCTACGACAGCACGTACAGCCCGGCCGCGTTCGCGCAATCCGTCGACGAGGCGCGCGCGGAAGCGTATCCGGTCGTCGCGTCGCTGGCCGTCGTGGACTGCCACCGCTACGCGCGGCTGGCGCGCCGCATCAGCCCGCGCGCCTTCGTCGTCGGCTTGACGAAGCCGGCCGGGCGCCTGCTGCACGTGCCGTCGCGCTGGGCCGGCTACCGCAAGCTGGACGCGGCACTGCCCGTGTACAGTGCCGCGGAGGCTGCGCAGCAACACATCAGCGACATCTACGCGGGCTGGTTCGCCCGCTGCTTCGGCGTGGACGTGCCGCCGGCCGCCCGCGTGCCTCGGCTGGAGATCCCCGAACGGTGGGTACGCAGCGCGCACGCACTGTTCGCGGCGTGGGGCTGCACGGTGGGCAAGCCCGTCGTATTCGTGAACGCGTATTCGAAATCGCCGAACCGCACGTGGCCCCTGGAACGCGTGGCCGCGCTGGCGCGCTCGCTGCGCAACCGGCTCGCGTGGCGCGGCGTCACGGTCGTCGTCAACGTCGTCCCGGAAGCGCTGGACGAAGCGCGCCGGTTGTTCGAAGGACGGCCCGGCACGGACCTCGCGCACGTGCGCCTGTTCTGCGCGGAGGAACACTTCTTCCAGCTGCCGGCCGTGATGCGGCTGTGCAGCCTCGTGATCTCGGTGGAGACGGCCGTGATGCACCTGGCGAACGCGGTCGGCGTGCCGGTCGTGGCGCTGATGCGCCGCAATCATCCCGAGTGGGCGCCGATCGACCGGGCCCGCAGCACCGTGATCATGGCGCCGGAACCGGACGACTGGGTCACGCGCATCGGCGTGGACGAGGTGCTGGGCGCCGTGGACGGCTGGGATTGACGCGCAGCCTCAAGGCGCGTCGGCCTCGGGTACCGGTTCCTCGAACGACAGGCGGTTGTGCGAGGGATCGCGGATCGTCATCTCGCGGGTCCCCCACGGCATCGTCTGGATGTGCGGGCGCGAATACTTGAACGTCTTGGCCAGCAAGGTGGCCTGGTAGCCGTCGAGGTCGCGCACGGCGATGCGGATCGATGCGCCCGGGCTGCCGTCGCCGTAGTGTTCGGACAGGTGCAGCACGCAGTCGCCCAGCGACACCTGCATGTAGACGGGGAAGTCGCCGCCTTCGAAGCGGTGCTCCCAGTCGATCTTGAAGCCGAGGAAGTCGACATAGAATTCGCGCGCCTTCGCTTCGTCGAAGATGCGCAGGACCGGGGTGACGCGGGACAGGGTGTACATGGGGCCTCCTTGCACGATCAGGTACTGCCGTCCCGGGCGGCGTCGGCAAGGCGCTTGCGGTGCGCCGCGCCGAGGGTCAGGTAGAGCATGACGGCCACGCCGGTGAAGGCGACGCCCGCAAGCCAGTCGGCGGTCGCGCCCGAGCGGACGGCGTCCACGAAGCGCATGACGGCGACCAGCAACATGAATGCGGGGGCGAGGAAACGTGCAAGGCGTGCGAACAATGGCATGGCGCGGCGGGATGGCAGTGAAATCGAGAGAATACCAGATCGCCGCGCCATGAACATCGCAGATTCTCACGCCCGCAGCGTCAGTATTTGTAGTTCAGTCCCAGCACGAACGAACGGCCCGAATGCACGTAGAGCAGCGTGTCGTTGCGCTGCGTGTCGCGGCCGTAGCGCAGCGGCGTGTCGTTCAGGTTCTGGCCCTCCAGCGACAGGCGCAGTTGCGGCGTGATGTTGTACGAGATGCTCATGTCGATGTTGGTGGAGCCGTCGACCATCGTGTAGTCGTGGCCCGCCACGTCGCCCAGCACGGCGTAGATGTAGCTGGAGCGGTGCGCCGCCGATACGCGCGCGCTGAACTTCGCATCCTCGTAGTACAGGGTCAGGTTGTGGGTGCGCGGCGACAGGCCAGTGAAGTCCGCCACCTGCGTCAGCTGCTCGTTCGCCGGCGTGGCCGGGTTGTCCACGCGGGTGATGTACGTGATGCGCGACTTCACGCGCGTCGCATTCGCGAGCAGGCCGAAATTGCTCCAGAAGCCCGGCAGGAAGCTGAACGGCGCCTGCAGGTTGAATTCCCAGCCTTTCAACGGACCGCCGGCCGTGTTGACCTTGCGGCTCACGTTGACTTCCGTCGTGGGCAGCGTCTGGCAGATCGGCGCGCCCGTCAGCGAGCAGCCGTTCAGGATCAGGAGTTCGTTCGGCAGGCCGAGCGTGTTGTACGGCACGCGCTCGTTCACGCTCTGGATGAAGCTCTTGATGTCCTTGCGGAAGTGCCCGAGCGAGATCATCGCGTTCTTCGCGTAATACCACTCGGCCTGCAGGTCGTACGTGTTCGCGCGGATCGGATCCAGGTTCGGGTTGCCGATCGAGACGGATTGCGCGATCGGCGACACGGTGGCGTTCGGCGCGAGGTCCGTGTACTCGGGCCGCGACAGCGTCTTGCCGGCCGAGAAGCGCAGGAACACGTCCTTCGGCAGCTGCGCCGTCAGGTTGAAGGCGGGCAGCCAGTCGCGGTATTTTTTCGTGCCCGTGTTCGGCTGCAGCTGGCCCTGCACGTTGATCATGGCCATGGAGGTCGCCGTCGTCTCGGCGCCGCGCACGCCGGCGTTGCCGCGCCACGTCACGCCGAACAGGTCGTAGTTGAAATCGACCATGCCGTACAGCGCATTAATCTTTTCTTCCACGCGGCGGTTGGTCTGGGCCAGGTAGTTGTACTGCGATCCCGGCACGGCGTCGCAGTGGCATTCCGTGTTGACGACGCCGAGGAATTTCTGCAGGTCGACGGCGGCCCACGACGACGGCACGCCCGTGCCGCCCAGGCCCGAGCCGAAGCCGCTGATCTGGCGCGAGATGTCGGCCATCGTCACGCCCGCCGGCAGGTTCACCGCATTCGCGCTGTTGCCGATCTCGTAGTTGGTCCAGATGTTCTTGCGGGCCGAGATGCCGAAGTGGCTCGTCACGTGGTCGTTGATTTCCCAGTGCACGTTGGCGGCCTGGGTCTGCAGCTTGTTCGTCGTGTCCAGGTAGCGGCCCACGAACATGCCGCGCACGTTGCCGGCGGCGTCCTGCGGGGCCCATTGGAAGCTGGCGGGATTGCTCACGTCCATGCCGAAGTTGAGCGTCGGGACGTTGCGGTTGTCGCGGAAGTCCCACGAGAAGCCGTTCACGTTCGGCGCGTCGAACTGCACGGTGGCGCGCATCGGTTCGTTCAGGTTCGAGTTCGAGTTACCGGCCATGAAGTCGGCTTTCACGGTGTCGCTGAACCTGTGGCTGCCGGACAGCACGTGCTGGCGGAACTTGGTCGTGTACACGTCCAGCAGGCCTTCGGTGCGCACGTCCACGCCGTTGAACTTGCCGTAGTCCCAGCTGCCGTTCTGGTCGAAGTGCGCGTCCAGGATCGACGTCTGCGGCTTGCCGTTCGAGCCCAGGTTGCGGCCGAACGAGATCGCCTCGATGTAGTTGTCGTAACGCTTGTTCGCGAACTTGCCGTACATGAGGTCCAGATTCAGTTCGCTGTCCGCGTTGCGCCACTGGTAGGAGTTGGTGATGCCGGTGCGCTGGTAATCCGTCTGCGAGCGGCGATAGCGCGGGATGCGCGGCGCGAACGCGCCCGAGCCGGCGGCCGGATTCGCGACCGTGCCGCCGTAGTTGTCCTTGCGGCCCATGACGTCGTTGTACGCGGCGGGATCGGTCGCGCGCGGCAAGCCGGTGCCGCACATCGTCGCCGTGCTGCCCTTGACGGCGTCGTTGCCGGGGACCTGCGGCGTCACGCCGACCGGCGAGCAAAAGCCGCCGTCGTTGCTCGCGCTGAGCAGTTCCACGGCCTCGTAGCCTTCCTCCGTCGCGCGCCGCTTCGAATACGCGACGGACAGCAGGGCGCCCACCTTGCCGTAGCCGGTGTCCCAGCGGTCCGACACCAGCGCCGTCACGCGCGGCTGCGTCTTGCCGGAGAGGGAGTTGTGGCTTTCCTGGCCGCCGATGCTGAATGTGCGGCCCTTGAAGTCGAACGGCCGCGCCGTGCGCAGGTCGACGGTCGCGCCCAGCGAGCCTTCCTCGATGTCCGCCTCCGACGTCTTGCGCACTTCGAGGCTGTTGAACAGTTCCGATGCGAACACGGAGAAGTCGAAGCCGCGGCCGCGGTTCGTGCTGCCGTTGATGTCCGATGCGCCCGTCGCCGCCACGCCCTCGATGCCGTTGATGCGCACGCGCGTAAAGCCCGCGTTCAGGCCGCGCACGGTGATCTGCTTGCCTTCGCCGCCGTCGCCGCGCGCCAGCGCCACGCCGGGCACGCGCTGCAGCGATTCCGCGAGGTTCGCGTCGGGGAACTTGGCGATGTCCTCGGCCTTGATCACGTCGATGATGCCGTCGCTGTTCTTCTTCGTGTTCAGGGCGCTGTTCAGGCTTGCCCGAAAGCCCGTCACGACGACCACGCTGTCGGGCGATTTGCCGTCGGCCGTGGTCGTGGCGGCATCGGCCGCGGCGGCCGTCTCCTGGCCGTGCGCGTGCAGCGACGCGAGCATGGCGAGGACACCGACGCTGATGCGGCTGCGGCGTGAGAGGGGATGAATGTTCCGAGGGGTTGCGGTGAAACGCATCGTTATAGTCTCCATGTTGTTATCGATGACTCGTGCGGTCATATTGACGGGGGCATGGTAGCGCCAAGCACCGCGCCGCGAACCGTCCATCCGGCCCGAGCGCGGTAATAATCACGTTGTTGAGCGCTTGCATGGCGAATCGACAACGGTGCCCGCGCAGGCGGCACAATATGCGCTCACCGCGTGCGCGGTGCACAATCAAAGGAGACGTTCAGTGCCCAGTTCCCTCTCACGGCGCGCGCTGCTGCGCGCCGGTGTCGCCATGCCCGTGCTGGCCGGCTGCCAGGCCTTCATGCCGAAGACCGCCGGCGCGCTGTCCCGGTCCGAGGTCAAGGTGGACGCGCCGTTCGCCATGCCGGCCATCGCCGTGCCCGATTTCTCGGGTGCCCCCCGCTTCGACATCGTGACGTATGGGGCCGCGCGCGACGACCAGGCCCGCACCGGCGCCGCGCTCGCCCGCGCCATCGCCGCGGCGCACGCGGCCGGCGGCGGTGTCGTCGTCGTGCCGCCGGGGACGTGGCCGACGGGACCGATCCACCTGAAGAGCCACGTCGCGCTGCACGTGGAAGAGGGCGCGACGCTCCTGTTTTCGCCCGACCCGCGCGACTACCTGCCGGCCGTGCCCACGAGCTGGGAGGGACTCGAATGCATGAACTACTCGCCGCTCGTCTACGCCCACGATTGCGAGAACGTGGCGCTGACGGGCCGCGGCACCTTGCGCGCGCGGCTCGACGTGTGGAGGCAATGGTATGCGCGGCCGCAGGCGCACATGGATGCGCTGGTCGCCCTGTACAACATGGCTTGTCGCGACGGCGTGCCGGTCGAACAGCGCGACATGACGGCGGGCCGGGCCAACCTGCGCCCGCACTTCGTCCAGTTCAACCGCTGCCGCCACGTTCTCGTCGAAGACATCCGCATCGTCGACAGCCCGTTCTGGGTACTGCATCCCTACCTGTGCCGCGACGTCGTGATCCGCCGCGTCGAGATCGCCGCGCACGGCCATAACAACGACGGCGTCGATCCCGAGATGAGCCAGAACGTATTGATCGACCAGTGCACCTTCGACCAGGGCGACGACGCCGTCTCGGTGAAGTCCGGGCGCGACCGCGACGCCTGGCGCATCGGCGTCCCGTCCCGCAACATCGTCATGCGCCGCTGCCGCATCAAGAACGGCCACCAGCTGATGGCGATCGGCAGCGAGCTGTCGGGCGGCGTGGAAAACGTGTTCGTCGAGGACTGCCACTTCGACCATGGGGATTCCTCGGTCCCCAGCACCATCAACAACCTGCTGTACGTGAAGACGAACGAACGCCGCGGCGGCTTCGTCCGCAACATCCACATGACGAACGTCAGCGCCACCCGCATCAAGGGCGGCGTGCTGGCCGTCGAGACGGACGTGCTGTACCAGTGGAAGACGCTCGTGCCCACGCTGGAACGCCGCCTGACGCCGATCGAGGGCTTGCACGTGGCCGGCATCCGCGTCGAGGACGCCGGTTTCGTCTGCCTCGTCAAGGGAGAAGCCGAGCTGCCCGTGCGCGACGTGCACCTGCGCGACGTGGCCGTGCGCACGGTCCGCGGCACCGCCGTCGTGACCGAGCACGTGACCGGTTTCGACAACCGCGCGGACGTGCGGGCATGAGCGGCCGCCGTCTTTTCGCCGCTTTGCTCACGGCCTGCGCGTTCGGGACTGCTGTGGCGCAGGAACTGGGCATCCCGCAGGCGTCCGACACGGCGGCCCGGGCGGGAGCGCGGACGGGCCAGGCCGACACGACCTGGCTGATGGCCGCCGTTGCGCCCGGCCTGCCGGACCGCCTGAGCATCTTCCGCTCGGACGACGGCACGACCTTCGTCACGCAGGCGTCGGAAGCGTATGCGCCGCCGCGCGGGATGCTGCGCGAGCCGGCGCTCGTACGCGACGGCGGCGCATATCGCGTCGCCTACGTGGCGGGCGCAGGCAACGAGATCGGCTTCGCACGTTCCAGCGACCTGAAACACTGGACATTCGACCGTACCCTGGCGATGCCCGGCCCCGTGCACGCGCCGCGCTGGGTGCGGGCGCGCGACGGCAGCCTGCAACTCGTCGCGGCGCTGGCGCGCGGACCGGTTCTGCTGGCTCCGGACGACGCTGCGGCGCCGCGAGCGTTGACGGGCCTGCAGGAGAGGCACGAGGATGCGGCCATCGTGCAGGATGGCGACGGCTACGTGGCCCTCGCGCGGCGGCGCGCCGACGGCGTCCTCGAACTGGCGCGGGCCCGCGACCTGGCGGGGCCGTGGACGATCGAACGCACCCTCGATGCGCTGGGCCGCACGGCGCCGGGCGTCGGCCTCGCGCGCCGGCCCGACGGCAGCTGGCGCGCCGTGTTCGCCGACGCGGCGGGCCATGCGTGGCAGGCCGACAGCCGCGACGGGATGACGACGTGGACGGACAAGCGCCCGCTGGCCGGCGTGGCGGCGGGCATGGCGGCACCGGACGTGCTGGCGGAACGTGCGCAGGATGTCGCGCACGCCGTACGGCCGCGCGGCGTGCCGCGGCAGGTCGGCTGGGATCCCTATTCGCTGACGGTCGGCGGCAAGCGGATCGTCGTGTGGTCGGGCGAGATCCACCCGTTCCGGCTGCCGGACCCCGCGCAATGGCGCGATGTGATCCAGAAGATGAAGGCGCTGGGCTTCAACGGCGTGTCGTTCTACTTCGACTGGGCCTATCACTCGCCGGCGCCGGGCGTCTACGATTTTTCCGGCGTGCGCAACGTGGAGCGGGCCCTCGAGATCGCGCAGGAAGAGGGCATGTACGTGATCGCGCGCATGGGGCCGTACGTCAATGCCGAGCTGTCGGGCGGCGGTTTTCCCGGCTGGATGCTGCGCAACCGGGCGGAGGCGCGCACGGACGATCCCGCGTACCTGGCCGCCGTCGACGAATGGATGACGCAGATCGACGCCATCATCGCGCGCCACCAGGTGACGACCGGAGGCGGCACCGTCATCGCCTACCAGATCGAGAATGAACTGGGCAAGGTGGAACCGAAGCACGTGCGCCAGATGGCGCACCTGGCCGCGAAGGCGCGCGCGGACGGCATCACGGTGCCGTTGTTCCACAACGCGGCGGGCCGGCTCCCGGACTGGACGCCGACAGGTTCGTCCGCGCCCTGGGCGAACCCAGGCCCGACGGACCTGTACGCGTTCGACGGCTATCCGGGCGGCGCCTGCGACGTGCATGCGAATCCGGCGGGCGCGAACAAGGCGCCCGACTGGGGCATCTACGCGACGCCGGGTCCGAAGGCGGGGGCACTGAGCTCGCCCGGCACGCCCGGCTTCGTGGCGGAGATCGGGGCGGGCTGGTTCGACTACTGGGGCTCGAACGGCACGTACGCGTGCACGGCCGAACGCCAGGGCAAGGGTTACCAGCGCGTGTTCTACGGGACGAACCTCATGAACCGCATCACGCTCCACAACATCTACATGGCGTTCGGCGGCACGTCGTGGGGCTGGCTGCCGGGACCCATCGTCTACACGTCGTACGATTACGGCGCCCCGATCGCGGAAGACCGCGGCCTGCGTCCGAAGGCGCTGGCGCTCAAGCAGCAGGGCATGTTCGTGCAGGCGGCCGGGCACGTGCTGGCGCGCATGGACAAGGGACCGGCGATCAGCACGTCGAATCCGCGCGTGCGCCTGTACCACAACGTCAACGCGGAACTGGGCACGCACGTGCTGTTCGCCGTGCACGGCCCGTCCGACCTGCTGACGGACGATGCGTTCTCGTTCGACCTGGCGACGCGCGACGGCACGTACACGATCGCCGCGCGCCTCAATGGCCAGGACGCCAAGATGCTGCTGGCCGACTACGCGCTGGAGCGCCAGCACCTCGTGTATGCCACGTCGGAGCTGCAGGCGCAATTCCGCGACGGCGCGCGCGACGTCGTGCTGCTGCACGGCCGCGATGGCGAAAGCGGCGAGACCGTGCTACGTTACGCGTCCGCGCCGAAGGTCGAGGTGCTGGCGGGTGACGTGCGCGCGACGTTCGACGCGGCGCGGGGCGACCTGAAGCTCGCGTATGCGCACGCCGGCCTGGCGCGCGTGCGCGTCACGGGCGGCGGGCGGGCGCCGCTGCTCCTGCTGATCGCGGACGAGGGCACGTCGCAGCGCTTCTGGACGCAGGAGACGCCGGCCGGCCGCGTGCTCGAACTGACGCCGGCGCTCGTGCGCTCGGCCCGCATCGAGGGCGCCAGGCTGCACCTGGCGGGCGATACGGCGGCCGAGAGTCCCATCGAGATCTGGGGCGCGGACAGCGCGGACGTGTCGTTCAACGGCGCCGCGCTCCGAATGACGCGCCAGCCGGACGGCAGCCTGCGCAGCAACGCGCCGCTCGCGGGCCCGGCGCCCGTTTCCGTCCCGGACCTCCGCACCGTGGCCTGGACCCGGCGCATGGACAGTCCGGAGGCGCAACCCGGCTTCGACGACGGCGGCTGGGTACAGGCGGACAACCGCCCGTCGGCCGCGCAGACGTGGACCTTGCCGGAGCGCGGCCAGCCCACGCTCGCGATGAGCGACTACGGCTTCCACCATGGCGACGTGTGGTACCGCGGCCGCTTCGACGCCGCCGATCCGGCCGCGAACCGGCTGGAACTGTTCTACGGCGGCGGCGGCGCGGGCATGCTGCAGGCGTGGATCGACGGCCGCTTCCTCGGCCAGCACGAGCTGGACACGGGCCGCTCGTTCCCGGAGACGACGGACACGGTCCGCTTCGACCTCGGCAAGCTGGCGCCGGGGCCGCACGTCGTCGCTGTCATGGTGCGCAACGATTCGCACAACTGGGACCTGATGGCGGACGACGCCCATCGCGAGGCGCGCGGCCTGATCGCGGCGTCGCTCACCTCCAAAGGCGGACGCCGGTTCGCCGTGCCGATCCGCTGGCGCATCCAGGGCAACCGCGGCGGCGAGGACATCGCCGACCGCATGCGCGGGCCGTTCAACGACGGTGGCCTGTACGGCGAGCGGGCGGGCTGGCACCTGCCGGGCGCGCCGGGGCAGGGCTGGTCGAGTGCCAAGCCCGGCGACGCGCCGCCGGCCCCGGGCACGTACTGGCTGCGCACGCAGGTGAAGCTGGACCTGCCGCGCGGGCACGATGTCCAGCTGGGGCTCGCGTTCGGCGACACGGACCGGCCGCGCTCCGGCCGCGAGAACCGCGCGCTCATCTTCGTCAACGGGTGGAACGTGGGACAATTCATCGCCCACGTGGGGCCGCAACGCGTGTTCGTCATCCCGCCGGGGCTGCTCGATCCGAACGGCGACAATACGATCGCGCTTGCCGTCACGACGGATGGACAGCCGGACAATTCGCTGGAGCCGGTGCGTCTCGTCGTGCTGCGGGCCGTGCGGGGAGGTGTGGCGGACGAACGGTCACGTTGACCGGCGGCCTGGTTTTCAACAACTTATAATCGAACGAGACCATGTACTGGAACTACTGGCTTGTCGCGTGCTGGACCATATCGACCCTCATCGCCCTGTGGTCACGGCGCTGGATGGACGCCGGCTGGTGTGCGTGCTTCGCGCTGTTCACCTTGCTCGACAGGATGGCGCCGGGGACCGATGGCGGACCGCTGAAGTACGCGTTCCTGGTCCTCGGCGTCGTATTGAGCGCTTGTCAGGTCGCCAGGCAATATGCCCGGTACAAGAAAGGCGAGCCCACGCCACGTCCGAAGCCGCGGTAAGCGCGACGTCCGAGCCCTACTTATTGAACTGTCAGTCACTCGCCCGCAACATCTTTCGGTGAAGAACGTGACAGGCGCAGGTCCGACCCCTACAATGTTGCTTCACGAGAACATTGGCTGGACCGGAAGCTTACCGGTCGGATCGCGAGGATACAGTTTGATGCAAGGGTTTGACGATATCGCACAATGGCGCGCGCGGATCTTCTCGCGGCTGTTGTCGATAGTGCTCGTCCTGGGCACCATCGCGGCCGTCCCCAGTGTGGCGGTCGTGCTGCGTCAAGGCGTCTGGACCGTGGCCGTGATGGACGGCGCCGCGCTGGCCTGGCTGTTCGCCCTGTGGCGCCTGAAGCGCTTGCCGTACACCTTCCGCGTCCTGAACTTCCTCGCCATAATCTACATGGTGGCCATCTGCCTGATGCTGAAGGTCGGACCGGTCAGCCAGAACTACCTGATGGCGCCGCCCGTGATGGCGGCGATCCTGCTCGGCACCGTGCCGGCGCTGACGGCCCTCGCGGCCAGCGCCGCCATCCTCATCCTCGGCATCGGCCATTTCCAGGCTTCGCTCGTCGACATGGGCCACGATCCGCTCGTCGTCGCGCTCCTCGTCGCGCTGAATTTCACGTGCGTGGGCGCGCTCCTGACCCTCACGTGCAGCACGCTGCTCAAGGGGTTGTCGCGCTCGCTGGACGAGGTGCGCGGCTTCGCCAAATCGCTGGAGAGCGGAAAGGATGCGCTGCAGGCGGTGAACGCGGAACTGCGCCTGACGTCGGCCGCGCTGGCGCGCCTGAACGACATGGTGCTGATCGCGCGCGCCGTCGACACGCCGGACCGCGACCAGCCCATCATCTTCAGCAACGAAGCGTTCCAGCGCCGCACGGGCTACAGCGACGCCGAGATCGTCGGCCGCAGCATGCGCGTGCTGCACGGACCGGGCACCGATCCGGCCGTCGTCGAGCGCATCGTGGAGTCCATGCGCAACGGCCAGCCGGCGACGGCGGAACTGGTCAACTACACCAAGTCCGGCGACCCCTATTGGGTCGAGATGGAACTCATGCCGTTCACCGACGACGCGGGCCGGATCAGCCACTGGGTCGTCGTCGGCCGCGACATCACGGAGCGCCGCCACTCGGCCGACGCGATCCACCGCCTCGCGTACTACGACGTCCTCACGGGCCTGCCCAACCGCCGCCTGATGACGGAGCGCCTGGACGCCATGGTGGCGTCGGCCAACGCGGGCCGCGGGCTTGGCGCCGTGCTGTACATCGACCTGGACAACTTCAAGCACGTGAACGATGCGCGCGGCCATGCGACGGGCGATGCGCTCCTCAGGCACACCGCGAAAAACCTGGGTCACGTGGTACGCAAGGGCGACACGGTGGCGCGCATGGGCGGCGACGAATTCGTCGTGCTGCTCGACGGCCTCGGCACCGATCCCGCCGCCGCCACGGCCGCCGCGCTGTCGGTCTCCGACAAGATCCGCGCCGCGCTCGCGGAAGACGTCGTCATCGACGACCAGAACTACCATTCGACGGCCAGCATCGGCGTGGCGCTGCCCACGCGTCCCGGCCAGTCCGTGGCCGACCTGCTGCGCGACGCGGATCTCGCCATGTACCACGCCAAGGCGGCCGGCCGCAACGGCGTGGCCGTGTTCGAGACGCGCATGCTGGCCGCGGCCGAACGCCAGCTGACCCTGGGCCGCGACCTGTCGGCGGCGCTCGACAACGGCGAACTGTCCATGCACCTGCAGCTGCAGGTCGACCATGCGGGCCAGCCGGTGGGCGCGGAAATGTTGATGCGCTGGCGCCGCGCCGACGGCACGTTCGTCCCGCCCGACGTCTTCATCCCCGTGGCGGAAACGACCGGCATGATCGTCCCGCTGGGACTATGGGTGTTGCGCCAGGCCTGCGAGGCCCGCCTCGCGCTGGAGGCCGCCGGCCATGCGCTGCAGCTGTCGATCAACGTCAGCCCGCGCCAGTTCCGCCAGCCGGAATTCGTCGCCCAGGTGCGCGCCGCGTTCGAGGAATCGGGCGTGGCGCCGCACGCGTTCGTGTTCGAGGTGACGGAAGGCCTGCTCGTCGAAGACTTCGACATGATCACGGCCAAGATGCGCGAACTGGCGGCGCTGGGCATCCGCTTCTCGATCGACGATTTCGGCACCGGCTATTCGAGCCTGGGCTACCTGAAGAAGATGCCGTTGTACGAACTGAAGATCGACAAGAGCTTCATGCGCGACACGCCGCACGACGCCAACGGCACGGCGATCGTGCAGACCATCCTCGCGATGGCCGATCACCTGGGCCTGCGCGTCGTCGCGGAAGGCATCGAGACGGAGGCGCAGGCGCGCTTCCTCGGCGAGAACGGGCGGCCGTGCATGCAGGGCTACCTGTATTGCCGGCCGTTGCCGCTGCCGGACCTGATCGCGCGCCTGGATCGCGGCATCACATAACGTCCACCCACTCGGCGCCGGTGATGGCCGCCAGCCGCGCCGGCGTGATGCGCACGGCCGCATCCGGCGCGCCGGCGGCCGGGAACACCTCGTCGAACGCCTGCAGCGACACGTCGCAGAACACGCGCAACGGCCGCGCCAGGCCGAACGGGCACACGCCGCCGACCGGATGGCCCGTCTCGCGCTCCACCTCGTCCAGCCCCAGCATCTTCGCCTTCTGGCCGAACCTGTCCTTGTATTTGCGGTTGTCGATGCGCGCATCGCCCCGCGCCACGAGCAGCACGACCTCGTCGTCCAGGCGCAGCGACAGCGTCTTGGCGATCTGGCCCGGTGCGACGCCCAGCGCCTCGGCGGCGAGGGCGACGGTGGCGGTGCTGGTAGCGTAGCGCTGGATGGCGATGTCGGGGGCGTGGGTGGCAAAGAAGGCGGTGACGGAAGCGAGGCTCATGGGTGTGGTCGTGGATTGCGATCCGGTCAGTCTAGCATCGGGACGCCCCTGAGAACGAGAGCCGGAGGTTCTCCCGGCGCGGACTTGATCTGATTCATTTCGCATACTGACCTCTGCCAATGCGACTTCCAGGCCCTTGGACGAGAATCGTTGCTCAACTTCTCAGGGGGCAAACATGGCAATCGACGCTTATCTGCAGATCGATGGCATCAAGGGCGAATCAATGGATGACAAGCACAAGGACTGGATCGAGTGCCTCGACGTGCACTTCGGTGTCGAGCAGCCACGCAGTCCGGTCGTGTCGACCAGCGGCGGTCATACATCGGCGCGTGCCGATTTCGATGATGTCGTGGTTTCCAAGCTGGCCGACCTGTCTACGCCGCTCTTGCTGCAACATTGTGCGATGGGAAAGACCATCCCGAAGGCAAGATTCGAGATGTTCCGGGCCGACGGGAACGGCGAGCGGGTCAAGTATTTCGAAATGGTGCTGGAAAACGTGCTCATCGGTTCGATCAAGCCGGGCCTGACGGCAACAGGCGGGTTGCAGGAACACTTCCAACTGAAATTCGCCAAGGTGACATGGAAGTACACGCAGCAGAAGATTTCGGGTGGCGCTGGCGGCAGCACCGCGGGCGGTTGGGACCTGTCGGCCAATAAGGTGGCGGCGTAGACGTTGTTACAAGCCGGAGGTCGATCCGATGTCGGACTTCTACAAATACTTCAAGCAGAACATGGATGCTCTCCATTTGCCTGCGCCCGAAAATCTCTATGGATCGGTCGCAACAGCGCAAGCCAGTATATCGGGCATGCTCGCCTATGTGGACAAGTTCGGTCCCAATGTCACCGTCCTGGAAATGATCGGTGCGGGAACGAACCTGGAGCGCCTTGCGACTGTGGGAGCAGTCCAGGGGGCGTACTACATAGGGGCGGCCATCGGCAGCCTGGCAGTAGCGACGGGCCGAACGCTGGCCGGTGGCACCTCGTTGAGCGACGTGCTTTTCGAGGCGTCCCGCTGGAATTGGAAGCGGGATTGGCTGTTGCCGCTTCTCCATCGCAATCCGGGCATCTATGACCCAAGCGTACCGGGCCGCAAGTACCACAAGCTCTACGAGAACTTCAAATGAAAGACTCGCTATTGTTGCTCGCGACAGGGCTGGGCCTGGCCCTGACCTCATGGGCATTCTGGCTATATGGCAGCAATGATGCCCTGTCCGTGTTTGCGACTGTCGGATTCGTGTGCGCAGTGGCGGACAACGTGAAGCTACGCCGCCGGTTGCGTGAGAGAGGTGGGGGAGCCGATCGATAGCCGGGTTCGGCGAAACGAAAAGGGCATGGCGTAGCGTCCATGCCCTTTTCATTTCGGACCGGCGTCACGCGAGCGCGGCTCGCCAGCGCGCTCGATACGCATCCAACCCTGCAGGTGCGCGCGCGGCGATCGCGGTACTCGCGCCCGGCGGCGCCGCGTCGCGATAGCGCAGCATCCAGCCCCCGCACGTGGTGCCGCTCGCATCGTCCGAATACGACACCGGCTGCTGCGGCCGCAGCGCCGCGAGCAGGGGGCCGAACCACGGGTTCGCGGTAAAGCTGCCTTCGACGGCGAGCGGACCGCCCGCGCCCAGGGCATCGAGGCAGTAATCCGTCATCAGCACGCAGTACAGCGTGGCCAGCGCATAGCGTTCCTCCGCGTCCGCCGGCGGCGGCCCTTCGATGCTGCCGGTGCGGCCCGCGAACGGACCGCCGGTCGCGGCGAAGCAGGGCAGCGCCAGCGTGCCGCGCGCGACGAGCCGTTCGACGGCGTCGAACCCGCAGGCCGCGGGCGCGGCGCCCGCGAGTTCGCCGAATTCGCGCCCGCCCATGAAGCGCATGCACGCGACGGGCTGGCCCAGCGCATTCGTGTTGGCGAGCATGTCGTCCCGCTCGCGCAAGCCGTCCAGCGCCGTGCCGAATGTCGCGGCGATCATCCACGTACCCGTCGACAGCACCGTGCCTTCGTTGCGGCCCAGGTAGCGCAGCAGCGACGCGTTGCTGTCGTGGATGCCGCACAGGACCTCGCAGTCCGCCGGCAGCCAGGTCGCGGCCGCGATCTCGGGGCGCAGCGTACCCAGCACCGCGTGCGCGGGCGCCAGCGGCGGCATCAGGCCGGACCAGCCCATGCGGTCGACGAGGCTCGAATACGCCTGCGTGCGCGGGTTCCACAGGTCCGTGTGGCAGCCGAGCGACGTCGCTTCCGCCGCGGCCACGCCGCACAGGCGCCATGCCCAGTACTGGGGATACATGAGGATGTGCCGCGCACGGGCGAACTCGCGCGGGAAGCGCGCCTGCAGCCACGCCAGCTGCCGGCCCAGGTTCAGCCCCGCCGGCAGGCGCGGGGACAGCGTTTCGTCGTACGCCGGACCCGCGTAGTCGACGCCCGGCAGCTCCGCTTCGTAGTCCAGCACGGGCAGCACGAGGTCAGCGTCGTCCACCAGCGCCGCGGTGGCGCCGTGCGTGACGGGCACGATGGCCGACACGCGCGCCCTTGCCGCGAACGCGCGGCACGTGGCGAGCAGCCAGTCCCACAGGCCGTCCGGGTCCAGGTGGGCGTAGGGCCCGTCCGTCAGCACCGTGTTCGGGCGGCGCTGCTCCGACAGGACTTTGCCGCCGGCGTCGATCAGCGCCAGCTTGGCGTTCGTCTTGCCGATGTCGAGGACGATGAGGGCGTCCGGCATCATGCGCTCCGCGCGCGCCGCATGCGCAGGAGCTTAGGCAGCGCGATGGTCACGAGCAGCAGCACGCCGACGACGATGGTCATGTAGATGCCCGGGATGTTGGCGAGCGACAGCCCGTACGTGACCGTGCCCATCGTGAGCACGGCCAGCATCACGCCCGCGATCGTGCCCGCGCCGCCCGCGATGCTGACGCCGCCCAGGATCACCATCGTGATCACTTCCAGTTCCCAGCCGGTCGCGATGTTCGGGCGCGTGCTGCCGATGCGGCCCGTGAGCAGGAAGGCGGCGAGACCCGCCATCGCGCCCGTCAGCATGAACAGCGCGAGGCGGTAGCGGTCGACGGCGATGCCGGAAAAGCGCGCCGCTTCCGGGTTGTTGCCGATGGCGTAGATGCGGCGGCCCCAGCTCGTCGTGTGGAGGAGTGTCGCAAACAGCGCGGCGCACACGAGCAGTACGACGAATTCGCGCGGGACGATGCCGAAGAAGTACCCCTGGCCCCAGTCGGCCATCAGCTGCGGATAGCCGGTGAACGCCTTGTCGCCGAGGACGACGCTGGCGAGACCGCGGTACAGCGACACGGTGCCGATGGTGACGACGATCGACGGCAGCGCGAAGCGCGTCACGAGCACCCCGTTCAGGAAGCCGCACGCGGTGCCCGTGGCCAGCGCGACGATGGCCAGGCTTTCGGCCGGGAAGCCGGCGCCCTTGGCCAGGCCCATTGCGACGGACGACAGCGCGAGCGTGCCCGCGACGGAGATGTCGATCTCGCGGCAGATGATCAACAGCGCCATCGGCAGCGCGATCAAGGCCTTCTCGCTGAAGTTCTGCGTGCCGTCCAGCAGGTTGTACAGATCCAGGAAGTGCGGCAGGGCGATGCTGTTGGCTGCGAAGACCACGATGAAGAGCATGGCCAGCAGGCTTTCCCAGCGCCCGAGGATCGTTTTCAGGCGCGGCGTTTCGCGGTCGAGGATCGTGTAGCGCGACGTTTTTTCAGTTTGCATCGTGGTGGTCGGGTTCACGCGGCACTCCGGTTGGGTTGGGCGTTTGTACCGTGCAGCGGCAGGATCTGGCGGCTGCGGCGGCCGGCCCCGCGGGCGTTGATCAGGACGGCGACGAGGATCACGAGGCCGGTGAGGGCGCTCTGCCAGAACGGCGACACCTGCAGCACGGGCAGCGCGTTGCCGATCACGGTGAGGAACAGCGCGCCCAGGGTGGCGCCGAGCACGGTGCCCACGCCGCCGCCGATGGAGACCCCGCCGATCACGCACGCGGCGATCACGGTGAATTCGAAGCCGTACGCGATTTCCGTGTAGGCGACGGCGTAGCGCGCCACCCACAGGTAGCCGCACAGGCCTGCCACAGCACCCGACAGCGCATAGGTCCACAGCAGGCGCTTGTGGCTCGGGATGCCGATGTAGCCCGCGCACTGCGGCGCGTTGCCGATGGCGTACAGGTCGCGCCCGAAGCGGGTGCTGCGCGCGATCCACGCCATGACGGCGAGCGTCGCGGCCGCGATCCACACGAGGTGCGGAAGGCCCAGCAGCCGGTCGAGCGGGAAGGCGATGAAAGCGGGCGGCATCTGGTGCGCCGACACCCACGCGCCGCCGGACAGCACGAACACGGCGCCGCGGTAGACGCTCATCGTGCCCAGGGTGACGACGATGGGCGGCAGTTCGAGGTAGCCGACCAGCCAGCCGTTGACGAGGCCGAGCGCCAATCCCACGGCGACGGCCGCCAGCATGATCAGCGGCAGCGGCAGGCCCGGGTTGTGCGCGCCCAGCATCGCGGCGACCATGCCGGACAGCGCCAGGTTCGACGCGACGGACAGGTCGACGCCGCGCGTGACGATGACGAGCATCTGCGTGAGTGCCAGCATCACGAGCAGCGTGCTGTCCGTGACGAGGTTCGCGAGCGAGCCGGCCGACAGGAAGACCGGTGCGCGCAGGCCGACGGCCACGACGAGCAGCACCACCATTGCCGCCAGCAGCGGTTCGCGTTGCTTGAGGATGTTCATGCGGCCTCCAGGGTCAAGCCGGATGCGGCGGCAACGACCGATTCCGGCGTCGCATCAAAGCGCAGGAATTCGCGTTGCACGCGGCCGTGGTGCATGACGACGATGCGATCCGCCATGCCCAGCACTTCCGGCAGTTCGGACGACACGAGGATGACGGAGAGGCCCCGCGCCACGAGCTGGCTGATGAAGCGGTGCACGGCCGCCTTCGAACCGATGTCGATGCCCTTCGTCGGCTCGTCGAGGATGATCACTTTCGGATCCGTCGCGAGCCATTTGCCGAGGACGACCTTCTGCTGGTTGCCGCCCGAAAGCTCGGCCACGTGCTGCGTCAGGTGGCTCGCCTTGAGCTCCAGCTGTTCCGCGAAATGGCGCGCGATGGCGGCTTCCTGCTTGCCCCGTCCCCGCAGGAAGAAGCCGATGCGCGACAGGATCGGCAGGGTGATGTTGTGCTGGATCGGCATCGTCAGGTGCGCGCCGTGGTGCTGGCGGTCTTCCGGCACGTAGGCG
Organism: uncultured Massilia sp.; assembly: GCA_966211695.1. Classification (GTDB taxonomy): domain Bacteria; phylum Pseudomonadota; class Gammaproteobacteria; order Burkholderiales; family Burkholderiaceae_D; genus Telluria. The sequence goes on along the minus strand of CBIHOW010000001.1, from coordinate 245,627 downwards.
ATGCCCAGTGCGATCGCTTCGCTCGGCGAGCGCGCCATCACGGGACGGCCGTCCAGCGTGACGCAGCCGGAGACGCCCGGCGTGAGGCCGAACAGCGCCTGCATCACTTCCGAGCGCCCCGCGCCCACGAGGCCGTAGAAGCCGAGGATCTCGCCGCGGCGCAGCGTAAAACTGACGTCGTCGAATTCGGTGGGGTGGGACAGGTTCTGCACGACGAGCAGCGGCTCGCCGATCTCGGCGTCGAGCTTCGGATAGGCCTGGTGCACGGCGCGGCCGACCATCAGCGCGACCAGTTCCTGTTCCGTGATGTCGGCCAGGCGGCCTTCGGCCACGAACTGGCCGTCGCGCAGCACGGTGTAGCAGTCGGCCACTTCGAAAATCTCGTCGAACTTGTGCGAGATGAAGATGACGGCGGTGCCGGCGGCCTTCAACTGGCCGATGATGCGGTACAGTTCCCGGATCTCGCGCTGCGACAGCGCGGCCGTCGGTTCGTCCATGATGACGACGCGGGCATCCTGGGCGAGGGCGCGCGCGATCTCGACGAAATGGCGCTGCGCGACCGACAGGTCTTTTACGCGCGCCTTCACGGGCAGCGCCACTTCCAGGCGCGCGAACAAGGCTTCCGCCTCGCGCTCGATCTGCGCCCAGTCGATACGCCCCGCCCGTACGGGCTGGCGGCCGACGTAGATGTTCTCGGCGACGGACAGTTCGTCGAACATGACCGTCTCCTGGTGCACGGCCGTGATCCCGGCGGCCATCGCTTCCTGCGGGCTCGCGAACGTCACGGGCTTCCCGTCCAGGGACAGGGTGCCGGCGTCCGGGCGGTAGATGCCCGTGAGGGTTTTTACCAGCGTGGACTTGCCGGCGCCATTCTCGCCGATCAGGGCCATGCATTCGCCGGCGCGGATCGTGATGTTCACGCCGTTCAGGGCGTGGATGCCGTTGAAGCGCTTGCTGATGCCGGTCAGCTGGAGGACCGGGGGGATTTGGGTGGGTGGCATAATTTTGTCGGCATAAACAACGTCGTTCCCGCGCAGGCGGGAACCCAAGTCTGCCGGCGGACCGCTAGCTGAAATTGGGTCCCTGCCTTCGCAGGGACGACGGTTTTGGGGCTACGGCTTAGAACAGCTTCGCGAACTTGTCCACGTTCTCCGCGTTATACGTGAACGGGGGACCCAACGCCGCCTCGCCATTGGCATCGAGCGTCACGCTGCCCAGCCGTCCGACGGACACGCTGGCACCCGGTTTCGCTTCCGCCTTGCCCTTCACGAACTGGTCGGCCGCGTACGTGGCCGCGTAGCCCAGGTCGATCGGGTTCCAGATCGCGAATTCCTTCACGGCGCCGCTCTTCACGTGGCCCGCCATCTCGGACGGCAGGCCGAGGCCCGTCACATACACCTTGCCGACGAGGTGCTCGTCCGCCACGGCCTTGCTGGCCGCGACGATGCCCACCGTGGTCGGCGCGATGATCGCCTTGAGCTGGGGATGGCTGCGCAGCAGGCCGATCGCCTCGCGGTAGCTTTTATCGGACTGGTCGTCGCCGTACACCGTGGCCACCAGCTTGATCTTCGAATACTCCGGCTTTTCCAGCACCTTCTTCATCACGTCGATCCAGATGTTCTGGTTCGTCGCCTGCGCGGAAGCCGAGAGGATCGCGATCTCGCCCGCGCCGCCGATCTCGTCGGCCGCCATCTGGATCTGCTTCTCGCCGATCAGTGCCGCGTTCGACGGATTCAGCTGCATCTGCCGCCCTTCCGGCGCGATGCCGCTGTCGAAGGAGACGACCTTGATCCCGCGCTGCATCGCCTTCTTCGCGATCGGCACCAGCGCGTTCGGGTCGTTCGCCGAGATGACGATCGCGTCGACCTTCTGGCTGATCAGCGAGTTGATGATCTCGATCTGGCCTTCGGCGCTGGGCGTCGTCGGGCCTGTATAGATCACTTCGACGTTGCCGAGCTGTTTCGCCGCTTCGTCGGCGCCCGTGTGCGCCGCGTCGAAGAAGCCGTTGCCGAGGTTTTTCACGACCATCGCGATGCGGGTCTTTTCGGGCTTCTTCTCGCCGCAGCCGGCGATGCCGGTCAATAAGCCGACGGCCGCCAGCGCGAGCAGGGTGGTTTTAAGCTTCAATGTGCGGCCTCCAGTTGCGCGTCCAGTCGCGGGTCGAGCTGCGCGTCCAGGTGGAACAGCGCGGCGGATTGCAGGTCGAACTGCGGATTAAAAAAAGGCGCGCCGACGTTCGGCGCCACTTCGTCCGGTTCCACCGTGACGACCTTGACGCCGTACTGCTCGAGCGTCTGTACGGCCTTGTCCGACGCGCCGGTGTCCGTAATGACGGTCGAGACGCGATCGAGACCGCACAGGATCAGGCCCGCCTTGCGTGCGAACTTGGAACTGTCGGCCAGGACGATCAGTTCCTCCGCCTGGCTGATCAAGCGCTTCTCGGCCTGGATCAGCAGCGGGTCCGCTTCCATCAGGCCGAGCAGGGACAGGCCGTAGACGCTCATGAACATCTTGCCGGCGTAGTGGTGCTGGGTGATGTCGTTGTCGAACGGGGAGAGGATCACGTTCTGTTCGCGGTAGACCTTCCCGCCGGGGACGATGATCTCGTTCTCGCTCGAGACGAGCAGGCGTTCCGCCATCAGGAACGAATTGGTCAGGATCTTGAGGTGCTTGTCGGCCAGGAACTCGGCCATCATGAACGTCGTGGTGCCGCCGTTGATGATGATCGTTTCGCCGTCAGTACACATGCCGGCCGCGTGGCGGGCGATGGCGCGCTTGCGCGCGGCGTAGCACTGGATATTGTTCTGGAACGTTTCGCTCGACAGCGGGAACTGGCGCTTCTTGGGAAGCAGGTTCTCGGCGCCACCGCGGGTGCGGGTGAGCAGGTTGCGGGCTGCGAGCCAGCTGATGTCGCGCCGGACCGTGGCCGGTGACGCGTTGAGCCATTCGACGAGCTGCTGGACCGTCGCCGTCTGGTGCTCGGCGAGCAGTTTCAGCAAACGCTTGCGGCGCTTGTGATTCACCATAGTCTCCTCCTATGCCGTTTATGTAGTTGTGCGGCGGGGACAGCGTCGCACCGTGGGTCGCGCTGTCTGGGAAAAAGAGTAATGAGGAGTTGAAAGGTCGTCAATCGTTAAATGATCATCCGATTGATTATTTGACCTTCCGGCGCCGCCCAAATGCGCGTTCCGATCAACTAAATGATTAAATCGCTCTTGGTCACGATGTTGATCGATTCCGCGTTGACACCCCTTGGGCCGCTGAATTCTACTGTGCCGGATGCCGCGACCGTGATTCCACGGCGCGGGCGACACACAACGCAAACACATGGAGACCTATTTATGGGTGCAATGAGCGCTACCTCCCACAAGGAACCGATCACGTCGCGCTGGGACGACCAGCACGCCGCCACGCTGAGCGAACCTGAACTGCTGCTGTACCGTTCCAATCTGCTCGGTTCCGACCTGCGCATCACGAACTTCGGCGGCGGCAATACGTCGGCCAAGATCGTCATGACGGATCCGCTCACCGGCGAGCAGGTCGACGTGCTGTGGGTGAAGGGCTCCGGCGGCGACCTGGGTTCGATCAAGCTGGATGGCTTCTCGACGCTGTACATGGACAAGCTGCAGGCGCTGAAGACCCGCTACCGCGGCCTGGAGCACGAGGACGAGATGGTCGGCTACCTGCCGCACTGCACGTTCAACCTGAATCCGCGCGCCGCGTCGATCGACACCCCGCTGCACGCCTACATCGACCGTAAACACGTCGACCACATGCACCCGGATGCCGTGATCGCGATCGCGGCCTGCAAGAACAGCCGCGCGCTGACCGAGAAGATCTTCGAAGGCGAACTGGGTTGGCTGCCGTGGCAGCGTCCCGGCTACGACCTCGGACTCAAGCTCGAGAAGCTGTCGCAGGAACAGCCGCAGCTGAAGGGCATCATCCTCGAAGGCCACGGCCTGTTCACGTGGGGCGACACCGCGAAGTCGTGCTACGAGACGACGCTCGCGATGATCAAGCGCGCCGAGGAATGGCTGGCCGCGAACGTGAAGCAGCCCGTGTTCGGCGGGCAGGTCGCCGACCCGTTGCCGGCGCTCGAGCGCGCGGACCTCGTCGCCCGCCTGATGCCGCTGCTGCGCGGGAAGATCAGCCAGCAGGAATTCAAGCTGGGCCACTTCGACGATTCCGACGCCGTGCTGGAATTCGTCTGCAGCGCCGACCTCGCGCCGTTGGCCGCGCTGGGCACGTCGTGCCCGGACCACTTCCTGCGCACGAAGATCCGCCCGCTGGTACTCGATTTCGACCCGGCCGCGCCGGATTTCGATCGCCTCGTGAACGGTCTCGATCAGGCCCTGAGCGATTACCGCGCGGACTATACCGCCTATTATGAGCGCTGCAAGCGCGACACCTCGCCGAAGATCCGCGACGCCAACCCGATCATCTACCTGATCCCGGGCGTGGGCATGCTGTCGTTCGCGAAGGACAAGGCGACGGCGCGCATCGCCGGCGAGTTCTACGTCAACGCAATCAACGTGATGCGCGGCGCGAATGGCGTCGACCAGTACGTCGGCCTGCCGGAACAGGAAGCGTTCGATATCGAATACTGGCTGCTGGAAGAAGCGAAGCTGCAGCGGATGCCGAAACCGAAGAGCCTCGCGGGCCGCATCGCGCTCGTGACGGGCGGCGCGGGCGGCATCGGCCAGGCGGTGGCGCGCCAGCTGCTGCAGGAAGGCGCGTGCGTGATGCTGACCGATATCGACGCGGAAGCGCTGGAAGGCGCGAAGCAGAATCTCGTCAAGGTTGCGGGCAAGGACAACGTGGCGACCGTGCAGGCGAACATCACGAGCGAGGACGAAGTGGGCGGCATCCTGTCCGCGACGGCACTGCGCTTCGGCGGCGTCGACCTGCTCGTGTCGAACGCGGGCATCGCGTCGGCCGCGCCGCTGGACGAGACGTCGCTGGACGTGTGGAAGCGCAACCAGGACATCCTCGTCACCGGCTACTTCCTCGTGTCGCGCAACGCATTCCAGATCATGAAGCAGCAAAAGCTGGGCGGCAGCATCGTCTTCGTGGGCAGCAAGAACGGCCTCGTTGCGTCGGCCGGCGCCTCCGCGTATTGCACGGCGAAGGCGGCCGAGATCCACCTGGCCCGCTGCATCGCGCTGGAAGGCGCGGAGCACGGCATCCGCGTCAACGTCGTCAATCCGGACGCCGTCATCCGCGGCTCGCGCATCTGGGACGGCAAGTGGAAGGAAGAACGCGCCGCGTCGAACAAGATCGACCTGGACGACGTCGAGGAGTTCTACCGCAAGCGCAGCATGCTCAAGAAGAGCGTGTTCCCGGAAGATATCGCGGAAGCCGTGTATTTCTTCGCCAGCGAGAAGTCCGGCAAGAGCACGGGCAACGTGCTGAACGTGGACGCCGGCAACGCGGCGGCATTCACGCGATAATAACCATCCAGAAGAAACAGCGGCACCGCAGGGCGCGGTGCCGCGACGACAGGAGACAACATGACGACCCTCATCGATGCCGGTCTGGTAGCCGACCACAATGCGAAGCTGGCCCCGGGGCTGGAAGCCGATTATGCAGCACTGGGCGGCATGCTCGCCCGCCGCGGCCAGGATATCGAGGCATTGACGGCGCTCGCGCAGCGCTTCGCGGTCGCGGTGCCCAGCTGGGGCGTGGGCACGGGCGGCACCCGCTTCGCCCGCTTCCCGGGCCGCGGCGAACCGCGCAACGTGTTCGAAAAGCTGGACGACTGCGCCGTCATCAACCAGCTGACGCGCGCCACGCCGGCCGTGTCGCCGCACTTCCCGTGGGACAAACCGACCGACGCGAAGGAGTTGCGCCAGAAGGCGGACGACCTGGGACTCGCGTTCGACGCCGTCAACTCGAACACGTTCCAGGACCAGCAGAACCAGGAACACACGTATAAATACGGCAGCCTGACGGCGAACAGCAGTGCCACGCGCGCGCAGGCTGTCAAGCACAACATCGAATGCATCGAACTCGGACGCGAGCTCGGGTCGAAGGCGCTGACGGTGTGGGTCGGCGACGGCGCCAACTTCCCCGGCCAGCACAACCTGCGCGGCGCGCTGGAGCGCTACCTGGACAGCATGCGCGAGATCTACGCCGCGCTGCCGGACGACTGGAACGTCTTCATCGAACATAAACTGTTCGAGCCGGCGTTCTACGCGACGACCATCGCCGACTGGGGCACGAGCTTCGCGTGCGCGACGGCGCTGGGTCCGAAGGCGAAATGCCTCGTCGACCTGGGCCACCACGCGCCGAACACGAACATCGAAATGATCGTCGCGCGCCTCGCGCAGTTCGGTAAACTCGGCGGCTTCCACTTCAACGACAGTAAATACGGCGACGACGACCTGGATTCCGGCTCGATCAATCCGTTCCAGCTGTTCCTGGTCTTCAACGAGCTGGCCGACGCCGCGCTGCGCGAAGGCCCGGCGTTCAAGCCGGCGTACATGCTGGACCAGTCGCATAACGTGACGGACCCGGTGGAGAGCCTGATGAACAGCGCGGTGGAAGTCCAGCGCGCGTACGTACAGGCCGCGCTCGTCGACCGCGCGCAACTGGCCGGCTTGCAGGAATCGAACGACGTGCTGCTGTCGGCGCAGGCGCTGAAACAGGCGTTCCGTACCGACGTGTCGCCGATCCTCGCGATGGCGCGCGTGCGCTCGGGCGGCGCGGCGGATCCGGTGGCGTGCTATCGGGCCAGCGGCTACCGGGACAAGGTGGCGAGCGCGCGGCCCGCGAAGGCGGGGGCGAGCAGTAGCGGGATCGTCTGAGGCTGCGGTAACAGGACGTCGCCCCTGCGAAGGCAGGGGCCCAAGTTTGTATGCGTTCACGCAAACTTGGGTTCCCGCCTGCGCGGGAACGACGCGGTCACCACTCACTCGTCCCGGAGTTTCCCGCATGAGCAAACCCCTATTGGCGCTCGCGCTGTCGTGCGCCTTCACCGCGCACGCGGCCGGCCCGTCCACGACGTTCGCCGACGTCGCCCGACACCTGCAATCGCCGCCGCTGGATGCCCGCCCCATGATGCGCTGGTGGTGGTTCGGCCCCGCCGTCGAAAAAACCGAGCTGGAACGCGAGATCCTCGCGATGAAGGCCGGCGGCATCGGCGGTTTCGAGATCCAGCCCGTGTACCCGATGGAACTCGACGATGGCGCGCGCGGCATCCGCAATGTGCCGTATCTCTCTTCCGAATTCCTCGATGCGGTGAGCTTTGCCAACCGCACGGGCCGCGCGAACGCCATGCGCGTCGACATGACGCTGGCCAGCGGCTGGCCGTACGGCGGTCCGCACGTCACGGTCGGCGAGGCCGCGTCGCGCCTGCGCCAGGAGGTCGTCGACGTGCCGGTCGGCGCGGCCAGCTTCGCGCTGCCGGCCGTCATGAATGGCGAGAAGCTGATCGCGGCCTTCGTCGGCACGGGCGTCGATCCCGCGTCGCTGAAAGCATTGCCGGTGCAGCCCGGCGCCGACGGCCGCGCGGCAATCTCGCCCGCGAATGCGCCCCGCAAGGTCGTCGTGTACATCGCCAGCCGCACGGGCCAGCAGGTCAAGCGCGCGGCGCTGGGCGCGGAAGGCTTCGTGCTCGATCACCTGAGCCGCAAGGCCGTCGACCATCATCTCGCCGTTGTGGCCGAGCCGCTGCTGAAGGCGTTCGGCGACGCGCCGCCGTATGCCGTGTTCTCGGACAGCCTGGAGGTCTACAACACCGACTGGACGGACGATTTCGTCGCCGAGTTCAGGCGGCGGCGCGGCTACGACATCGTGCCGCACCTGCCGGCCGTGTTCACGGGGCAGGGGCCGGACGCGGCCGCCGTGCGCCGCGACTGGGCGCTCACGCAGACGGAACTCGTCAATGAACGCTACCTGGCGCCCATCGACGACTGGGCCAGGAAGCACGGCACGCAATTCCGGTCGCAGACGTATGGCGAACCGGCCGTGTCGCTGTCCAGCAACCGCCTCGTGGCGCTGCCGGAAGGAGAAGGTCCGCAATTCCGCGAGTTCTCGTTCACGCGCCTTGCCACGTCCGCCGGCCACCTGTACGGCCGGCCCGTGATCTCGGCGGAGACGTGGACGTGGCTGCATTCCCCCGCGTTCGCGGCGACGCCGCTGGACATGAAGGCGGAAGCGGACCGCATGCTGCTCGAAGGCGTGAACCAGTTCGTCGGCCACGGCTGGCCGTACACGCCGCCGGGCACGATCGAACCGGGCTACGCGTTCTACGCGGCCGCCGTGTTCAACGACCACAACCCGTGGTGGAACGTGATGCCGCAAGTGACGGGCTACCTCACGCGCATGAGCTGGTTGATGCGCCAGGGCGAGCCCGCGAACCAGGTCGCCGTGCTGCTGCCGAACGACGACGTGTACGCGGCCCTCGTGCCGGGCAAGGTGTCGCTGTCGGCCGAGATGCACCGGTACGTGACGCCGGCACTGACGGCGCAAATCCTCGACGCGGGCCAGAACCTCGATTACATGGACGCCGAGGCGATCCTCGCGCTGGGCGTTCGTTACCCCGTGCTCGTCATGCCGCACGTGACCCGGCTCGCGCCCGGCGTGATCGACAGGCTGGCGGCGTACGTCCGCGGCGGCGGGCACATCATCGCGGTGGGCGGTGCGCCATCGCTGGCACCTGGTTATCTCGACGCGGCGCAGGTGTCCGCGACCGTCGCGGCGAAAGCGAAAACGCTGTTCGCGCACCCGAACGTGCGCAGGGTCGCGAACGACGACGCCGTCGGCGCCGCGCTGCAGGCGGTGCTGGCGCCGGACATGAAGCTGTCGGCGCAAACGTCCGACGTCGGCTTCGTGCGCCGCAAGCTGCGCGACGCGGACATGTATTTCATCGCCAACACGAGCAACCGGCCCGTGCATGCGCACGCATCGTTCGGCGCGACGCGCAAGACCGCCGCGTGGATCGACCCGGACAGCGGGCGCATGACGGCGGCCGCGCTGCCGGCCGCGCTCGACCTCGCACCGTACGAATCGCGCGTGCTCGTGCTGGCCGATGCGCTGCCGCCGGCGCCGGCGCCCGTCGCGGCGGAGACCGAAATCGCGGACCTGGGCCGCGACTGGAACCTGCGCTTCCCCGGCCGGGCGCAGGCGCAACGGCTGTCGGCATTGCGCTCGTGGACGGAGGACGAGGCGACGCGTTACTTCTCCGGCGTCGCCACGTACGAAAAAGACGTCGAGCTCACGGCCGCGCAGCTGCGGTCGTCGCGGCTCGTGCTCGATTTCGGCCCCGGCACGCCGCTGGAATCGGCGCCGAAAGTCCCGGCCGGCATGCGGGCGATGTACGAGAGTCCCGTGCGCGAAGCGGCGCAGGTGTATGTGAACGGCCGCCACGCGGGCGCCGTGTGGCATCCGCCATATGCCGTCGACGTCACGGGCTATCTGCAGCCCGGCCGTAACCGCATCGAAGTGCGCGTCGCGAATCTCGCGCTGAATGCGCTGGCGGGCCATGCGCTGCCGGATTACCGGCTGCTGTCCGCGCGCTACGGCCAGCGCTTCGTCCCGCAGGACACGGCCCTGATCGCGCCGCAGCCGGCGGGCCTGCTGGGCCCCGTCAGGCTGCTCGGTACGGGCGAATAAACAAGGAGAACAACATGATCGAGACCCGCCGACTTACCCTGCTGGCTGCCGCCCTGGCCCTGGCTTTGCCCGCCTGCGCCCAGACGACCGGCTACCCGCAGCCGACGCCGGCCATGCAGGCCGTCATCGACAAGGACATCAGCCGCCACTTCGGCGACGCCCCGCTCGATGCGGGCCCGCTCGCGACGGACCTGTCGCCCGAGCTGACGCCGGCCGCCATCGACAAGGCGCTGCGCAAGGTGGCCGACTGGCAGCTCGCCCGCTCGCAACCGTATTTCTCCCGCATCTGGACGGAGAGCGTGATGTACACGGGCTTCATGGCCGCCTCGGAGGCGACGGGGGACTCCCGCTACCGGGACGCGATGCTCGCCATGGCGCGCCACTTCGATTTCCAGGAGCGCGACCGCCTGCCGAACGCGGACGACCTGTCGATCGCGCAGACCTACCTCGACCTGTACTTCCAGGAGAAGAATCCGGGCATGCTGCGCCTGACGAAGGCCGAGATGGACGACCTGCTGCCGCTGGCGACCCTGAAGCCGAACGATCCGCGCATCCCGTGGTGGTGGTGCGACGCGCTGTTCATGGCGCCGCCAGTGTGGGCGAAGATGTTCAAGGCGACGGGCGAACGCAAATACCTCGACTACATGCACCTGAACTGGAAGCGCACGTACGATCTCCTGTACGACAAGGAGGAGCATTTGTACGCACGGGACGCGAGCTACAAGGACAAGCGCGAAGCGAACGGCAAGAAGATCTTCTGGTCGCGCGGCGAGGGCTGGGTGATGGGCGGCCTGGCGCGGGTGCTGGATTACGTGCCGGCGGACGATCCGCAGCGCGGCTTCTATGTGCAGCAGCTGCGCGAGATGGCGGAGAAGCTCGCGTCGTTGCAGGGCGCGGACGGCCTGTGGCATGCGGGCCTGCTCGATCCGAAGACGTATCCGCTGCCGGAGGTCTCGGGCTCCGCGCTGTTCGTGTACGGCATGGCCTATGGCGTGAATCACGGCCTGCTCGACGGCGCCAGATACCGCCCGGTGATCGCGAAGGCCTGGGCGGGCATCCTGAAGAACGTGTATGCGGATGGCCGCGTCGGCAATATCCAGCAGACGGGCGCCGAACCGGCGTTTTATCGCCCGACGTCCAGCTACGACTACGGCGTGGGCGGCTTCATGCTGGCGGCGGCGGAGCTGAAGCGCATGGCGCAGGGAGGTGTGCGATGAGCGAGACGCGGGCATTCGTCATGCGGCTCAAGCCGGGCCACATCGACGAGTACAAGCGGCGCCACGACGAGATCTGGCCGGAACTGGCGGACTTGCTGCGCGCGTCCGGGATTTACGATTATTCGATCTTCCTCGACGAGGCGTCGCTGCAGCTGTTCGCCGTCCTGAAGCTGCGTGACGGCCATACGATCGCGGCGCTGCCCGAGCATCCCATCATGCGGCGCTGGTGGGATGCGATGGCGCCGCTGATGGAGGTGGAGCCGGGCAATCGGCCGAAGGAGTGGCCGCTGCGGAGAGTGTTTTACCTCGAGTGACCGTTAACGCTGGTAACGTCGCCCCCGCGCAGGCGGGGGCCCAAGTTCATGCGCCGCGTCTCTGCCCGCGAACTTGGGTTCCCGCCTTCGCGGGAACGACGGATCGGTGTGCGCGTCCTAGCGCGCCGGATCGAGCAATCCACGTCCCTTCAGCCACTCCTCCGCCCGTTTCGGCCACTCCGACGCCGTCCCGAGGCCCGCCCGCATCCCCATCCCATGCGATCCATGCTCGAACAGATACATCTCGGCCGGCACCTTCGCCCGCGTGAGCGCCTGGTAGAACAGGATGCTGTTCTCGACGGGCACCGTCTGGTCTTCCTGCGTGTGGATGAGGAGTGTCGGGGGCGTGGCGGCCGTGACCTGCTGCTCGACCGACATCAGGCGCACGTCGGCCTCGGACGGGCCGGCACCCAGCAGCGCCTTGCGCGAACCCGCGTGCACGGCGGGCCCCGTCATCGTGATCACGGGGTACATCAGCACGAGGAAGTCGGGACGGGCGCTGACCTTGTCCAGGTCCGCGCCCGTGCGGCCCAGCGGGTGGTCGTACAAGGTGCCGGCGCTGGCCGCCAGGTGGCCGCCGGCGGAGCTGCCCATCACGCCGATGCGGTCCGGGCGGATGTGGTACCGTGCCGCCTGCGAGCGCACGAGGCGGACGGCGCGCAGCACGTCGCGCAACGGCGCCGGATGGCCGAACTCCTGCATGCGATACTTGAGCACGAAGCTCGTGATGCCGAGGGTGCCGAGCCATGCGGCGTATTGCTCGCCTTCGCGCGCCGTCGACAGCCGCACGTAGCCGCCGCCGGGGCAGATGATGACGGCGGTGCCGTTCGGACGGTCGACGGCGGGACCGTACACGGTCAACGTCGGTTCGGTCACGTTGGACACGCGGCCGTCGTCGACGTGTTCCGGCCCGAGGCCGGGCTTCGCATCCGGCACGCCTTCGGGCCACAGCGGGATCGTGGCGGCCGGGGGCACCTGCGGGACCGCGAACGCGGCATCGACGGCCCCGGCGAGCAGGGCGCCGGCGGCGAGTTTCATATAACGTCTCCTGGTTTCATTCGAACGATTTTTCATTCCGAGGTCCTGACATGGTAAAACTTGGGTGGTTGGGCGGCGCACTGTTGTGCGCGGGTTTGCTGGGGTGCGCGTCGACGCCGGCGCCGGTCGACGGTGCGCTCGGCGTCATGGAGATCGCGACGACACCGGCCGCCGCGCTGGACACGGTGTGGCAGCCGCGCGCCGACGGTGTCATCGCGGTGGCGGGCAAGCCGTCCGGCTTCATCGCCACGCGCGATACGTACACGGATTATCGCCTGCACGTGGAATGGCGCTGGACCGGCAAGCCGGGCAACGGCGGCGTGCTGCTCCACGTGGCGTCCGGGCCGAAGGATGGGGTGTGGCCCTACAGCATCCAGGTGCAGACGAAGCATGGGGCGGCCGGCGACCTGCTGCCGATGGCGGGGGCGACGTTTAACGAACCGCTGACCACCGCGCCGGGCGCGTACCCGCCGATCAAGGCGCATACCGCCGCGGACAGCGAACGCCCGCCCGGCGAGTGGAATACCATGGACGTGCTGGTGCGCGGCGGCTGCATCGACGTGACGATCAACGGCGTCGCGCAGAACGCCGTCACGATCGCGCAGCCGGCCACGGGCCGCATCGGTTTCCAGCTCGAGGGCACGCCGTACGAGCTGCGCAACCTGCGCGTGGAGCGGCTTTAGCGCGAACGCTTGAGCCATGCGTCCGGCACCGGCACGATGCAGATGTTCAGCGTGCGGCCGTCGGCGGACAGCATCGCGGACTGGATCTCGATGCGGGTGCCGTCCGGGCTGAACGTGGGGTGAGGGTGGTCGGCGGCCGTCGTCTTGTGGCCGGTCGTCAGCAGCTTCATCTCGTGGCTGGCGCGGTCGATGAGGTACAGGCTGCGGCTGAAATCGTCGCCGACGGCGAAGCGGCCGTCGCTGGACCCGTGCACGTGCCAGAAGCCGCTGCCGGACGGCGTCTGGCCGACGATCTGCATCTGGCGCGTGCGCAGGTTGACGATGGCAAGGCCGGTCGGCTTTTCGCGCGTGCCGGTCTGGCCCCAGCCGTCGTCCTGTCCGGGGTTCGCGCCGCCGACGTCGGTGGCCGGGCCGTCCACGGCGGCCGCCGCGCCGGGGATCGCGCGGTGGCCCATGATGGCGAGGGCCACTTCATCCTTGCCGATCACCGCTTCGTGCGTGACCCATTCGTACGGCGCTTCCGGATACAGCGGGCGCAGGCCGCTGCCGTCCGCGTGCACCGTCCACGTCCGCTGCGGCGACTTGCCGCCGGTCTCCCAGCAGAACACGATCTCGCCCGGGTTCCACAGGTTTGCCTGGATGTGGCCGACCTGGAACGGCACCGACACGACGTGGCGCACTTCCCCCGTGCGCACGTTCACGCGCGCGATGCCGGCGGGGCCGGCGCCCATCCTGCGCGGGCCGAACGCGGGCTCCAGCTTCGTGCCCGGCGCCTGGTGGCGCGCCGCCTCGTGCGGGCCGACGCGGACGTACAGCCATTCCTCGTCGGCGTCCAGCGCCGTGTCGCCATAGGCTTCCATCGCGGCCGGCAGGGTCGCCGCGACGCGCTGGTAGCTCGCAGCGTCGCGCATGTGCCCGGCCGCGCTGTCCGCGAGCACGCGCGCGAGGTCGACTTCGACCACCTGCCTGTCGGCGCCCGCGCGGCGCAGGAAATACAGCGTCATCGACTTGCGGGCCGCGTTCAGCATGCCCTCGTAGCCGCCTTCCGTGACCTGCACGATGTCGCCCGTCTTCTCGTTGACGGCCATCGCTTCGTTGCCGGCCAGGCGAGACCGGAAGATCAGCCACTGGCCGTCCGCCGTCCATCGCGGGTGCGTCTGGTAGATCTTGGAGTCGCCGTGCGGACGGCTGGTGAGGAACGTCAGGCGCGTGCCGGTCACGGGATCGACGACTTCCTTGCGTTCGGACGGGAAGCGCTGGCCGATGGCGGCGCATGCATCGACGGATTCGAGCAATGTGCAGAACAGCGTCAAGACAGGTAGCAGGCGCATGGGCGGTCTCCTTGTTATCAGAATCCGAGCATTGTTGCAGTGGCGGCCGCGCACAACCGATCATTTTCCTGATTCTTTGGGCGCCGCCGTTTTGACGGCGGAGCGCGCAAGCATAGAATGCAACGCAGAACAGAACAACGAAACGGAATACCGCCATGCCGCTACTTTCCTGCCTGCTCCGCACGGCCGCGCTGATCCTGCTGACCGTCGCCGGCGTCCATGCCCAGCCGCTGCCGGCCGCTGTCAATACCGACCCGGCGCGCGCGCAGGTCACCTTGCCGGAGCCCGCGAGTCCCGCACTGCCGTCCCTGATCCTGGTCGGCGATTCGACCGTCCGCAACGGCCGCGACGACGGCCAGGGCAAGGGCGCCGCGGGCCAGTGGGGATGGGGCAATCCCGTCGCCGCCTGGTTCGATCCGGCGAAGGTCAACGTCGTCAACCGCGCGGTCGGCGGCCTGTCCAGCCGTACGTACATGACGAGCGGCCATTGGGAGCGCACGCTGGCGTTCGTCAAGCGGGGCGACATCGTCGTCATGCAGTTCGGTCACAACGACGCGAGCGCCGTCAACGACACGAGCCGTGCGCGCGGCACGCTGCGCGGCACCGGCGACGAGACCCAGGATATCGACAACCTGCTGACGCACAGGCCGGAGACCGTGCACACGTACGGCTGGTACCTGCGCAAGTATGTGGCCGACATCCGCGCGAAAGGCGCCACCCCCGTCATCTGCTCGCCGATCCCGCACAAGCAGTGGGACGCGGCGGGCCACGCGAAGCGCGACCGCGACACGTACGGCGGCTGGGCCGCGGCCGTGGCGCAGGCGGAACACGTCGGCTTCATCGACCTGAACGAGGGCATCGCGCGCCGCTACGATGCGCTGGGCCATGACGCCGTCGTCCGGCTGTTCCCGCAGACGACGCCCGACGAACACACGCACACCAACTGGGCCGGCGCGGTGCTGAACGCACAGGTCGCGGTGGAAGGCCTGAAGGCGCTGGGCGATCCGCGTATCGGCGCCTGGCTCAAAGCACAGGCGCCCGTCGATCCGCAGCCGCCCGTGCGCGAGGATGACCGTCCCGTCGTCGATGCGCGCGCCGTGCGCGACGAGGCGCCGCGCGACGCCAGCCTGCCGACCCTGTACCTCGTCGGCGATTCGACCGTGAAGAGCGGCGGCGTGAACGGCGCCATCGGCTGGGGCGAGCGCATCGCGCCGTATTTCGATGCCAGCAGGATCAACGTGGTGAACGCCGCGATCGGCGGCCGCAGCAGCCGCACGTATTTCACGGAAGGGCGCTGGGACAAGGTTCGCGACCAGCTGAAGCGCGGCGACGTCGTCCTGATCCAGTTCGGCCACAACGACGGCGGCCGCATCGGCGACCCCGCGATGAAGAACCGCGCGTCGGCGCCCGGCACCGGTCCGGAGACGGTGGAAGACACGCGCCCGGACGGCACGAAGGAGCAGGTGCACAGCTTCGGGTGGTACATGGCGCGCTACGTGGCGGACGCGAAGGCGAAGGGCGCCACCGTGGTCCTCGTGTCGCCCGTGCCGCACCGCGACCGGTGGCAGGATGGCCGCGACTTCGCGACGTTCGCCGACTGGGACCGCCAGGTGGCCCAGGCCAGCGGCGCGCTGTTCATGGACCTGACCCTGCTCGTGGCCGATGGCTACAAGCGCATCGGCGCGGACAAGGTTAACACGCTGTTCGCCGACGCGCGCACGCACACGAATGCGGCAGGCGCCGAGTTCAACGCGGAGCGCGTCGTGGCCGGCCTGAAGGCGCTGCCGGGCAATCCGCTGGGCCCGTACTTCGCCGATCGGGCGCTGGCGGCGCAATGAGATTCCTGCCGCTCGTGCTTGTGGCGCTGGCCGCGCAGGCCGGTGCAGCGCAGGGCGATTGCACGTCGTGGGGCCGGCCCGGCGCCGTGCTGTTCCAGGACGATTTCAGCGGGCCGCTGACGGGCTATGTGGCCGAGTACGCGCGCAAGCCGGGCAACGTCGTCGAGAACCGGGATGGGCGACTCGTGATGGACGTGGACGGCGGCGCCACCGTGTGGCTGGACCGGCCCCTGACCGGCAATGTGCTGGTCAGTTTTACGCGCAAGGTGGTCGTGGACGGCGGGAAGAACGACCGGCTGTCCGACCTGAACGTGTTCTGGATGGCGCGCGACCCGAAACGCGCCGACCTGGTCACGCGCAGCGGCAAGTTCGAAGACTACGACGACCTGACGATGTACTACGCGGGCATCGGCGGCAACCGCAACACGACGACGCGCCTGCGCCGCTACGGCGGCGGCGTGCGGGAACTCGTCAGCGAATACACCGACACTGGGCACCTGCTGGAGGCGAACCGCGACTACCGCATCGAGATCGCGGTGTACGAGGGCTGCACCCGCGTGCGCGTGGACGGCAACACCTGGTTTACCTACCGCGACCCGCGTCCATTGGGCAGCGGCTGGCTCGGCCTGCGCACGACGTGGTCGCGCCAGACCGTGGACGATCTGAAAATACAACGACTCGACTGACAGGAGACATGCTTGAACATCCGTTTGAAGCCCTGCGCGGCGCTCGCGCTGGCCGCCTGCACGCTGCACGCGTCCGCCCAGCAGGCCCCGGCGCCGCAGGAAAAGGGCCCGGCCGCGGCCGACGCCATGCTGCACGCGCTGGACGTGCACTACCCCACGCCTTACCGTGCGATGGACGCGGCCGAGGTGAAGGCCGTGCTGGACCGCGTGTTCGATTACCTGGACAAGGTGACGCCGGCCGAGGTGATCGACCAGCGCACGGGGGCGCCCGTCACGGACCTGTCCACGCCGAACGCGAACGCCGTGCTGAAGCCGGGCGACTTCCGCCTGACGAGCTATGAATGGGGCGTGACGTACACGGGCATGCTGGCCGCGGGCGCCGCCACCGGCGACCGCCGCTACACCGATTACGCGCTCAAGCGCCACGAGCTGCTGTCGCGGCTGACGAAGACTTATCTCCCGGTCGTGCAGGCGGACCGCGCGCATGCCGCCGCGCCCATCAAGAGTTTCCTGAACCCGCATGCGCTGGACGATGCCGGCGCGCTGTGCCAGAGCTTCCTGAAGGCGAAGCTGGAAGGATCGCCGGTCGACTATTCCCAGATGATCCCGGTCTGCGGCGACTTCGTCACGAAGAAGGAATACCGGCTGAAGGACGGTACCCTGGCGCGGGGCGGTCCGGACGGCCGCGGCGGCGTGAAAATGCGCCCGCTGCCGGACACGCTGTGGCTCGACGACATGTTCATGGGCGTGCCCACGATCGCGTACCTCGGCAAGGCGACGGGCGATACGCGCTACTACGACGACGCGGCGCGCCAGGTGCTGCAGTTCTCGAAGCGCATGTTCAACCGGAACCTCGGCATCTACATGCACGGCTATGTCGAGGGCTTGCGCGATCACCCGGAGATGCACTGGGCGCGGGCGAACGGCTGGGCCGTGATGTCGATGGTCGAGGTCCTGGAAGTGCTGCCGAAGACGCACAAGGACTACAAGGCCGTGCTCGAACAGCTGCGCGCGCACGTGAAGGGCCTCGCCGGCTACCAGACGAAGGACGGCTTCTGGCACCAGCTCATCGACCGCAACGACACGTACCAGGAGACCTCGGCCACCGCGATCTACACGTACGCCATCGCGCGGGCCGTGAACCGGGGCTATGTCGACGCGCAGGCCTACGGCCCGATGGCGAACCTCGCGTGGAACGCGGTCGCCAGCAGGGTGCAGCCGAACGGGCAGATCGAAGGGATCTGCGTGGGCACGGGCATGGCGTTCGATCCCGCGTTCTATGCGTACCGGCCGACGAGCGTGAAGGCGGCGCACGGGTATGGGCCGACGCTGCTGGCGGGGGCGGAGATCATCGCCATGAACCGCAAGTTCAAGTTCGGGCTGAACGACAGCGGGTTGATGTACCAGGGCGTGCGCTAACGTCGCCGGGAATGACGGGTTGGGGCAGCAGCCGGCCGGACTTTACACCTCGATCACCAGGTCTTCCCGGAACGCCGCCTGCTCGCCCTTGTTCGCATACCCGAGCGGATTCGCGACCACGCGGCAGCGCCAGCCCGTGCCTTCGACGACGTAGTCGTTCGCGCAATGCAGGTGGCCGTGCATCCACACGTCCGCGAACGGCAGCAGGTCGTCCAGCGCATTGCAGAACCCCGCCGTGCCGGGCGTGACGCCGTAGCGCGGGTCGGCGCTGCGCAGGCTCGGGGCGTAGTGGGTGACGGCGACCGTGGTGCCGTCGAACGGCGTCGCCAGCGCGTCGCGCAGCCAGGCCTGGCAGGCGAAGGAGAGCTCGCGCTGGCCTTCCGCCAGCAGCGGGACGCCGTCCACGAGCGTCGTGTTCCCGGAGAGGTAGTAGTTCGCGGCGCGGAACGCCTTTTCGCGCTGCTTGAGCTGGCGCCCGATGTCGGTTTCGCTCACGGCGAGCGCATCGAAGTCGGCCCACAACGTGGTGCCGATGAAGCGGACGTCGCCCAGCGTGACGATCTCGCGGTCGAGCCACGTGATGTCCAGCGCGGCGCAGGTCGCGCGCAGGCGCGCCTGCGTGGCGTCGAAATCGAGGCCGTCGAATTCGTGGTTGCCGGGGACGTACAGGACGCGCGCGGCGGCGCCCGTGCTGGCCGGGGCAAAGCGTCCGAGGCCGAAATCGTCCGTGTCCAGGCGCGAGCGGGCCTGGTAGGACCCGATGTCGCCGGCGAGGACGACGACGTCGGTGTCGGCGAAGATGGTCGGCTGGAAGGCGGGGTCGCGTTCGAGATGGAGGTCGGAGAAGAGCTGGATACGCATCCAGCCAGTATACCTGCTCCCGCGCAGACCCCGGGGACGGCTGGTTACTTGCCTGCCTCCTGCAGCTTCTCGCCGGCGCGTTCCAGGCCGCGGCCCGTGGCGGCCGTCGCGTCCTTCGCGCCTTCCTTCACGTTCTGCGCGGCTTCTTTCGATTCCTGGCGGACTTCGGCGCCGGCCTGCTGCATCTTGTCGCCGGCGCGGTCGGCGGCCGCTTTGATGTTTTCGTTGGCCTCGTGCGCGGCTTCCTTCGCGTTCTCGCCGGCCTGCTGGGCAGCGGCGTTGGCGTTGGCGGCGGCTTCCTTGGACTCGGCAGCGGCCTTCGCGCCCGCGTCGTCGATGGCCTTGCCCGCCGACTGGGCCGGACCCATGCCGTTCTTGTCCTCTGCTTTGTGGCAACCGGTGACCAGCACGGCGACGGCCAGCATGATGCTCGAAATGGTGGTGGCTTTCATGATGTTCTCCTGGTTAAAAGTTGTCACTTAGATTACACAATTCCGTAAAGATGTGGCGTACGATACGGCTGGGGCAGACATGGAGAGGGAAATGAACGACACGAACACTCAGAAAGAAACGGCGATCGACTTCCTGCGGTTGACAGCGCGCGGCCAGGTCGACGAGGCGTTTGCGCGCCACGCGGCGCCCGGGTTTCGTCACCACAACCCGCATTTCGCAGCCGATGCGGCGACCCTGCGGGCGGCGATGAAGGAGAACGCGGGACGGTTCCCGCACATGGTGTTCGAGGTGCAACGGGCGCTCTGCGATGGCCCGCTGGTGGCCGTGCACTCGCGTGCCGTGATGGAAGAGGGCGGTGCGGAACTGGCGATCGTCCACATCCTGCGTTTCGAGGACGGACGGATCGCCGAGATGTGGGACGTCGCCCAGGCGGCGCCCGTCCCGATGGCGAACCGGGACGGGATGTTCTGATCAGATGGCCCAGCCGCCCGCGTAGAACACGGCCAGCGCGACGGCGATGCTGACGGTGCCGACGTTCAGCTTGCGCCATTCGCCGGCCAGCACGCGGCCGATCACGAGGGTGCAGAAGCCCAGCATGATGCCGGTGACGATGTTGCAGGAAAGAAGGATGAACACGGCGCATACGAGGCCGGCCAGCGCATCGAGCTTGTCGTCCATGTTCATGTGCGCCACGCTGCTCAGCATCAGCAGGCCGACGTACATCAGCGCCGGTGCGGTGGCGTACGACGGCACCAGGCCGGCCAGCGGCGAGAAGAAGATCAGGCCGAGGAACAGCAGGCCGACGACGACGGCGGTGAGGCCGGTCCGGGCGCCGGCCGCGGTGCCGACGCCGGATTCGATGTAGGCCGCCGCCGGTGCGCCCCCCACGAGGCTCGAGAAGATGGAGCTGACCGAATCGGCCGTGAGGGCCTTGCCGCCGTTGTGGATGTAGCCGCGGGCATCGACCTGGCCGGCCTGGCCGGCGACGGCGCGGATGGTGCCGGTGGCGTCGAACACGGCGGTCATGACGAGGGCCAGTACGCTGGGCAGCACGGCCATGCTCAGCGCGCCCTTGACGTCCATCGCGCCGATCAGGGAGGCGTGGCCCGGGCTGCTCAGCTGCGGCCACGAGAAGATGCCGGTGAAATGCACCTTGGGATCGAAGGCCAGGCCCAGGGCGGAGATGGCGATCACGACGAGCAGGATCCCGCCCGGCACCTTGCGCTGTTCCAGGCCGAAGATGGCGGCCAGGCCGAGGATGCTCATCACGACCGGGAAGGACGTGATCTGGCCCAGCGCGACCGGCAGGCCCGCGCCCGCGTTCTTCACGACGAGACCGACCTCGCTGGACGCGATCATCAGCAGGAACAGGCCGATGCCGACGCCGGTGCCGTGCGCCACGCCGGACGGGAGATTCTGCAGGATCCACGAGCGCACGCCGGTGATGGAGATCGCCGTGAAGATCACGCCCATCAGGAACACGGCGCCCAGCGCGATCGCCGGGGTCAATCCCTTGCCCAGCACGAGGCCGAACGCGGTGAAGGCGGTCAGCGAGATCGCGCAGCCGACGGCGATCGGCAGCCGCGCCCAGAACCCCATCAACAACGAACCGCAGGCCGCGGTCAGGCACACGGCCACGAACACGGCGCTGACGTCGAAGCCGGCCTGGCCCAGCATGCCCGGCACGACGAACACGGAATACACCATCGCGAGGAAGGTGGTGACGCCGGCCACCACTTCGGTGCGCTGCGTGCTGCCGCGCGCCGAGATCTGGAAGTACTGGTCGATTTTGCCGCTGGCGGCAGGTGGGGACGTAAAAGTCTCCGCGCGCTCGACGCGCTGGAGTTGAGGCTGTGACATGGCTGCTGCTCCTCTATGTTATTGGCCGCGGCGCGCATTGCCTGGACACGGCGCCGGGTTGTCTCGTCGTTATGAGTTGAGAAGCTTAGAGCCGAAGGCGCACGGCGAACCATGCGCCCGGTGCATAGGCACTATAACGAAAGGCGTATTGCGTTTGCCCCGGATGCGTTATCGGCCCGTCCAGACGGACAGTTCGACGTCGTCGTCGAACGGCATCGACAGGTAGCCCGACGCCGGGGCGCGCACGCGCGCGAGGTAGTCCGGGCTGTGGTCCGCGTTGTCCGCGACGATCGCGGCGCCCGGGCGCAGGTGCGGCTCCAGCAGCGCGAGGATGTCGGGATATAACGCCTTGGCGCCGTCCAGCAGCACGAGGTCGATGGCGTCCGGCAGGTCGGCGGCGAGCGTCCGCAGGGCGTCGCCCGTACGGATCTCGACGAGGTCGGCCAGGCCCGCGGCGGCCAGGTTGGCGCGCGCCCGCTCGACCTTCGCCGGCTCGAATTCACTGGTGACCAGGCGTCCGCCGCCATTGTCGCGCAGCGCGGCGGCCAGGTGGATGGTCGAGATGCCGAACGACGTGCCGAATTCGACGATCGTCCGGGCCCGGTTCGTGCGCGCCAGCATGTAGAGCAGGACGCCGGTGCCGCGCGAGACGGGCAGCGCGAGGTCCTTCAGGCGGCCGTACAGGTCGCGGTAATCCGTCTTGCTGCGCATCAGGCGTTGCAGTTCCTGCGGTGCGAGGTCGCGGCAGGCGGCCAGCGGCGACTCGGCATCGGTCTCCGCGAACAGGCGGGCCAGCAGCGGGGCGACGGGTTCGGTGGCGAGGGTGGTCATGGCGGTTCCTTGTGATGAGTGGTGGGTCCGGTTATTATGCGAATAATCCTTCAGGTTTTCTATTCGCATTCCCGGAGCCCCCGATGACCGAACGCCGCCGCCCCCAGATCGCCTCGCGCAAGGCCCCGAAACAGGCCCGCTCGAACGAGCTCGTGGCGGCCGTGCTGGAAGCGGCTGTTCAGGTTTTGGCGGCGGAAGGGGCGCAGCGCTTCACGACGTCGCGCGTGGCGGAAAAGGCCGGGGTGAGCGTGGGCTCGCTGTACCAGTACTTCCCGAACAAGGCGGCGATCCTGTTCCGCCTGCAGAGCGACGAATGGCGCCGTACGACGGCCATGCTGTCCGCCATCCTCGCGGACACGGCGCGGCCGCCTTTGGCGCGGTTGCGTTCACTGGTGCACGCGTTCGTGCGTTCCGAATGCGAAGAGGCGGCAATGCGCGTGGCGCTGAATGATGCGGCGCCGCTGTACCGCGATGCGCCCGAGGCGCGCGCGGTCAGGCAGTCGGGGGAAGAGGCCGTGCGGATGTTCCTGCGCGAGGCATTGCCGGCGGCGCCGGATGCCATGCGGGTGCTTGCGGCCGACCTGCTCACCGATACGCTGTCCGCGGTCGGCAAGCAGTTTTCGGAGCGTCCGCGTACGCCGGAGGAGATCGTGGCGTACGCGGACGGGTTGGCGGATATGTTGTGCGCGTGGATGGAAAAGTTGGCAGCAGCGTAGACGTCGCCCCGGCGAAGGCCGGGGCCCGATTTCGTAGTGCAGCGGGGCGCATCGAAATTGGGTTCCCGCCTGCGCGGGAACGACGTGCACAGGTCAACGTCCCAGCACCTTGGCCAGGTACTCCTGATGCGTCGGCACCGTCGCGACAGCCGCTGCGAGCTGGCTCGCCCGTTCACGCACCCACTCGAGCGACTGCTCCTCGGGGATCAGCTTCAGGGTCGGGTCGCTGCGCACCGGCCAGTTCTGCATGCCCGCGTGGATCGCGAGCCAGCTGTGGCCGTCGAAGCCTTCCTCGTCGTACTGGTGCAGCACGCCCGTCTCGCGCCACGCGTGCAGCTTGTACGCCAGCGTCTCGGGCAGGTCCGCGGCCGCCATGTATTGCCAGAACGGCGTGTCGCGGCGCGCGGTCAGGCAGTAGTGCATCAGGATGAAGTCGCGGATGCGTTCGAACTGGCGCGTGAGTCCCGTGTTGTACGCGTCGACGAGGTCCGGCGCGACGGGGCCGCCCCGCTGCAGCAGCGTCATCAGGCGGCCGACGCCCACCTGCACGAGGTAGATGCTGGTCGATTCGAGCGGCTCGAGGAAGCCCGTCGCGAGGCCGATGCCGACGACGTTGTGCGACCAGAACCTGGCGCGGTGGCCCGTCGTGAAGCGCAGCAGGCGCGGTTCCGCGAGGGCTTCGCCGTCGAGTTGCTGCAGCAGCTGTTCGCGGGCCTTGTCCTCGTCGATGAAGCGGGTCGAAAACACGTGGCCGTTGCCGGTGCGGTCCTGCAGCGGGATGCGCCACGCCCAGCCGGCGTCCAGCGCCGTCGCGCGGGTGTACGGCGTCAGGCTGTCGCCCACGCGCGCGGACGGCACGGCCCAAGCGCGGTCCACGGGCAGCCAGTGCGAAAAGTCGACGAACGGTTCGCCCAGCGTGCGGCCCAGCAGCAGCGAGGCGAATCCGGAACAGTCGATGAACAGGTCGGCCTTGACGACGCGGTCGTCGTCCAGCCTGAGCGACGCGATGCCGCCGTCCGGCCGGCGCGCCACGTCGACGACCTTGCCCTCGGTGCGGCGCACGCCGCGCTTCAGCGCGACGTCGCGCAGGAAGCGGGCGTACAGCGTGGCGTCGAAGTGATACGCGTAGTTGAAGTTCGCGGCGTCCTTGCCGGGCGCGCAGAAGCGGTCGTTCATCGCCATCACGGTCGGCAGGCACTGTTCGCCGAACGTGGGCAGGTTGGCGCGCGGATGGCGGCGGTACTGGCCCCACAGCGACTCGGGGCCGCTCAGCATGCCGAAGTCGCCGAACGTGTGGTAATAGTCCTCGCCCTTGACGCGCCAGTCGCGGAACCGGATGCCCAGCTTGTACGTGCCGTTGGTCGCGCGCAGGAAGTCCGCCTCGGGAATGCCCAGGATCTGGTGGTAGTTGCGGATCGAGGGGAACGTGGCCTCGCCGACGCCGACCGTGCCGATGTCCTCCGATTCCACCAGTTCCACGGTCGCGCCCTTCAGGCCGGTCGCGAGGGCCGTCGCGGCCATCCAGCCGGCCGTGCCGCCGCCCAGGACCACGATGCGTTCATAAGTCATGCTGCTGTCTCCTGTTGTATGCATGACGATTGTACTGATGTCTTTACGGCGCGCAAGAAACTTTTAGCGCCGGACAGGAAGTTGCGGCGGAGTGTTGTGAAAACGGTTTCAATCCGGGGTAAGATGTGGATGTTCGCGCTAACAAAAAACGTTCACACAAGGAGACAGCATGCAGACGAACACCCTTCGCGCGGTGGCGCTGGCCGCCGCCCTGTGCGCCGGCGCCGCCCAGGCAGCCACGTATCCGTTCCAGGACCCGAACCTCCCCCCGCAACAACGCATCGCCAACATCCTGGCCTTGATGACGCCCGACGAAAAGATCGCCGCGCTGTCGCCGGATTCCGGCGTGCCGCGCCTCGGCATTCCCAGCTTCGGCGCGACGGAAGGCATCCATGGCCTCGTGCAGCGGGGCGAATCCAAGCGCCAGCGCCAGCCCATCCCGACGACGCAATTCCCGCAGCCCCCCGGCATGGGCGCGAGCTGGGATCCTGAGCTCGTGCGCCAGGCCGGCGCCGTGCAGTCGACGGAAGCCCGCTACATCACGCAGAACGAGAAGTACAAGCATCCGATGCTGATGCAATGGGGCCCGCAGTCCGACCTCGCGCGCGACCCGCGCTGGGGCCGCGGCGAAGAGGTCTACGGCGAGGACCCGTTCCTCGTCGGGACGATGGCGACGGCGTTCGCGCGCGGCATCCAGGGCGACGATCCGAAGGTCTGGCGCGGCGCGGCACTCCTCAAGCACTTCCTCGCCAACAGCAACGAGAACGGGCGCGGCAACTCGTCGTCGGACTTCGACGAGCGCCAGTTCCACGAGTACTATGCGGCGCCGTTCCGCATGGCCTTCGAGGACGGCGGCGCGCGCGCCCTGATGGCGTCCTATAACGCCTGGAACGGGACGCCGATGGGCGTGCATCCGGTGCTGCGCAGCCTCGTGATCGGGCGGTGGGGCGCGGACGTGGTCTCGAGCGACGGCGGCGCCATCGGCAACCTCGTGAAACTGTATAAACGGTATCCGGACCAGAAGGCGGCGGCCGTCGCGGGCCTGAAGGCCGGCATCAACCAGTACCTCGACAAATACCAGGACGAGCTGCGCGCGGCGCTGAAGGAGGGCGCCATCACGGTGGCCGATCTCGACGACGCGCTCGCGCGCAAGCTGCGCACGACGATCAAACTGGGCCTCATCGATCCGCCGGCCGGCAACCCGTACGCCGCGATCAAGGACGGCCCCGCGCCGTGGGACAGCGCGGCGCACAAGGCCGTCTCGCTGAAGATGGCGCTGGAATCCATCGTGCTGATGAAGAACGACGGCCGCGCGCTGCCGCTCGCGAAGTCGGGCATCAAGCGGATCGCCGTGATCGGCCCGCACGCGGACAGCGTGCACTGGGACTGGTACGGCGGTATCGCGCCGTACACCGTGACGGCGCTGGCCGGCATCAAGGCGGCCGTGGGGCCGGGTGTGACCGTCACGCATGCCGCCGACAACGCCAACGATGCGGCCGTGAAGGCGGCGCGCGACGCGGACGTCGCCATCGTCGTGGTCGGCAACGACCCGACCTGCGGCCCGAACATGGCGCACGAGTGGACGGACGCCGGCACCAAGCCTTGCGCCGACCCGGGCGACGGCCGCGAAGGCCGCGACCGCGAGACGCTGGCGCTCGCGCAGGAAGGCTTGGTAAAACAGGTGCTGGCGGCGAATCCGCGCACGGTGATGGTCCTCGTGTCGAGCTTCCCGTACACGATCAACTGGGCGCAGGAACACGTCCCCGCGATCGTGCAGATGGCGCATTCGTCGCAGGACCAGGGCACGGCGCTCGCGCAGGTGCTGTTCGGCGACTACAACCCGGGCGGCAAGCTCGTGGCGACGTGGCCTGCGGCGGAGTCGCAGCTGCCGCCCATGATGGACTACGACATCCGCCACGGCCGCACCTACATGTACTTCAAGGGCCAGCCGCTGTTCCCGTTCGGGCACGGCCTGTCCTATACGACCTTCAAGTATGCGAAGCTGCGCACGAGCGCGCCGGCCCTGGCGGCCGCCGGCAGCGTGCATGTCGACGTCGACGTGACCAATACGGGCAAGGTGGCCGGCGACAGCGTCGTCCAGCTGTACGCGGCATGGCCGAAGTCGCAGGTGGAGCGGCCGCGCCAGGCGCTGGTCGGGTTCCGGCGCGTGCACCTGAAGGCGGGCGAGAAGCGCACGGTGCGCATCCCGCTCGCGGCGCAGCGCCTCGCCTACTGGAACACGCAGGCCGGCCGCTTCGACGTCGAGCCGGTGCCCGTGAAGCTGATGGTGGGCGAGTCGTCGGCGGACATCAAGCTGTCGACGACGCTTCCCGTGAAGCGCTGACCCGCGCCAGGCGACGTCCCAGCCGCCAGCCCAGGCACAGCAAGGTGAGGGTGGGCGGCAGTCCCCACGGCTCGGGGATCACGGAGGCGTCGCACACGTACAGGCCGGACGTGGCGGTGGCCAGGTCCGCGTCCAGCTGCTGCCCGATGCGCACCGTGCCGCCGGGATGCGCGGCGAAGTGGTGGCTGGCGAAGACGTGACGGGCGCCGGCGGCCGCGAGGATGCCGCGCGCGGTCGCGATGCCTGTGTCGAAGCGCTGCCGGTCTTCCGGGGCCAGCGTCTTGTCGACCCAGCGCGGGCCGACGCTGCCGCCGATCGTGTCGCGGATCTTGACCATGATCGTCAGCGTGCGGTCGTGTGCGAACAGCCGGTCGACGCGGCCCGCCTGCGCCGCGAATGCCTGGTACATGGGGCGGGGCAGCGTGAGGTCGGCCAGGCTGATGCCGGCGTCGGCATCGTAATGTCCCGCCGCCATCGGCACCTCGGCGCCGCCGCCCTCGATGCCGTCCACTGTGCCCATCACGGCCACGACGGGGTCGCTGAAGAAAGGGACAGGCCCGTCCAGCAGGCCGGATGCCCTGAGGATGCGCGGGCTGCCGATGCCGCCGGCCGCCAGCACGACGAGGCCGGCCCGGAACGATTCCGTTCGTCCGCCGACCCGGGCTTCGACGCCCACTGCGCGGCCGTCTTCCACCAGCACGCGCGTCACGTGCGCACCGGTCACGAGCCGCGCGCCGTGCGCGCACGCGTCGTCGACCAGTTCCCGCGCCGACCACTTGGCGCCGAACGGACAGCCGTAGACACAGCGCCAGCAGCCTGTGCGGCACGCGGCCGGGCGGATCATCTTGTCCAGCTTGCGCCACGCGAGGCCTTGCGCGCGGGCGCCCGCCGCGATGCGCGCGGCCATCGGCCCGACGAGATCGTCCGGCAGCGGCGCCATCGGCAATTCCGCGCGCCAGGCGGCCAGCGCGGGCGCGAGGTCGATGCCGTGCTGCGCGAACATGGCGGCCGGCGGCGGCGCGGCGGTGGCGAAATTGATGGTCGACGTGCCGCCGGTCGTCAGCGCGCGCACGAGCAGCGACAGGTCGCGGTGCAGGAACGCGCCCTTGCCGGGCACGGCGGCCATGCCGGCCATCTGCGTCAAGGTGCCCGCCAGCGGTGCGGCATCGCCCGCTTCCAGCAGGAGTGTCCGCGCGCCGGCCCGCGCAAGCTCGCGCGCGACGCTGGCGCCGCCGGGGCCGGTGCCGGCCACGATGGCGTCGAAGGAGGTGGATTCGAGAGACATGCGGCATTGTACCGTGCACGTACGCCATTTATGTACTATCATAAGTTACATGAGAACGGACAGCAAACTTTCCTCGATCCTGCACCTGCTGCTGCACATGGCCCACAGCGACCGTCCGCTGACGTCGGAAGAACTGGCGGGCTTCTTGCGCACGAATCCCGTGCTCGTGCGGCGCACGCTGGCAGGCCTGCGCGAACGCGGCTACGTGGCGTCGGAGAAGGGACATGGCGGCGGCTGGGTCGTGGCGGCCGACCTGCGCCGCGTGACCTTGCGCGACGTCTACGAAGCGGTCGGTTCGCCCACCGTGTTCGCGATCGGCAACCGGGTCGAGCAGCCCGGCTGTCTCGTGGAACAGGTCGTCAACCAGTCCCTCGCGGACGCGCTCGCGGAGGCGCAAGCGCTGCTGCTCGCGCGCTTCGCCCAAGTGACGCTGGCGGAACTGTCCGAGCGGTTCAACGCCCAATATCCCAAGCAAGGAGTACGACTCTAGTCGAACTAAACGTGATTGAACATGTCCAATCGTGATCATGGAAAAGACGACGGACACAGGCGAGGCCGCCAGGCTGCTGGGCACCACGGTCAAGACGCCGCAGCGGTGGGCGCGCGAGGGCTGGCTTGTCGCTGCCGCCCGCGCCGCTAGCACCCGGTGCCGCTACGTGCATTGCTTCTCGCGCAGGCTGTACGGCCTGCGTAACGACCGTCGCTCGCTGCGCGCTGCGCTGGAGAGCAACCATGCTGCTGGCGCACCGGATCAGGATTGACGCGACAGCGGCCCAGCGCGATTATTTCGCGCGCGCGGCCGGCACTGCCCGCCGGGTCTGGAACTGGGCGCTCGCCGAGTGGAACCGCCAGGCAGCCTGCGGCCTGCGGCCAAACGCGATGGCGCTCAAGAAGGCGTTCAATCACATCAAGTATTCGGATCCCGATTGGCTCGACGCCGACGGCAAGCCGTGGCTGCGCGCCATCCACCGCGACGCGCACGCCCAGCCGTTCGCCAACCTCGCGAAGGCGTGGAGCCGTTACTTCGAGCAGCGCCGCGCCGGCCAGCCGGCGCACGCGCCGCGCTTCAAGAAGAAGGGCCGCTCGGCTGATAGCTTCTATGTTGCCAACGACAAGTTCCGGCTCGAGGGACGCAGCGCCGTGCTGCCGAAGGTGGGGCGTGTCGCGCTGCGCGAAGCGCTGCACTGGAGCGGCAAGATCATGGGCGCGAGTGTCTCGCGCGAAGCCGGTCACTGGTATCTGGCGGTTCAGATCGACGTGCCGGACCACCTGGCCCGGCGGCGTCGCACAGGTGACGCCGTCACCGGCGTCGACCTGGGCGTGACCAGCGCCGCCACGCTGTCCAGCGGCGAAAAGATCGCGGCGCCACGGCCGTTGAAGGCGGCGCTGCGGCGCCTGCGCATCCGCTCGCGCCGGCAGTCGCGCAAGCTTGAGGCGGCGAAGGCAGCGGCCGGGATCGTCGGCCGTATCGGCAAGGGCACGCGCCTGCCGGCGTCGAAGAACCGGACCAAGGGCGCGCTGGCGCTGGCCCGGCTGCAGGCGCGCATCGCGCGCGTGCGCCGGGATTTCACCCATCGGCTCACGGCCCGGCTGTGCCGTGAGAACCAGGCGCTGGCGATCGAAGACCTGAACGTACGCGGCATGCTGGCCAACACGCGACTGGCGCGCGCGATCGCCGATGTCGGTTTTTACGAATTCCGGCGCCAGCTGACGTACAAATCGGAGCGCTACGGTACGCAAATCGTGCTGGCCGACCGCTGGTACCCGTCCAGCAAACTGTGTTCGGGATGCGGCACCCGCAATGGGATGCTGGCGCTGGGCGACCGGGTGTGGACTTGCGCCGGCTGCGGCGCGCGGCACGACCGCGACGTGAACGCGGCCATCAACCTGCAACGGCTCGCCACCGGCGCCCTCGCGGCGCGCACGGCGCTACCCGAGGCGAGCCAGGCGGTAACGCGTGGCACTGCCGCCGGCATGGCGCCGGCGGGAGGCGGGGAAGTGACGCCTGTCAGGCACGAGCACGGTCAGCAGGACGGTTCGGGGCAGGAAGAGAACGCTGTGCACATTTGCACACGTATTCGATAGCAGGACACCATGCGCACCCATCCGAATGAGGCCGGATTCGACGTGATCGTCGTGGGCGGCAGCTATGCCGGCCTGTCGGCCGCCACGCAGTTGGCGCGGGCGCGCCGGCGCGTGCTCGTCATCGACGGCGGCCGGCGCCGCAACCGCTACGCCGACCGTTCGCACGGCTTCCTCACGCAGGACGGCGCGGAAGCGGCGGCCATTGCCGCGCAGGGCCGCGCCCAGTTGCGCGCCTGCCCCAACGTGGCGTGGGCGGACGACACGGCCGTGGCCGCGCGTCCCGCCGGGGACGGTTTCGACGTCGTGCTGCCGGACGGCGCCAGCGTGCGGGGCCGCCGGCTCGTCCTCGCCATCGGCGTCGTAGACTCCTTGCCGGCCGTGGACGGCCTGGAGGAGCGCTGGGGCACGAGCGTGTTCCATTGCCCGTACTGCCATGGCTATGAGCTCGACGGCGGCGCCATCGGCGTGCTCGCGGCGGGCGAAGCGTCGCTGCACCAGGCGCTGATGCTGCCGGACTGGGGCCGGGTCACCCTGCTGCTGAACGGCGCGTTCGAGCCGCAGGAAGCCCAGCTGGCGGCGCTGGCGCGGCGCGGCGTGGCCGTCGAGCGCACGCCGGTCGCGCGCATCGAGGGCCGGGCCGACGCGGTACTGCGGGACGGACGCCGCGTGCCGCTGGCCGGCCTGTTCGTCGCGGCGCGCACGCATATCGCCAGTCCGTTGGCGGAGCAGCTCGGCTGTGCGCTGGAAGCGGGGCCGATGGGGCCGTACGTGGCGACGGACGCGCAGAAGGCGAGCAGCGTGCCGGGCGTGTTCTGCTGCGGCGACATGGCGCGGCCGGCCGGCAACGTGGCGCTCGCGGTCGCGGACGG
Organism: uncultured Massilia sp.; assembly: GCA_966211695.1. Classification (GTDB taxonomy): domain Bacteria; phylum Pseudomonadota; class Gammaproteobacteria; order Burkholderiales; family Burkholderiaceae_D; genus Telluria. The sequence continues at coordinate 214,613 of CBIHOW010000001.1, read as the reverse complement.
CGCGCTGGCGGGCATCGCGGCGCACCGGTCCTTGATCCCGGAACTGGCCGTGGCGGCGTAGCAGGTCCCGATCAGCACGAGTCGCTCGTCGACCCGACGCCGGCGCACCGTCGCCAGTGCATGATGAAGGAATTGTTCGTGCGCGATGCGGCCGAGCAGGGCTGCGGCCGCATCGACTGGCACGTGAAGGCGTCCAACGAGGCCGGCATCCGTTTCCATGCCGGCCTCGGGGCGCAACGCGTGGCGGACAGGCTGGGCTACCGGCTCGCGTTGCGCCCCGCGGGGCATCAGGACGTCATGCGGTTCCAGCCCGACCGCACGGCCGCCTTCATGCGTTCCCACGTGGACGAGCCGCTGCTGCCGTAGCGCGTATCCCAGTCGCTGCGCAGGTCGGACTCGACATCCTCCCAGTTGCGGCCCTGGTAGCGGGCGTCGCGCCGCATCTCGTTGCCGTAGCGGTAGGCCGGCGCATAGTCGTCGTAGGTGCCGCCCAGGCTGGCGTAATTCGTTTGCCAGTCGTTGCGGTAATAGGTGTCGTCGTCGAGCGCGCTGCCCTGCAACGGCTGCACCTCGACTTCCGTGTGGCGCACCGTGTCCTGGATGTTTTCCTGGCGCTGGCTGACCTCCTTGCCGACGACGACTTCTTCCACCACGCGGGCGGATTTCTGCACGACGGCTTCCTCGGCCGTTTCACGCAGTTCGATGGTCTGGTCCTTGAGCGCGGCGACGTCGGCCGGGTTGATCGGCTGGTCGACCGGACGGCGCTCCACGCTGACGTGTTCCTCGCGCAGCGACACGGTCTCGTTCACGGGCGTCTCGACCATGCGCGAGAACACGCGCACGCCGCCCCGTTCGACCTGGCGCTTGCCGACCCGGACCTCTTCCTGCACGACCGGGATCGCGGCCTTGCCGGTCGCCTGGTCGATGGCCGTGTCGCGCTGCAGCGAGTCCGAACGCAAGGTCGAGTCGGACAGGCTGCCGGACAGGTTGCCGGCCTGCGTCCCCGACTGCATCGAGCCGGCGGCCAGCGACGGCGACGACTGCGGCTGGTAGGCGCTGGTGCCCAGCGATGCGGCATCGCCCTTCAGGTCGTGGCGTTCGTCGATGTCGATCGGGCCGAAGCGTTCGATCACGTCGGCCGCGCGTTCCACTTCCGGTTCCGACGTCGTGGTCAGGGTCAGCACGTGCTGGCCGCCGGTGACATAGCCCGAATAGCGGGTGGCGTGTTCGTCGTTGTCCGAGCCGAACAGGTTCTGGAAGAAGTGCTTGATGGACGCGCCCACGCCTTCCTCGTGGGTCGTGCCGAGCGTGGCGCCGGTCGTCGTCGTGGTGCCGGACAGGTCGGCGCTGGAGACATAGACGTTGTCGCGGGTGAATCCGGATGCCAGCAGTTCGTCCATCGCGTTCTGGGCGTCGCTGCGGTTGTCGAACACTGCTACGAGAGTATGTTGCATGATGGTCCTCCGGTGAATGTCACGTGGTTGATTCGTCGCCGCGCTCGTCGAAGCGCTCCACGCTGACATGCTCCGACTTGAGCAGAACGGTCTCGGCGTGGCGCTCCTCGTGGCGGGTACGCGTGATGTGCAGCTCCTCCTTGATGCGCAGGCGCCGTTCGACGACCAGCACTTCCTCGAGGATCGGCACCACGAGCGTGTCCCCTTCGTAACGGGTGGCGGGCGCCTGGTCCAGCGGGACGATGCGGTCCACCGGCACATGGCTGACCTGCACTTCGTCGCGCAGAAGACTTTCGTCGATCTGGCAAGGGTGTTCGGCGACGGTCTTGTGGATGCGTACGCCGCGTCCCGTGTCGACGATCCGTTTCTCGACCCACGCCTCTTCCTGGAGAACGGGAACCCTCGCGAGCTCCTGCTTTTCCTGACTGAGTTGGGATGGGTCAACAGACACGGTGCGCCTCCGGGATCACGACGTTGGAGCGACCAGATTACTCCAACAGCCGTGGTTCCCGCGCACCGTTGCCCCCTCACAATCGAGGGTGTAGGACAGGGCGTACGGACGTGTTACTGGCGGCGCAAACGCTCCAGCAGGTCCGCGGGGACGCGCAGCGCCGTCCCGTGGCGCATGCGCCGCGCGGTGCCTTCGTCGGGGAAGTGCATCTTGGCGGTGACGTCTTCCCAGTGGACGAGATCGCGCGAGCGCAGCGCGCCGTAGTGCTTCGTCGTGTAGGCGTCGTAGTACACGATGACGTCCTGTTCGCCTACCTGCAGCGCCGTCGGTCCCTCGGTCCACAGGCCGGCGGGCGAGATCGGCGCGCCCAGCGGTTCGAACGGACCCTGCAGGTCCGCGGCGCGCGCGAGCTGCAGGTACTTGCGCGGCGGGTGGCGCGTTTCGTCCTTCACGAGCAGCCAGTCGCCGCGGTCCGTGCGCAGGAACGTCGCGTCGATGACGGAAAAGCCCGGGTCGTAGAACAGGCGCGTCGGCGTGAACGTGGCGAAGTCGCGCGTTGTCGTCGCGTAGATGCGGTGGTTGTACTTGTTCGCGCCCGCGTCGTCGCCGGCCGCCTCGGATGCCGGAAAGCGGCCCGGGATCGTGGACGACCAGAAGATCAGGTATTCGCCGCGCTTGTCGTCCCACGCGATCTCCGGCGCCCACGCGTTCAGCGTGGTGGGCTCGTGCGCCATCACCGGCAGTTCGCGTTGCGGCGACCAGTGGATGAGGTCCGGCGACGACGCGTAGCCGATGCCCGTCTCGTTCCAGCCGCTCGTCCACACCATGTGGTAGATCCCGTCCGGGCCGCGCACGATGCACGGGTCGCGCATCAGCTTCGCCTTGCCGACCGTGGGCGCCACGTAGCTGCGGCCGCCATTCAGCGCTTCCCAGCGGTAGCCGTCGACGCTGCCGGCCAGGTGCAGGCCGTCCTGGCCGTTGTCGATGAAGTAGGCGAAGACGTAGGCGTCCTGGCCAGGCGTCGGCTTGATGCCCGCGCAGCCGCTCAGTGCGGCCGCGCCCAGGGCCGTCAGCAGGGTACGGCGTTTCATTGATGCTCCTCGTCGCCCAGTGGGCGCTCTACGGTGTGGTGGGGACTCGGCGGTATGGCGAAGGCCGCGGCCGGGTCGGGATGGGCGGGGTCGAACGCAAAATCGTCGACGATGAAGTCGGCCGCCGGCACGTGCGCCTGGCGGAGGCCCAGCACGACGGCCTTCGCCAGCTCGTAGCTGCCGTAGCTGTCGTGGTGCGTGTTGTCCAGGCGGCCCGGGGCAGGCTCAGCGAACGCGGCTTTCGAGCCTTCGGGTCCCAGCGCTTCGTAGAATGTCCTGCTCATCGCGTTCAGGTCGACGAACGGCACGTCCAGTTCCCGCGCGGACTGGCGCGCGGCCTCCGCGTAATCCTTCAGCGACGGGATCACGCGGCCGTCGGCGCCGAAGCCGCGCCGCTCCATCGGCGAAACGATCACGGGCACGCCGCCGCGGGCGCGGACGGCGTCCACGTGGGCCTTGATCTCCGCCTTGTAGGTCGTGAACGGGCCGCCCTTGCCATCCTTGATCTGCTTCTGGTCGTTGTGGCCGAACTGCATGACGAGCGTGTCGCCCGGCTTCATGCCGCTCACGATCTTGTCCAGGCGCCGCCGCGCGAGCGAGTCGCGGTAGGTCTCGCCCGATTCGCCGTGGTTGGCGACGGCGATGCCGGGCTTGAAGAAGCGCGGCAGCATCTGGCCCCAGCTGTTGTAAGGTTCCGCCGGCTGGTCGCAGACTGTGGAATCGCCCAGCAGGTACAGGGTCGGCACGTGCGCCGGCGCGATGGCGATCGTGCGCACGGCCGGGTGCGCGCCGTTGATTTCCAGGGTCAGGCGCGGATCCCAGTTCCACGCTTCCTCGACCGTCTCGCGCGGCGCCTTCAGTTTCACCGCACCGCCCGTCGGGATGGCCGGCGTGCGCACGTTGACGGTGAACGTCTTCGTGACGGTTTCGCCGGCTTGCGTGCGCACGTTTTCCAGCATCAGGCGGCGCAGCTCGGATTTGACGGTCGTCGTGGTGGCGGCCTTGTCGTCGCCCAGCGTCACGGTGACCGTGTAATTCCCTTCAGGGAGGTCGACGGAAAAATAATAGGGGTGGGCGCCGTCCGGCCGTCCGCCCGGTTCCAGGCCAAAGCCGCGTGCGGCGCTGTAGACCGCGTCGACGGGCGTGTAGCCGGGCGGCGCCTTGCCCGGGCCGAAGGCGAATTTCCAGCCTTCCGCGGCATGGCCGTGTGCCGCGCAGGCGGCGAGAAGCAGGGCGCTGATCGCCCCGCGGATCGATGGGTTCATGGTCTTCCTGTGGTTCGGTTCAGCGCTCGAACGCGCCCAGGTCCGGTGCCTTGCCGCGCCAGGGCAGGCCCACGTCGACGCCGCGGTCGATGACGGCGCTGGCGGCGGACGGGTGGAACATGGGCACATCCGGCAGGCTGCCGTCCGGCTTGCGCGGCGCGTCCCAGCCGGTGGGCGCCACGCTGTCGAAGTCGGACGGCTTCAACGCAAGGTGCAGATCCCAGGAGTTGGCCGCGCTGTCCGCGCCTTCCACCTTCAGCGCCGCACCCGCCGGATAGGCGAGGTTGTTGCGCAGGGTGCCCAGGTAGACGGGGCCGCCGTCCGGGGCCACGCCGAGCATATTGTAATCGATAACATTTCCGAAAGCGGTGTTGTTGAAGAACTCCAGCGCGATCGGATGATGGTTGGCATAAAAGCCAGACACCTTGTTGTCGAAGGCGACGGAAAAGCGCACGACGTGCTTCACGCCGTTGGGCACGTACCGCCCGCCGTAGCCGCCTGCCTTGATGCCGTTGCCGTTGCCCGCCGCGAGCGGCGTGTGCGTGCCCGGCAGGTAGCCGTGCTGCCACGCCCACGAGTATTCGATCGTGACCGGAGAGTACGCGTTGATCAGGTCGAAGCCGTCGTCCGTGTTCGCCCACGCGCGGCAGCCGCGGAACACGTTGCCCGGATGGCCCGCGCTCACGTGGGCGCCGAAGCCGTCCGCGCTCTGGCCCGCGCCGTTCGACGTGTACGGGTCGTAGTTGTGGTGCGAATCGCTGTTCAGCACGAGGTTCCAGCCGCCGTCCTTGATGAACAGGCCCGGGCCCATGTTGTGGTGCAGGTCCAGTTGCTCGAACACGTCGTGGTTCGCATGGATCCACACGCCCCACGATTCGTGGTTCAGGCGGTTGCCGGGCTGCTGCGGCGCGCCCGTGATTTCCAGGCCTTTCAGGTGGATCCAGTCCGCCACGACCTCGATGCCCTTCACGCGGCAATCGTCCTTTATGCCGGAAAAGTCGAACACGGGCGTCTCGCCCGGATACGCCCAGTAGCGGATCGGCTGGCCCTCGGTGCCGCTCTTGTCGAGGACGATGGCGGACACGCTCGCGCGGCGCGACGCGCACGCCGTCGTCGCCTTCGTGTAGGCGTAGCGGCCGCCACGGAAATACACGGTGTCGCCCGGCCGCGCGACGGCCTGCGCGTGTGCGAACGATTGCCACGGTGCGGCCGGCGTGCCCGCGGCCGTGTCGTTGCCCGAGGGCGCCACGTACCAGGTTGCGGCGCATGCGGGCGCGGTGGCGCACAGCGCGGCGATGACGAGGGAACGATGCATTCAGGTCTCCAGGGTGCGGGGCAGCGCGGCGCCGATCAGCGCCAGGTTCTGGATGGCGGCCAGGCCCCATTGCGCCGTCTCGTTCGTGCTGACCCACGGGACCTCGTCGACGGGATTCAACACGTCCGGTCCCGCCACGCGGACCGTGCGGAAAGGACGGGCCTTGCCTTCGCCCGCGAACTCCTGCCACGCGCGTTGCGCCAGCCTGGGATCGTTCCGTTTCCACGCGGCGTACGCCGTCAGCCGCGAGTGGCCGACATAGAGCGCATGCGTGGCGCCGTGCGGCGCGCCCAGGCGCCGGCGCTGTTCCTCGACCGGGGCATTGAACAGTTCGCAGTACTCGAGCCATGCCCGTTCGAAGGCCGCATCGCCCGTCAGGCGGATCAATTCGTCGAAGATCTCGACGGCGCCGAACACGGCATTCAGGTGCAGCGCCTTGACGCCGCTGCCGATCATGTTGTGCAGCCGGCCCGTGTCCGGCTCGTAGCCCATGCGGTCGCCGTTGAAGAAGCCGTGCGGCATGGCGGCGATGTCGCGCATGCCGGCCAGGATCTTGTCGCGGTAGCGGCTACTTCCCGTACGCTCCCATTCCGTCAGCCAGTTCGCGACGAGCGAGGCCCAGTCCGTGCCGAAGCTGATCCGCGCCGGGTAGGGGCCCTTGGGCGGCTGGTTCGCCAGCTTGCGCACGGGATCGACGTCGTCCAGCCTGCGGTCGGCGTCCAGCACCTCGCGCATGATGTCGCCGATGCGCTCGTCGCCAGTCAGGTAGTAATAGAAGCGCCGGTACACGGCCGTGCTGATGCGCACCTGCTTGGCGCTGCAGCCCCAGTGCTGCACGTTGTGGCGCGAGCCGAGGCCCGCGAAGCGGCCCAGGTGGTATGTATCGACCTCGCTCGTGTGCCGCACCATCGCTTCGCCCATGCGGAAGATGTCGGCGCGGCCCGTGCGCAGGAACCCGTACCAGAGCCACAGGTCGGGCGACAATTCCGAATTGTCCCACGCGAAGCCTCCCACGTCGTAGCGCCAGTCGTGGCGGTCGGCATCGTAGCTGTGGCGGATGTCGCCATAGTCCCAGAAACCGTACCAGCGGCGTTGCTCGACTTCCCTGCGGTAGAAATCGAAGCGGGCGTCCAGCTGGTCCTCGATGGCCGCGCGCGCCGGCGTGCCGCGGTCCGGCAGCGACCACAGGGCACCGAACGCTTGCGTCGCGAGGATGTGCGCGGGCGCGGGCACGAGCTGCGGCGGCGCCTGCACGGCCTGCGCGATCTCGGCCAGGCGCGCGCGCGGCGGCGTCGCCTCGAACGCCCACAGCGTGATCTCGCTGCTGCGCGCGACGCCGACCGGCGTGCCGAATCCCTGTTCGTAATCCTCGTACGTGATCTCCAGGCCCTGCAGCTCTTGCGCATGCGTGTCCATGCCCATGCCGTCGTGGTAGAAGCGGAGGTCCATCGCGGGGGCGTCCGGGGACCACATCCACACGGTTGCACGGGCCGTGTCCGTGTGGGCGCCGCGGATGTCGAGTTGCGTCGGGTGGCGCTGCCAGAAGTCGCGCAGGCCGAACGCGACGCCGCCCGACACGCCGCCCACGTAGCCGCAGCCGGGCGCGCGCCGGCCCCAGGCCGAGTCGACCCAGCCGCAGCCGGCCTTCGTGCGCTTGCGGATGCGGAAGCTGTCGGCCGAAAGCTGCGACAGCGAGACGTCGCCCCACGCCGGGACGAGATGCAGCAGCGGTGCGACCTTGTCCGCGATCGGTGGACAGCGTTCGCCCGCCAGCTGTGCGCGGCGCACGTCGGCGCCCGGGTCGCGCCGCAGGCCGGTGAGATTGCGCACGCCTTCCGCCCACAGGCCGCCGTTCTCGCCCGCGAAGCGCACGTGGCGGTCGTGCAGTGCGTCGCGCAGCGGCACGTCGAACGTGATGCCGATGCCGCGGATGAAGTCGCGGCGCTCGTCGCCGTCGAACACGAACGTGTGCATGTTGCGGATCGACTCCGCGCCCGCGTACAGGTACAGCCGCACGGTGAACGGCAGCCACGCGCGCTCGCCGTTGCGGTGCCTCCCTTCGAGTTTTAATACGCTGCGCACCGGTCCTTCCTGCTCCAGCGTCACCTGCGCGACCTCGCTCATGTATTCGGTGCGGCGTGCGCTGCCTTCGGGCTGGTCGTCGCACAGCGCGACGAGGCGGACGTCGCGCGCGATGTCGCGGCCGGCGCGGCGGATGGCCGTCACGAGCACGGGGCCGCGGGCCGGCACGGTGCATGCGACGACGCCCGTATCCGCGACGAACCCGTCGGCCGTGCGCCGCACCGCGACGGCGTGTCCCGCGCCGGCGCGCGGGCGGCCCGGGCGCACGCGCAACGCGGCGTCGGGACGGGCGCCTGCGCCGAGCGCATGGGCAGTCCATTTGAGCGAACCGTCGGGCCAGTATGCGAGGGGCCAGCTTTGCGCGGCCACCTCGCCGGCGGCGCCGTCGATGATGAATGCCTGGTCTTGCCGCACTGCGCCGCGGGGCCACGGCACGCCGAATGTCGTGCCGGCGATGAAGGCCGGTGCGCCTTCCAGCCAGGCCAATGCGGCCCCGTCGGATGTGCGCGGAGGCGTCGCCGCTGCCCGCGCCGATCCGCCCAGCGGCAACGCGGCGGCGAGCGTCGTCGCCCGGAAGAAGTCGCGCCGGTCCATCAGCGCGCCGACAGGCTGACGCGCACCGGTGCCGCCACGCGCGCCGCCTCGTCCGCCACGTAGCGCTGCCATTGCTCGCGCGACGTGATCTCCCCCGCGCGCGTCCACGCGGCGCCGACGTAGTAGCGCAGCGGCTGGCCGGACGCCACCGGCGCCAGCATGAACGCGTTGCGCGCGTCGGTGCCGAACGCCGGATTGCCGGCCGAGGGCAGGATCACGGCCACGCCGAAGTCGCCGCTGTTCTTCTGCGCGACCCATTGGACGAGTGCCTTCGCCCTGGTGTCCTCCGTGAACGTGGATTTGCCATCCTCGCCCTTGTCGGCCGGCGCCTTGTTCAGGCCCACGGCCGCTTGCAGCGGGCCGGTGCCGGCGAACGTGAACGTGCTGTCGATCCGGTCGAAGTAGTGACCGGCGTCCACCGTGAAGCGCTTGACTTCGGCCACCTGCGTGCCGGCCGCGTCCCAGCCGTCGTAGGCCAGTTCGAAGATCGCGCGCACGGGGCCGTTGGCCAGCACCTTCCAGTGCGTGAAGTTGATGCCCGAGTACAGCTTGCCGCCGGCCCGGATGCCCGTGCCGCCGGCGCCCATCGACGTGCCGACGTTGTACATGTCGATGCCTTCGCCCTCGTCGTGGTGGTAGTGGTCGTGGCCGATGTTGTACCAGCGGTCGACGATCGGGTAGGGCACCCGCTTGAACCAGATATCGAGGCCGCTCGTCTTGAGGACTTCCTTGTCCGTGCCGGCGGGCGCGGGGGCGGCGAGGGCGGGGCCGTAGGTACGGTGCGCAACCTTGTCGTTCTCCCACGCGAAGTCGTCCAGGCGCTCCGGCACGATGCGGGCCCACACCTTGGTCGGGAACGGCGCCACCACGGCGTCCGTCTTTTCGACCGTGAACGTGGCGCTCTTTTCGCCCGGCGCGAAGTCGTGCTGGAACAGCAGTTCGCCGTACGCGACGCCGTTCTTCTGCGGGTCCTTGGCTTCCGGCGCCACGTTCGTCACCTGGTGCGGCAGCACGCGGCCGGCCGCGTCCTTGACGACGATGTGCTGGATGCCCGCGTGCGGCAGCGCGTCGTTGACGCTCTTCCACGGAATGGCGATGGTTTCCGCCGGCCGGGCGATGGCGAGATCGTGGGTGACTGTGACGGTCAGGCGCTCGGCGGCGTGCGCAGACGTGGCGATGGCGGCGAGGGCAAGCAGTGGCAGCGAGAGTTTCATCGTTCGGGCAGCGTTGTGGGTCGAAGGGGAATATGCCCGTCGAGTATCGATTCGGCGCCTCCCGGGTGTCAACTTGCGGGCGGCCGCGGTCACCATTCAATCAGCGCGTTGAGCGATGGTCTTTACGCGCATGACCCGCAAAGCCAGTGTTTTGGCTCGCAAGGACAAGGCGCCGGCCCGTGGAATGCGCGGGCTTTCAATTACTCTAATGGTGCTTGACGTTCATGCAACGTGGACGGGAGCAGAGGAGACACCTATATAGGTCGGAAAGACCGGAAGGGCAAACATGAGAGACAAGTACAAGCTCGTAGGGCCGATCTACGACTGGCTCAGCGCTTTCTATAGCGGCAAGTCGATCCACCGCTGCAAGGTCGCCATGCTGGACAAGCTGCGGCCGGGCGACAAGGTGCTGTTCGCCGGCGTCGGCCACGGCCGCGATGCGGTCCACGCGGCGCGGCTCGGCGCCGACGTCACGGTGGTCGACCTGTCGGCCACGATGCTGAAGAAATTCCAGGCCAACCTCGAACGCGAAGGCGTCCAGGTGCGCATCCGCCAGGTGCACAGCGACATCATGCTGGTCGAGGAATTCGAACAGTACGACATGGTGGTCGCGAACTTCTTCCTGAACGTGTTCGAGCAGGACATGATGCTGCGGGTGCTCGCGCACCTGATCCGCCTGGGCCGCCCGGGCGCCCACATCGTCGTCGGCGATTTCTCGTTCCCGACCGGGAACGTGTTCAGCCGCGTCTTCAAGACCCTGTACTGGTACGGGGCCGTCGGCTTCTTCTGGCTATTCGCCGGGAACGCCTTCCACAACATCTACAACTATCCCGAGTGGATGAAGAAGTTCGGCCTGCAGGTCAGCGAACAGAAGCACTACAAGCTGCTGCTGCTCGACTGCTATTGGTCGGTCCTCGGTCAAAAACCGGCCTGAGAAACCGTCGCTCCCGCGGAGTCGGGAGCCCAAGTTTGATTGGCCTGTACGCATCGTACCTGGGCCCCTGCCTTCGCAGGGGCGACGTATGTGCACGCCCATCGAATCCAACCGGAGCCCACATGAGCCAACACGCTGTCGCGCTGGAGCGGCGCATCGCCGCCGACCTGTCCCACCACGATACGGCCAGGCGTGCCGCCGTCCTGCGGCAATACGGCGGCCACGCGCTGTCGTTCTGCACCATGCAGCCGGGGATGTCGTATTTCGAAGTGCCCGGCGTCGGCTACATCGCCTTCGCAAAGTACTGGGGCATGCGCTTCGCGCTGGGCGAGCCCGTGTGCCCGCCGCATCTGCGCGACGCGATGCTCACCGCGTTCGTCGACCGCTACCCCGACGCCGTCTTCGTCCAGGTGGGCAAGGGCGTCGTCGACCACCTGCATGCCCGCCACGGCTATTACGGCACGCAGTTCGGCAGCGAGTCGCGCCTGGACCTCGCCACGTTCTCGCTGCGCGGCGCGCGCAAGCAGGTCATCCGCACCGCGATCAATGCCGCCCGTGCGGACGGCATCGAGATCCGCGAGGGCGGCTTCGACCACGACGTGCGCCGGATCTCCGACGCGTGGATCCGCACGCGGCGCTGCAAGAACAACGAGATCCGCTTCCTGATCCGCCCGATGATCGTCGACTACCGCGAAGGCACACGCTATTTCTATGCGTACCGCGACGACGAAGCCGTCGGTTTCGTGTTCTTCGATCCGCTGTACCGCGACGGCCGCCTGGCCGGCTACGTGCCGAACATCTCGCGCTCGTCCGCCAACTTCCGCCAGGGCCTGTGGTACGCGCTGATGGCCCACGCGATCGCGCGCTTCCAGGAAGAAGGCGTGCCGTGCGTGGACCTGGGCCTGACGCCGCTGCAGCTGTCCGCCGACGTCGAGCCGCAGGAGTCGCGCCTGCTGCGCGCCACCCTGTCCGTGATCCGCGAGCGGATGGACTTCCTCTACAACTTCAAGGGGCTGGAATTCGCCAAGTCGCGCTTCCAGGGGCAGGTCGAAAAGACCTATTGCTGCCACCGGAGCGCGCTGCCGGCCCTCGCCATGACGGCCATGTTCCGCCTGACGCGGATCATCTAGGCCAAGGAGACAACCATGAAGACAACCACCGGCGCGCTGCCCGACGTGCGCGACGCCTTCGCGGGCAAGCGCATCCTGCTCACGGGCGCGACGGGCTTCGTCGCGAAGGTCCTGCTGGAAAAGCTGATCCGCACCGTGCCCGACATCGGACGCATCGTACTGCTGATCCGCGCCGGCACCCATGGCGACGCCCGCACGCGCTTCGAACGCGAGATCGCGGCATCGTCCGTGTTCGACCATCTGCGCGCCGTGCGTCCCGCCTGGCTCGAACGCTTCCTCGCCGAGCGCGTGGAATGCGTGACGGGCGAGATCACCGAACCGGCCTTCGGCCTGCCTCCGGCGCGCTTCGCCGAGCTGGCGCGCGGCGTGGACGTGGTCGTGAACGCGGCCGCCAGCGTCGATTTCCGCGAACCGCTCGACGAGGCGCTGGCCATCAACACGCTGAGCCTGCGCCATGTCGCCGCCTTTGCGCGCGTGGCGGACGCGCCGCTCGTGCACGTGTCGACCTGCTATGTGAACGGTTACAACCGCGGCGAGATGCGCGAGGAGATCGTGGCGCCGGCAGGCGGCACGCGCGACGCTATCCCGCGCGGCGCCATGCCACGCCATCGCGACGGCTGGTACGACGTCGACGCGCTGATCGCTTCCCTGCAGCGCAAGATCGGGCGGGTGCGCGCGCAGGCGGGCGGCGCGGATGCGGAACGGCTGCGCCGGCGCTTGACGGACCTCGGCATCCGGGAGGCCCAGCGCCACGGCTGGAACGATACCTACACGCTCACCAAGTGGCTCGGCGAGCAGGTTGCGCTGCGTGCCATGCACGGGCGCGCCCTGACGATCGTGCGGCCGTCCATCATCGAAAGCACGCTGCACGAACCGGCGCCGGGCTGGATCGAGGGCGTGAAGGTGGCGGACGCCGTCATCCTCGCGTATGCGCGCGGCAAGACCAGCTTCTTCCCCGCGCGCCGCGAAGGCATCATCGACATCGTCCCCGTCGACCTCGTGGCGAACGCCATCGTGCTGGCGGGCGCGGAGGCGCTGTCCGCCGGGCCGGGCCGGCGCATCTACCAGTGCTGCAGCGGCTCGACGAATCCGCTCGCGCTGGGCGAGTTGATCCGCCTGCTGCAGGCGGAGTCCAAGCGCAACTGGCGCAAGTACGACCGGTTGTTCCACGCCGAGCCGAAGCACGATTTCCGCACGGTCGGGGAGGGGACGTTCCGTTGCGTCATGGGCGCGTTCGGCATCGGCGCGGCCGCGTGGAACGGCCTGCGCCGCCTCGTCGGGGCGCCCGGCGCCACGCGCGCGCTGGAAAAGCTGCGCACGACGCGCCTGCTGGCGCTGACGTTCGCCTTCTATGCGCACCCGCGCTACCGCTTCCACAATGCCGGCCTGCTGGCGCTGGCTGCGCGTTTCGGTGCGGAGGCGCGCGGGCTGTATCCGGTGGATGCGCGCCTGGTCGACTGGGAAGACTACCTGTGCCGCATCCACATGGCGGGGCTGAACCGCTATGCGCTGCGGCGGCGTGATGCGGTGCCGGGCGAGCCGGCAGCCGCCGCCGCGGTGGCGGCGGTTCCGGTGGATCCGGGCGCGGAAACGCTGGCGGCCCCGGCCGCGGTCTCGCACTGACGGACAATGCGGCAAGCCGGTCCGGCTTGTCTGGCTGTTTTGCAACTAACCGACAAATGGCGCGCACAACCCAAGAACCAGCCACCAGCCCGCCGGCCGGGCACGCGCCATGCAGCATAAATATGGCGCCGCGTCCGACCTGACTGCGCTATGATGTTTGCCTAACGGACGCAATGCGCAAGCGCGCCCGGCCGGTTCTCTGGAGGAGGTCGTGAACCTTTCGCCTTTACCCCTGGCGGTATTCGTCGTCGACGCGACGGGGACCATCACGAGCTGGAACCGCGCCTGCGAAAAACTGGCGGGCTATGACGCGGCCAGCATCCGCCATCGCAGCCTCGACAGGATCATCGCCTTCGACGACGCGGCCACCGGGACCCGGGTCGCCGAGCGCGTCAACGAGGATTCGACCGGCGAATTGATCTGCGCCGACGGGCACCGGGTGCCGGTGCGGGTGACGGTGGCCCCGCAGTCGCTCGATCCCGACCAGCCCGGCGGCTACAGCGTCATCGTCGTGCCCCGCGCCGGCCTCGCGCCGACCCGGTATGCACTGATCCAGGACTTGCCCATCGCCGACATCCTCGAGGAATTGCCGTGCGTGTTCTACGTCATCGACCAGAGCGGGCACCTGTTGTTGTGGAACCATCAGCTGGAAGACGCGCTGGAGATGGCAAGCGAGGAGTTGCCGACGCTTAACGTCAAGAACTTCTTCGACGAGCGTGACCAGGTGATGATCGTGGAAAAGATCCTGGACGCATTCGCAGGCGGCGGGTCGTACCACGAGGCCGACCTCGTCGGCAAGCACGGGAAGCGCACGACCTTCCTGTTCCATTGCTCGCGCGCGAGCCTGGGCAGCCTGCCGGTCGTGTTCGGCACGGGCCTGGACATCAGCGCACGCAAGGAAGCCGAGCGCGGCCTGCGCATCCGCGAACGGGCGATGTACGCGAGCGTGAACGCGATCGTGATCACGTGCTGCGCGGACGGCGCCGACAACGTCATCGAGTACGTGAACCCCGCGTTCGAGCAGATCACTGGCTATACGCTGGCCGAAGTGAAGGGCCGCAACCCGCGTTTCATGGGCCTGGAAGACGCCGATGTGCACGAGCGGCAGCGCATCCACGACGCGATCGCGTGCCGCCAGAGCGTACGCGCCGTCCTGCGCAACCGGCGCAAGAATGGCGAGATCTTCTGGAACGACCTGCGCATCGACCCCGTCGCCAGCGTCGAGGGCGAGGTGACGCACTTCGTGGGCGTGATCAACGACATCACCGAGGCCAGGCACTACGAGCGCCGGCTGCAGCACCTGGCCCACCACGACGCGCTGACCGGGCTGGCCAACCGCACGCTGCTGCTGGAACGCCTCAAGGCCGCGATCGACGCGGCGGCCGCGCACCGCCGGCAGGGCGCGCTCGCCTTCCTGGACCTCGACAATTTCAAGCACATCAACGACACGTTCGGCCACGACGCCGGCGACGCCGTGCTGCGCGAGATCGCGGCCCGCCTGCGCGACAGCATGCGCGAGGAAGACACGGTGGCCCGCCTCGGCGGCGACGAATTCGTGCTGGTGATCGCCGAGCAGCCCGACGTGCCGCAGCTGGCGTGCCTCGTCGAACGGGTGCGGCAGAGCGTGTCGGCGCCGATCGTCGTCGAGGGCAAGGAGATCCTGCCCGGCACGAGCATCGGCGTCAGCCTGTTTCCGCAGGATGGACGGACCGTCGACCAGGTGATGCGCGCCGCCGACGCCGCGATGTACCACGCCAAGACGCTCGGCCGCAACAACGTGCAGTTCTATTCGGAGGAATTGAACCAGGTCGTGCACCAGCACCTGCTGCTGGAAGCGAGCCTGAGCCGCGCGATCCGCAACCGCGAGCTGGTGCTCGGCTACCAGCCCAAGGTCGACCTCCGCACGGGCAAGGTCGTGGGCGCCGAGGCGCTCGTGCGCTGGCAGCACCCGGTGGACGGCATCATCGCGCCCGACGTGTTCATCCCCGTCGCGGAGCAGACGGGCCTGATCGTGCCGCTGGGCGACTGGGTGCTCGACGAGGCCTGCGCCACGCTGCGCACGCTTGCCGCGGTGGGCATCGAGGATTTCGTCATCGCGGTGAACCTGTCCGCGCGCCAGCTGCGCCAGCGCCGTTTCGTGAACCGGCTGGCGGACACGCTGGCCCGGCACGGCGTCCCCGCGCACCGGCTGGAGCTGGAAGTGACGGAGAGCCAGTTGATGGACCACCCGGAAGAGGCGCGCGACGCGCTGGCCCAGTTGAAGCTGCTGGGCGTGCGCCTGTCGATCGACGATTTCGGGACCGGTTATTCGAGCCTCAGCCACCTGCAGAAATTCCCCGTCGACTGCATCAAGATCGACCGGTCCTTCCTCGGCGGCACGTCCGAACCGGACGACGGCCACGAAGTCATCACGCGCGCCATCATCGCGCTCGGCCACAACCTCAAGCTGCAGGTGATCGCGGAAGGCGTCGAGACGATCGAGCAGCTGACGTTCCTGCGCGACCACGACTGCGACCAGATGCAGGGCTATTATTTCAGCCCGCCGGTGGCGCAGGAGGGACTGCAGGACATGCTGCGGCGCGATGCCCGCCTGCCGATGTAGATGCGGATGCAGACGCCGATGGTGCCCATCCAGGACATCTTGCACCGCATTGCCTGGGACCCGGCGTTCGGGGCGGGCGGCTTCGTCATCGGCTACCGCGACCGCCTGCGCGGACGGACGGTGCGCATTCCGTTCGAACGCATCGTGCTGGGAGAAGCGCGCGGTTTCTCGTTCGACGTCATCGGCGCGGACGGCGTCGCGCGCATGATTCCATACCACCGCGTGCGCGAAGTGCTGCGCGACGGGAAGATCATCTGGCGCCGCCGCGTGGGCGGGGAGGACATCATCGATGAAGACGACGAACGTTGACGCCGTGCGCACGGACGTGCGGCGGGTGCTGCTGGCCACGTTGGCCATCCTGCTCGTGCCGGCCGCGGCGATGCGGTTCACGGACGAGGTGAACTGGGGCCCCGGCGACTTTCTCGCCGGCGGCGCCCTGCTGGCCGGGACGGGCCTGGCCTATGTGCTGGCGCGGCGGCGCATCGCCGGCCGGCCGGGCCGCCTGCTGCTCGGCGGCCTGCTTGCACTCGGGCTGCTGCTCGTGTGGGCCGAACTCGCGGTCGGCATCTTCCACTGATCAGGCATATTCGCCCGTGTGCAGGACCGCGTACGTGTGGCGCCCGGCGCCCTTGGCCGCGTACAGCGCGCGGTCGGCGGTCTCCATCAGCGCGCGCGGGTCGACGCTGCCGCCGGACGCGAGGCCGATGCCGATCGTCGTGCCCACTTTCAGCGCAAGGCCGGCCAGCGCGAACGGTTCCGCGATCGCGTCCAGGATCTTGCGGGCGACCCGTTCGGCATCCGCATCGCTGCGCACGTCGTGCAGCAGCACGGTGAACTCGTCGCCGGCGAGGCGCGCCACGAGGTCGGTCGAACGGACGCTGGCGCGCAGCCGGCGCGCGAATTCCACGAGCACGTCGTCGCCGGTGGCGTGGCCGTAGCGGTCGTTGATCTGCTTGAAGAAGTCGACGTCCAGGTACAGCAGCGCGCAATCGCGGTCGCCCTGGCGCGAACGGTTGGCGGCGCCTTCCAGCGCCTGCTCGAAGCGGCGCCGGTTCGGCAGCTGCGTGAGCGGGTCCGTGTGCGCCAGCGCGTGCAGGCTGCGTTCGTGCATGCGCGAGGCCGTGGCGTCCGTCGTCAGGATGTACACGCCCACCACGCGGCCGTCGCGCACCTGCGGCAGGAACGTCGAGTGGGCGATGCGCGTGTGGTTCTTGCGCACGATCTCGTGTTCGCACTGCGATGCGTTGCCTTGCCACGCCTGTTCCAGCGCCTTGGCCTGCGGCGCGTGGAAGGCCGGGCCGAACGCTTCCTCGACGGTGAGGCCGAGGATCTGCTCCGGTGCCACGCCCAGCCACGACGCGTGCACGGCGTTGGCGAACGCGTAGCGGCGGTCGGTGTCCAGGTGGGCGATCAGCACGGGCACGTTGTCGGTGATGGTGCGCAGCCGCTCCTCGCTCTCGGCCTGGCGCAGTTCGGAGAGCTTGCGGGCCGTCATGTCGAACGCCATCGCATAATAGCCGTCGGGCGTGCCGTCCGGGGCGCGCTGCGGCACGAACACGCACTGGTAGTACAGCTGGCGTCCATTCACCTCGATGACGTCCTCGAACGTGCTGCGCTCGCCCGCGTGGACGCGGCGCAGGTGGGGTTCGAGCTTGGCGTATTCCTGGGCCGAATAGGCGTCGCGCACGTCGTGGCCGATCAGGGCCTCGGCCGGCTTGCCGTAGAACTGGATCGCGCGGCCGTTCAGGAACACGAATTTGCCGGCCGCGTTGACCTTGCCGATCAGCGCAGGCAGGTTTTCCGTGACGGCGCGCAGCCGGCGCTCGCTCGCTTCCAGCTGTTCGCGCGCGGTGTTGCGCTCCGTGATGTCGGTCAGGGCGACGACGGCGCCCAGCACGCGGCCGCTCGCGGTTTTCAGCGGACGGCCGCTGGCCAGCATCGTGGCCGCGGGGCGTCCGGCCGGCGCGACCGTGAGCGCCTGTTCGCGCACGACTTCGCCGCGCAGCACGCGGATCAGCGGCACTTCGTCCATCGGAAGCGGCGTGTGGCCGTCGGCCTCGTACAGGGAATAGTGGCGGGACCAGTCGGGCGATTTCACGCATTCGCGGTCCAGGCCGTGCAGCATGCGGGCCTTCCTGTTGAACAGCGTGAGGTTGGCTTCCGCGTCGCACGCGACGACGGCGACGTCGATCGATTCCAGCACGGCGTCCAGCAATTCCTGCTTTTCCTCGAGCTGCTGGCGCGTGCGGTTGCGCTCCGACACGTCGTCGATGAACGCGCCGATGCAGCGATTGCCTTGCCATTCGTAGGCGCCGACTTTCATTTCGATGGTGATGCGGCGGCCGCTCGCGGTGAGCGCCGGCAGCTCGATCTGCTTGTCGACGATCGTGCTGGACCCCGTTTGCGCGAAGCGGCGCATGCCCGCGGTGTGCGCGTCGCGCAGTTCTTCCGGCACGATCAGGTCGGCCAGCGGACGGCCGACGGCGTGGCTCCGGCTCCAGCCGAAGATGCGCTCGGCGGCCGGGTTCCATTCCGTGATCCTGCCCTCGGGATCGGCGCCGACGAAGGCGCTGTACGAGGTCGCGACGATCGTGCGGTTCCAGCTTTCCGCGTCGCGGAGCTGCGTCTCGGCCGCCTTGCGCTGGGCGATCTCCGTGGACAGTTCGGCGAGACGCGCTTCCAGTTCGGCCGTGCGCTGGGCGACGCGCTGCTCCAGTTCCGCATTGAGCGACTTGAGGGCCTGTTCTGCCATCACGCGCGCCGTCGTGACGCGGGCCTGGTTGAGTTCCACCTCGACGAGGTCCGCCAGGTCGCGCAGGCACTGGCGCCGGGCGTCGTCGAAGCGGCGCGGGTTGCGGTCGATGATGCAGAGCGTGCCCACGGCCTGGCCGTCGCAATACAGCGGCTGGCCGGCATAGAAGCGGATGTGCGGCTCGCCCTTGACGAGCGGGCTGTCGGCGAACCGCGCGTCCGCGGCCGCATCCTCGACGACCAGCATCTCGCGCAACGCCACGGTGTGGCCGCAGAAGGCGATGTCGCGGGGCGTCTGTTCCACGTCCAGGCCGCAGCGCGACTTGAACCACTGGCGCTTGTCGTCGATCAGGGAAATCAGTGCGATCGGCACGCCGAATGTCGTCGCGGCCAGGCGCGTGAACCGGTCGAAGCGGGGCTCCGGCCGGGTATCCAGCAGGTCGAGCGCGGTCAGGGCCGCGAGGCGAGAAGTTTCCGAGATCGTCTTGGTCATCAGCATGGGCCGTTCCTGGTGAGGTGAACGGCGGCGAGGCAGGGGCCGCAAGGGTGAACGGTGCCGTACGTTGGGGCGGGCGTCCGCAAGAATGGTAACATCAAATTCCTCACGGAAAGTTTCATTTGTGTGTAATGTGGCGCAGCGACGACGTTGCAGTTCACATATCCATCTGGTGCCGGCATGGTAAAGTGGAAGTCCGCTTTCCCTCCTTCGCAAAGGACGTTCCACCATGGCGCCGATCGATCTCAACGGCTATGACCTCGCCGAACTGAAAGGTTTGCTTTTCGATATCGAGCAGGAGATCAAGCGCCGCGTCCGCGACGAGCGCGACCGGGCGCGCGAACGTATCCACGCCCTCGCGGCCGACGCGGGCATCCCGCTCGACGCGCTCGTCCGGAACGCCGCGCCGCGCTACCGCAATCCGGCCGACAGCGGCCAGACGTGGACGGGCCGCGGGCGCCAGCCGCGCTGGATCGCCGAGGCGCTTGCCAGCGGGCGGTCGCTGGACGATTTCAAGATCTGAGCATCGGCGACGTGTACGTCGGATCGTGGGCAAAGGGGAGCGGCCGCGCTTCGCGCAGGGCGGCGAGCACCGCCGCGAAATCGGTCCGGCAGCGGAATCCCAGGTCGCGTTCGATCGCGGCCGCGTCGTACACCCGGCCGATGGTCGCCGGCAGGGTCCAGCCCCGGGCCGCATAGAGTTTCGCCGCGTCCGGGAACAGTTTGGCGATCACGGCCGGCGCATCCGCCTTGAGCAGGGCCGCGTCGGCCCGTTCGAACGGCGTCGGCGCGGACACGATGTACAGGCCGAAGCCGACGGCCGGCGCCTTGTCCAGCGCGGCCAGGTGCGCCAGCGCGCAGTCTTCGACGGTCAGGCGCCGGTGCAGGAATTCGTTGGCCTTCATGTTCTCGCCGGCGAGCAGGTCGTGCGTGTCGTCCTCCTCCGGGAAGAACCGGGCAGTCCGCAGCACGATCACGGGCAGGCCGTGCTCGGCGTGGAACAGCCGCGCCAGCTCCTCGGCCGCGCGCTTGGTGACGCCGTAGATGTTGCGGGGCTGGAGCGGTCCGCTCGCCTCGTCCAGCCAGACGGCGGCGGACGCGGTCTCGTCGCGGATAGCCTGCGTGATCATCAGCGACGTGGTCGACGTGAACACGAACCGGCTCGCGCCGTATTCCACCGCCGCCTCCAGCAGGTTGAGCGTGCCGGTGACGTTCACGTCGACGAAGGCCTGGCGCGGATGGCGCGCGATATCGGGCTTGTGCAAGGCCGCCGCGTGGATCACGCCGTCGAAGCGGTGATCGGCGAACAGGCGCCGGACCAGGACCGCGTCGGCGACGCTGCCGACCACGTCGGTGTGCGGGCCGGGCGCGACGTCGAGGCCGAGCGGGGTGTGGCCCGCCTGCCGCAGCAGGGGAGACAGGAATTGGCCAAGCCAGCCGGAGGAACCGGTCAAGAGAATTCGCATGTTCGATGTCGATATCGTGGGGTGCCGTTCGTCGTCAGGATGCAGGACAAGTTTTCCGACCAACATTATGACAAGAGGACATCATGAACAAGCAAATCATCTTCAACCTGCCGGTGCAAGACCTGGAACGTTCGAAAGCCTTCTTTGCGGCGCTCGGCTTTACGCTCAATCCCCGCTACAGCAACGAGAACGCGCTGTTCATGAACGTCGTGGACGACACCCTGCACGTCATGCTGATGACGCAGCCGTTTTTCGAGTCCCTCGTCAACAAGCCGGCCGTGCGGGCGCGCGACGCCAACGAGGTGATCATCTGCCTGAGCTGCGAGAGCCGGGACGAGGTCGACACCCTGATCGCCCGGGCGCAAGCGGCGGGTGCGCGGATTCCGCACCCGCCCGAGGATCACGGGTTCATGTACGACCAGGGCTTCGAGGACCTCGACGGCCACCTGTGGAACCTCGTCTGGACGGCGCCGCAGGACTAAGCCGTCACGGCAACTGGATGCGGAGCACGCCGTCGGGAACGGTTACGTAGAGCCGGCCGCTGTCGTCGATGGCCAGGCCCGTCGGACTCCTGAGGCCGCCGGGCAGGGCGCCTGTCCTGGTCTCCGCCAGCCCCGGCACGCCGACGACGGTGCTGACCGTGCCGGATGGCGTGATCTTGCGGATCGTATCGTTTTCGTGGTCGACGACGTACAGGTTGTCCGCCTTGTCGATCACCATCGCAACCGGGGTGTGGAACTGCGCCGCCGTGCCGACGCCATCGGCCGAGCCGGGTTTGTCGGCGGTGCCGGCGAAGATGCTGGCCGCGCCGGCCGGCGTGATCTTCACGATGATGTGGCGAGCCGCGTCCGCGATATACCCGTTGCCGGCACGGTCGACCGCAAGCCCGAACAGCTTCGAGCTCAACATCCCGGCGGTGGCGCTCATGTCGGCGGGGTACTTGTAGTCCACGGTATCGTACTGCCAGAAATCATCCGTGCCCGGTATGACCCAGCCGGACTCCTGGTGGAACAGTTCGCGGCCGCCGCCCTTGCTGTCGATGGTGCGCCAGCCCAGTTGCAGCGAACCGTATTTCGCATTGTGGGCGCTGCCGGACCTCATCTCCACGTTGTACACGGTCGAGGCATACAGGGTCCCGTCGGCGCCCAGCGCGAGCGCGATCGGGCGGTCGCCGTCTGCGGTCGGCAAAGGAGTGCGCGGGGGCACATGGGTCGGGAACGTGGACAGGGTCATCGTACTGGTGTCCCCGCTCATCGTAATCCGCCGTAACGTCCTGGGTGTGCCCGCGATATTGATGTCGGTCGGGTCGTCCAGCACATAGAGGAGCTGGCTGTTCTTGTCGAACAAGAGTTGGCCGAAGTTACCCGAAAAGCCAGCCGCACTGCCCGTGCCATCCGTTCCCGGCGCGTTACCGTCCTTGCCGGCAAAGTCCGAAATGACCCCGTCCTGCGTCAGCTTGAAAATGTTGCTCCTGGCGGGATTCGCCACGAACAGGGTGTCGGCCGGACCGACCGCGATGCCGCTCGCGAAATAATAGCCGGTCGGGTTCAGGGTCAGCCGGACGATGGCCTGGCTGTTCGCCGGCGGATTGCCTGTCGTATCCGTCGAGCCGCTTCCGCCACCGCACGAGGTCAACAGCGTAGCGGCTGCCGCGACGAGGATGGCGCGGCGCATGGATACGGTGGCAGGGAATTTCAACACGGTTTAATCTCTCTCTATCGATAGCCTGGCCGGATCGGCCACGGCTTGCAGGATAGCAAGAGAACCGTATCAAAATACTCACGAATGGTCACGACTAGAAGCGGCTGGTCACCATCAGGCTGACGCTGCGCGGACTGCCGGGTGCGTGCAGCGACTGCGTCCCATCGTGCCACACGTACTCGTAGTAGCGGTCCGCGAGATTGCGTACCTGGAGTTCGACGTCCAGGTTGTTTGCGATCCGGTACGTGGCCGACACGTTCGCCACCGAATAGGCACCGAACTTGCCGGTCGTGTTGGTCCGGTCCAGGTAATAGCTGCCCTGGCCGTTGATCGAACCGGACAAGCGCAGCACGTCGCTGACATCGTAATCGGCCCCCACGTTGTACAGCAGGTGGGGCGTGTGATCGATCTCGTTGCCCTGCGTGGCGATCGATGCGGCGTCGGCCTTGACGATGCGCGCGCGCTGCACGGCGGCGCCCACCCAGAAGCCGAGGCGCGAGGTCGGCCGCACGTTCAATTGCAGGTCGACGCCACGGCGCCGCGTTTCGCCGATGTTCTCCGCATCGTTGGCCGGATCGTTCATCTTCCGACGGGCTTCGTTCGATGCGTATTGCTGCCACACCGCCAGCCGGCCTTCGACCCCGGCCACGGGCCGGAACTTGACGCCGGCCTCCCAGCCGTCGTTGATCGAGGGCGACAGGTCGCTCGTCTGGTTGACTTTATAGGTCGCGGTGCCGATGCCGATCTGGAACGTGCGGCCGAAGTTCCCGTAGACGGAATAGGCGTCGTCGACCTGGTACACGGCGGACAGCTTCGGCTGGCGGATCAGGCCATAGTCGTTGATGCCGTAGACGCGGCCGTTCAGCAAGTTCGTATAGCTGCCGGTCAGCCGGTCGACGCGCAGGGCGGGCGTGATGGTGAGCGCCGCCACCGGCTTGTAGATGGCCTGGATGAAGCCGCCGGCGGTGTTCAAGTCGAATTGCTGGTCGCGGGTCTGGGACTGCCGTACTTCGTTCGTGGTGAACCAGCGCTGGCTGGCGTTGTCCTGGCGCTCCGTATCCAGGCCGCCGACGACGCGCAATTGGCCCGTCGGACGCCACGTGAGCGTCGTCGAGGCGCCCGTGTGGTGTTCCTCGATCGTGCGTTCCTGCTGGCGCACTTCGGCGGAGAACGTCACATAGCGGTGATCGTCCAGCGCATTGTGATAGACCTGCGCGGTCCAGAACATCTGGTTCCCGAGCGCGGTTTCGGCCTGCAGCGCCACCTGGTCCATCCGGCGCGTGCCGCGGTCGGTGGCGTTGTGCGGCCTCGATTGTTCCCAGTCCGCGCGGGCTTGCGCGGCCGTCAGGAAGCCCGGCTCGTCGGCGCGCACCTCATGGTGCCGCACGATCAGGCCGTAGCGGCTCGTGCCGTTGTCGGGCGAATAAAACCATTTACCGGAGAAGGTGGACTTGTCCGCGTCCGAGTGCGCGCGGTAGCCGTCCGTCTTCTGGTAGCCGGCGGCATAGTTTTGCGAAAAACCGTTGCGGTCGATGCCCAGTGCCGCCTGCGCGTCGCGCGTGTCGAAGCTGCCGTAGCCGAGGCGGGCGGCCCCGTAGTTGCCGCCGATCTTCGTCACGACGTTCGCGTTGCCCGCGATGTTGTGCAATCCATAGCGCGGATCGTTCGTGCCGCGCACCAGTTCGACGGCGCGGATGTCCAGCAGCGGCGCCAGGTCGAGGTACGGCATCATGCCGTCGTTGCTGTTGCTGGGCACGCCGTCGATGAGCAGTTTGACGGCGTTGATCTCGCCTTCGCCCGTAAAGCCGCGGATCGAAATCTTGCCCGACGTCGTGCCCTGGCCGTACTGCGTCAGCATGACACCCGGGAGTTGGCCGAAAAGTTGCCAGTTGTGGCTGACCGCCTGGTTCGCGATCTTGCTCTCATCCAGGAGGTCGACGGACGTCAGGACATTGCGCGTGGCCAGCGGACCCATCGCCTTGCCGACCACCGTCACCACACCCACCGTCATCGCCGGCGCGGCCGTGTTCTCTGTCGTGTCCTGTGCGTTGGCGGACAGGCCAAAGCACAGGCCGATGGCGAGGACAACCGTCTTCTTGCGAAAAAACATCATCAAGTGTTGATAGAAAGAAAAGTTCGATCTTACTCCACATGAATTGGACTGTAAATTATAATGAGAATGATTCGCATTGATACAACGGAACAGTATGCGCAGATTCATCTCATGGTTGCACCGGTATGTCGGACTGGCGGCGGTCGTCGTGCTCGTCATGAGCGGCGTCACGGGCGCCCTCATTACCTTCGACGGCGAGATCGACCGGGCGACGCATCCCGAGCTGCGCCGGGTCGAGCCGAGGCCGGGCGGCGCCAGCGTCGACACCCTGGCGGCCGGCGCGCGCCAGGCCTGGTCCGGGGACCCGGTGCGCATGCTCGTCTTTCCCGAGTCGCCGCAGGACGCGGTCGAGGTCTGGTACCGGGGCAGCGGCATGCGCGCCTATCTCGACCCGTACGACGGGCACGTCCTCGGCCTGCGGGACACGCACGACTCGCTGATGGGCATCCTCGTCGACCTGCACACGAACCTGCTGTCGGGCGAGACGGGCAGGGCGGCGATCGGCTGGTTCGGCCTGGCGGCCGTGCTGCTCATCGTGCTCGGCGTCTGGCTGTGGTGGCCAAGGCGCGGCCGGTGGCGGCAGGCGTTGACCGTCAAATGGGAAGCGGGCGCCGCGCGCGTCTGGCTGGACGTGCATAAACTGGCGGGCATCGTGACGTGCGTGTTCCTGTTGGTGATCGCCGCGACCGGCGCCGCGCTGGCGCTGCCGGGCGTCGTGGCCGAACCGCTGCTGGTCGCCCTCACCGGCGCAGGCGCGAAGCAGGCGGCGCCGACGTCGTCATCCCGTGCGGGATCGCCCGCGTCGCTCGACACGATGGTCCAGCGCGCCGGCGCGACGTTCCCGGAGGGGCGGATCACGCGGCTGATGATGCCCGCCACGCCGAAGGGCGCGGTGACGGTGCGCATGCGGTTGCCCGGAGAGATCCACCAGGTCGGCCGCACGTTCGTGTATTTCGACCAGTACGACGGCCGGCTGCTGCGGGTGGACAACGTCCTCGAATCGAACCTGGCCACGCGCATCAACGCCTGGTTCTATCCCCTGCACACCGGCGTATACGGCGGAACGGCGACGCGCGTGCTGAATGTGCTGTTCGGCCTGTCGCTCGCGCTGATCTCGCTGTCCGGCGGCTGGATGTGGGTGAGGAACCGGCTGGCAAAGCGAAGGTCGGCGGCACGACAACGCGTTCGCAGCGGCGCACGTGACGTGGAACCTGTTCAATGATCGACCGGGGACGCCGCTGCTTTCGCTGGCGGCCGCCATTTCACCTGCGTTACGATGGCGCCTGCTGAACGAAGGGCGGTGCCGATTGATTACGAGACGGGATGTATTACTACTGGCGGTGGGCGCCATGACCGGCGCCGGCGCGGACGCGGCGCAGGAAGGGTCGGCGCCGCTGCATATCGTGACGGCGCACCTGCCGCCCCTGGTGATGGGCCCGGGCGGCGACGAACAGCCGGGTGCCTTGCGCGAACTCGTGGACGCGCTGTGCAAGCGCCTCGCGGTGGCGCCGGACGTCGAATTCATGCCCTGGCGCCGCGCCCTGTACGTCGCGGCCACGACCCCGCTAACCGCGATCTTTCCCTTGACCCGGCTGCCGGAGCGGGAGAGACGTTACCGCTGGCTCGCGCCGCTGTACGAGGAAAACTACATCTTCATGGCGCAGAAGGACAGCGACTTCGACGTCCACCGTCCCGGGGACATGAAAGACAGGCACATTGCCCTGCTGCGTGGCGCCGCCCAGGCGTCCATCCTGCGCGAGCTGGGTTTCGAGCGGCTGGTGGAGGCGTCGTCCATCGATGAAGTGCACCGGTTCCTGGTGGCGGGCATGGCGGATGCCGCCTTCGGCGAGCGCGCGATCATCCACCGGTCGCTCGAGATGCGCGGCGAGGAAAAGCATTTCCGTCTCGGCCGGCCGGTGCGCTCGACCACCGCCTGGCTGGCGGGCTCGCGCGATATCGGCGAGCCCGACGCCGCCCGCTGGCGCGCGGCGATGGCGGAACTGGTCGCCGACGGCACGCAGAAGCGGATTTTCCGGCACTACGGACTGGCCTGACCGCCGTCTATATCGTAACGGTATAGATCCCCCGCGATTGCGCATGCATGCGGCGGGCCGGGCGCGGCTACACTGGCCGCCATGAAAATCACCCGACTCACCACTTACCGCGTCCCGCCGCGCTGGATGCTGCTGAAGATCGAGACCGACGAGGGCGTCACCGGCTGGGGCGAACCCGTCATCGAGGGGCGCGCGCGCACCGTCGAGGCGGCCGTCCACGAACTGTCCGACTACCTCGTCGGCAAGGACCCTGCGCGCATCAACGACCTGTGGCAGACGATGTACCGCGCCGGCTTCTACCGCGGCGGGCCGATCCTGATGAGCGCCATCGCCGGGGTCGACCAGGCGCTGTGGGACATCAAGGGCAAGGTGCTGGGCCAGCCCGTGTACGAGCTGCTGGGTGGCCTCGTGCGCGACCGCATGAAGACCTACAGCTGGGTGGGCGGCGATCGGCCGGCGGAGCTGATCGCGGGGATCGCCGCGCTGCGCGAGGCCGGGTTCGACACGTTCAAGATGAACGGCACCGAGGAACTGGGCATCGTCGACAACGCGCGCAAGGTCGACCAGGCCGTCGCGCGCGTGGCCGAGGTGCGCGCGAAGTTCGGCTTCGAGATCGAGTTCGGCGTCGACTTCCACGGCCGCGTGTCCGCGCCGATGGCGAAGGTGCTGCTGCGCGAACTGGAGCCGTACCGCCCCCTGTTCGTCGAGGAACCGGTGCTGGCCGAGCAGGACGAGTATTACCGGGCGTTGGCCGACGCCACGTCGATTCCGCTGGCGGCCGGCGAGCGGATGTACTCGCGCTTCGATTTCAAGCGCGTGTTCGAGCGGGGCGGTCTCTCCATCGTGCAGCCGGACCTGTCGCACGCGGGCGGCATCACGGAATGCGTCAAGATCGCCGCGATGGCGGAAGCGCACGACGTCGCGTTCGCGCCCCATTGCCCGCTCGGGCCCGTGGCGCTGGCGTCCTGCCTGCAGGTGGACTTCGTCGCCCACAACGCCGTGCTGCAGGAGCAGAGCATGGGCATCCACTACAACCAGGGTGCCGAGCTGCTGGACTACGTGAAGAACAAGGAGGATTTCCGCCTGTCCTCCGGCTGGATCCGGCCCCTGGCGAAGCCGGGCCTGGGCGTGGAAATCGACGAGGAACGCGTGATCGAAGCGAGCCGCGCGGCCCCCGATTGGCGCAATCCGGTCTGGCGCCACGCCGACGGCAGCGTCGCGGAGTGGTAGACCGGCCGTTCCGTGGTGTACGATGCATGTCATATAAAAACATGCAGGGCCAGGGAAGCGGCAGGAAACGATGAACGGAAGACTCGAAGGGAAGGTGGCGATCGTCACCGGCTCCACCATGGGCATCGGCGCGGCCGTCGCGCGCCGCTTCGTGGAGGAAGGCGCGCGCGTCGTCATCAACAGCCACGTGGACGACGCGGCGGCGCAGGCGCTGCGCGAGGAACTGGGCGGTACGCGCAGCCTGTTCGTCCAGGCCGACATCACCGAGCCCGCCGCGATGGAGCGGCTGGCGGCGCGCACGCTGGAACGCTTCGGGCAGATCGACATCCTCGTCAACAACGCGGGCGTGAACGTCTTCGCCGACCCGCTCGAACTGGATGCGGAAGGCTGGCGGCGCTGCCTCGCGCTCGACCTGGAAGGCGCGTGGAACGCCTGCCGCGCCGTGCTCCCGTCCATGCTGGCGGCCGGCGGGGGCAGCATCGTCAACATCGCGTCCGTGCACGGCCACAAGGTCATCAAGGGCTGTTTCCCGTATCCCGTCGCGAAGCACGGGCTGATCGGCCTCACGCGCTCGCTCGGCATCGAGTACGCGGCACGCGGGATCCGCGTGAATTCCATCTCCCCCGGCCTGATCCTGACGGAACGGATCGAGGCGTGGCTCGCCGGCTTTCCCGACCCGGAAGCGGAACGCCGCCGCCAGGCCGGGCTGCTGCCTTGCGGCTGGATCGGTGAGCCGAAGGATGTCGCCAACGCGGCGCTGTTCCTCGCCAGCGACGAGGCGCGGTTCGTGAATGCGGCGGATTTGCTCGTGGATGGGGGCCGGAGCCAGGTCTACCATGACTAAGTGTTATTCCGGAGTTTGACCCTGGCCGGATGGGCAACTATCATTATGGAAACTTTCGAGGCCCACGCCGCACTACCATGTCCGATCCCCGCTCCGACCGCTTCGTCCGCGCCTACCTGAAGACGCGCCACCTCGTCCTGCTCGTCGAACTGGGCCGGCACGGATCGATCATGCAGGCCGCGCAGGCCGCGAACCTCACGCAGCCGGCGGCGTCCAAGCTGCTCGGCGAGCTGGAACACGCGCTGGGCGTCACCCTTTTCGAGCGCCTGCCGCGCGGCGTGGAGCCCACGTGGTACGGCAAGGTGCTCATCCGCCGCGCCGGCGCCTCGCTCGCGGAGATGGATGCCGCGTACCAGGAAGTGATGGAGTTGATGTCCGGCCTGCGCGGGCGCGTCGCCGTCGGGGCGATCCTGACGCCGTCGACGACGCTGGTGCCGGCCGCCGTCACCTTGCTGAAGTCGCGGCACGCGCGCCTGAACGTGTCGATCGAGGTCGGAAGCAGCAAGCAGCTCGTCGAACGCCTGCGCGCGGGGGACCTGGACATCGTCATCGGCCGCGTGGTCGACGGCTCGATCGCCGACGAATTCCACTTCGAGCCGATCACGGACGAGCCGCACAGCCTGATCGTGCGCGCCGGGCACCCGCTGCTGGGCGCGCGCGGCCTGGACCTGGCCGAACTCGCGCGCCAGGCGTGGATCGTGCCGCCGGCCGGCAGCATGGTGCGCGACCGGATGGCGTCGCTGTTCCTCACGCAGGGCCTGGAGCAGCCGGCGGAAACGGTGTCGACGGCCGAACTGCCCGTCGTGACGACGCTGCTGCTGGGCAGCGACATGGTGGCGCCGATGTCCGTGGAACTCGTCAAGCCCTACCTGGACAGCGGCCTGCTGGCCGTGCTGCCGTACGAACTGAACCTGCGCATGGACGTCTACGGCATCATCACGCGCCGCCATCACCAGCTGTCGCCGGCGGCGGAAGCCATGCTCGGCGCGCTGCGCGAGACGGCCACGCGTCCGAAGCCGACCGCGCGCGTCACCTACATCAAGTCGGTGTAGACTCGCGCGATGGCTTCGTCCGCATCTCACCGCCTGCTCGGCATCGACTGGGGCTCGAGCAACCGCCGCGCCTACCTCGTCGACGCCGCCGGCGCCTGCCTGGCGACGCGCGCCGACGACCAGGGCATGCTGGCCGTGCGCCCCGATTTCGCCGGATCGTTCGCGGCCCTCGTGGCGGACATGGGGATCGATCCGGACGTTCCCGCCGTCGCCTCCGGCATGGTCGGTAGCGCCCAGGGCTGGCGCGAAGTGCCTTACCTCGACATCGGCGTGCCCCTCGAAGCGCTGCCGGACCACGTGGTCCGCGTCGACGACCCGCACGCCGGCCGCCCGTGCCTGATCGTGCCCGGCTACGTCCAGCGCGGCGAACACGTGGATGTCATGCGCGGCGAAGAAACACAGCTGCTGGGCGCCGTGGCGCTGGGCCGGCGCGACGGCTGGTTCGTCCTGCCCGGCACGCACAGCAAGTGGGTGCATCTCGCGGACGGCGTCATCCGCCGCATCGCCACGTTCATGACGGGCGAGCTGTTCGCGATGGTGTCCGCGCACGGTACGCTGGCGCCGCTCATGGCGGGCGACCATGACGACGACGGCGCCTTCGTCGCCGGCCTGGATGCGGCCCGTCGCGGTGCGCCGCTGTCGAACGCGCTGTTCGGCGTGCGCGCCCGCGTCGTCTCGGGCGCCATGCCGGCCGCGCAGGCGCGTTCGTTCGTCAGCGGCCTGCTCGTCGGCACGGAATTCGTTGCGGCCATCGGACTCGCGGGCGGCACCGTGCCGCCGACCTGCATCGGCTCGCCCGTGCTGCGCGCCCGCTACGCGCGTGCGGCCGTCCACTTCGGCATCACGCTGGCCGGGCTCGATCCGGACCGGGTGTATTGCGCCGCGCTGGTGCGCTTTCTCGACCGGATCCCATCATGACGCCTGCCGTTCCCTTTCGTTTGCCAGATCTGCCGCTGGTCGCCATCCTGCGCGGCCTCGATCCTGCCGACGCACGTGACGTCGGCCGGGTCCTGTTCGACGCCGGCTGGCGCCTGCTCGAAGTGCCGCTGAACCGGCCGGGCGCGCTCGACGCCATCCGCATTCTCGTCGACCTGGCCCCGCCGGACGCCATCGTCGGCGGCGGCACGATGCTGAGCGTGGCCGACGTCGACGCCGTCGCGCAGGCGGGCGGCCGCCTGTTCGTCTCCCCGAACTGCAACCCCGCCGTCATCGCGCGCGCACGCGCGGCCGGCATGCTGTGCGCGCCCGGCATCGCGACGCCGACGGAAGCATTCGCCGCGCTGGATGCGGGCGCCCATGCCTTGAAACTGTTCCCGGCCGAATCGATCGGTCCCGCCGGACTGAAGGCGATGAAATCCGTCCTGCCGGCCGGCACGCCGCTGTGGCCCGTGGGCGGCGTCACGCCCGAGCAGGTCCCGGCGTGGAAGACGGCCGGGGCGACGGGGGCGGGCATCGGCGGCCAGTTGTTCACGCCGGGCGTGACGCTGGACGACCTGGCCGCGCGCGCGCGGGCGTTCGCCGCGGCCTGGCGCGGGTGAGCGGTTCCCATGATCCTGCCGAAAGAGCGTGATCCGAGGTTCATCACCGTACGCCGGGGCGGTTCGTTGTCGGATCCGGACCACCACCTGCTCGCCGTCTGGGCCGCCGATTGTGCGGAGCACGTGCTGCACCATTTCGAGCAGGCGCGGCCCGGCGACGACAGGCCGCGTGTCGCGATCGACCTGGCGCGTGCCTGGGCCCGCGGCGAGATCCCGATGAAGCAGGCGCACAAGACGGCCTTCATTGCCAATGCGGCTGCCCGCGACGTCGCCGGCGCCGCGAAGATGGCCGCGCTGGCGGCCGGGCAGGCCGTCGCGGTCGCCCACGTGGCCGCGCACGAGCTCGGCGCGGCCGCCTATGCGATCCGCGCCGCGCGCGAGGCCGCGCCGGAACACGAGCGGGACGAGGCGGGCAAGCGGGAGCGCGATTGGCAGCGCGCCCGGTTGCCGGATGCGATCCGCGACCTGGTGCTGGACGACCAGCGGCTGCGCAACGCGCTGTGCTGGAATGTGTTCGGCTGACAGGCCCTGGATGCATACGGCGGAGGTGTCGGAACGCTTTACAGCGCACCGCCGCCGGTGCGTACCCCCTGCCGTAAATACCTGATTTCACAAGCGAAATATTGTAAAGGCACAATAATTGCTTAATTGAAATCTCCAGTTCATAAGGAGATTTCATGAAAAACAAGATCACGCTTGCTGCCCTGGCCCTGTGCCTGTGCGGTGCCGCCAACGCCAACGTCCTCGTCAACGGCAACTTCGAAGCCGGCCTCACCGGCTGGAACCTCACGGGCGTCGGCGGTCTCGCGAGCGCGCCGTACTTCGGCGGCGGCACGCCGGCGGCGAACGGCGTCTACATGGCCGTCTTCAACCAGGGCGAGCAGCCGGCCAGCGCCGTGCTGTCGCAGTCGTTTGCCACCGTCGCGGGCCACACGTACCACGTCACGTTCGACTACGGCACCAACAACGGCAACTGGCAGCAGATCAATGCCATCGTGGCCGCGAACGACGCCTCGGTGCTGAGCAACGCGCTGTACGCCGCGCCTGGTGCGTCGCTGAAGCCCTTCAGCTTCGACTTCACGGCGGCCGATGCCCTGACGACGCTGAAGTTCAGGGACATGCCGGGCAACTGGACCTTTTCGACGGACGGCCTGCTGGACAACGTCGTCGTGACGGACACGCGTGCGGTGCCGGAACCGGCCTCGATCGCGTTGCTGACGCTGGGCCTGGCCGGCATGGGCGCGCTGCGCCGCCGCCAGCGCTGAGCGGCGCTCACTGGAGTCGGATGTCCGGCACCTGCGGTGCGACCGCTGATAGAATGGATGCACGATATCCAGTGCGCACGACCATGCCCCGAGCCGACCGCCATCCCGCCGCCCAGGTCTTCTGGCGCGATCCCGCCTTGCCCTTCATCGAAGCGCGCCACGTGACGGACGGGCGCGACCTGCACTACGGGCGCCACTGGCACGAGACGCATTCCGTCGGCGTCATCACGGGCGGCCGCAGCACCTACGTCAACGGCGCGCATGCGGAAGTGGTGGAGCAGGGCGCCGTCGTCGTCATCAATCCGGGCGACGTCCATGGCTGCAACCCGGTCGACGATGCGCCGTGGTCGTACGTGATGTTCTACTTCGATCCGGCGTGGCTGGGCCGCGTGCAGGCACGCGTGCGCGGGTTGGCGGATCCGGCATTCCGTCCGTACGCACAGGCGGCGTTGCATGCGCCGCACTTGGTGGAGGCGGGCGTGCGGCTGTTCGCCGCGTTGACGGCGCCGGGGCGCAGTGCCGCCGAACGCGAGGCCGCCACCGTGGATTTCGTCGCGCGGCTGGATGGCGAACTCGCACCCGGACCGGCACCGGACACCATCACGCCCAGGGTCGAGCGCGTGGCGCACTACATCGACGCGCATTTCGCGGACGCCCTGCCGCTGCAGGACCTGTGCGAGGCCGCCAACCTGTCCGGCTCCTACCTGATCCGTGCCTTCAAGAAGCGCTACGGCGTCGCGCCGCACGAATACCAGACCAACCGCCGCATCCAGCATGCGAAGGCGCGGCTGCGGGCCGGCGCGCCGATCGCCGAGGTGGCGGTCGACACCGGCTTTGCCGACCAGGCCCATTTCCAGCGCGTGTTCAAGCGGATGACGGCCGCCACGCCCGGCCAGTACCGCGACTGACGGTCACGCGGCGGCCAGCCAGACGACGCTCGCCACCAGCATGCCGGCCATCGTCCGGTTGAAGACGCGCACCCGGCCCGGCGTGCGCAGGTAGACCTGCAAGCGGCTGCCGGCCCAGGCCCACGCGGCGATCGACAGCCAGCACACGACGAAGTAGATCGCGGCGAACAGCCAGACGGCGGCGGCCTCGCCGCCGGATGCGTACGTGCCCATGCCGGCCAGCGCGGCCAGCCACGCCTTGGGGCTGAGCCACTGCAGGGCGGCGCCCTGCAGCATGGTCGGCCGCGCCGCCGTTTCGCCGGCATCCAGCTTGCCCGTATCGGACGCCAGTTTCCAGGCCATGTAGAGCAGGAAGACGACGCCGGCCCAGCGCACCACGCTTGTGACCTGCGGCCACGTGGCGACCACTTCGTGCAGCCCGAGACCGGCCAGGACGAGCAGCAGGCAGAACCCGGCCGTCGCGCCGGTGACGTGGGCCAGGCTGGCGGTAAATCCGTGGCGCGCGCCGCTGCCCAGGGCGACGACGTTGACGGGGCCGGGAGAGATCGAGGTGGCGAGGGCGAAAGCGGCCATCGAGGCGAACATGCTCATCTGCGTTTCCTTTCGTGTTGAGGGATGCGGCAGAGGTTAGCGGCGGCGCCCGGGCCGGTATTGAAGAAAATGACCCAACCAATTGCTCAGCAACTTGCGCGTTCGGCGCGGCGTGGCGGTGTTATGGTGGCGCGATGATTTCCTTCGACACGACCCGGCGCCGGCTCCTGAAGGGCCTCGGCGCTGCCTGCGCGTCCGCGTGCGTCCCCGCGCTGGCCGCCGGCTTCGACGTGCGCGCCTTCGGCGCCCGCGGCGACGGCACGACGCTGGACACGGATGCCATCAACGCCGCCATCGCCGCGGCCGGCGCCGCCGGCGGCGGCACCGTGCGCTTTCCGGCCGGCCGCTACCTGAGCTTTTCGATCCGGCTGCAAAGCCGCGTGACCTTGCATCTCGATGCCGGCAGCGTGATCGTCGCCGCGGATCCGGCCGATGGCCAGGGCCGCTACGACGCGGCCGAGCCGAACCCGCACGACGCGTACCAGGACTTCGGCCACAGCCATTGGCACAACTCGCTGATCTGGGGAGAGAACCTGGAAGACGTGGCGATCCTGGGCCCGGGCCGCATCTGGGGGCGCGGCCTGACCCGCTCGGGCCCGGGCGCGAACCGGCCGCTGAAAGCGGGGGACATGCCGTCCTCGCTCGGCGGCAAGGACCCGATGGGCGAGCGCACGCGCGCCGGCACCGTGTTCGGCGCGGAGATGGACGGCAAGGGGAACAAGGCGATCGCACTGAAGAACTGCCGCAACGTGCTGCTGCGCGACTTCTCGATGCTCAAGTGCGGCCATTTCGCCGTGCTGGCGACGGGCGTCGACAACCTGGCGATCGCCAACGTCACCGTCGACACGGAGCGTGACGGTTTCGACATCGATTGCTGCCGGAACGTCCGCATCAGCGATTGCGCCGTCAATACGCCGAACGACGACGCGATCTGCCTGAAGAGTTCCTATGCACTGGGCCGCGCGCGTTTCACGGAGCATGTGACGATCACGGGCTGCCAGGTGTCGGGCTTCGACCTCGGCACGCTGCTGGACGGGACCTACCGTACAACCCAGGTAAAGGCGCCGGACGAGGAGGGCGTGTGCGGCCGCATCAAGCTGGGCACGGAATCGAACGGGGGCTTCCGCAACATCGTGATGTCGAACTGCGTGTTCGAGCATTGCCGCGGCCTCGCCATCGAAAGCGTGGACGGCGCCATCATCGAGGACGTCACCGTCGACAATCTCGCCATGCGCGACTTGACGACGGCCCCGCTGTTCATCCGCCTGGGCCGGCGCATGCGCGCGCCCGCGGGCACACGCGTCGGCGCGATCCGCCGGGTGAACATCAGCAACGTCGTCGTGTCGCAGGCGAACGCGCCGTATGCGTCGATCATCGCCGGGCTGCCGGAGGCGCCCGTCGAGGACGTGCGCCTGTCGAACATCACGGTCGTTCATGGCGGCGGGGGCACGGCAGCCGACGCGCGGCGCGTGCCGCCCGAGCAGCCGGACCATTATCCGGAACCCAGCATGTTCGGCGTGACGCCGGCCTACGGCCTGTACATCCGTCATGCGCGCAACGTCGACGTGCACCATGCGGACCTGCGCACGGCGGCGCCGGATGCGCGACCGCCCATCGTGCTGGACGACGTGACGGGCGCCCGATTCGATCACGTGCGCCTCGGGCGCGCGCCTGGGGTCCCGGACATACGGAGGGTCAAGCCGGTACCGGCTCCTCCTCGCGGCTGATGCGCCACATGTCCAGGTTCACGCCGTTGCGGTAGTCTTGCTGCATCTCCGGCGTGAGCACTTCGAACATCAGGCCATTCTCGAGCCACAGCTCGACGACGTCGAACACGCCGCCGCGCGAGCACGGCACGGCGCGCCAGCCTTCGCGCTCGCCGATCGCGAGGATTTCCTCGACGGTGCGCTCGGTCGCGATGGCCAGGTGGAAGCAGGCGTACGGGCGCGGGGCGGCGTCCGGGTGCGGTTGCGCCTGCTCGGCGCCGTTCCCCGGCGCCATCGGCAGCGTGTGCGGATAGACTTCGACCATCGAGCCGCGTACGTCGCCCGCCATAGCCACCCAGGCGCCGGGCCACGGTGGGAAACGGAACGACTGGCCGCCCCAGATCTCGGCAATGACGGCGGCAACGCGCTCGGGATCGCGCGCGGGGATGGAAGCGTGAAAGATCATGGTTCTCCTCGGTGAGTGGCGGCTCGGGCCAGGGTTGCGATGACGTAATCCCCGAGTGCCGCCCACGCCGGGACGAAGCCCAGCTGCTGCTCCAGGAGGCAGCGTGCGGTGCCGACGAGCAGGCGCCCAAGCGAGCGCTCGACCGTGTCGAGCCATGCGGCGTGCCGTGGGAGGAATCGGGTGATCGACGTGTCCATGGCGTGCATATTGACAGCCACGCCATGGACGGTCACGCCCCACCGGTGGGGGTTTTATCTACTTCCCGATTTCCACGCGGTAGACCGGCACGACCTTCACCGCCTTCAGCTCGGCCACTTGCGGCTTGCCGCCGAAGTCGGGCCGGTGCTCGCGCGGCAGGTAG
Organism: uncultured Massilia sp.; assembly: GCA_966211695.1. GTDB lineage: Bacteria > Pseudomonadota > Gammaproteobacteria > Burkholderiales > Burkholderiaceae_D > Telluria. The sequence continues at coordinate 178,316 of CBIHOW010000001.1, read as the reverse complement.
ATGGGTGCGTCCGCGCGCAGCGGCAGCACGGTCAGCGTGAGCGGACCCTGGCGCTTCGATGCAAGGTTACCCAGATCGAACTGCCAGCGCTGGCCGTTGTAGTACCAGTCGTCGACCATGCGCGTGCCGTCGAACAGGCGGGCCACGTCGCCGGTGAAGTCGATGTCGAGCAGCAGGCTGTCCACGTCTTTCGACGTCCTCGACGCCGCCACGTCCAGCAGCCACGCGGCCGAGGCGCCGAAGGCTTCCGGATCCGGCTGCACGGCCGCGCTGGCGTTGCCGCCGATGCGGACCGGGCGCGCCGGCTGGGCGTCACGCAGCGGTTTCGCCGCGACCGCGACGTCGCGCGCCGGCAAGGTCGTGTCGAACACCTGGAACAGGCCGTCGCGGCCGGCGTTCTTCAGCGGGGTAGGCGGATAGACGGCCGCGCGGACGTGCGGCTGGCCCGCGCTGCGCAGCACGAGACGGCCGCCGTCGAAGTACGCCTGCGCCTCGCTGAGCACGAGGCGGCGCCGGCCCTGGAACGTGCCGATCGCCGCCTGGCGTGCCTGCGCCTGCGACAGCACGACCACCGTGAGCGGCTTTTCGCCCGCGCAGCCCAGGGTGAACGCCGCATCGAGGCCGGGCTGGATCCCGTCCACGACGACCGCGCCCGCGGCCTCGTCGACATGCGCGCGTGGCGCCCGCACGCACCCGCGCGCCTTGTCGCCGAACGCGAATTCGACCGGGACGCCGTCCTGCGCCGCGAACACCCATGTGCCGTCGTCCAGTTTCGCAAGTGGCTGCGCCGTCGCATACGTGAGGCGCCGGCCATCCATGTCGAAGTTGACGGGCCAGGCGAAGTAGGAGCCGGCCGGCAGGTCGACGGGCTTGCGCGGCAGGGTCACCGTCCCGCCGGGCAGCTTGACGGCGAAGCGGACCTGTTCGCGCGCCGGTGTGGGGTACTGGCGGATGTGGCCATCGTAGAACAGGAACGCGGCGTCGCCGCGGCTGCGCACGGACCACCGCAGCGTATCGAGATCCGTCGGGTCCTTCGGCACGACGTCGGGTTTACGCACGGTCATCGGCGCGAGGCGTGCGCCGAAGTCATGCAGGAACCAGTGGAACGGACGCAGACTTGCCAGCACGTCGCGCTGCTGCCCGTCCGGTCCCAGCGGGGCGTTGAAGTCGTAGTTGATCGCCGGGACGTCGTTGTAGCCGCCGCTCTTCGTGCTTTCTTCCAGGGTGGTGCCGCCGACGGGATTGCGCCCGCCGTGGAACATGTAGTAGCCCATCAGGTTCACGCCGGAGCCCAGCTGCACGGGCAGCATGGACGCGATGTCGTCGCTCGAGACGAGCGTGCGGCGGCGGTACATCGCGGGCAGGCCCGCGCCGTATTCCGCGCCGAGGAACGGGGTCTTGTCCATGTCCGTTTCCGCGGTGCCCTGCTGGCTCGCGCGGGTCTGCGCACCGAGGTCGCCGCTCACGCGCGTGTCGAAGCGGAAGGCGTACGTCTCCTTCGGCGGCAGTTCTTTGGTGCTCGTCGCCCACGGCTCGTCCGGGTAGCCGCCGAACACCGGGGTGACTTCGCCGGACGGGTACAAGGTCTGGTCCCAGCCCGTGACGGTGTAGTAGGGCACGTCGATGCCCGCCTTCAGCGCGAGACCCTTCAGGGTGCGAATGTGCTCCGCGCCGCGGCCGGGGCCGGCCAGGTTGTACTCGTTCTCGATCTGGGCACCGATCACGGGGCCGCCCTGCTTGTACAGCAGGCCGTCCAGCTGGCGTCCGATCTCGCGGTAGAAACGCTCGACGTAGCGCAGGTAGGTCGGATCGTCGCCGCGCGTGGGCATGGCGTCGACCACCCAGTCCGGGAAGCCGCCGTAGCGTACCTCGGCGTGCGACCACGGCCCGACACGCACGACGACGTCCAGGCCGTGCTTGTGCGCGAGCTGGACGAAGCGGCGCAGGTCGCGGTTGCCCGACCAGTCGAATTTTCCTTCATTCGCCTCGTGGTGGTTCCAGATGATGTAGCTGGCGACGATGTCGATGCCGGCCGATTTCATCTTGGCGAGTTCCGCATCCCAGCTGGCGGCCGGGCTGCGCGTGTAGTGAAACTCGCCCATCACCGGCAGCCAGGGCTGGCCGTCGCGCGTGAGGTACTGGTTGTTGATGCCGAGCGTGTGGCCGCCCGGCGCCACCGCCGTGCCCAGTTTTATGTAACCGGTGCGCGGGTCGGGCGCCGGCGCCGTGGCGTCGACGGTGAGGAGTTGTTCCGCGCCCGCCATGCCGGGGCCGGCGAAGGCCAGCAGCAGGGCGGCGCGGAGCAGCGTGGGTCGATGGATCGTCATCATCAGAACTTGTACGAGAGGCCCACGTTGTAGCGGCGGCCGTATTCCATCACGTTCTGCATGTACGCGTTCGCGTTCTGCGTGTAGACGACCTTCTGGTTCGTGATGTTGTCCAGGCCCACGCGCAGCTGCAGCTGCGGCGTCAGGTAGTACGAGACGTTCGCGGTGACGTAGGTCTCCTCGCCGTTTTCCGCCATGTAGCCCGCCGTCCAGCGGGGCATGCGCACGAACGGGCTGTGGTAGTTGGCGGAGACGCGGGCCTCGAAGCCGTTCTTTTCGTACCAGAGCGTGACGCCGCCGTTGTTGCGCATCAGGCCTTCCATCGGGAAGTTATTCGTGTACTCGTGGATGTCGCTCTCGTTGTACGACCAGTTCGCGGCGACGCCGAGGCCGTCGAACGGTGCCGGCAGGCGCGTGAACGCGTGCTGGTACACCAGTTCCAGGCCGCGCACGTAGCCGCCTTCGCCGTTGACGGAGCGCGTGATGATCGCCTGGCGGTTGCCGATGGTCGTCGTGTCCGTCGTGATGCCGATGTAGCTGCCGATCTGCTTGTAGAACAGCGCGGCCGAGAACAGCGAGCCCTTGTCGAAGTACCACTGGTACGCGAGGTCGGCCTGGTTGGCCATCATCGGCAGCAGGCCCGGATTACCGGCGCTGCCCGTCAGCGGCTGCTGCGAACCCGGCGTCGTGTCCATCGAGATCTGGCGCGATGCGCGCATCTCGTCCATCGGCGCGCGCGACATGGCGCGGGCCAGCGAGAAGCGCACCTGGTGCTTCTGTTCCTCGTCGAGGTCGAAGATCAGGTTCATGCTCGGCAGGGCCTTCGTGTACGACGCGCCGCCCGACACCGCCGTCGGCGCCGCGCCGTTGACGGACTCCATGCCTTCGCCCGTCTGGCGGGTGTGCAGGACGCGCACACCCGCGTTGCCGCGGTACTTCAGGCCGAACATCTCGCCGTCCAGGTCCGCCTGGGCATACAGGGCGCTCGTGCGCTCCTTGACGCGCCAGCCGGCCAGCAGGTCGTTCGCCGTCGGCGTGCGGCCGCTCGCATCGAGCGCGCCGGCGCCGAACGCGGAGGTCACGGTGCCTTCGAAGTCGTTCAGCATCAGCGCCGGGAACCAGCCCGGCACGTTGATGGTCGTGTAGGCCGACGCCGGGATCGAGCTGTTCGTCGGCGAGTTCCACGAGGTCTGGTGGTAGGACTTCTCGCGGTCGGCGAAGCGCGCGCCGATCTTGATGCGGCTGACCGGGCCCAGGTCCAGCGGCAGCGCGCCGGAGAGCTGGGCCGAGTCGAGGCGGTCGTGCACGTGGCCGTCGTTGTCGATGACCAGCTGCGGTGCGCCGAACGTTGCGAGATTGCCCGTGTCCTGGCTGTACGAGTACGACTGCTGCTCGTTGCCGGTGAAGGCCCACGACAGGGTGCCGTTGTTCGCGGTGGTGTTGCGCACGTCGGCCCACTGGCTGGCGCGGCTCGCGCGCGACGTGGCGACGTCCGCTTCGACCTTCCAGTCGCCCATGTTGAACTTGCCGTTCAGGCCACCCGCGACGTTGTCCATGTTCTGGATCCAGCGGGTGCTGTGCGTGGTCAGGCCGACGTCCTTGACGGTGGCGCCGACGACGTAGCCGTCGCGGATGTCGACGTTCGAATAATTCCCGGTCTGCCAGCCGTCCCAGTTGCCGACGTCGCCCGTCCAGTGCTGCACGCTCGGCTCGCGGATCTTGTTGCGGGCGAAGTACAGGTCGGCCGTGATCAGGGCGTCCGGGCTGGCCTTCCATTCCAGCTTGCCCAGCACGCTGCTGCGTTCGTTGGTGCCGCTCTTGAGTTCATCCTCGAAGCCCCACGGCGTCTTGTCGACCTTGCCGTCGCCATTCAGGTCGGCGGAATGGTCTTCGTTGAAGCCCCAATGGTTCTTGCGTTCCTCGATCGACGGCTGCTTCTGGTAGCTGAAGGCCACGGCCGCGCCGATGGTCTTGTTTGCGAACTGGTCGATCCAGATGCCGCCCAGGCGCGGACGCACGGTCTGCGCGTCGGCGTCCTTCGCGAGCGGATAGTACAACGCGTCGGCCTTCAGCGACGCCTGGCGGCCGTTGTACTTCAGCGGCTGCACGGTCTGGAGGTCGATGGTCGTCGCGACGCCGCCTTCGACGAGGTCGGCGTTCTGCGTCTTGTAGACGATGGCGCCGGACAGCGACTCGGACGGGAACTGCTCGAAGCGCACGGCGCGGTTCGGCTCGGACGATGCGAGTTCGCGGCCGTTCAGCGTGGCGCCGATGAAGCGTTCGCCCATGCCGCGCGCGACGATCTGGCTCGCGTTGCCGCGATCGAGGCCGGCGGCGAGGCCCGGCAGGCGCGCCAGCGATTCGGCGATGGTGGTGTCGGGCAGTTTGCCGATGTCTTCGGAGGCGACGACTTCGACCATGCTGTTGGAATTCTCCTTGACGGAGAGGGCGCTGCGCACCGACGCGCGGATGCCGGACACGACGACCTGCTGCACGGCGGTGTCGCCGCCGGCGGCCGGTTCGGACGGCGCGGCTTGCTGGGCGAGGGCGGGGACTGCGGGGAGGGCCAACAATGGGAAGAGCGAGCGTACGAGTACGCTCAGGGTTTTCTGCTGCATGTAATCTCCTTGCTTTGTCGTTTAGACTTTTATGTGTTGTTGTCGTCTATGTTGGTCCGTCGAACGAACCAATCACGCGACTGATCGGCATTCTGTCGCGTTGCAAGGAGTACAACCATTATGTTTTTCACCAGCGTATATACGAACTTCATATACCCTGGTGAAAAGCATAAAAAAAGACAGCCCGGGGGGGCTGTCTTTTGCAAGCCCGCAGGCTGCTTCGGATACCGACGTAGGGTGGGCACCCCGTGCCCACCGTGCGCATCACCACCACATGCCGTAGATCGTGGCCAGCACCACGCAGATGACGGCCGAGCCGAGGGCGAACGCGCCGTCGACCTTGAACAGCTTGGTGTCGACGATCAGCCCCTTCACTTTGCCGCGGGCGAACACGGTGCTGAGCAGGACCATGCCGGCGACGACCAGCCAGAACACGATGAACATGCGGTCCAGGAACGGGATCTCGTAGACACCGCTGCCGTTGTCATGGGCGAAGCCGATCGGGGCGAGGAACGACAGGTCCATCATCGTCGGCAGGAACTTCAGGATGATCGAGAACACGAGGCCGCCGACGGTCGCGAACATCGCGGCGCTGGACGTCGTCTTCTTCCAGAAGAAGCCCAGCAGGAACATGGCCAGGATGCCCGGCGAGACGAAGCCCGTGTATTCCTGGATGTACTGGAAGCCGCCTTTCTTGTCGATGCCCATCAGCGGGGCGATCACGACGGCCAGCAGCATCGACACGATGACGGTCATGCGGCCGATCCACACCATCTTCTTCTCGCTGACGTCCGGATGCAGGCGCTTCTGGTAGATGTCCAGCGTGAAGATCGTGGCGATCGAGTTGGCCTTGCCGGCCAGCGAGGCGACGACGGCGGCCGTCAGTGCGGCGAACGCGATGCCCTTCAGGCCCGACGGCAGCAGTGCCAGCAGGGTCGGGTAGGCGCGGTCCGGATTCAGTTCGCCGCCGACGCGCATCGCGTCGCCCAGCACGCCGGCACGGTCCAGCGCGAACGCGGCGATGCCCGGCATGACGACGATGATCGGCATCAGCAGCTTCAGGAACGCGGCGAACAGCAGGCCTTTGCGGGCGGTCGGCAGGTCGGCGCCCAGCGCGCGCTGCGTGATGTACTGGTTGCAGCCCCAGTAGTTCAGGTTCACGATCCACATGCCGCCGATCAGGGTCGACAGGCCCGGCAGGTCCATGTAGTTCGGGTTGTCCCGGCCCAGCACCATTTCGAAGTGGTCGCGGGTCGAGTTGTACAAGGTGGAGAAGCCTTGCAGCGCGCCGTGGCCGTTGCCGAGTTTCGCGACGAGGTCCAGCGCCAGCCACGTGGTCACGAGGCCGCCGATGACGAGGCAGGTGACCTGGATGACGTCCGTGTAGCCGATGACCTTCATGCCGCCCAGGGTGATGATGGCGGCGAAGATCGCGAGGAACAGCATGCAGGGCAGCACGCCGATGCCGGTGACGCTGCCGATGGCCAGCGCGCCCAGGTACAGGATCGAGGTCAGGTTGACGACGACGTACAGGCCGAGCCAGAACAGCGCCATCGTCGTGGCGACGGCCTTGCCGTAGCGCTGTTCGAGGAACTGGGGCATCGTGTAGATGTGGTTCTTCAGGTAGACCGGCATGAAGAACACGGCGACGATGACGAGCGTGGCGGCGGCCATCAGTTCGTACACGGCGATGGCCATGCCGATGCGGAAGCCGGAACCGCTCATGCCGATGAACTGCTCGGCGGAGATGTTGGACGCGATCAGCGAGGCGCCGATGGCCCACCACGTGAGCGAGCCTTCGGCCAGGAAGTAGTCGTGCGAGGCGGACGTGTTCGCGCTCTTTTTACGTCGGTAGACCCACAGGCCGTAGCCTGCGACCACGACGAAGTAGAACAGGAAGACGATGGCGTCGAGGCGGGAAATCAGATTCATAGGTTGGTCTCGGTTGTGATTCGCGCGTTTCAGCGCTCCAGGAAGGCGTCCATGATCGCGGTCGGCTTGCCGCCGCGGTCAAAGGCGCCCATCGGATAGCCCTTCCAGTCGTAGGCCTCGGGCTCCCAATAAAACACGCCGCGCGCCATGCCGCCATCGACGGCGCGCGCTTTGGCGATCAGGTCGGCGATGACCGCCTTGCCGTCCGGGTGGTCCCACGGCACGCCGACCTCGGACAGGATCACCGGCTTGCCGTAGCGGCGCACCATGTCGTTCAGGTTGGCGAGGCAGGCGGCCGTGGCGCTTTGCCACGTGTGGTTCTTGGCGGTCGTCGGGTACGACGACACGCCGATCATGTCGAAGCGCGCGCCGTGCGCCTTCAGGCCGTCGAAGTTCCAGCGGAACGTGGCGTTGTCGTGGCAGTTGTCGACGTGGACGATCACGAGCGCGTCCGGGAACACCTGCTTGACGGCGCCGTAGCCGCTGTCGACGAAGCGCGCGTAATTGTCCATGTGTTTCGTCGCGTCGCCCTCGGGCCACAGCAGCCCGGTGCGCGTCTCGTTGCCGACCTGGACCCAGGTCGGTGTGACGCCCGCATCGCGCAGGGCGCCCAGCACGGCCCGCGTATGGTCGGCGACGGCCGCCGCCAGTTGCGCCACGGTGTAGTTGGCCCAGGCCTTCGGCTTCGTCTGTTGCTGCGGGTCGGCCCAGGAATCGCTGTAGTGGAAATCGATCATGACGCGCATGCCGGCGGCCTGCGCCCGTTTTGCCTTGGCGACGACGTCAGCCAGGCCGTTCCAGCCGTCCTGCGGGTTCACCCACACACGCAGCCGGATGGCATCCATGCCCTGTTCCTTCAGGATGGCATACAGGTCTTCGGTCTTGCCGTCGCGGTTGCGGAATACCCGTCCGGATGCTTCCATTTCGCTTACCCAGCCGACGTCGGCGCCCTTTGCGAAGTGCTTGTCGGCCGCGTGCGCGAGAGAACATCCAAGCGCAATTGAGGCCGCGAGGGCGGAAAAGATGGGCTTCATCGGTCTCGTAGTCGTTATCGTTATTATCAATCTGGCAGCAAACCGGGATTCTAGGCAGGAAATGCCATGTGCACCCTATCCATTTTTCGCGTCACCTATGAAATATTCGTATGGCGGCAATGTTTCCGATGAAACATTCGCTGTTTATTTAACAAGGGAAAGGAACGCAGGTCATCAGCGCTTACGAACTATACTGAACCCGTGCCCGTCGATTCCGGCGGGGTTCCGGCTGACGCCGGGCGGCGTCGCCTTATTGGAATCAGGAGGTCGAGATGAGCAAAGCAACATGTATCCTGCGCGGCGTCGCGCTGGCGTGCGCGCTGTGCGCGGCCGGCTCGCCCGCGATGGCGGCAAAAGATCCGGCGCGGTGGACGCAGGGCGACAAGACGAAGGCCCAGCGCATGGCCACGCTGAAGAAGGAAATCAATGCGGCCTACGCCGAGCAGCAGACGGCGTGCAAGAAGAAGTCGTCCGCGAACCGGGCATCCTGCCTGAAGGAAGCCCGGCTGGTCTACCAGCGCGACATGGCCAACGCGCCGCAACTGCTGGCGCAGGCGCCGCGCGGCGAGGTGACGGAACGCGTCGTCTCCACGACCACGGCCCCGGCCCCGGCGACGCCGGACCAGTCGGCAGGCAGCACCGCCTACGGCAGCTCCAGCACCGGTGCAACGGGCTCCGGTGCCGGCACCGTCAGCGGCAAGGACGACGCGATCCCGCCGAGCAGCGGCCAGGCGGGCGGCCTGCCGCCGCCGCGCGTGGACCCGTCGGACAACCGGGCGCCCAACCAGCCGCCGCAAGGCGCTACCGTGCCGGTCCAGCAGCAATAATAGGAAGTCAATGCGGTCTCGCGCCGCGGGGCGCCGAATGGTAAACTGCCGCCTTTTGCCGCAGAGGACCACGATGGCGCTTCGCGACCGCGCGCTGGAATTACTGATCGAGACGGATCCCGTCGCCAAGACGGAGGGCGTGGCCGCGCTGGCCGCCGCTTGCCGCGCCGGGACGGTGACGCTCGACAGCGCGGCCGTGCTGCAGGCAGGCGACGCGGCCATTCCGGGCCGTCCCGCGCGGCCCGAGCTGGTCCCGCCGCGCCTCGTCGGCCGCCGCTCGATGGCGACGCCGGAAGGGCGTGCGATGCTCGTCCATGCGCTGGCCCACATCGAGTTCAACGCCGTCAACCTCGCGCTGGACGCGATCTGGCGCTTCCCGGGCATGCCGGACGCCTATTACACGGACTGGCTGCGCGTGGCGGCCGAGGAAGCCCATCATTTCACCCTGCTGGCGGCGCACCTGCGCACGCTGGGCTGGGCCTATGGCGATTTTCCGGGCCACGACAGCCTGTGGGAGATGGTCGCCAAGACGAGCGGCGACGTCCTCGCGCGCATGGCCCTCGTGCCGCGCACGATGGAGGCGCGCGGGCTCGATGCGATTCCGCCGCTGCGCGCCAAGCTGGCGCAGGCCGGCGACGAAGCGGCCGCGCGCATCCTCGACGTGCTGTTGCGCGACGAGGTGGGCCACGTCGACATCGGCAACCGCTGGTATTTTTACTTGTGCGCGCAGCGCGGCCTCGAACCGGTCGCGACCTACGACGCGCTGACCGTGCAGTACAAGGCGCCCGTGCTGAAGGGCCCCTTCAACGTGGAGGCGCGCCGCCAGGCCGGGTTCACGGAGGAAGAACTGGCACGTCTTGTGGATGCCTGACATCATGGATACGCGGGGCTTCCTGCTGACGCGTCACTGGCGCGATACGGATGCCGGCGTCGAAGTCGAGTTCTGGCTTGCGACCCCTGGCGGGCCGCGCCGTGTGCGTCTCGCGCCGCAGCCGGCCGTCGCGTTCATTCCGGCGGAGCAGGGCGATACGGCGCGCCTGCTCCTCGCGCGCGAACGGGGCGCGGAATTGCGTGAGCTGTCGCTGTGCGACTTCCGCCACCGGCCGGTGCTGGGCCTGTACTGCACGCAGTACCGCCACCTGCTGCGCCTGGAAAAGCGCCTGCGCGAGCACGGCATCGACGTCTACGAAGCCGACATCCGTCCGCCGGAGCGCTACCTGATGGAGCGCTTCATCATGGCGCCCGTCGCGGTCGAAGGCACGCCCGACGCGCACGACCCGCGGCTCATCGTCGACGCCCGCCTGACGCCCGGCCAGGATTACCGGCCCACGCTCACGACCGTGTCGCTCGACATCGAGACGACGATGCAGGGCGAGCTGCGCTCGATCGCGCTGGAGGGCTGCGGCCAGCGCCAGGTCTACATGCTCGGCCCGCCCAACGGCGACGCGTCCCGCCTCGACTTCGACTACGAGGTGGTCGACACGCGGCGCGACCTGCTCGACCGGCTGGAAGACTGGGTCCGGCGTCATGACCCGGACGCGATCATCGGCTGGAACCTCGTCCAGTTCGACCTGCGCATGCTGCAGCAGCATGCCGAGCGGATGCAGCGCCCGCTGCGCCTGGGCCGCGACGGCAGCGCGATCGAATGGCGCGAGCACGGCGGGCGGCAGGAGCATTACTTCGCCGGCATCGCAGGGCGCCTCGTCATCGACGGCATCGAGGCGCTGCGCGGGGCCACGTGGAGTTTCCCGTCGTTCTCGCTGGAGCACGTGGCGCAAAGCCTGCTGGGCGAGGGCAAGGCGATCGACAATCCGTACGACCGCATGGCGGAAATCGACCGCATGTTCGCCGAAGACAAGCCGGCGCTGGCGACGTACAACCTGCAGGACTGCGTGCTCGTCACGCGCATCTTCGCGAAGTCGGACCTGATGACCTTCCTGCTGGAGCGCGCCAGCGTGACGGGCCTCGCGGCCGACCGCAGCGGCGGTTCCGTCGCCGCGTTCGAACACGCCTATATCCCGCTGATGCACCGGCTCGGGCGCGTGGCGCCGAACATCGGCGACGTGCCGGGGGCGGACAGCCCCGGCGGCTTCGTGATGGACTCGCGCTCCGGCCTGTACGATTCGGTGCTGGTCCTGGACTATAAAAGCCTGTACCCGTCGATCATCCGCACGTTCCTGATCGATCCGGTCGGCCTGGTCGCCGGCCTCGAGGAGCCGGAAGCCGACACGGTGCCGGGCTTCCGCGGCGCGCGCTTCTCGCGCACGCAGCACTGCCTGCCCGGTATCGTCACGCGCGTGTGGCAGGGCCGCGATGCCGCCAAGCGCGAGCGCAATGCGCCGCTGTCGCAGGCGCTGAAGATCATCATGAACTCGATGTACGGCGTGCTGGGCACGACGGCGTGCCGTTTCTTCGATTCGCGCCTCGCGTCGTCGATCACGATGCGCGGCCACGAGATCATGCACCGCACGCGCGAGCTGATCGAGGCGCAGGGCTACCAGGTGATCTATGGCGACACGGATTCCACGTTCGTGTGGCTCGGGCGCGCGCATGCGGACGACGAGGCGGAACGCATCGGCCGCGCGCTCGTCGACCATGTGAACGCATGGTGGCGCGCGCACCTGCAGGAAGAGCTCGAGCTCGAGAGCGCGCTGGAACTGGAATACGAGACGCACTTCCGGCGCTTCCTGATGCCCACCGTACGCGGCTCGGAAGAGGGCAGCAAGAAGCGCTACGCGGGCCTCGTGCGCCGCAAGGACGGCAGCGACGACCTGGTCTTCAAGGGCCTGGAGACGGTGCGCACGGACTGGACCCCGCTGGCGCAGGCGTTCCAGCAGGAGCTCTATGGCCGCGTGTTCCGCGCCGAGCCGTACGAGGACTATGTGCGCGACTACGTGGCGCGCACCTTGCGCGGCGAGCTGGACGAGCAGCTGGTGTACCGCAAGCGCCTGCGCCGGCCGCTGGTGGAGTACGAACGCAATGTGCCCCCGCACGTCCGCGCGGCGCGCGCGGCCGACGAATTCCATGTGCGCCAGGGCCGGCCCCCGCAATACCGCAACGGCGGCTGGATCCGCTACGTGATGACGACGGCGGGACCCGAGCCGCTGGAGACGCTGGACACGCGCCGTACGCCCATCGACTACGAGCACTACCTGACGAAGCAGCTGGAACCCATCGCGGACGGCATCCTGCCGTTCCTGGACGACAGTTTTACCAGGCTTACCAGCCCGCAGGGCGCCCTGTTCTGATCAACCGCCGGCGCGCTTCGGCCGGTGACCGAGCCTGGTCAGTTCTTCCATGATGCGGTCGCAGTGGTCGCCCTGGACCTCGATCACGCCATCCTTCACGGTTCCGCCCGACCCGCACGCGGTGCGCAGCTGCTTGCCCAGCACGGCCAGGGCGGCCGCATCGAGCGCCAGTCCCTTGACGAGCGTGACGGCCTTGCCGCCCCGGCCCTTCGTCTGGCGCGACACGCGCACGTTGCCGTCGCCGACCGGCGCGGCGCTCGCCTTGCACGTGCAGGCCGCGACGGGCTGCCGGCAACCGGGGCACATGCGGCCGCTCTCGGTGGAATAGACGAGGCCTCCGTTCGAATGCTTCATGGTGTGTCGTGAGTCGTGTGAATCCTGTCAGTGTACCAGCCCAATGTGTCGACATGCACGATTCGATTTGACGTTCGCCGTAAACGCCGCTATATTTCTGCTCCATGTTTGGAAAGGTTTCCAAGTCCAGTTTCCGCAGGATCCAACAAGACCGGCAAGCCAAGCCGGCACAGCGCGGCCGTCTGCACGGGCGGTCGCTTATCCGTCGAAGTGAAACAGAGGAGTCGAAGTGAACCAATATAACGAGAAATCTCACTCGCAATGGAAACCTTTCCGCATCGCCGCCGCCGGCATGCTGCTCGCGTGCGCCACGCAGGCGGGGGCCAGCGTCACCAGCCCGGCCATCGGCCAGCTGCTGTGGTCCGAGGAATTCAACGGCCCGGGCCTGGATGCGTCGCGCTGGACCGCCACCGAGGGCAACGGCTGCCAGATCAACCTGTGCGGCTACGGCAACCAGGAGCTGGAGTACTACAGCCCGAACAACGTCTCCATCGCCGACGTGCCGTTCGAGCCGGGCACGCGCGCGCTCGCGATCCGCGCGCAGAACCAGACGGTGGGCAGCAACGTGTTCACGTCCGGGAAGATCGACACGCACGGCAAGGTGCAGGTGCAGTACGGGATGATCGAGATCCGCATGAGCACCCCGAACATCGCAACCGGGTTGTGGCCGGCCGCGTGGATGCTGGGAACGAGTCCGCAGACGTGGCCGCGGAACGGGGAGATCGACATCATGGAGATGGGCCACAAGGCGTCCGTGCGCGCGGCGGCCGGTTCGCCGTCGGCCAACAACTTCGTCGGCTCGAACGTCATCACCTGGCAGCAGGCCGCGTGCGTGCCGGGCAACGAAAGCTGCGCCGCGTCCACCGCGTGGCAGACGAAGAACTGGTACGTGCCCACCACGTCGCTCGCGAACCGCTTCGTGACGTACCGCCTGTACTGGACCGAGAGCGAGATGCGCTTCACGACGGTCGACAACGGCGTCGAGCACAATATGTACGATGCGCCGCTGCCCGTGAATTCCACGGCGCTGCAGGCCCCTTTCTACCTGCTGCTGAACCTCGCCGTCGGCGGCAACTTCACCGACGCGGCGACGCCGGGCCAGGTGACGGCGCCGCTGCCCGGCACGATGTACGTGGACTATGTCCGCGTCTACCAGCTGGACGGCAAGGGCAGTGTGAAACTGGGCAACCAGACGGTCCCGGAGGTGGCGGGCAAATTCGGCGTCTTCACGGACAACACGCCCGTGAACAACAAGCTGGTGGCCGGTACAAGTTCCGACATCTTCCTGTGGAACGGCGCGTCGTCCGGCGCGGGCAATACGCCGCCATACGAGGGCAGCAATGTCATCGCCTGGGCCTACACGGCGCCCGGCCAGTGGTTCGGCGGCGGCGTGCAGGCGCGCCAGGCCCGCGACCTGACGAACTACCGCAACGGCACGATGAAGTTCCGCATCAAGATCCCGGCCAACGTGTCGTTCAATGTTGGCGTGGGCGACACGTACACGAACCAGAACTGGGTGAACTTCCCGGCCAACACGACCGCCTATGGCCTCGTGCGCAACGGCGACTGGGCGCAGGCCAGCATCCCGGTGTCGACGCTGATCGGGCCGAAGGTGGCGCTGCAGTCGCTGCTCGACGTCTTCATGATCTCGAGCGACGCCAATAAACTGCCCGCGTCGGCGTTCCAGTTCGCGATCGACGACATCGTCTGGGATTCCGGCACGACGACCACGCCGCCGCCATCCGGCCCGACGTACGTGACGCAGACGTCGGCGACCACGCTGCAGTTCACGACGACGACCGGCAGCTGGGCCGACGTCCACTACACCGTGAACAACGGCACCCAGCAGAACGTGCGCATGCGCCTCGACGGCACGACCAATACGTACAGCGCCGGCGGCCTGAAGATCGGTGACGTCGTGCGCTACAGCTTCACGTACTGGGACACGGCGCGCAACTACGCCGTCGACACTGCGCAGCAGACCTGGACGATGCAGTGACGTCCGCTCCCGTCACGGCCCCGGATTCGGGTTGTCGGGCAGTGACGGGATCGCGCGCAGGTATTCGTAGATGGCGTACAGGTCCCGCGTCGTCATCTTGCCGACGGCCGGCCACGGCATCACCTGCAGGATCTGGCCGGCCGGGTCGTGCGGATTGTGGCCGGTACGCAGGGTCTGCACGAATTCGTCGCGCGTGAGGCCGGCCGGGCGGCCCGCGTTGTCCGGCGTGAGGTTCGGCGCCGTGAAGGGGCCGAACTGGCGCCCGCCGGACATGTATTGCTCGGCGTTGACGCGTTCCGGCTGGCCCTTGAACGGATCGCCGCCGGGCGAATAGCTCGGGTACGTGTGGCAGTCGATGCATCCCGACGTGTTGACGATGTAGCTGCCCTGCCACACGAGGTTTCTCTGCTTGCCCTTCAGGTTCAGGATCACGCCGGGCGGGACGATCTCGCGGCCGCGCATGGCGCGGCTGTTCGTGTCGCTCATTGCGGTGACGGCGTCCAGGTCGCCTTCCTGGCCCGGTCCGGCGGCGTACGGTGCCGCGCTGGCGGCGGCAAGGGCGAGTGCAAGGCAGATGCGATGGGCTGCGTTCATGCGGTGTCTCCTGAAGTGGGTCGCTGAAGACGAATCAACTCAGTATAGGCGTCAATACCGGACGCGCCACCCCGGCGCGCCTGTCGGTTCTGATAGGGGCGCGGTGACAAAGCGCGCACATTAGTTGTGTGCGCCGTGGCACCATCATGGATCGACATCGGGGAGTCTTGCATGACGACATCATCCAGGCCATGGATCCAGCTTGCCGCCGCCATCCTCCGGGGCCTGGCGGGCGTCGGTTTCGCACCCGGCGTGAAGGCCGCGCGCAAGCCCGGGCCATACTGACGCCACCATGCACCTGTACCGCGAATTCCCGCCGCATCCCGCGCTGGCCGGCCATGTGGCCTGCCTGTGGACGAGCCATGCCGTCCCCGATGGTGCGCCCGTGCGCACGCGCGTGCTGCCCGATAACTGCATCGACATCCTGTGGCAGGATTCCTCGCCGCTGGGCAAGGTGGCCGGCATGATGTCGCGCCCGCACATTGTCGAGCTGGCGGAACCGGTCCTGACGGTGGCCGTGCGCTTCCTGCCCGGCGCCGCGCGCGCCTTCGTCGACGTGCCCTTGTCCGAACTGCAGGACGGCCACCCGGCCCTGGCCGACCTGTGGCCGCGCGCCGAGGCGGAGGCGCTGGCGGCGGCGTTGTGGGAGCGCGAGCGTTCGACGCCGGAGCGGCTCGCCATCGTCGAACAGGCCTTGCTGGCGCGACTGCGCGCGTTCGGGCAAGCGCGGGCGGACGCACTGGCGCGGGCCGCCGTCCTCCGCGTCGAGGCGAGCGGCGGGGTGGTGCGCATCGAGACGCTCGCGGAAGGTCTGGGCATCACGCGCCAGCACCTCGCCGCGCTGTTCCGCGAACGCGTGGGCTTGAGTGCCAAGACCTTCGCCATGGTGTGCCGCTTCCGCGGCGCGCACGCGGCGCTGCGCGGCCGCGGCGCCGCCGTCGACTGGGCGCGCCTGGCGGGCGATTGCGGCTATTATGACCAATCGCATCTCATCCACGCGTTCCGCCAGTTCGCGGACGCGACCCCCGAATCCTTTGTGCGTACCTTGCCATGATCGTCATCGCCGCCCCATCGAATCTCGGACTCCGCCCCCTGCGCCCCGGCCACGAACCCGGCACGTGGCGCGCGCCCGCCGCGCTGTTCGAGGCCGGCCTGCTCGATGCCCTGGGCGGCGGCGTCCCCGTCGTCATGCCGCGGCCGTCGTGGAAGCCCGGTCCCGATCCCGGCACGCGGCTGCGCAACGGCCTGGCGATGCGCGACTTCAACCTCGCGCTGGCCGACCACGTGGCGGCGGCGGGCGCGCGCGGCGAATTCGCGTTCGTCGTCGGCGGCGACTGCTCGATCCTGCTGGGGGCGCTGGCGGGCGCGCGGCGCCGCGGGCCACTGTCGCTCGTGCACGTGGACGGCCACAGCGACTTCCGCCACCCGGGCAACTACGACCCGGACAGCATGCTGGGCGCCGTCGCCGGCATGGACCTCGCGCTGGCCACGGGCCGCGGGGAGGCGCTGATGACGGCGTGGCCGGGCGTGGATTCACCCCTCGTGCAGGATCGCGACGTCGTGCAGATCGGCGAGCGCGACGGGAGGCGTCCCGATTTCGCCTGGGCGGACGTGAACGACACGGAGTTCGAACGCATCGACGTGTTCACGGCGAACGAGATCGGACCGCGGGCGGTGCTGGAACGCGCCCGGCAAAGGCTGCAACAGCGCTTCTGGATCCACCTGGACGTCGACGTGCTCGACGAAGCGGTGATGCCCGCGGTCGACAGCCCGGGCACGCCGGGCATCGCGCCCGACGATCTGGTGACGATCCTGTCCGGCCTCGTCGCCGATCCGCACTGCGTGGGCATGACGGTCACCGTTTTCGATCCCGACCTCGATCCGGACGGACGTTACGCCCGCACGCTCGTCGGGCTGCTGGGCAGGCTGCCGTTCCGGCGCTGACCTCGCGCGCGACGCGCGCACAGGTAGTTGCATCGCTAACTAAGTCGTGGTAATTTGGACGCATGTTTGAACACTGCCTCTATTTCAATACGACGGCACTTGCGCGCCTGGTGGAGCGCGAGTGGACCGCGGCTTTCAAGCCGCTCGGCCTGACGCCGTCCCAGGGCTTCATGCTGCGCGTCGTGCTGGCCAGGCCCGGGCTGCTGCAGAGCGAGCTGGCGCAGGAGATGAGCATTTCCCGTCCGACGGCGACACGTACACTGGACGGATTGCAGAACCTCGCCCTGGTGGAGCGTCGCAAGACCGAAGCGGACGGCAGGGAATATGCGATCTTCCCGACGGCCGGGGCGCTGGCGCTCAAGGACGGCATCAACGCGGCGAGCGGCGCGGTCACCAGGCGATTGAAGGGGGCACTGGGGCCCGCCGAATTCGACGATGTCGTCGGCAGGATCAGGTCCGTCCGCGATACGCTCGGGTGAATTCCTGTCACCGAAATTCGTTTTTTCATGTAGTTGCATAGCTAACTAAAAAGGAGCACACCATGCCTATCCTGAACGTGAAAGTCAGCGCGACAAAATCCCCCGAGTTGACGGGCCGGATCGCCGACCTGCTGCTCGACCTGACGACCCGTATCCTGAAGAAGAGAAGGGACGTGACGTCGATCGCGATCGATTACGTCGACCCCGACCACTGGATCGTGGGCGGCAAGTCGCTCACTGAGCAGAACAAGAGCAGCTTCTACTTCGACATCAAGATCACCGACGAGACCAATACCAAGGACGAAAAGGCCCGGTACATCAAGGAAGCGTTCGACGGGTTCGCCAGGATCCTGGGCAACCTGCACGACGAGAGCTACATCTACGTGCAGGATGTCCGCGCGGCTTCCTATGGTTACGGCGGGCATACCCAGGAATTTCGCTATCACCACGGATAGCGACGGCTTCCATCTTGGCGAGATTTTACAGCGGGGAAGTCGTGCCCGGATCCGCTTTCCATTTTTCCAATCCGCGCCCGCGCGAATCGGGCATCATGGCGTTTTGATGACAGGAGACACCATGATCAAAGGATTGCGCACCGTGACCTATCCCGTGGCCGACCTCGGCCGCGCCAAAACCTGGTTCGCCGACGTGTTCGGCGTCCAGCCGTACTTCGACCAGCCGTTCTACGTGGGCTTTGCCGTCGGCGGGTTCGAGCTGGGGCTCGTCCCGGACGGCACGCCCGGCACGACCGGATCGACGACGTTCTGGGGCGTGGACGACATCGCGGCCGAGGTCGAGCGCATCGTCGGCCTCGGTGCCACCGTCCACGCCGCGATCCAGGAAGTGGGCGAGGGCATCAAGGTGGCGGAATTGCTGGACCCGTTCGGCAACGTCCTGGGACTCATCGAGAATCCGCTGTTCGACCCCGCCGCGGTCAAGTGATCACATGCCGGCCGGCGGCTCGACGGGGATCGGGTTGCGCAGCGACAGGTTGATCGCGTTCCAGCCGCGGATGACGGCGATCGTATAGCCCAGCTCCGCGATCTCGGCTTCGCTGAAATGCTCGCGCAGTGCGGGCCAGGCGGCGTCGGTGTCGTCGCGGTGGGGCAGGGCGTTGACGGCGTCGGCCCAGGCCAGCGCCGCGCGTTCGCGCTCGCTGAAGAACGGCGATTCGCGCCATGCGGCCACGCTGTTCAGGTGGCGCGGGTCGGCGCCCTGCTTGATCAGGTCGCGCCAGTGCATGTCCACGCAGACGCCGCAGCCGTTCTGCTGCGAGACGCGCAGGTTGACGAGCTCCACGAGGCGCGGGCCCAGGGCGCCCTGCTTGACGGTCTGCGAGAGGTTGACCATGGCCTTCAGGGCGGACGGGGCCAGGGTGAACAGGTTGATGCGGGCAGCGTGCGACATGATGGTTCCTTTCGTTGGATGGGGCCGCGGAATGCAGCCTTCTATCCATTAGACGGAGCGGCCCGCGCGTTTGTGACAGGTCGCGTGTTTTATCAGTGCGCGGTGACGAACCCCCGTTCCGCACCCCAGCGGATCGCGGCCCGGTTCAGCACGACCGCTTCGGCATCGGCCAGCCAGCCGTCGGCATCCGCGAGGCGCCACATCGCGCCCAGCAGGTTGCGGCGCAGTTCGGGCGACTCCACGTCGTCGAGGAAGGCATCGATCGTCGCCGTGTCCACCTGGACGGTGCCATGGTGCGCCGTCGCCAGCAGGTCGTTGCACAACTCGTGCAGGACCGCGTCGAAATCGTCGTCGTCCAGCGCGATGTGTTCCAGGATGCGCGAACGGTAGATCGCCTTCAGTTCGCTGGGAGCGACATTGCCGTCCACGATCATCGTCAGGGCCAGCAGGCGGCCGGCGGCGCGGGGACTGTTTTTAGGATAAGAGCGCATCGTTGTTTCTCCAATAGCAGTGGTGAATCATTTGGCGTCGTGCTTGCGCGCGACGAATAGGCTGGCGATACAGCTGCCGGCAATGAGCACGGCGACGACCGTCAGGGATGCCTGGACCGGCATGTGATACCAGGGCATGATCAGCATCTTCGTGCCGATGAAGGTGAGGACCATCGCCAGGCCGTACTTCAGCAGGTGGAAGCGGTCCGCCATGTCGACCAGCAGGAAGTACAGGGCGCGCAGGCCCAGGATCGCGAACAGGTTCGACGTGAAGACGATGAACGGGTCCGTCGTGATGGCGAAGATGGCCGGGATCGAATCCACCGCGAAGATCAGGTCCGTCGCCTCGATCAGGATCAGCACGAGGAACAGCGGCGTCACGTAGCGGATGCCGTTCGCCATCACGAAGAATTTCTCGCCATGGTCGCCTGCCGCCACCCGCAGGTGCTTGCGGGCGAAGCGCATCACGGGGCTGTGCTTGACGTCCGGTTCCTTGTCGGCCGCGACCAGCATGCGCATGCCCGTCAGCAGCAGGAAGGCGCCGAAGACGTACAACACCCAGCTGAATTCGCTCACCACCCATGCGCCGGCGCCGATCATGACGGCCCGCATCACGATGGCGCCGAGGACGCCGTAGACCAGGACCCGGCGCTGGTATTGCTGGGGTACCTGGAAGGCCGTGAAGATCATCAGGAAGACGAAGATGTTGTCGACCGAGAGCGCCTTCTCGATCAGGTAACCGGAGAGGAATTCGAGCGCCTTCTGGTCGGCGACGTTGCTACCTGCCGTCGTCTTCAGGTACCACCACAGGCCGCCGTTGAACAGCAGGGCCATGCTGACCCAGGCGATGGACCACAGGCCCGCTTCCTTCACGCCCACCTTGTGCGCCTTGTTGCCGCCGAACACGAACAAGTCCAGCACCAGCATCACCAACACGAACCCGACGAAACCGGCCCACATCGGGCCGCTCGCGATTGTCTCGATTCCGTTCATCGTTGCCCCCGGTCAAAGTTGCCGTTGAATGAGATCTCACTATAGACGCAACGTAAAGATCGGACCAATCGTGTTATTTTTCGTAATTCATCGATTTTTTCGAGGCGTGGAGTCTCATGACGTCACTCAACTACAAGCACCTGCGCTATTTCTGGATGGTCGCGAAGACCGGCAGCATCGCCACCGCCGCCGCGCAGCTCCACCTGACGCCCCATGCGATCTCGGGGCAGTTGTCCGAGTTCGCGGCCACGCTGGGCGTGCAACTCTTCCGGCGCGCGGGGCGCAACCTGGAGCTGACCGAGGCCGGCCGGCGCATTGCCCGTTCGGCCGAACAGATCTTCACGGCCGGGGATGAATTGCTGGAACTCGTGCGCAGCAGCCAGCTCGCGTCGCCGCAGCCGTTTCGGGTCGGTTGCGCGGATTCGGTCTCGAAACTCATCGCGTGCAGGCTCGTGGAACCGGCCCTCAAACTGGAGGAGCCGGTGCGGCTCGTCTGCCGCGAAGGCCGGCTCGACAACCTCCTGGCCGATCTCGCCGTCCACCGTCTCGACCTGGTCATCGCGGACAGGACGATCCCCGCGCACTTCAGCGTGCGCGCCTACAACCACCTGCTCGGGGAAAGCTCGATGACGGCGTTCGCCACCGCGGACCTGGCGGCGCGGCTGGGCGCCGGATTCCCCGCTTGCCTCGACGAGGCGCCGGTCCTGTTCCCGGGCGAGGATTTCGCCATCCGGGGCCGTTTATTGCAATGGCTGGAGCGCGGCGACATCCACGTCCGGGTCGTCGGGGAGTTCGACGACAGCGCGATGATGCAGGCGTTCGGCCAATCGGGGGCAGGCGTGTTCTTCGCGCCGACGGTCATCGCGGCGCAGGTGTGCGACCAGTACCAGGTCGTCGCGCTCGGCACGGTGGACGCCGTGGTCGAGCAGGTCTACGCGATCACCACCGAGCGGCGCATGAGCCATCCCGCCACGGTCGCCATCGGCGCGCTCGCGCGCGACATGCTGTTCAGGGCTTGATCGATGTGTCGTCGCGCCCGGTCGTCGCGGCCTGCGCGAGGATCCAGTCCCGCACCGCCGACAGTGCGCGGCTGCCGGCACCGGGCCGTTCCAGCAGCCAGTAACCGTGGTCGGTCGTCACGGGCGGTCGGCGTGTGGCGAGCGTCAGCTTGCCTTCCGCCAGCAGGTTGCCGACCAGCGCCAGGCGGCCGAGCGCGACGCCCTGTCCCGCCAGTGCCGCCTGCACGACCTGGTCGTACTGGTTGAAGAGCAGGCGTCCATGTCCGGCCGTGCCGGACTTGTGCCCCGCGCCCCGCAGCCAGTGCTTCCACTGGAGCCACGGCCGCGACGGGTCGTCGTAATCGATCAGTACGTGACGGCGCAACTGGGCCGGATCCTCGATGGCCGTCGCTGCGAGCGACGGATGCGCCACGGGGACGAGGATCTCGCTGAACAGGCGTAGCGCACCGTCCGGCGCCGCCGCGTCCGGGCAGTAGCGGAGCGCGAGGTCCATGCCGTCGCGATCCAGGTCCATCACGCGGTTGGTGGCGGCGACGCGCACGTCGATATCGGGTGCGCCGCGCTGGAAGGCGCCCAGCCGGGGGAGCAGCCAGAGCGCGGTGACACCGATGGTGGCCGTGATCGTGATGCACGGCCGCTCGGCGGGCGGGCGCAGCGTGCCGATCACGGACCCCAGCTGCTCCAGCATCGGATCGGCCGTCCGGAACAGGTGCCGGCCCTCCGGGGTGAATTCGATGCTGCGGTACGCGCGCACGAACAGGCGGCAGCCGAGCGCCGTCTCCAGCGCCTGGACCTGGCGGCTGACGGCGGACTGCACGATGCACAGGTCCTGCGCGGCCAGCGTGATGCTCATGCGGCGGCCCACCGCGACGAAGGTGCGGAGCAGGTCGAGCGGCGGCAGGTCGATCAGTCGGTGCGGCATGGGGCGGCTCCCTGGCATGCCGGCACGGCATGCGACGCGGTCATTTTAAACGTTTGAACGCCACGCTGCGACGGCTTGTAATGAAGGCTCTTCGCCACTTCATGCAAAGGGACCAGCATGCATCCGACCGCCGTCGACGCGACGCTCGACTACCTGCAACGCGCAGATCGCAAACCCGTCACTTACATGCTCGCACCGCCGGGCGGGCACACATGGGACACCGGCCATTACGCATCGACGCCGGTGACCATCCGCGAGGGCCGCGGCCGGGTCGACGCGCCCGTGCTCGACCGCGAAGGTTTCCAGTTGTGCAGCGCGCCCAGCGCGATGGCTTCGTTCGCCGAACGGGATGCCATCCAGCGCATCTACTACCGCGAGATGGAGGAACTCGCGCGCGCCGTGACCGGCGCCGACCGCGCCATCATGTTCGACCACCTCGTGCGCCGGCGCGACCCCGGCACGCTGGCGCCGTTCGGCGCGCGCGACGGCCGGCGTCCAAGCACGGCGACGCGCGTGCACTGCGATTTCACACCGTCGTCGGCGCAGCGCAGGCTGGAGATCGAGATGGACGCGCACGGAATACGGTCGGTCTCCCGCCATGCCATCGTCAACCTGTGGCGCACGACCCGGCTGCCTGTGCTGGATGCGCCGCTGGCGGTCTGCGATGCACGCACCGTGCAGCCGGGCGATCTCGTCGCCGCCGACATCGTCTATCCGACCCGCACCGGCGAGATCTTCGAAGTGCTGCACAACCCCGGCCACGCGTGGACGTATTTTCATGCGATGCAGTTCGACGAGGTGCTGCTGTTCAAGCAGTACGATTCGTGTGACGGCGTGTCACGCTTCACGCCACATGCCGCGTTCGCCCATCCGGATACGCCACCCGGCACGCCCCCGCGCGAGAGCATCGAGATCCGTTGCCTCCTCATCTACGAATGAAAGAGACCATGTCCATGAACACGATCGAATTCTGGTTCGACTTCGGCAGCAATTACAGTTACCTGAGCATGATGCGTATCCGGCGCCTCGCGGCCGACGCGGGGGTGCGGCTCGTACTGAAACCGTTCCTGCTCGGGCCGATCTTCAAGGCGCAAGGGTGGGCGACGTCGCCGTTCGTGCTGCAGGCCGCGAAGGGGCGCTACGTGTGGCGCGACATGGAACGCCAGTGCGAGAAATATGGTGTGCCGTGGCGCCGGCCGTCGGTGTTCCCGCGTAACGGGCTGCTGGCCGCGCGCGTCGCGCTGCAGGGAGAGGGCGCGGCGTGGGAGGCGGCGTTCTGCGAGCAGGTCATGCTGGCCAACTTTGCGCACGACCGGGAGATCGGCGACGAAGCGGTCATCCGCGGCATTCTCGCCGGCCTTGGGGCGGACGGCGGCGCGGTCATCGCGGCGGCGCAGGGTGATACGTGCAAGGCCGGACTACGCGCGCGGACCAACGCCGCGCAGTCGCGCGGTATCTTCGGCGCGCCCATGTTCTTCGTGGGCGACGAGATGTTCTGGGGGAATGACCGGCTCGAGGATGCTCTGGCGCTCGCTTCCCGGTGAAATTCATTACTGCTACTCGGAAAAAACATGCGTTCTCGAGACCCGTCGCATGGATAGAATACGGGCCAGATCGTTCACGCGCCGGATATTGAGGAAGTCCATGAAAGTCAGGAAGTGCATTCTCGGGTTAACCATCGCAACTGCCCTGGCAGGGTGCGCCACGGAGCCGGCCAAAACGGCGTTTCACTGGACGTCGAGTGCGCCCCTGATATCGCCTCGACCGGTTGAAGACCAGACGATCTACGGCGTGAAAGATCCGTCGATCGTCCACGTGAACGGTAAATACCATGTGTTCATGACGACGGCCGGCTCGAAAGGGTGGGGGCTCGCGTACACCAGCTTCGACAAATGGGCGGATGCATCGTCCGCGGCTATCGTCCCGCTCGACAAGTCGCCGATGGGCCCGGGTTATCGCGCCGCGCCGCAGGTCTTCTATTTTGCGCCGCAGAAAAAATGGTATCTCGTCTACCAGGGCGGCGACCCGCTGTATTCGACGTCGGACGATATCGGTGACCCGATGTCCTGGAGCGCCCCGAAGCCATTCTTCTCCGTGGCTCCCGACATCATCAAGGAGCCGCAAGGCCATGGCTGGCTGGATTTCTGGGTGATCTGCGACGACACGAAATGCTATCTGTTCAATACCGATGACCACGGGCGGCTGCTGCGGTCCGAGACGGATTTGAGCCAGTTCCCGAACGGTTTCCGCAATACGGTCGCCGTCCTCGGCGAAAAGACGGAGGATCTGTTCGAGGCGAGCAATACCTACCGGATTGCGAATACGGATACCTACATCACGCTGGTCGAGGCGATGTCTCCGAAAGGGCGCTACTTCCGGATCTGGAAGAGCAATCGCCTGGACGGAAAATGGGAGCCGTTCTCCTCCGCGCCGATGAACGCGTTCGCGGGCAGCGATAACGTCGAACGGATCTGGTCGGAAGGGATCTCGCACGGTGAAATGATACGGACGAACGCCGATCAGACGATGACGATCGATCCATGCCGGCCCCTCGACTATCTTTTCCAGGGCAATGATCCGAAAGTGCGTGTGGACGACTACATCAAACTGCCGTATCGGCTGGGTGTCATCACGGCGAAAGGCGGCAATCCGGTAAGCGCACTCTGCGCCCGCTAGTGTTACCATTACGCCATGCACCACACCCATTTCACCCGTCAAGCGATTATTACCACCATCATCCGGATGGTGGGTTAGCGCTTGTCACTGCGACCCGCCTGGAGGCGGGTCCGCACATCGCCAGTCTCCACGGCACAACCCAAGGAGACCTCATGGCACCCCATCCCCTCGAACAACTGATCCGCGCCGCCGACGCCGCCATCACGGCGGAGGACTTCGACGCGCTGATGGATTTTTATGCCGACGACGCGACGCTCGTCGTCAAGCCCGGGCTGAACGTCACCGGCAAACAGGACATCCGCGCGGCGTTCGTGAAGATCGCGGAATACGTGCGGCACAGCCTCGTCGTCGGGCAGGGGCGGATGGACGTGATCGAAGGCGGCGATACCGCCCTCGTGATCATGGAATCCACGCTCGATTACATGGAGGGCGGACAGAAGATCGGCGCCACGCGGCGCGCGACCTATGTGTTCCGGTGCGAACCCGATGGCCGCTGGCTGTGCACCGTCGATAATTCGTACGGCACGGCGTTGCTGGACTACCCGCCCAGATAGCGCCGCTCGAACCGGCTGCCCAGCCGCGTCAGCACCTCGTAGCCGATCGTCCCGGCTTCCGCCGCGACGACGTCCACATGCTGGTGCGGCCCAAGCAGCTCGACGGTCATGCCCGGCTGCAGGCGGGACTCGGGAATACCGGTGACGTCCAGCGTGATGCTGTCCATCGACAGGGTCCCGGCGATCGGCACGCGCACGCCGTCGATGAAGGCGCTGGCGCGGCCGGACAGCGCGCGCAGCCAGCCGTCCGCGTAGCCGACCGCGATGGTGGCGATGCGGCGCGTGCCTTCCGCCACGTAGCGGGCGCCGTAGCCGACGGCGTCGCCGGCCTGGATCGTACGCACCTGCACGATGCGGGCATCCAGCGCCACGGCCTGGCGCAGCGGGTTGGCACGGCCCGGCTGCGGGTTGATGCCGTACAGCGCCGCACCGGGACGCGCGAGGTCGTAATGGAAACCGGGGCCGAGGAAGACGGCCGACGAATTCGCGAGGCTGGCGGGCATCGCCGGGAACTGTGCGCGGATGGCGTCGAAGCGGCTGCGCTGGCGTACATTCATCGGGTGATCCGACACGTCCGCGCAAGCCAGGTGGCTCATCAAGAGGACCGGCTCGAACGCCGCGAGCCAGTCGCGCGGCTCGCCCAGCATCGCGAGATCGGCGGGCGCAAGACCCATGCGCGACATGCCGCTGTCGACCTGCACGGCGGCCGCGAGGCGGCGGCCGAGACGTGCGCACAGGGCGCTCCATTCGCGCACCTGGCCCGGGTCGTTCAGCACCGGCGTCAAGCCGTGTTCGAGGAAATCGGCGGCCGTGCCGGGCGGCGGGCCATGCAGCACGTAGATGGTGCTGTCGGGCGGGACGATGGCACGCAGGCGGATGCCTTCGTCGACGTGGGCCGTGAAGAACACGCGGCAGCCCGCGCGCACGAGCGCCGGGGCCACGCGCGCCATGCCCAGGCCGTACGCATCGGCCTTCATCACGCCGGCGACGACGGCGCCGCCGGCGCGTTCGACCAGCAGGCGGTAGTTCGCCGCGATGGCATCCAGGTCGACCGTCAGGATGGCGCCGGCCCGGCTGGCGTCCGTCGCCGCAACGTGGGAGGGATGGGCGACCGCGTTCATGCCTTGACCAGCTCCGCGCGCACGTTCGCGGTCCGCGTGCCGGCGTAGCGGAACACGGCCAGGTCGTCGGCGTGGATGGCCGGGACCTTGCCGCTCACGAGGTCGGCGATGACGCTGGCCGAGCCGCATGCCATGGTCCAGCCCAGCGTGCCGTGGCCCGTGTTGAGGAACAGGTTGTTCAGCGGCGTGGCGCCGACGATCGGGGTGCTGTCCGGCGTCATCGGACGCAGCCCCGTCCAGAACGTGGCGCGTGCGACGTCGCCGCCGCCCGGGAACAGGTCGTTCACGACGAGTTCCAGCGTCTCGCGCCGGCGCGGGTTCAGCACCTTGCTGTAGCCCGCGATCTCCGCCATGCCGCCCACGCGGATGCGGTCGTCGAAGCGGGTGACGGCGATCTTGTAAGTCTCGTCGAGGATCGTGGAGACGGGCGCCTTCGCGGCATCGACGATCGGCACGGTGATCGAGTAGCCCTTGAGCGGGTAGACGGGCACGCGGAACTGGTCCTGCAGCAGCAGGCGCGAATAGCTGCCCAGCGCCAGCACGTAGCGGTCGGCCGTCACGCGGCCTTTGTCCGTTTGTACGCCGGCGACCTGGCCGTTGGCGATGTCCAGGCGCTCGATCGCGGTGTCGAAATGGAAGCGCACGCCGAGGTCGCGCGCCATCCGGGCGAGGCGTGTCGTGAACAGCTGGCAGTCGCCCGTCTCGTCGTTCGGCAGGCGCAGGCCGCCGACCAGTTTTTCGCGCACGTTGCCCAGTGCCGGCTCGGCCTGCGCCAGTTGCTCGCGCCCCAGGACTTCGAACGCGACGCCCGCCTGCTTCAGCACCTCGATGTCCTTGGCGGCGCCGTCGAACTGCGCCTGCGTACGGAACAGCTGCAGCGTGCCTTGCTGGCGGCCTTCGTAGGCGATGCCCGTCTCGGCGCGGAGCGCACGGATGCAATCGCGGCTGTACTCGGCCAGGCGTACCATACGTTCCTTGTTGACGGCATAGCGGTCGGCGTCGCAGTTTTTATACATCTCCCACATCCACTGGAGCTGGAAGAGGGAGCCGTCCGGCTGGATCGCGAGGGGCGCGTGGCGCTGGAACAGCCATTTGAACGCCTTCAGCGGAATGCCGGGCGCCGCCCACGGCGACGCATAGCCCGGCGAGATCTGGCCGGCGTTGGCGAAACTGGTTTCCAGGGCCGGACCCGGTTGACGGTCGATCACGGTGACGTCGTGGCCGGCCTTGGCCAGGTAATAGGCAGTGGTCACGCCGACCACGCCGCTGCCGAGTACGATGACGCGCATAGCTTTCCTTGTGTCTCTGTTATTCTGGAATTAGAAATTGTTTTTATTGTAGTGGTAGGAATGCGATAATTGTTTCGGTTTGCGATCAACTTTTCAGTGAAAAATCATGCGCGTGCAAAAAGACTCGAACCGTGTGCTGGACCGCATCGACCTGCACATCCTCTCCATCCTGCAGGACGACGGCCGCATCGTGATGAAGGACCTGGCCGAGCGCGTCGGCTTGTCGCTGACGCCGTGCATCGAACGGGTCAAGCGCATGGAGCGTGACGGCGTGATCGCGGGCTATCACGCGCGCGTGGCGCCGCGCGCGTTGGGATTGCAGGTCCTCGTGTTCGTGGAAATCACGCTGCGCCAGAAGTCGGAGCAGGCATTCGAGCGCTTCCGGCGGGCGATGCTGTCGATTCCCGAAGTGATGGAATGCCACCTCGTGTCCGGGGATTTCGATTACCTGATCAAGGCGCGCATTCCGGAGATGACGGAATACCGGAGACTGCTGGGCGAAATCCTGCACGTGGCGGACGGCGGGCAGTCCAAGAGCTACGTCGTGATGGAAGAGGTCAAGGAGACGCTGGCGGTGTCGATAGCGCGGTGATCCGATCGGCACGCGTACGTGTGCTCGTTACGCGTCCTCTGAAACCCGGCCACACCATTGTGCATACTAAGAAGGTGTAGACAAAATCAATAACGTAGTTGTGGCATGCTGTCCCGATGTAGAAGGAGCATGCCATGGCAACGAAACATCCACTCGACGGTACTGCGCCGTCAAGCAACGCTGGCGGCAGGCCGCCGGCATTGAAGCCTGAGCATATCGCGGTTTTGCACGACATCGTGACAGAGCGCGCCCAGGCCAGCTTGCAGGAAATCGCCGACGAATTGCATCGCCGCTGTGGCTTACGCGTGTGCGATGCAACGATTCGTCGAACGCTGCGTACGCAAGGTATCGTACGGCTCAAGCCGGTACGCAGGGCGTATTCAGAGCGAGCCGAGGGCGCCAAGCGATATGGTTACACGGCGGCTCACCGACGTGAGGACATATCGCCGTACAGCACCAACCTGACAGACGCCGAATGGGAGTTGGTCGCTGATTTGTTCGAGCGAGGACCGGGGCAGCGAGGTACGCCTGTGCATTACAGCCGTCGTGATCTCGTGAATGCGTGCTCTTATGTGCTGCGCACCGGGTGCGCCTGGCGACTGTTACCCGAGACTTTCCCACCCTGGCAGGCGGTCTACAAGGCATTTGCGCGCTGGGTTGGGGCTGGTGTATTCGAGCAGATGCAGGATCGGTTGCGCGAACAATGGCGTACTCGGATGGGACGTGCGAGCACGCCAAGCGCGGCGGTGATCGATGCACAGTCCACGCGCGCCTCGCCTCAGGGCGGCGAAAGCGGCTTCGATGCAGGCAAGAAGGTCAAAGGGCGAAAGCGCAATCTCGTCGTCGATACGATGGGGCTCCTCATTGCAGTCACAGTGACCGCCGCCAGCGTGCAGGACAGGGATGCTGCCGCAGCCGTGGTGGCGCAAGCATGCGTTAAGAGCCCCCGGCTGGAAAAGCTTTATACCGACGGCGCGTACGGCGGGAAATGCGCTCATGACATCGAACAGGCGCATCACATTCGTGTCGAAGTCGTTCGCCGTCCAAGTAACAGCACGGTCGGCACGCTGCACGATCCTAAGACGGCACCTGAACCAGCTGCGGTTATCAATGCGGGGTTCACGGTCCTGCCCATGCGTTGGGTCGTCGAACGAACCCACGCATGGACCGAACGCTGGCGCCGCACGGTGATGCATCACGACCGCAAACTCGCTGTCTCGGCCGCTTGGGTTTGGCTGGCTGAGGCACGGATGCTACTCAACAGACTCGCTTATCAGAGTTGATTTCGTCTACACCCTGTAAGAACGCCTAATAAAACCTTTGGTTGCTCTGCAGGCAACAGCCGCGTACACTGAGCTGTGCGGACGGCCGAGTTCGGCCAACAGCGGACATACGCCAACCGAGTGACAACGGATGCATAAATCTAAACCGGCTTACGACGCCATCAAGAATAGTGACTTCGACGCTTTAAGAGGTTTCCTGGACAGCGACCCTACGCTGGTGCATGCAATGACACCTTTTGGCCCACTCTTGCATGTCGCTGCCCGCCTTGGAGAGGAGCGGATGATTAATCTGCTTCTCGAACGAGGTGCGGACATTGATGCCCGTGGTGGAATTCTCGGGGGCACAGCGCTTAACGAAGCAGCGTCTGATGCCCGGCTGGGAGCGGTACAACTTCTTCTACATCTCGGGGCTCAGATGGACGTAAGTGAGCCGGAGCGCAACCCTTTGTTCAGCGCAATCCATAGTGGCAGTCTAGAAATTGTCCGCCTACTTGTTGAGCGCGGAATTGACACTACGGTGGCGTACACCGGGGAATCCATGAAAAACATGGACGCGTCAGCCTTTGCGCTGGAGATGGGGAAATCCAAAATCGTTCACTTCTTGCGCACTCGACTGCAAGAAGTATGAAACACGCGAACGTCCGCAACGGGTCGACTGCTGCCGTACAATGAACGGCCGAGTTCGGCCAGAAGCAGTCGTTCAAACATGCACAGGTATTGAAAATGAATTTCACTAGACTGCTTCGTCGTATGTCGGGAGACCCGGCTATTCAGATCAGCGAGATGCATTTCTGCGTTGGGGAAAAGTCTGTTGCGTGGAGTAGCGTCCATTCAATCAAGGCCTACAAGCTCGACCTAGTAACGGTAGACGAGGTTCGGTTGTTTGTCGCGTATGATGGTGGCCATACAGTTGAGTTATCAGAAGAACAGGACGGGTACGAAACGTTCATCGCGAAGGCCGAACACCGGTACGGTTTTCCAGAAGGATGGTGGACCAAGCTTGTTCATCCGGCTTTCAAGCGAAATGAAATGACGCTTTTCTATCGTGATGCCGAGTGACTGCTTTGGGTCGTTTCCGGCCAGTCATGACCGTTTGTGGCTTTTCCTCTGTAGCAACTTGCTATCCTGATGCGAACGGCCGAGGTCGGCCGGAACCGCACGGTCGCCGCATATGGATACTACGAAAGGCAACGTTATGAGGTACTTTATTGGTTTTGGTATTGGTATGGCAGTGGGCACTCTGCTTTCTACAGGTTTGCTCAGTGACGCCCACCAATTCGATTTGGGTCGTGCACTGTTCGTCGGCTTGTTTAGTGGTTTGGCGAGTGCAGGTTTGTCGTTGCTTACTCGAAAAAAAATTGAGTGTGATCAGTACTGATTTCACCAATGTGAACGTCTGCAGTGGGTCGTCTGCTGCACGTCGTGACCGTTCGTGACTTTTCCGCTTCGGCAACCTGCTATGCTGGCTCGACCGGCCGAGGCCGGCCACGAGCGGACATATAACTTCCACAAGTAACAGCGATGCCTCAGCTTTTTCAGTCCTGTTGGCTGGACTCCACCATCGCCCGGCCGATGCGATTTCGGAATGTAGTACTCCTTCACGCGCACCATTGGACAGCGACAGCACGTTGTTCGGGCCGAACGCCATCTTGAGCGCAAAGCATGCCCGTAGAAACTGCAGGTAGGTGTGCAGTGGCATGTCGGGCGGCTCCGTGCGCGTTATTCCGTCCGATACAACGGCAACGCCAGCTTCACCGGCCGCACGTCCATCCGCACGCGGTACACGGAATAGGTATCGGCCCGGTTCGACGTCCAGCCCTCGCTCTCGGGCGTGCGCGTAAAGGTGAATTCGAAACCGCGGTCGGCCGCCGCGCCGGCCGGGTCGCCGAAAGCGATGCCGGTGGCGCGGGCCTGGTCGCTGTCGCACAGCTTCATCAGCAGGTCGACGACGGCCGTGTTGCCGAGGATGTCCGGGGCGAACAGCGTGCCGCGGTACGTCGGGTCGGCCGGGTCGACTTTTTCCTTGTCCGGACCCGGCGTGAAGCGGCCGGTGGCCGGGTCGTAGCGGTCGCCGCTGTCCAGGTAGCTGATGCGGGCGTCCGTCACGTTGAAGCCGGTGCGTGCCGCGTCCACGCTGGCCTGGCCGAGGTCGAGCAGCAGCGCGCCCTTGTAGCCGATGACGGCGATCGACCGGTCCGGCGCGACGACGGCCGCCGTGTTCTCGTCGATGCCGAGGCCCAGCCTGTAATGCTTGGCCAGCATCGCGGGCAGCATGCGGGCGAAGCGGCCGCGGATCAGCAGGTGCTGGTCGACGAACACGTCGTCGCCGATGAAGCCCAGGCCCGGCGCGATGTCGCGGCCGTCCGTGATGCCGTCGCGCAGCGTGGGCAATGGGGCGCGGCCTTCGTAGAACATCGTCTTGCTCATGATGGCCGCGCCCGCGCTCGTGCCGGCGATGACGCCGCCGCGCCGGTACAGGTCCCACAGCGCGTCCAGCACGGCGCTGTTGCCGCCGTCGGCATGGCGCAGCGCGGCCGTGACGCGGCCCTGGTCGCCCCCGGTGAAGAACGCGCCGCCGGCCGCACGCACGCGCGCCGCCAGCTGCGGATCGTCGGCGGCCCGGCGCACGTCGGTGCCGGGCAGTTTCGCGGACAGCGGCACGACGAAGGGGCGGGCGCCGTAGCTGGCCAGGATCTCGGCCGTCAGGCGGCCGGAGCGCTCCGGATTGCCGGCCGCCGTCGGGAACACGGCGATGCGCGCGCCGCGGCCGCCGGCCAGCTCGACGATCTTCTTCCAGACGGGGGCGTTGTCGGCGCGCAGCGCGCCGCCGGCGATCACGAGCGAGCCCTTGGCCGTGCCCGCGGGCGCCTGCGCGTCCGCGCGCGCGGCGGCAGGCGCCAGTCCCAGGCTCAGCACGAAAGCAAGGGGCAGGGCGGGAAAGCGGATCGGCATGGCGGTCGTCTCGATGCGGATGGGAACACCCATCATGATACGCGCACCCGGCCTTGCGGCCAAAGCCGGTATCATCGGGGTATGCATTCAGACTGGAGCAGGTATGTTGATCGTGACGCACAGCGGTAAATTCCACGCGGACGATGCGTGGGCGGTGGCCGTCCTGATGTTGTTGTACCCGGACGCGGAACTCGTGCGCACGCGCGACCCGGCCATCATCGCCAGGGCCGACGTCGCCATCGACGTGGGCGGCGAATGGAACCCGGCCGCGGGCCGCTTCGACCACCACCAGAAGGGTTTCGATGGCGCCCGCCTGAGCGGCGTGCCGTATGCCAGCGCCGGCCTCGTGTGGCGCGAATATGGCGCGCGCTGCGTGGCGCTGCTGGCCGAGCGGCACGCCGGTCATAAATTGTCGGACGAGGGCGCGCAGCAGATGGCGTACGCGATCGATGCGGACGTCGTGCAATACCTCGACCTGTCCGACGTGGGCGCAGCCCGCAACGCGCCGGGCAGCTATGGCCTGTCCGCGATCGTTTCCGGCTTCAATCCAAACTGGCTCGACGAGCAGCGGCTGGGCTATGGCCCGGCGGCCGAAGCCTACCGCGACGAGCAGTTCCGGCGCGTACTCGGCCTGCTGACCGACCTGATGATCAATGCCGTCAAGTACCGCGTGGGCGCGCTGCTCGCGGTCGAGCAGGTGCGGCATGCCGAGGTGCTCGAAGGCGGCCGCGTGCTGTACCTCAAGAACGCCGCGCTGCCGTGGACGGCCATCGTGCGCAAGGAGATGCCGAAAGTGCTGTTCGTCATCAGCTACAGCCTGGCCGAGCAGCGCCACATGATCCACACGGTGCCCGTCAGCGCGGAGAGTTTCGACGCGCGCGCCGACCTGCCCGCGGCCTGGGCGGGCCTGCGCGACGCCGACCTGGCCGCCGTCACGGGCGTGCCGGATGCGGGTTTCTGCCACAACGGCCGCTTCATCGCGGCCGCGAAGTCGTTCGACGGCATCCTCGAGATGGCGCGGCAGGCGCTGCGCGAGGTCGATGCGCAGGCCCCCACGGCGTGATAAGGCGTGCAACTTTTGACGGATCCCATTGCGGGGTGCCGTTACGATTTCGTCAAATGGTTGTGGTTTTTTGGTGCGAAATCACCAAAAAGTGACGGAGATTCACGCTGGTCTTTACACCGACACGTGGTTCGCGTCTAGAATTTCCCAAAAGAATCAACCTTTTTGGGATGGGACATGAAATCGGTTCAGCAGGAAGTCGACGAGCGCAGCAACCTCACGGGCACGAACAAATTCGAGCTTTTGCTTTTCCGTCTCGGCGGCGACGCCAGCGGCGAGCACAGCGAGCTGTTCGGCATTAACGTCTTTAAAATCCGCGAGATCGTCGCCATGCCGACGATCACCAAGGTGGCGGGCGCGCCGGATCACGTCCTGGGCGTGGTCAACCTGCGCGGCCAGATCATCCAGGTGCTGGACCTGCCGGGCATCGCCGGCGTCACGCCCAAGACCGGCCTGAACATCATGCTGGTGACGGAATTCGCCCGCACCACGCAGGCGTTCGCCGTCGAGAGCGTCGAGGAAATCGTGCGCCTCGACTGGACGCAGGTGATGTCGGCCGAGAAGAGCGCCGGCAGCGGCATGGTCACGAGCATCGCGCGCCTGGAAGCGGTCGACGGCCAGCCGGCCCGCCTGGCCCAGGTGCTGGACGTCGAGACGATCCTGCGCAACCTGAATCCGGAGGCGGCGACGGAGAACATCGAACAGGCCGTCGGCGCCAAGATGAAGCTGAAGCCGGGCGCCGTGATCCTGGCGGCGGACGATTCCGTCGTCGCGCGTGCGCTGATCGAGCAGGGCCTGGACGCCATGGGCCTGCCGTTCGTGATGACCAAGAGCGGCAAGGAATGCTGGGACCAGCTGAACCACATCGCCGAAGCGGCGGAAGCCGAAGGCAAGACCGTGCACGACAAGGTCGCGCTCGTGCTGACCGACCTCGAGATGCCGGAAATGGACGGCTTCACCCTGACCCGCAACATCAAGTCGAACGCGCGTTTCGGCAACATGCCGGTCGTGATCCACTCGTCGCTGTCCGGCACGACGAACGAGGAACACGTCAAGAACGTCCGTGCCGACGCCTACGTCGCCAAGTTCTCGGCCGAGGACTTGTCGCGCACCCTGCGCACGCTGCTGCGCCAGTAATTCCTCTCCCACGCGGGCCGGCGCCATGCCGTCCCGCGCCCTCCGCCCGCGTTTGAGTTGTTGTCGGGCAACATTCCGAAGCTGAATTTGCGTAGGAGTTCTCCTACGGCAACAGTCATGCCGCATAATGCTGGCAGAAGATGTTGTTTCCAACCTTTTCGGAATTCCATGCTACAGCCCACATCGTTCATCGCGAACATCTGGACCACGGATACGGAGGGCGCGTGCACGTCCGTCGTCGCGCACGGGCAGGACGCGCTGCCGCCGCTCGCCGTCGCGCTGCGCCTGCCGGACTGGCTGCGCGCGCACGCCACGGACGAGCAGGCCGCGGACCGCGTCGCGGCTGCGCTGGCGCGGCGGGCGGCGTTCGGCGAGGAAGTCGAGATCCGATGCGCGGATGGGGCGCTGCGCCGCGTCGTGGTGTCCGGGCTCCCGGGCGTGGATGCCGACGGCCGGTGCACCGGATGGGCCGGCGCGTTCGCCGACGTCACGGAGCAGACGGCGACGCTCGACCGTGCGCTGCGCAGCGACGCGGAACACCGCCTCATCGTCGACCACAGCATGGACCTGATCGCGCACTGCGGCGTGGACGGCCGCTACATCCACGTCTCGCCGTCCTACACGAGCGTGCTGGGCTGGGAAGCGGGGGACATGGTGGGACGAAGCGTGCTCGATTTCCTCCATCCCGACGACCGGGCGCAGGCGGCCGCCGCACTGGCCCGGATCATCGCCGGCGAGGAGATCGGCGACGTGGTCGAGGTGCGCAAGCGGCACCGCGACGGCCATTATGTCGCGCTAGGGTCGAAGGTGCGCAAGGTCGCGGATCCCGTCACCGGCACCGTGTTCGGCGCCGTCCTCGTCTCGCGCGACATCACGCGCGAAAAGGAGATGCTGCACCGGGTCGAGCATGCGCACGCGCGGGTGCGCACGATCCTGGAAAGCATCGAGGACGGTTTCTTCTCGGTCAACCGGGACTGGGAGATCACGTACGCGAACACTCTCGCCGAGGTCTTCGCCGGCGTGGAACCCGGCACGTCCGGCGGCAAGGTATTGTGGGACCTGGCCAACGGTCTCGAAGGCACGGAGACCAGCCGGATCTACCGGCAGGCGATGGAGCGGCGCGAGAACGCGGCGTTCGAGACGTTCTACGAACCGGAAGGCGTGTGGCTCAGCGTGCGCGTGTACGCGCGCGAGGACGGCCTGTCCGTGTTCTTCCACGATATCACGGACCGCAAGCGCGCCGAGGAGCGGCTGGAGCAGCTGGCCACGCGCGACGACCTCACGGGCCTGCCCAACCGCGCCTGGCTGAACGGCCATTTGCGCTCGATGCTGGGCCAGGCACGCGGCCAGGCGGAAACCACCGTGCTGTTCATCGACCTGAACCGCTTCAAGGAAGTCAACGATTCATTGGGCCACGCGGCCGGCGACCATCTGCTGCGGCAGGTGGGCCTGCGGTTGCAATCGTGCCTGCGTCCGGGCGACGTCGTTGCGCGGCTGGGCGGCGACGAATTTGTCGTGGCGGCCCATTGCGCAGGTCGCGAGGCCGCGGCCGGCATCGCGCAGCGGCTCCTGAAGACCCTCACCAATCCGTTCCACATCGACGGCCTGGAGATGTGCGTGGGCGCGGCGATCGGCATCAGCCTGTCGGGCCAGGACGGCGCCACGCCGGAGCTGCTGTTCCAGAACGCGGACACGGCGATGTACAAGGCGAAGGCATTGGGCGCGAGCTCGTACCAGTTCTTCGAGCCCGAGATGAGCGTGGAAGCGCGGCGCCGGCTGCAGGTGGAGGCGGCGCTGCGGCGCGCGCTGGAGCTGGGCCAGTTCGAACTGCACTACCAGCCGCGCATCGACGTGCGCACGTGCCGCCTGCGCGGCGTGGAAGTCCTGCTGCGCTGGAAGCACCCGGAACTGGGCCAGGTGTCGCCGCTCGAATTCGTCCCCATCGCGGAAGAACGGGGCCACATCGAGGCGATCGGCCGCTGGGTGCTGCGCGAGGCCTGCCGCGTCGGCAAGCGTCTCTCCGACCAGTACGGCACGCAGCTGCACGTGTCCGTGAACGTGTCGGCGCGCCAGCTGCGGTCGGCGGAGCTCGTGGCCGACGTCGACCAGGCGCTGCGCGAGTCGGGCTTCGCGCCGCGCGCACTGGAACTGGAGCTGACGGAGAGCGCGCTGATCGACGACATCGAACTCTCCGTCGACGTGCTCCACCGCCTCAAGGGCCTCGGCGTGAAGCTGGCGCTGGACGATTTCGGCACCGGTTATTCGAGCCTGTCGTACCTGAAGCGCTTCCCCGTCGACGTGCTCAAGCTGGACCGCTCGTTCTTCCTGGAGGAGTGCCCCAACGGCGACGAATTCGTCGCGGCCCTCGTCCACATGGCGCACGCGCTGGGCCTGAAGGTGGTCGCCGAAGGCATCGAGACGGAAGAGGTGATGGAGACCTTGCGCGACTGCCGCTGCGACGAGGCGCAGGGCTATTTGTTCGCGCGGCCGATGGCGTTGCCGGAGTTCGACAAGTTCCTGCAGTGCGAGGTGCCGGCGGCGCTGGCCGCCTGACACCCCGGCCCGACGGACTTAGCGTGCGTAGCTCGGCTTCTTCGGGTCGTACGTCCAGCCGGGCACGAGATAGCGCATGGCCATCGCGTCGTCGCGCGCGCCGCCGGCCACCTTCTTGTACAGCTCGTGCGCCGCGCGGATGCGCTCCATGTCGGGCTGGATGCCCAGGCCCGGCGCGTCCGGCACCTCGACCTGGCCCCCCACGATCCGCAGCGGTTCCGTCGTCAGCCGTTCGCGGCCTTCCTGCCAGATCCAGTGCGTGTCGATCGCCGTGATCTCGCCCGGCGCGGCGGCCGCGCAATGCGTGAACATCGCCAGCGACACGTCGAAGTGGTTGTTCGAGTGCGAGCCCCACGTCAGGCCCCAGTCGTGGCACAGCTGCGCGAGGCGCACGGAGCCCTGCATGGTCCAGAAGTGCGGGTCGGCCAGCGGGATGTCGACGGCGCCCAGCAGGTGCGAGTGCGCCATCTGGCGCCAGTCCGTCGCGACCATGTTCGTCGCCGTGGGGATGCCGGTGGCGCGCTTGAACTCGGCCATGATCTCGCGGCCCGAATAACCGTTCTCCGGACCGCACGGGTCTTCCGCGTACGACAGCACGTGGCCCTGGCCCTTGCACGCGGCGACGGCTTCCGCCAGCGACCAGGCGCCGTTCGGGTCCAGCGTCGCGCGCGCGTCCGGGAAGCGCCGCTTGATGGCGGCCACCGCCGCGATCTCGTCTTCCGGCCGCATCACGCCGCCTTTCAGCTTGAAGTCGCGGAAGCCGTACTTGTCGACGGCGGCGGATGCGAGATCGGCGATCTGCTCCGGGCTCAACGCTTCCTCGTCGCGCAACTTGTACCAGCCGTCCTTGGCCGCGTCCCCGTGGTACGGCAGGTCGGTCTGCGTGCGGTCGCCGATGTAGAAGAGGTAGGCGAGCATCGTCACGTGCGTGCGTTGCTGGCCGTTGCCGAGCAGTTCGCACAGCGGCACCGCGAGGTACTGGCCGAGGAGATCCAGCAGCGCCGCTTCCACGGCCGTCACCACGTTTTCCAGGCGCAGGTTGATTTCGTGCGGCTGCTTCATGACGGCCTCCTCGGCGCTCGACGTCACCTGGTGGCTGACGCCGGAGATCGCCGCGCGCAGCACGTTCAGGGTGCGGTTGTAGCGCGCCACTTCGGTGCCCGTCACGAGCGGCACGAGCCGCTCCAGCGCGCGCAGGATGCCGTTCGAGCCGGGCACCTCGCCCATGCCGGTGTTGCCGGCGCTGTCCTTCAGCAGGACGAGGATACGGGTGAAGTAGGGCGCGTGGGCGCCGCACAGGTTCAGCAGCATGCTGTCGCGGCCGGCCACGGGGATCACCTGCATCTCGGTGACGATCGGGCTGGCGGCGCGCTGGATGAGGGGCATTTCTGGGTCTCCTGGTGATAAAAAATAGTTCTCGTTGCCCGTAACATTGATCTAAACTAGAATGGTAGCGCAACCATTTGCCCAGTGTGAAGGAATAATGATGTCCCGTCAATCGATTCTGGCTGCCAGCCTCCTGTGTCTCTCTCTCGGCGGCTGTGCCGCGATCGCCGTCCAAACCCCCGCCGGCGAACACTGGGTCGCCTCGTGGGGCAGTGCCCAACTGGTGCCGGAAGGCCAGAACGAACTGCCCGCCGCGCAGTGGCAGGGCGCCAGCCTGCGCCAGATCGTGCGCGTGTCGCTGAGCGGCAGCCAACTGCGCGTCAAGCTCACCAACGTGTTCGGCACGGCGCCGCTCGTGATCGACGCCGGCAGCGTCGCACTGGCGAGTGCGCCGGGCAAGGCCGACGTCGACGCCGCCAGCCTGCGCCCGCTGCGTTTCGGCGGCGCGGCGTCCGTGACGATCCCCGCCGGCGCGGAGTACGTGAGCGACCCGATCGACCTGTCGCATGCCGCGGGCGCCGACCTGGCCATTTCGCTGCATTTCGCGCAGGCGCCGGCCCGCCAGACGGGGCACCCGGGCGCCCGCGCGACGAGCTTCCGCGTGCCGGGCAACCAGGTCCAGGCCGCGAGCTGGCCTCAGGCCGACACCATTACGCGCTGGTACCAGGTCACGGGCGTCGAAGTGCTGGACCGCGCCGGGGCGCACACGGTCGTCGCGATCGGCGACTCGATCACGGACGGTTACGGCGTGAACCCGGATACGTATGCGCGCTGGACGGACGGCCTCGCGACGCGCCTGCGCGGTGCCGGCATGACGAACGTCGGCGTCGTCAACGCGGGCATCGGCGGCGGCCGCATGCTGCGCGACGGACTGGGACCGAACCTCGTGTCCCGCTTCGAACGCGACGTGCTGGCGCGGCCCGGCGTGTCGCATGCCATCGTCATGATCGGCGTGAACGACTTCGGCGTCCAGCACCGGAACAAGGAAGACACCCCGGCCGTGCGCGCCGCGCTGCTGGACGACCTGAAGCAGGCATACCGCCAGATCGTCGCGCGCGCCCATGCGCAGGGCGTGTGCGTGCTGGGCGCCACGATCAGCCCGTACGGCGGCAGCGGCTATTACGCGCCGGGTCCGGACAACGAGGCGGACCGCCTCGCGTACAACCAGTGGATCCGCAGCGCGGGCGTCGTCGACGGCGTCGTCGACTTCGATGCGGCGTTGCGCGACCCCGCCAGGCCGGACCACCTGCTCAAGGCCCTGGACAACGACGGCCTGCATCCGTCGACCGCCGGCTACAAGGCGATGGCGGATGCCGTGCCGCTGGAACAGCTCAAGACCTGCCGCATCGCGCGCTGACCGCATACCGATAACAACACCGGGAGACTTATGAAATCACTCGTCGCCGCCGCCGCGCTGACCCTCGCGGCCGCGCAGCCGGCATGGGCGCTGGGAGAGCGCCCTTTCGTGACGTTCGAGGCGGGCAAGGACGCCGTCGTGCTGGCGCGTGCCGGCCAGGCCGCGCGCATCGTCGTGGATCCGAACGAATTCAAGGGCGTGCGCCGCGCGGCGGCCGACCTGCAGGCGGACATCGAACGGGTGTCGGGCACGCGGCCCGCGCTGCTGGCGTCCAATGCCGTGGCGAAGGGCGCGGACGTCGTCATCGTCGGGACGCTCGGCAAGAGCGCGCTGATCGACCGCCTCGCGCGCGCGAACAAAATCGATGCGAAGGCCGTGCGCGGCAAATGGGAAGGCTATCTCGTGCAGACGGTGCGCAATCCGCTGCCGGGCGTGGCGCGCGCCCTCGTCGTCGCCGGCAGTGACCGGCGCGGCACGATCTATGGCCTGTACACGGTGTCCGAGCAGATCGGCGTGTCGCCGTGGAACTGGTGGGCCGACGTGGCGCCGGCAAGGCACGACGTGCTCGCCGTGGCGGCCGGCACCCGCGTGGCCGATGCGCCCGTCGTGCGCTACCGCGGCATCTTCCTGAACGACGAGGCGCCGGCGCTGTCCGGCTGGGCCAAGGAGAAATTCGGCGGCTTCAACCACAAGTTCTACGGCAAACTGTTCGAGCTGATCCTGCGCATGCGCGGCAACTACCTGTGGCCGGCGATGTGGGGCAATGCGTTCTACGACGACGATGCGGAAAACGGCCCGCTGGCCGACGAGATGGGCATCGTGATGGGCACGTCGCACCACGAACCGCTGATGCGCGCCCACGCGGAGTGGAAAAAGTACGGCAAGGGACCGTGGGACTACAACCGCAACGAGCAGGTGCTGCGCGAATTCTGGCAGCAGGGCCTGGACCGTTCGAAGGACTGCGACAAGGTCATCACGCTGGGCATGCGCGGCGACGGCGACGAGCCGATGTCGGAGGAATCGAACGTCGCGCTGCTGCAGCGGATCGTGGCCGACCAGCGCGCGATGATCGCCAAGACGATGGGCCGGCCGCTGCCCGAGGTGCCGCAGGTGTGGGCGCTGTACAAGGAAGTGCAGGAGTATTACGAGAAGGGCATGCGCGTGCCGGACGACGTGACCCTGCTCTGGTGCGACGACAACTGGGGCAATATCCGCCGCCTGCCCACCGCCGAAGAACGCAAGCGCAGCGGCGGCGCGGGCATCTACTACCACTTCGACTACGTGGGCGGCCCGCGTTCCTATAAATGGATCAACGTGACGCCGCTGCCGAAGGTGTGGGAACAGATGCACCTGGCCTGGCGCCTCGGCGCGGACCGGCTGTGGGTCGTGAACGTGGGCGACCTGAAGCCGATGGAAGTCCCGACGGAATTCTTCCTCACCTATGCGTGGAACCCGGCCGCGTGGCCGGCGTCGCGCCTGCCGGACTACCTGAAGCTGTGGGCGACGCGCGAGTTCGGCGCCGAGAACGCCGCGGAAATCGCCGACATCGTGGAGACCTACGCCCGCTACAACGGACGCCGCCGGCCGGAACAGCTGGAGCCGGACACGTACAGCGCGACGCATTACCGCGAGTCCGAGCGCATCGTCGCCGACTGGCGCGACCTGGCCGCCCGCGTAGAGCGAGTGAAGGCGAAGCTGGCGCCGGCGCAGCGCGACGCGTTCTTCCAGCTCGTCGAGCATCCCGTGCGCGCGTCGGGCACGCTGGGCGAACTGTATGCGACGGTGCAGGCCAACCGCCTCCATGCGCAGCAGGGCCGGGCGGACACGAACGACCTCGCGGCCCGCGCGCGCGCGCTGTTCGCGCAGGATGCCGCGATCTCGCGCGAGTACCACACCATCAACGACGGCAAGTGGAACCACATGATGGCGCAGACGCATATCGGCTACACGAGCTGGCGCGACCCGGCCGCGAACATCATGCCCGACGTGCGCGAGATCGCGGTGCCGGCCGCGTCCGCGCTGGGCGTGGCGGTGGAGGGCAGCGAGGCCGCGTGGCCGGCGGCGCAGGATCTGCGCCTGCCCCCGTTCGAACCGTTCGACAAGTCCGACCGCTACATCGAGGTCTTCGACCGCGGCGCCGCACCGGTGGCGTGGACCGCGCGTGCGGACCAGCCGTGGATCGTGCTGGGGGAAACGTCCGGGACGACGGACAAGTCGAAGCGGATCGTGGTCGACGTGCGCTGGGACCAGGTACCGGCGGGCGCGACGTCAGGCCGTGTTCTGGTGAGCGGTCCGAGTGGCCGGCAGGCCACGGTCGAAGTTCCGCTGCGCCATGCCGGACAGCGCGGCGCGCAGGTTGGCGGTTTTATCGAGACGGGCGGCACGG
Organism: uncultured Massilia sp.; assembly: GCA_966211695.1. Taxonomy (GTDB): domain Bacteria; phylum Pseudomonadota; class Gammaproteobacteria; order Burkholderiales; family Burkholderiaceae_D; genus Telluria. Next base: position 135,779 of record CBIHOW010000001.1, on the reverse strand, counting down.
TCGCCATCGAGGCGGAACATTACAGCCGCGCGCTGGCACCAACCGGCCGCGAATGGCTGCGCGTGCCGGGCCTGGGCCGCACGCTCTCCGGCATGACGACCCTGCCGGTGGACGCGCCCGCGCTGGCGCCGGCGGACGGGATGCGCCTGGAGTACGACGTCTACCTGTTCGAACCGGGCAAGGTGAACGTGCAGGCGACGCTGGCGCCGACCCTGAAATTCCGGCCGGGGCCGGGCTTCCGCTATGCCGTCGCCATCGACGACGAGGCGCCGCGCATCGTCGACGTGCATGCGGATGTGTCGATGCAGCACTGGGAGAAGATCGTGTCGGACGGCGTCGCGCAGTTCACGACGGCGCACGAGGTGAAAGGGGCAGGGCGGCACACGCTGAAGTTCTGGGCGCTGGATCCGGGCCTCGTGCTGCAGCGCGTCGTGATCGATGCGGGCGGCCTGAAGCCGAGCTATCTCGGCCCGCAGGAAAGTCCGCTCGTCAAGGCGAATTAATCGGAGTGGGCCACGCGCAGCCCGCCCTTGCGGTCGGGCAGCCATGTCTCGGCGAGGTCGGAACTGACGTCGAAGAAGCCCAGCTCGTGCTTCGCGGCGAGGCGGTGCACGGCTTCCCACGCCGCGTCGATCCGGTCCCAGTCGAGGAACGACATGTAGAGGAGTGTCCGGCCGATCGTGTAGTCGGTGCCGGACGCCGGGTCGTCCACGCCGGCGGGCGCGGGCGGGAACTCGGCCGCCAGCTCCGCATAAAAGGCTTGCAGCGCGGGCGCGGCCACGCCCGGGTTGTCGTAGCCGTGGTCCTCGGTCCACTGCGTCTGTTCCTCGTACCAGTCGAGGAAGGCGGGCCGTTTGGTTGGGGCGGCGTCGGGGGCGAACACCATCAGGTCGAAACTCATCGTGCGGTTCTCTCGGGGCGGTTCATGGGTCAGGCATGACGATACACGCCGCCCGCGTGTGGTGCAAATGCCGAAAATCCGGCAATCCATGAGCGAACCTGGTTCCGGCGGTGCAAAAAAGATAATATGCTGAGCCTGCTGTTGCGAGCCGTCCCGAACCCATCGCCCATTGGAGCCCCCATGACTTCCACGCTGAAATCCAAGGCCGCCCCTGCCTTGCTTGCCCGTTCTTTGCTCGCCCTCGCTCCGCTATTCGCCGCCGAAGCGGCCCACGCCGGTCCCAGGTACACGTACAGCTACGTGGGCAACCCGTCCACGCCCGTGCGCGCGAAACCCGTGTCGTGCTGGGAGTCCGTCTGTACGCCGTCCGTCGTGCTGATGGGCGGCGGCTACGACGTGGCCGAGGCGTTCCGCTGGATGATCGCGCAGGCCGGCGTCACGCGCGCCACCGGCGGCCGCTTCGTCATCCTCCGCGCGACGGGCAGCGATGCGTACAACCCTTACATCTACAGCCGCCTCGGCACGGTCGATACGACGACGAGCCGCAACTACGAGATGGTCGGCGGCCTCGACCTGGGCGTGACCTCCGTCGAGACCCTCGTCGTGCCGAGCCGCACCGCGGCCGCGGATCCGTTCGTGGTGGACGTGGTGTCGAAAGCGAGCGCCATCTTCATCGCCGGTGGCGACCAGGCGGACTATTACGAGTACTGGCAAAGCACGCCGCTGGCCGCCGCGCTGCAGCGCGCCGTCAACGCGGGCGTCCCGATCGGCGGCACGAGCGCCGGCAATGCGATGCTGGGCCAGTACGCGTTCGTGGCACTGAACGACACGGTGACGTCGGACGAGGCGCTGGCCAATCCGTTCAACCGCTACATGACGATCGACCCTCTGAATACGTCGTCCGGCAAGTTCATCCAGACCGGGAGCTTCATCAGCATCCCGGGCCTGGAAAAGACGATCACGGACGACCATTTCAATACGCGTGACCGCCTGGGCCGCCTGATCGGCTTCGTGTCCCGCATCGGCAACGGCTGCCCCGGCGGGGTCGAACAGTTCGACCAGGTGCTGGGCATCGGCGTCGACGAAGAGACGGCCGTGCTGGTGTCCGGGCCGCGCGGCAGCGTCAAGGCGCAGTTGGTCGCCAATCCGTACAACCCGGAAAACACGACGGCGCCATACGCCCCGCAGAACTCCGCCTACTTCACGAAGGTCGTGCGCACGCCGGCCCAGTGCGCCGCGAAGAAGACGCTGGACATCAACAGCGGCGTCCAGGTCTACCGCCTGAGCGCCCAGGTGGCGCAGCCGTCGCCGTATCCGTCGGCGCCGCAGTACAGCTTCAAGACCAATGCGACGTTCAACCTGTCCGGCTGGAGCCAGCAGACGCCGCAGACGTATGCGGACGGCTCGTCGCTGAACGGTCCGTTCGTGTACGGCACGGCGGGCGGCGCGATCCTCGGCAACCAGGTCCGCTGACACCGCATGCGTCCGCGCGTCACCATCGATCCGGACGAGGTCGAGTTCAGCGCGATCCGCGCGCAGGGGCCGGGCGGGCAGAACGTGAACAAGGTGTCGAACGCCGTGCAGGCGCGCTTCGACATCGGCGCGTCCTCGCTGCCGGCGGACGTGAAGGAACGCCTGCGCGCGCTGCCGGACGCCCGCATCACGCGCGACGGCGTAGTCGTCGTCAAGGCGCAGTCCGCGCGCAGCCTCGAGCGCAACCGCGCGGACGCGCTGGCGCGGCTGCAGGCGCTCATCGACGCGGCCGCCACCGTGCCGCGCGTACGCAGGGCCACCCGGCCCACGCTCGGGTCGCAGCGGCGCCGGCTCGATGCCAAGGCCGGCCGCGGCCAGGTGAAAGCCTTGCGCGGCAAGGTGCGCGCTTAAGATCAGGTTGCGAGGCCTGCGGCTACAAAGTATGTCATCGCCCGCGAGTTCCACCGGCCCACGACTACCAGGTTCGGTCGCGGTCCAACACATCAGGATATCGACAACGCCCGTTTTGCCCGCTTCGGGAAATGCTCGCCACCGCTCCTTGCAGTGCCGGCCAACATCGCGTACAGGTTTACTTCGGTGGCGTCTCAGGTTTCGCGTCAGCTGCAGCGCGCAACTGCGCTGCCCTGGACAGATCGACAGGCACACCCTGGCCACGCTCGTATAGCCCGGCAAGCGCAAGCAGCGCGGGTCGGTTACCGGCGCGCCCGGCCCTGTCATACATGGCTGCGGCCTCGGCGTAATCCTGCTTAACCCAGCGCCCCAGCTCATAGCATCGGCCAAGCGCTGCCTGCGCGCCACGGTCATTCTGTGCGGCCGCCTTGCGTAGCCAGGAGATGCCCTCCGCCGCCACGTCGGGAGGTGGATTAGCGCTCAACAGTTGTATGCCCAGGGAGGTCTGCGCGGAGGCATAACCCTGCTCAGCGGATTTCCGCAACCATGCCATGCCCTCGACAGGATCACGCTGTACGCCGACACCGTTCAACAGCATGCTTCCCAGTATCCCTTGTGCTCGCGGCAAACCCTGTTCGGCCGCCTTTCGGTACCATACAGTGGCTTCGGCAGGATTCCCCTGCCCGCCGACCCCCACCTGCAGCACCATGCCGAGAGTTTCCTGAGCCTTGGCGTGGCCCTGATCTGCGGCACGACGCATCCACTTCATACCCTGCTCCGGACTGCGCCCGACACCGTCGCCATTGAAATAGATCGTGCCGAGTTTGTACTGCGCGTCGGCGTCGCCACGTTCCGCACTCTGGCGCGTTGACGCAATCACGGCATCGCTGGTTCTGCGTGGTCCTTCGAGTTTAAAAACGTACTGCAGTGGCTGCCAGGTCTCGACCGCAATACCGTCTTTCGTGCCCGGTCTGAATCTGCATTTCGAGATGGCGTCCTGCGCCGCCAGGTCAAGCAGGGGGAAGCCGCTCGACTTCGTCACCTTGCTTCCACGCACGGTACCGTCGGTTCCGATCAAAAATGTCAGGGTGACCGTACCTTCCTGGTCGTTACGCAGTGCTTCTCTCGGCCATGCCGGTTTTGCGCACGTTCCGAAGTCGACCGTTGCAGGCGTGCGATTAGTTGGAGGTTGCTGGACGATAACCCCTTCGCCCGGGGTAACCGCGGCTGGAACCTGAGCCAGCACCCCCGAACAAGACCCTGCCGACAGCAGTACGGCAGCAAGCACACGTCTGAAAGGACGCGAGGCAGGCGAGGTGTTGACGGACAGGACATCGAATGGCGGCATGTTTTTTCAACGGTGAGGGGATTGTCTGGAGGCCGGATCGCTGGCAATGGCCGGCCACCTGGCAGAATACAGCATAGCATGTTGCCGAAGAGAAAACATCCTGTATCCTTGCGGACGTCCAGGCGAGCCAAAGTCAGCGACCCATATCGAAAGTCACCTTTGCCATACGAAAATGGCATGCCAAACGTGGTAGCGGATAGCAAAGCCGTGCGCACGATTGACGCCGCAGAGTCGCATTCTTACGATGAAATCGGTTACATAAAACAAGAATGCGGCAACAATGCCCCGGATGCCGTATGCGGATACGGCGGTCGCGGTCCGCTCGAAGCGGGGCGAACATCACGGAGACTATATGAAGAAGGCACTTTGGATCACCGCAGTGGCAGTGGCAACGAGTCTCGCCGCCCCGGCGCAGGCGGCAACCTGGTCGACTTCCGCGCAGTACGGCGGGACCACGATGGGCGCGTACAGCTTCAACAACGACATCTGGGGGCAGGGTGCCGGGCCGCAGACCTTGTGGGTCAACTCGCCGGCCGACTGGGGCGTGTGGTCCGACCAGCCGAACACCGGCGGCATCAAGTCCTATCCCCATATCGGCTTCTGGGTCGGCAAGTCGCTGAGCTCCCTGTCCCGCGTGACGTCCGTCGTGTCGGCGACGACGCCGGCCGGCGGCGCGTGGGAGTCGGCGTACGACATCTGGGACTCGAACCACGCCAACGAGATCATGCTGTGGCTGAACTACACGGGCACGTCGGGCGGCTGCGGCAACGTCAAGCCGGTTTCGTACAACTGGACGGCTACCGGCTGCGCCATCCCCGTGTACACGAACGTGAACGTCGGCGGCGCGACGTGGAACGTCTATCGCGGCAATAACGGCGGCAACATGGTGTACTCGTTCCTGCGCACGACGAAGACCAACAACACGACCGTCGACATCCTTGCCATCATGCGCTACCTGCAGAACCTCGGCTGGATCGGCAACGTCACGCTGGGCGACGTGCAGTACGGTTTCGAGATCACGTCGTCGGCGGGCGGCATGAATTTCGGCGCACGTAACTTCTCGGTCACCGCCTATTGACCAGTCCCGCGCGGCGCGGTCCGTCCGCGTCGTTGGCGCAGGCGCAGCGCGCGTGGACGCGGTCGCGTCCACCGCGCTTGGCGTCGTACATCAGCTTGTCGGCCACGGCGATGAGGTCGCGCAGCACGTGGTTCCCGCCATCGGCCGCGAGGTCGGCGCAGGCGACGCCGAAGCTCGCCGTCGTGCGCACATGTTCCGTGCCATCGTCGGTCGGGATGCTCGTGTCGGCGAAGCGCGTGCGCAACCGTTCGGCCAGGTGGATGCCGCCGTCGAGGTCCGTGCCCGGCAGGATCGCGAGGAATTCCTCGCCGCCGTAGCGCACGACGCTGTCGACGCCGTCGCGCGTCATGCGCCGCAACAGGTCCGCGAAGCTGCGCAGCACGGCGTCGCCGCTGGCGTGGCCGTAGGTGTCGTTGATGCGCTTGAAGTGGTCGATGTCGCACAGGACCACCGTCAGCAGGCCGCCATGGTCCGGCGTGCGCACCTGGCCGGGGCGCATCAGGGTGTCGTGCAGGTAGCGCCGGTTGAAGCAGCCGGTGAGGTGGTCGCGCGCCGCCGTGTGCTGGAGTTGCACGCGCGCCAGGTATTCCTCGCGCGACACCTGGTTGAAGCGCCGCGCCGCGAGCGCGCCGAAGGCGTTCGCCAGCACCAGCAGCATGACCATCGTGACGCCGTCGGCCGTCGTCAGCCGGCCGTGCGCCAGGGTCAGCGCGAGAAAGACGGCGGTCGCGCCGCATGCCAGCACCAGCGCGTTGGCGAAGCTGTTCGGGATGTACAGGTAGATCACGATCAGCATGATCCCCAGCGACATCGCGTGCCAGTGGAATTCGTCCGGCCGGGACACACTGATGAACATGAAGCACGCGAGCGCCACGGTTTCCGCGACGCAGGCGGCGATGCGCGTCGCGTCGACGGCGAGGGGGCGGTGGTAGGCCAGCCAGGCGCACGTGCCGGCCGTCGCGGCGACGAGCGCGCGTGCGGCGCACAGCGTCAGGTAGGTCGGGCCATAGCCCAGCGCGGCCAGGTCCGAGACCGAGAACGCCACGTAGAACAGCGTGCAGAACACGAGCGTGTAGCCGAGCAGGGCGCGCGTCCGCGGCAGCTGGTGGACGAGGAACGCGGTTTCGTTTGCGGGCAGTGCAAACTCCCCGGTGAGCGGGTGTATTCTCATGCGGTCGATGGATGGGAACATAAAGGGCCGGCGCGAACCGGGCCATTATGTTCCAAATTTTGTATCGACGCTATTCTGGCAGTTTATGCCGCTCGAATCCTCACCCTTTGTCACCGTCAGGCAGAAAGGCCCAGCAACGTCGACGCGTGCGGCGCCAGCGTGATGCGCAGTGCGCCGCGTACGGCGGCCTGGTCGCGCCGTGCCCACAGGTCGCGCACGGCGACGTCGCGGTTGCCCAGGTCCAGGCGCGACAAATCGAACACGATCTCGGTCGGTGCGTCCGACGTATTGAACAGCGCGAGGTACTGCAGGTTGCGCTTGTCGGCGGAACGTGCGCTCCAGATGCGCGTGCCCGCGTCCGCGCGGTGCGGATGGTTGTCGCGGCTGCGCTGGTTCACGGCCAGCACCTCGGGGTTCGTCAGCAGCGCGAGGGTCTTCGCGTCCAGGTGGCGCAGGTCGCCGCCCATGATCAGCGGCGAGCGGGCGATGCTCCACAGGGTCATCAGGGTCTGCTGCTCGTCCGGCGTGAACTTGGTGTCGCGCGCGCCGAGGGCGAGGCGGCCCAGCGGCAGCATGTCGGCGTCGGGCCACGAGTTCGCGCCCATCACGGGATTCCAGTTTTCCAGGCGCTGGAACTGTTCGTTGAGGAGGCGCCATTCGTCCCAGAAGTCGTCCGAGATGCGCCACATCTGCGCATAGTGCGGCACGTGGTTGGCCCAGCGCAGGTCCATCTCGCCCGGCGACAGCGACAGGACGATGGGGCGGCCGCTGGCCGCGATGGCCTTGTGCGCCGCCTCGACCTCCGGCCAGTTGCGCTCGTACGGGCGCGACATGTCGTCCATCTTGACGAAGTCGACGCCCCATTGCGCGTACTGCTTGAACACGGAATTGTAGTATTCCTGCGCGCCCGGCTTCGTCATGTCGACGCCGTACATGTCGCCGTTCCACTCGCAGATCGCCTTCGTGTCGGCGATGTCCTGCGCGTGCAGGTTCGTGCCGAGGATCGGCGTGTTCAGGCGCACGGCCTGGCGCGGAATGCCGCGCATCAGGTGGATGCCGAACTTCATGCCGCGCGCGTGGATCTGGTCGGCGAGCTTCTTGAAGCCCGTGCCGCCGGCGGCGGACGGGAAGCGGTTCGGCGCCGGCTGCAGGCGGCCGTACTGGTCCATCGTCAGCTCGGCGTCCTTGCGGTATTCGTAGCTGTTCGCGTTCGGCTCGTACCACTGGATGTCGACGGTGAACACGTTGTACCCGAACGGCAGCAGTTTCGCGACCATGATGTCGGCGTTTTCCAGCGCCTGGGCTTCCGTGATGGTGGGGCCGAACGAGTTCCAGCTGTTCCAGCCCATCGGCGGCGTCGGGGCGAGGCCTGCAGCCGGCGACGGCGATTTGGATTTCGCTGCGAAGGCGAGCGAGGGAACGCTGGCGGCGGCAGCGGTGGCGAGGGAAGCGGTGAGGATGCGGCGGCGATTCGAGTCCATGTGCGGGCTAAGAGTTGATGAGCGTCGCGCGAGTATAAATACCGATCGGCCGGCGCGCCAATCACTTGTGCGCGCCGACCGATACCCGAATCGATATCGGAAACGTCAGCCCTGGCGTGCCGGCGCCGCCTTGATCGCGTCGATGATGGCCTGCTTCATCGGCTTCGCTTTCAGCTGCGCGTCGAACGGCGTCGGACGCATCGGCAGCTTGTCCATGCGCGGCGCCTCGTCCCACGTCTGCAGCCAGCTGATGTTGTCGGCCAGGCCCCACACGAGGATGTCGCGCAGGCGCGGGTAGGCCAGGGTCACGTCCAGGAAGTCGCGGGTGGCGGCGGCCACGCCGGCGTCGCGCTTGGCAATGTCGGCCGGCAGGCGGCGGTCGTTCACGTCCAGTTCCGTGATCAGGAGGTCGTAGCCCATGGCCGTCACCTCGTCGAGGAACTTGCGCCATTCGACCAGGTCGGAACGGCCTTTATCCGTTTCGTCCCACGAACCGATGTGGCTCTGCAGGCCGAGGGCGTTGATCGGCGTGCCGCGCTTCTTCAGGTCCGCGAGCAGCGCCAGGACGCCCGCGCGGTGCTTGGCGCTGCCGGCGTCGCCGCGCATGTAGTCGTTGTAGACCAGCTGCGCCTGCGGCGCGTATTCTTTCGCGAGGCGGAACGCGAGGTCGATCTGCTCGATGGCGCCCAGCGGCTTCGTGAGGGCGTTCTGGCGCAGCTTGCCGTCGGCCGGGTCGACGGCTTCGTTGACGACGTCCCAGCTCTTGATGGTCTTGCCGAAGTGGCCGCAGACGGTGCTCACGTGCGTGCGCATCAGCTGCTCGACGGCCTTCGCGGGCTGCGGGCCGAAGTCCTGCCTGGCGACCCACGCCGGCACCCATTTCTCGGCCTGCCAGAACAGGTTGTGGCCGCGCACGGCGATGCCCTTGTCCTTCGCCCAGGCGATGACCTCGTCGGCCGGGCCGAAGTTCGGTTTGCCCGGCGCCGGTTCGAGCGCCTGCCATTTCATCTCGTTCTCGAGCACGATCAGGTTGCATTCGCGCTCGACGAGGGCGCGATAGGCGGCGTCGCCGAATTGGTTGCGGCCCGCGCTGATCGCGGTGCCGAAGCGCATGCCCTTGCGGGCGGCGACGTCCTTCAGCGTTTCGCCCGCGGGGCCTTGCGCACGCGCGAACGGCGCGATGGCGGGCAGCAGGGCGGCGCCGGCGAGCGCCTGGATGATCTCTCGTCTCGTAGTCATTATGTGTCCTTCTGTTTTACGTGGTGGTGTGAAAACGGTTCAGCCGTGGCCGGGCGCGAACGGGAAAGCGAGCGACCGGTAATACTCGAGGGGTTGCGCGGACGCACGCACGCCGGCCGGCAGCGCCAGTCCGTTCACGCGCTGGAAGTAGGCGATGCACGCGTCGCGCCACCATTCGGCTTCGCGGTGCTGCTGGGCGAGGCGCTGGGCGACGTCGTTAAAGCGCCGCGCGTCCACGAACGGGCGCAGGCGCTGCCACTCGGCCTGCAGCGCGGCGACTTCGGCCACGCCATGGTCGTAGTGCGCAATCAAATCCGTCCACAAGGTGCGGCCGTCCGGCATGCGGTAATCCCACGGCAGGTGGTGGAACCACAGCAGGAATTCGGGCGGCGTCGTGGCCGGGTCGGCGAAGCGGCGCGCGATGTCGGGCGCGTACTGGGCCACGGCATTGCTGCCCCTCGCCGTGCGGTCGAAACCGATGCCGTTCCTGTCCGCGCGGTGGTAGTAGACGGGATTCCAGTCGGCCCGGCCCAGGTCGTCCACCCATGGCGCGGGTCCGTAATGGTGGCCGGTGCCCATCATGTGGTGCAGGCCGAGGGGCGTCATGTAGTCGACGACGGCTTCGCGCGAGCGCATCATCATGGCGACGACCGGATCGACGACGCGGGCGTCGGGCGCGAACGTCTGGCCGGCCCATTCGCGCGCGATGGCGCGGCTGTCCAGGTCCGGATTCCACGCGAGGCGGCCGTACGCATACCAGTTGGCCTGGTCGAAGGTGGAGCCCGTCCAGTTGCGGCTCGATCCGATGTTGGCGACGCCGGCGATGCCGCCCACATGGCCATCCTGTGCGCCTTCCAGCACGCGCGCCACCGTCATGGCAGTCCCGCCGGCGCGGGTGTCGAAGCGCAGCGTTTCCTGGAACAGCGGGCCGAGGTAGACGAGGTGCGTGGCGAAGCCCAGGTATTCCTTCGTCACCTGGAATTCCATCACGAGCGGCGTGTCCGGCATCGCGCCGAACAGCGGGTGGGCCGGTTCGCGCGGCTGGAAGTCGATGGCGCCGTTCTTCACCTGTACGAGCACGTTCTTGTCGAACTTGCCGTCCAGCGGCTTGAACTGGTCGTACGCCTGCGCGGCGCGATCGCTGACCTGGCTCGGATGCGCGGGCGGGTTGTAGACGAAGGCACGCCACATCACGATGCCCTTGTGCGGCGCGAGCGCGCGCGCCAGCATGTTGGCGCCGTCCGCGTGGTTGCGGCCATAGTCCTGCGGGCCGGGCTGGCCTTCCGAATTGGCCTTGACGAGGAAGCCGCCGAAATCGGGAATGGTGCGGTAGATCTCGTCCGCCTTGCGGGCCCACCAGGCAGCGACGAGCGGGTCGAGCGGGTCGGCCGTCTTCGTCTCCTTCAGCTCCAGCGGCGTGGACCAGCGCACGGAGAGGTAGACGCGGATGCCGTACGGGCGCAACACGTTGGCGATGGCGGCTGTCTTCGCGATGAACGCGGGGCTCAGCACCTCGGCCTTGGCGTTGACGTTGTTCAGCACCGCGCCGTTGATGCCCAGCGACGCGTTGGCGCGCGCATAATCCGTGTAGCGCGGGTCGACGATGTTCGGCAGCTCCCACCAGTTCCAGATCGATTCGCCCGCGTAGCCGCGTTCCACGGTGCGGTCGAGGTTGTCCCAGTGGTTCAGCACGCGCAGCGGCAGCGCCGGTTTGTCGGCGAGGGCGATGCTGTCGGGTGCGGCGCCCAGCTGCAGCTGGCGCAGCCACGCGAAGCTGCCGTACAGGAGGCCGATGTCCGTGTTCGCCGCGATCAGCGTGACGGGTGCGCCGCCCACGCGCGCGCGGCGCACGACATAGCCTTCGGGGCCGACGCCGGCGAGGTCGCGGCGTACTGCGTCCGCATCCGCCAGGCCCGCCGGAAGGCCGGCGCGGGCGAGCACGATGGCGCCTGCGCGCGCCTGCGCGGTCGCGGGGACGGCATCCTTGGCCAGCATGCCGGCGAGGCCGCGCTTGAGTTCAGCGCCGGCGGCGCGCGCGGTCGGGGTGTCGTCCGGCGCCAACACGCCGGTGGCGGCCGCCGCGAGCGCGGTGCGCTGGGCGGCAGGCAGGGGGCGGTAGCGCAGCCACAGGTCGTAGCCGTCCTCGTCGGCGGCGTGTGCGAGGCCGGTGCCGATCAGGCCGAGGAAGATGTTCAGCGCGAGCGCAAACATCAGCCGTGCGCGGGCATGCCGCAGCAAACGTTCCATCGTAGTCTCCGTTGTATTTATATGGGTGCCGGATGCGGCGGCCCGTCCGGCGCAGGAATGTTAGCGCAAACTTCAGAAATGGGAAATCGATTTCTGGGTGTTTACGGTCATTTTTATGGCTATCTTTGCACCGTCGTGAGATGCTAAGATAGCGCAAACAAAAAATGATGGGGAATCGGGAGAATGTCTAAAACCAAACCAGAGTCCGTCCAGGAAGAGCTGGAGCGGCGCGGCCAGCCGACGATGGCGGACGTCGCCAAGCTCGCGGGCGTGTCCGCCATGACCGTATCGCGCGTCATGAACGGCAAGGGCCTCGTGCGCGAAAGCACGCGCCGCAAGGTCGCGGAAGCCGTGGCGGCGCTGAACTACACGCCGAACCAGGAGGCGCGCAACCTCGCGGGTTCCAAGCCGATCCGCGTCGGCTTCCTGTACAGTAACCCGAGTGCCGCCTACCTGAGCGAATTCCTCGTCGGCCTCCTGAGCCAGTCGGGCCTGAACAACGTCCAGCTGTTCGTGGAAAAATGCGAAGCCGGCGAGCACGAAGCGGAACAGACGCGCCGCCTCGTCGAGAACGGCCTGGACGGCATCATCCTGCCGCCGCCGCTGTGCGACAGCGAGGAGGTGATCGCCGCCATCGCGGAAGCGAACATCCCGGCCGTCGTCGTCGCGTGCGGCCTGCCGGACAGCCGCGTGGGCGCCGTCAGCATCGACGACTACGAAGCGGCCCACGCCATGACGCGCCACCTGATCAACCTGGGCCACCAGCGCATCGGCTTCGTCGTCGGCCATCCGAACCAGACCGCGAGCGCGCGCCGTCTCGAAGGCTATCGCGCGGCGATCGCGGAGCAGGGCGCCGATGCGTCCGAAGAGCTCGTCGTGCAGGGCATGTTCACGTACCGCTCCGGCCTCGATGCGGCCGAACACCTGCTGGCGCTGGAAGAACGTCCCACCGCCATCTTCGCCAGCAACGACGACATGGCCGCGGCCTGCGTGGCCGTCGCGCACCGCCTCGGTCTCGACGTGCCGGGGGACCTGACCGTCACCGGTTTCGACGACACGGCGCTCGCCACCACGATCTGGCCGGAGCTGACCACGGTGCGCCAGCCGATCGCGGGCATGGCGCGCGAAGCCGTCCAGTCGCTCGTGCGCCGCGTGCGCGCGCTGCGCGAAGGCGAGGCCGCGGAGCCGGAACAGGTCCGCATGGACTTCGAACTGGTGCGCCGCCAGTCCGACGCCGCGCCGCGCACCCGTCCTTCGGCACTGCTGCCGCTCGCCGCCGCCAAGCGCGCCGGCTGATCCTTTCCGGCTGCGGCAACCTCGCCGCGGCCGTTACGCGCAACGCATAAACTGTTCGCGCAAACATCCGATTTCTCCTCTTTCCCAGCCATTTCCGCCACGGCCGCATGCCGTTGCGAGGCCGCCGCCGACCATCTTCCGAATAATTGATTGACAAGCGCCAAACGAGCCGATTAGACTGGAATGGTTGCGGTAACATTTCTGTTATTGGAATGTTGGGCCTAGATCCACCGCATGCCAGGCAGACCACACGCCGCCCGCCACTCGGCGGCACCTACAAAAACAAGCAGGAGACATAAGTCGATGGGTATCAAACGCAGAGAGTTTCTGGCCACCGTTGGGGGCGCGGCCGGCATGGCAGTCGTGCCCGGCGCGCTGGCGGCCAAGGCCGCCAAGGGCGGCGCACCGGTCTACAAGCAGGCGAACGCGCCCGTCGCGGCGCGCGTGGAAGACCTGCTGGGCCGCATGACGGTCGATGAAAAGATCGCGCAGCTGCAGTGCGTGTGGCTGACCAAGAAGGACCTCCAGAACGAAGACACGAGCTTCAATGCCGAGAAGGCGAGCCGCGTGCATCCGCACGGCATGGGCATGTTCGCGCGCCCGTCCGACCGCCAGATCGGCGCCGACAACAACGCCGGCAACTCGGGCGCCGTCGGCAACCGCGGCCCGAAGGAAACGGCGGACTACGTGAACGCCGTGCAGAAATGGGCGATGGAGCAGACGCGCCTGGGCATCCCGGTCTTCATGCACGAGGAATCGCTGCACGGCTACGTGGCGCCGGAAGCGACCAGCTTCCCGCAGGCGATCGGCCTGGCGTCCACGTTCGACCCGCAACTGGTCGAACAGATCTTCTCGCTCGCGGCGAAGGAAATGCGCGCACGCGGCGCCAACCTGGCGCTGGCGCCGGTCGTCGACGTGGCGCGCGAGCCGCGCTGGGGCCGCATCGAAGAGACCTATGGCGAAGACCCGCACGTGTGCGGCGTGATGGGCAAGGCCGCCGTGCTGGGCTTCTCGGGCAATACGCTGCCGCTGGCGCAGGACAAGGTCTTCGCCACGCTGAAGCACATGACGGGCCACGGCCAGCCGGAGTCCGGCACCAACATCGGCCCCGCGAACGTGGGCGAACGGGCGCTGCGCGAAGACTTCTTCCCGCCGTTCGAGAAGATCATCAAGGAAACGAAGATCGCGGCCGTGATGCCGTCGTATAACGAGATCGACGGCGTCCCGTCGCACGCCAACCGCTGGCTGCTGACGGACGTGCTGCGCAAGGAATGGGGCTTCCAGGGCCTGACCGTGTCCGACTACATGGCGGTCGCGGAACTGGGCAGCCGGCACCACCTCGTCGGCTCCGTGAAGGAAGGCGGCCTGCGCGCGTTCAAGGCCGGCGTCGACATCGAGACGCCGGACCCCGCGGGCTTCGCCGCGCTGGCGGAACTGGTCAAGGAAGGCAAGATCACGACGAAGGAACTCGATGCCGTCGTGCGCCGCATCCTGCGCTGGAAATTCGACGCGGGCCTGTTCGAGAACCCGTACGCGGACGCCGCCCAGGCCGACGCGCGCACCGCCACGCCGGAAGCCATCGCCCTCGCGCGCAAGGCTGCCCAGCGCACCGCCGTCCTCCTGAAAAACGACAAGGGCCTGCTGCCGCTCGCGCCGAAGAAAGTGGGCAAGATGCTGCTGGTCGGCACCCACGCGAAGGATACCCCGATCGGCGGCTATTCGGACAAGCCGCGCCACGTCGTCTCCGTCTACGAAGCGCTGCAGAAGGAAGCGCAGGCGGCCGGCTTCACGCTGGATTATTCGGAAGGCGTGCGCCTGACGGAAGGCCACGTGTGGGGCCAGGACGAAATCGTCTGGACCAAGCCGGAAGTGAATGCGCGCCTGATCGCCGAGGCGGTGGAAGCCGCGAAGAAGGCCGACACCATCGTGATGGTCCTGGGCGACAACGAGCAGACCGCGCGCGAAGCCTGGGCCGACAACCACCTGGGCGACCGCACCACGCTGGACCTGATCGGGCAACAGAATGACCTGGCGCGCGCCATCTTCGCGCTGAACAAGCCGACCGTCGTGCTGCTGTTGAACGGCCGTCCGTTGTCCGTGAACTACCTGGCCGAACGTGCCGATGCGCTGATGGAATGCTGGTACATGGGCCAGGAGACGGGCCACGCCGTCGCCGACCTGATCTTCGGCCGCGCGAACCCGGGCGGCAAGCTGCCCGTGACCATCGCGCGCAACGTCGGCCAGCTGCCGATGTTCTACAACCGCAAGCCGAGCGGCCGCCGCGGCTACATCGACGACACGACCACGCCGCTGTACCCGTTCGGCTACGGCCTGTCGTACACCCGCTTCGACATTTCCGCGCCGCGCCTCACGAAGGACCGGATCGCGACCAACGGTACCACCCAAGTACAAGTGGACGTGCAGAACACGGGCGCCGTGCGCGGCGACGAAGTCGTGCAGATGTACATCCGCGACGACGTCAGCTCCGTCACCCGTCCGCTGCTCGAACTGAAGGGCTTCCAGCGCGTGACGCTGGAGCCGGGCGAAAAACGCACGGTCACCTTCGACATCAAGCCGACCGACCTGTGGTTCTACAACGCCGACATGAAGCGCGTCGTGGAGCCGGGGACGTTCACCATTTTCGCAGGACCGAACAGCGTCGACCTGAAGAAGGCGACCCTGACGGTGGCATAAACCAAGAGAGACAAACATGACAGCAATCCAAGCCAATCCGCTGCCGCAGGACCTCGACCAGGCCTTGATGGTCGGCCGCGTCTGGCGTGCTTCCCCGACCAATGGCCCGGCCGTAGTGGCCGTCCGTAACGGTCGTGTAATCGATATCACGCGCCATGCCCCGACCGTGTCGGAACTGCTCGAGCGCGACGACCTGGTCGCGTTCGTGCGCGGCGCGGAAGGCGAGGACCTGGGCGACGTCAACGCGCTCGTCGCCGCCGCGCTGGCCGGTGACGAAGGCAACGCGGTGCGCCTGCTGGCCCCGTGCGACCTGCAGGCGATCAAGGCCTGCGGCGTCACGTTCGCCGTCAGCCTGCTGGAACGCGTGATCGAGGAACAGGCCAAGGGCGATCCGGCCCGCGCGGCCGCGCTGCGCCAGCAGCTGCAGGAAACCATCGGCACGAACCTGTCGGAACTGGAACCGGGCGGCGAGGCCGCGATGCGCCTGAAGGCCGACCTGTCGGCACGCGGCATGTGGTCGCAGTACATGGAAGTGGGCATCGGCCCGGACGCCGAAGTGTTCACCAAGTCGCAGCCGATGTCGGCGGTCGGCCACGGCGCGGCCGTCGGCCTGCACCCGTCGTCGCACTGGAACAATCCGGAACCGGAAATCGTCCTGGCCGTGAACAGCCGCGCGCAAGTCGTCGGCGCCACGCTGGGCAACGACGTCAACCTGCGCGACATCGAAGGCCGCAGCGCGCTGCTGCTGGGTAAGGCGAAGGACAACAACGGTTCCTGCGCCATCGGCCCGTTCATCCGCCTGTTCGACGGCGACTTCGACATCGACACGTTGCGCAACGCGGAAGTGCGCATGCTGATCGAAGGCGTCGACGACGGCTTCGAACTGGCCGGCGCCAGCTTCATGCGCGAGATCAGCCGCGACCCGCTGGACCTCGTGCGCCAGACCTGCGGCAAGCACCACCAGTACCCGGACGGCTTCATGCTGTTCCTCGGTACGATGTTCTCGCCGATCAAGGACCGCGACGCGCAAGGCGGCGGCTTTACCCACCACGCGGGCGACCGCGTGAGCATTTCCACGCCGTCGCTGGGCACGCTGGTCAATACCGTCCAGCGCAGCGACCAGATCGCACCGTGGACCTTCGGCGTACGCGCACTGTACGCAAACCTGGCCCAGCGCGGCCTGCTTTCAAAATAACGAGAATTACATGTCTGAACAAAACCAAGCATTCGTCTACGCGACGTTCCCCGACCTCGCCGGCAAGCGCGTCGTCATCACCGGCGGCGGCAGCGGCATCGGTGCCGAGCTGACCACGGCCTTCGCCGGCCAGGGCGCCCGCGTGTACTTCCTCGACATCGCCGAGGAAGCGTCGCGCGCCCTCGAAGCGTCGCTGGCCGGTTCGCGCATCGCACCGAAGTTCATCAAGTGCGACCTGACCAACCTCGACGAGCTGAAGGCGACCTTCGCCCGCATCGAAGAGGAAGCGGGCGGCGTCGACATCCTGCTGAACAACGCGGCCAACGACGACCGCCACGACATCGAGAACGTGACGCCGGCGTACTGGGAAAGCCGCATGAACGTGAACCTGCGCCACCAGTACTTCTGCGCGCAGGCCGTCATCCCGGGCATGAAGGCGCGCAAGTACGGCGTGCTGCTGAACTTCGGTTCGATCTCGTGGCACCTGCCGCACACGCAACTGGGCCTGTACATGATGGCGAAGGCCGCCATCGAGGGCATGACCCGCAACATGGCGCGCGAATTCGGCCCGCACGGCATCCGCGCCGTCACGGTGGTGCCGGGCGCCGTCGTCACGCCGCGCCAGAAGGCGCTGTGGCACAACCCGGAAGAGGAAGCCCGCATCCTGGCCGGCCAGTGCATCCCCGAGCGCGTCGAGATGGAAGACGTGGCCGCGCTGGCGCTGTTCCTGGCGTCGAACAACGCGCGCCACATCTCCGGCCGCGAATACTTCGTCGACGCGGGCTGGTACGGCGCATGAGCACCCCGACCATTGCCACGCAACCCGCCGTCGTGTGGGAAGTCGGCGCGACGCTGGGCGAGGGCGTCCTGTGGGATGCCCCGAACGGCCAGGTCTGGTTCGTCGACATCAAGGGCAAGCGCCTGCACCGCTGCGACGCCGACGGCGGCAACCGGCAGAGCTGGGATGCGCCCGGCCAGGTGAGCTTCGTCGTGCGCGCCACGGACGGCGGTCTCGTCGTCTCGCTGGAGGACGGCCTGTACCGCTTCGTGGAAAGCACCGGCGAATTCGTGCCGTTCGTGAAGGTCGAGGCGGACGTGGAAGGCAACCGCTTCAACGACGGCCACGTCGATGCGCAGGGCCGCCTGTGGTTCGGTTCGATGGACGACGCGGAAGAATCGCCGTCGGGTGTCCTGTACCGTTTCGACGGCAGGCACGTCGTGCGCATGGACGACGGCTACATCATCACGAACGGCCCGGCCGTGAGCCCGGACGGACGCACGCTGTATCACACCGACACGCTCGATAAACGGGTGTATGCTTTCGACCTGGCGGAAGACGGCAGCCTGTCCAACAAGCGCCTGTTCGCAGAGATCACGGACGGCGGCTGGCCGGACGGGATGGCGGTCGACGCCGAGGGCCACGTCTGGATCGCGGTGTTCCGCGGCTGGCGCATCGAGCGCCGCAATCCGCAAGGCGACAAGGTGGGCGAAGTGCGCTTCCCCTGCTCGAACATCACCAAGCTGGCCTTTGCCGGCGACGACCTGCGCACCGTGTACGCGACGTCGGCGCGCAAGGGCCTGACGGCCGAGGAACTGGCCCAGCAGCCGCTCGCGGGCGCGCTGTTCACCTTCCGCGCCGAGACGGCCGGATTGCCGCACCACGTGCTGCGGCTGCAGGAGTAAAGACGGAATGACACAACAGAACAGCAAACCGAAGCGCTTCCGGTCGCAGGACTGGTTCGACAACGAAGAGCGCATCGACATGACCGCGCTCTACCTCGAGCGCTTCATGAACTACGGTATCACGCCGGAAGAGCTTCGTTCCGGCAAGCCGATCATCGGCATCGCCCAGAGCGGCAGCGACATCTCGCCGTGCAACCGCATCCACCTGGACCTGGCCAAGCGCGTGCGCGACGGCATCCGCGATGCGGGCGGCATCCCGATGGAATTCCCGCTGCACCCGATCTTCGAGAACTGCCGCCGCCCGACCGCGGCGCTGGACCGCAACCTGGCCTACCTGGGCCTCGTCGAGATCCTGCACGGCTACCCGATCGACGCCGTCGTGCTGACGACCGGCTGCGACAAGACGACGCCGGCCCAGCTGATGGCCGCCGCCACCGTCGACATCCCCGCCATCGTGCTGTCCGGCGGTCCGATGCTGGACGGCTGGTTCGAAGGTGAGCTGGTCGGCTCCGGCGCCGCGATCTGGAAGGGCCGCCGCCGCCTGGCTGCCGGCGAGATCGACGAACAGAAATTCATCGACATCGCGACGGCGTCGGCGCCGTCGGCCGGCCACTGCAACACGATGGGCACCGCGTCGACGATGAACGCCATCGCGGAAGCGCTGGGCATGTCGCTGACGGGTTGCTCGGCCATTCCGGCGCCGTACCGCGAGCGCGGCCAGATGGCGTATGAAACCGGCAAGCGCATCGTCGGCATGGCGTTCGAAGACCTGCGTCCGTCGCAGATCCTGTCGCGCGACGCGTTCATCGACGCGATCGTCGTCAACGCCGCGATCGGCGGTTCGAGCAACGCGCAGCCGCACATCGTCGCGATGGCCCGCCACGCCGGTGTCGAGATCACGCCGGAAGACTGGATGGAATACGGCTACGACGTGCCGCTGCTGCTGAACATGCAGCCGGCCGGCAAATACCTCGGCGAGCGCTTCCACCGCGCCGGCGGCACGCCCGCCATCATGTGGGAGCTGGAGCAGAAAGGCCTGCTGCGCTCGAAGCGCCAGACCGTCACCGGCAAGACGATGTCCGAGAACCTCGTCGGCCGCGAAAGCCACGACCGCGAGATGATCACCCCGTTCGACCAGCCGCTGAAGCAGAAGGCCGGCTTCATGGTCCTGAAGGGCAACCTGTTCGACTTCGCGATCATGAAGACGAGCGTGATCTCGGACGCCTTCCGCCAGCGTTACCTGTCGACGCCGGGCTCGGAAAACGCGTTCGAGTGCAAGGTCGTCGTGTTCGACGGTTCGGACGATTACCACCACCGCATCAACGATCCGTCGCTCAACATCGACGAGCGCACGATGCTCGTGATCCGCGGTTCGGGCCCGGTGGGCTGGCCGGGTTCGGCGGAAGTCGTGAACATGCAACCGCCCGATGCGCTGATCAAGAAGGGCATCAACGCGCTGCCGACGCTGGGCGACGGCCGCCAGTCCGGCACGTCGGACAGCCCGTCGATCCTGAACGCGTCGCCGGAAAGCGCGGCGGGCGGCAACCTGGCGCTGCTGCGCACGGGCGACCGCGTGCGCGTGGACCTGAACACGGGCAGCTGCAACGTGCTGATCTCCGACGAGGAACTGGAAGCGCGCCGCAAGGACGCGCCGCCGCCGATCCCGGGCAACCAGACGCCGTGGCAGCAGATCTACCGCGCGACCGTGGGCCAGCTGCACACGGGCGCCGTGATGGAGATGGCGCTGCAGTACCGCGACGTCGGCCACGACATGCCGCGTCATAACCACTGATCGTTTCGATCCCGCAAAGGGCCCGTTCGCGGGCCCTTTTTTCATTCTGGAGCCTTAGATGCACGCTACCATGCTTCGCCTCGGCCGGGCGTTCGCCCTTGCCGCGGCCTGCGCCTGGATCACCGCCGCCCAGGCGGCACCCCGCACCGTCACCGCGCTGGACGACGGCTGGGAATTCGCCAGGGGCGGCCCCGTCGGCTGGACGGCCGTCACGCTGCCGCACACCTTCAATGCGGATGACGGCACGTCGCCCAACCCCTACCGGGGCGCCGGCTGGTACCGGCGCACGCTCACCGTCGCGCGTCCCGGCACGGGCCGGACGTACCTGGAATTCGACGGCGCCGCGTTGTCGACGGACGTGTGGCTGAACGGTACCCGCATCGGCCGCCACGAAGGCGGCTTCGCGCGCTTCCGCTTCGACGTCACGGACCAGCTGCGGGCGGGCGCCAACGCGCTGCTCGTCCGCGTCGACAACACGCGCCAGCCGGACGTGGCGCCGCTGGGCGGCGACTACACGCTGTACGGCGGCCTGTATCGGCGCGTGCGGCTCGTGACGACGGACGACGTGCACGTCGACATGCTCGACTTCGGCGGGCCGGGCGCCTATTTCAGCACCCCGCACGCCGATCGCCCGCACTGGCGCGTGCGCGTGGCGAACGACCGCGCGCGGACGGAGAACGTCGTCGTCACGGCGCGCCTGCGCGACGCGGCCGGCAAGGTCGCGGCGACGGCGCAGCGGTCCGTCGCGCTGCCCGCGCGCGCCGTCGTGCCGGTCGACCTGGATGCGGCGCTGGCCGCGCCGCACCTCTGGCAGGGCGTCGAGGATCCTTACCTGTACACGAGCGAGGTGACGGTGGCCCGTGCGGGCGCGGTCCTCGACCGCGTGGACAATGACGTCGGCGTGCGCACCGTGCAACTGGATCCCGACCGCGGCCTGCTGCTGAACGGCCGTCCGTACCGCGTCCACGGCGTGAACGTGCACCTGACCTACGTGCCGGGCAAGGGGACGGCCGTCGACGATGCGGACATCGACACCGACTACCGCATCCTCGACGAACTGGGCGTCACGGGCCTGCGCTACGCCCACTACCAGCATAACGAGCACAGTTACGCGCTGGCGGACCGCAAGGGGTATCTCGTGTGGACCGAGTTGCCGCTGACGTCGGAGGTGGGCGCCAGCGAGGCGTTCGCGGCCAACGCGGCGCAGCAGGCGCGCGAGCTCGTGCGCCAGAATTTCAATCACCCGTCCGTGTTCGTGTGGGGACTCGGGAACGAGATCTACAAGGTCGACGAGGTCAGCGGCCGCGTGCTGGACGCGATGCAGAAGCTCGTGCATGCGGAGGACGCGAGCCGGCCGACGGCGTACGCGAACTGCTGCGCACCGATCGACGGCCCGCAGGCCATGCACACGGACGCCGTCGGGTCCAACGTCTATTTCGGCTGGTACGACAAGGAGTTCTCGGACCTGGCGCCATTCCTCGCGTCCAACCGCGCGAAGCGTCCGCGCACGGCGCAGTCGCTGAGCGAATACGGCGCGGGCGGCAGCGCGCTGCACCAGGAAGACCCCGTCCGCCGTCCGGTGGCGCCCAGCCGCTGGCACCCGGAGCAGTACCAGGCGCTGTACCACGAGGCGGCCTGGCGCCAGATCGAGGCGGCGCCGTGGCTGTGGGCGAGCTATGTGTGGACGGGCTTCGACTTCGCGTCGGCCGGCCGCAACGAGGGCGACAGCCGCGGCGTCAACGACAAGGGCCTCGTCAGCATGGACCGCAAGGTGCGCAAGGACGCGTATTACTGGTACCAGGCCAACTGGTCGAAGCAGCCGATGGTGTACATCACGTCGCGGCGCGCGGTGAAGCGGACCGCGGCGGACGTCGAGGTGAAGGTGTACAGCAACCAGCCGGCGGTGCGGCTGCGGGTGAATGGCGCCGACCTGGGCGAGCGTGCGGTGGAAGGCCGTATCGCGCGCTGGCCGGTGCGATTGGCGCCGGGAGCGAACCGGATCGAGGTGCAGGCGGGGGCGGTGGCCGACAGCGTCGAATGGCAGCTGGAGCGCGATGGTCATTGAATTCGCGCTGGTCGACCCCTGGTCATTTTCGTTGTTTCGATTCGCTATTATCGTAATTGCGTGGTGGCCGGACGGGCACTAGAGTGCAATCCGGCTATTTCCGCATCAACCTCAAACAACATGCCGACGAGGGTACAGCCTACACCCATGACCACGTTAATCCATCCACGCGCGGCACTCCTTGCTCTTGTGATGTGCGGCTTCGCCAGTACGACATCCTTCGCTGCCAATCCGATCATCCAGACCAGTTTCACGGCCGATCCGGCACCGCTGGTGATCGGCGACACGGTGTTCTTGTACACGACGCACGACGAAGACGACGCGCTCGAGTTCAAGATGGTCGACTGGAAGCTGTACACGTCGAAGGACATGGTCAACTGGACCGACCATGGTACGGTCGCCGACCTTTCCATCTTCCCTTGGGCGAACCAGCACAACGACGCATGGGCGCCGCAAGTCGTGCCGCGCAACGGCAAGTATTACCTGTACGCCCCCGTCACGGTCGCCGGATCGCCCGGCAACGTCATCGGGGTGGCCGTCTCGGACAGTCCCTACGGCCCATTCAAGGATCCGCTGGGCCGCCCGTTGATCGGGCGCGGGGAAGGGAACTTCGATCCGACGGTGCTGATCGACGACGATGGCCAGGCCTACCTGTACTGGGGTAATCCGCACCTTTCGTACGTCAAGCTGAACCGGGACATGGTGTCCTATTCCGGCGAGATCAAACGCATCGACGCCAAGCCGCGCAACTACCAGGAGGGCCCCTGGGTCTACAAGCGCAACGGCAAATATTACCTCGCGTATGCGTCGAGCTGCTGTTCCGAAGGACTCGGGTATGCGATGAGCGACACGCCGACCGGTCCATTCGAATTCCGCGGGCAGATCATGGACCCGAGCCCGCTATCGACCGGCAACCACCCCGGCATCATCGATTTCAAGGGGAAGTCCTATGTCTTTGGGCTCAACTACCGCTTGAACTGGGCCGAAACGCCGATCCACCGCGAACGGCGGTCCGTCAACGTGGCCGATTTCACCTACCGTCCTGACGGCACGATCCCGACACTGCCGTTCTGGAACACGACGGGCGTCCAGCAAGTGGAACCCTTGTCGCCGTATCGCCGCGTGGAGGCCGAGACGATCGCCTGGGAATCGCGCCTGAAACGAGACCGGGACATGCCGTTCGACTGGGCACCGGGCGTGCGCAGCGCCAGGGATCCGCGTACGGGCATGTACATCACGCCGGTGGCCGCGCGCGCGTACATGCAGGTTGCGGGCGTCGACTTCGGCCGCAAGGGACCGAAGACGTTCACGGCCAGTGTCGCGAGCGCGGCGCCGGGCGGGAAGATCGAAGTCCGGGCCGGTTCGCCGGAGGGCGCCCTGATCGCGACCGTCGAGGTGCCGGCAACGGGGGGCGCGTCCGCCTGGCGTACCGTCACAGTGCCGGCGGCGAACGTGACCGGCATGCAGGACGTCTACCTCGTGCTGAACGCCCATGGCCGCCACGTCCCGTTCGGCATCGACTACTGGCAGTTCGAATAGGCCTCTCCGGCCGCCGTGCGCGTTTGCGTGCTCGCAAGGCTGACGACGTGATCCCTGACTACATTGGCTGGCCGGATCCCATGATCCGGACAGCCAACGGAAAGGGCTCACATGATCAAGCGCTACCACATCACGCTGGGTGCCGCCACGACCGCGGGCGGCGTCGTCACGTCGGCCAGCGCCCTGATGACGATCAACGGCGTCAGGGTTGCGCTCGACGGGGACACGGTATCCTGCAAGGCGTGCAATTCGAGCGGCTACATCAAGGCCGACGGCCCGCGGCTCGGCGACAGGTGCAATGGCCGCGAGTTCGCGCTCACGGACGACCTGTGTATCTGCAAGTGCGACCCGCCGCCCAGGCTCGTGCACAACCAGAGGCTCAGGAGCCAGACGATAGCGGCCGACTGGCACGCCGCGCGCGCCGCGGCGGCGCACGGGGCCGCCGCGGCCCTGAACGCGGCCGGACGGAGCGCGGCAGCGTCGGACGCGATGCCCCTGCTGCTGCGCGAGGCGGATACGCGCGAACCCTTGCGGCAGCGTCCCTATCGGCTGGAACACGCCGGCGGCGTCATCGAAGGCACGACCGACGCCAACGGCATGACGCGGCCGCTCACCGCGGCGGAACGGGCGGCTGTGCTGGCGTGGCAAGGCGGCAGCGCGGACGGGACATCCTGAGCGGCGCGGGGGCAGCATGCCGAAAAGGTACGTCGCCGGCCAGCCGAATCCGTATTTTGCGAAGCACAAGTACTGCGGCATTCCCGTCAACCGGAACATCCGGGCAGTCAATGATTGCGGCATTCATCACTATGTCGGCCCGGCAGCGACCGTTCAGAAAAGCGTCGCCGTCGATATCCTGACGCCCGAGCACCTGTGGGCGACGTTCCAGATGGAGGCCGAAAACCTGCTGAAAACGGATGGTCGATGGATCACGGACGGGAAAGCGGTCAACCAGCGCATTAACGCGGCCTATGCGCGGCTGTGGCTGGCCGACAACCGCTTCCAGTGGGCCGGACTTGCCGCGTTCGCGTCGAAGCAGGTTGGGTGCGGGCTGCTGCATTCGGCCGATCTCGTCGAGTTGAACCAGCGCGAGCGGGAACGGATACGGCGGTCGTTCGAGCAGGCGGCGGTACCTGGCGTCGAATTTGCGACGATGACGCAATCGGGGACGGGTGTCTGCGCGGCCAGCATGTATGAGCGGCTCGCGTTCGGGAACAAGCATTTGTTCCTCGATATTTATCCGTTGCACCGGTTTTACATGGAACGAGGCTGGGCGGAGTTTAATGCTTACCTTGAACGGAGGCAGAACAAACGATATGCGGTCGAGTGGCGGGTCGACAGGGCGGTGCTGCCGTTTACGACGCCATTCCACGAGATTCGGGACGGGTTTGGTCGAATCGACACCGATAGCGTGGAAGAGAGCGTCAAAGTACTCGCAAAGCATGAGCAAGTGAATATTCTTCAGGCAATTTTGTACGACAGCGCCGTCATGCAAGGCTTGCTTGCACTGAATCAGCTCGCCTGGGCTTACGATTTCCCGACTGGTAATTATGAGGAGATCAAGTTGGCCCTCTCGGCACAGTGCAAGGCCAAGACAGGTTGGCAGATTTCATTTTGGAAGGACGCGTGTGCAAAATTGTGGGTGGCCGACCAGCGCATGTCGTTTGTGTTCAAGGCCGCGGACAGGTTCAATGCGCTGCTTAACGGTACGGAGCGTGCGCACGTCGAGGCATCGATTCAAAAAATTGCCGCAGGCGGGGGTGTCGAGTGAGCGAGCGTCAGATTCGGGTGGCCCTGGTGGCCGGCGTGCTCGGCGCGGGTCTCTGGTGGCAGTTCTACCGAATATCGGAGCCGACGGTCCTGTCGTTCCGTGTCGGCCAAGCGTTTGAGGATGTCGTGAAGAACTCGACCTATCCTGTCATTGAACACGCATACGACGTGAATCACTCCGGCGGAATTACCGTGAATGAACCTGCCGTCATCCTTTGCTTCGATGATCCGCAGCATGGCTTTACGCTGCCGCCGACGAAGTTCGCAGTGATAGGCTACGAACACGGCCACGTCGACACTGTTGCGACGTCGCCCATGCTCGATAAACTCCCCTTCGACAAAGCGGTTGCCGTGCTGGAAAACCTGCAGAACCAGTTCAAAGCGGGCGGTTGGGTGCCGTGGGAAGGGGATGGCAGCGTCTGGTTCGACCTGTCGCCCGAAGGCAAAAAGCGGCTGTATGCGCGCATGTTCGAACCGGGCTACTCGCAGACGGCGATTCTGGATGTCCCGAAGAAATATGGGATGACTTTCAGGCTCAAGTGCGCCGAGGGCTGCTGGACACGTGAGCCACCATACCGCTTCCTGATCGATGTCGGTCTTGGTACGGATACCGACCATTTGGAGCGCGGCGACCCGGAACCCTGGGACAAATCGTTCCCGGCGCCGCCGGCATCCGCGCCGTCGCGTTGCGCGGGCCGACACGCGAAGTAGCCGATGCCCGCGCGAAGGCAGCCGCTCTTATCGCGCTGCCACCTGCAGCGTCCCATCCACCATGCGCGCGAGTCCCAGCGGATTCTCATCGCGCAGCGCTTCCGGCAACAGGTCGGCCGGCACGTCCTGGTAGCACACCGGACGCAGGAAACGCTCGATGGCGGTCGCGCCCACCGACGTGGTGCGGCTGTCCGACGTGGCCGGGTACGGGCCGCCGTGGACCATCGAGTGGCACACTTCGACGCCGGTCGGGAAGCCGTTGAACAGGATGCGGCCGGCCTTGCGTTCCAGCGTCGGCATCAGTTTCGCGGCCAGGTCGCGGTCCGCGGCCGTCGCGTGGATCGTGGCCGTCAGCTGGCCTTCCACGTGGCGCGTCACTTCCAGCAGCTCCGCTTCGTCCTTGCACACGACGATCAGCGAGGTCGGCCCGAAGATCTCTTCTTCCAGCGCGCTGTTCGACAGGAACGTCGAAGCGTCCGCCTGGTACAGCGCGGCCTGCGCGGCGCAGCCGCAGCCGTCCGCACTGCCCTGGGCGATCAGTTCCACGCCGGACAGGCCGGAACGGCGCGCGATCGCGTCGACGTACGTCTGGTGGATGCCCGCGGTGAGCATCGTGCCGGCGCCCTTGGCCGCAAGCAGCTCCGTGACGGCCGTGCGGAACACGTCCAGGTCCGGGCCGGCGAGGGCGATCACGAGGCCCGGGTTGGTGCAGAACTGGCCCGTGCCCAGCGTGAGCGAATCGACGAAGCCTTGCGCGAGTTTCGCGCCGCCCGCGGCCAGCGCGCCCGGCAGCAGGTAGAACGGATTGATGCTGCTCATCTCGGCATAGACCGGGATCGGTTCCTTGCGCGCCTGGGCCGCGTTGACGAGCGCGAGCCCGCCCGTGCGCGACCCCGTGAAGCCGACGGCCTTGATGACCGGGTGCTGGACCAGCGCGAGGCCGATCTCGAAGCCGGTGCCGATCAGCATGGAGAAGGTCCCTTCCGGCATGCCGCAGTCTTCGACGGCCTGGCGGATCGCCTTGCCGACCAGTTCCGACGTGCCCAGGTGCGCGTTGTGCGCCTTCACGACGACGGGGCAGCCGGCCGCCAGCGCCGATGCGGTGTCGCCGCCGGCGACGGAGAACGCGAGCGGGAAGTTCGAGGCGCCGAACACGGCGACCGGGCCGAGGCCGATCTTGCGCATGCGCAGGTCGGGACGGGGCGGCGTGCGCTGGGGCAGGGCGGAGTCCAGCGTCGCTTCGAGGAAGTGGCCGTCGCGGACGACCTTCGCGAACAGGCGCAGCTGGTTGCAGGTGCGCGCGCGCTCGCCTTCCAGGCGTGCCGTCGGCAGGCCGGATTCGGCGGAGGCGCGCTCGATCAGGGCCGGGCCCAGGTCCATGATGCGGTCGGCGATGGTTTCCAGGAAGCGGGCGCGCTGCTCGAGCGGCTGGTTGCGGTAGGCGTCGAACGCCTGTTCCGCCAGCAGGCAGGCGGCGGCCAGGTCGTCCATGCTGGCGGCGCCGAATTCGGGTTCCATCTCGGCGCGCGTGGACGGATTGTAGGCGCGCAGCGTGCCGGCGCTGCCGCGCACGGCGCGGCGGCCGATGATCATTTCGCCTTGGATGTTCATGAGGGCTCCTTGTTGAAAAAAAACGCCGCCGCGACCCGTGAAGGCCGCGGCGGCGGTGGGCAGGAATCGATCAGCGATTGTATCGAATCATGCGGATTCCCGTTGGATCAGAACGAGTACTGGGCCAGCAGCGTGTAACGCGGACCGCTCATGAACACCTGGCGGGTGAAGTTGCCCGCGTGCTGCTCCATGATCTGGCGCGTGTACGAGTTGGTCAGGTTCGTGGCTTCCAGGCCGACGCGGAACTTGTCCGTGAAGTCGTAGAAGATCGAACCGTCCAGCTGGCCGTACGGTGCCTGGTACAGCGGCAGGCCGAACGCCTGGTCGTTGTTCGTCGTCGGGATCAGGTACTTGTCCGCAGGTGCGGCCGGGTTCGTGTTCAGGCCGTTGTTGCCGCGGCTGCCCCACTGGGTCACGCCCAGCAGGTAACGCGAACGCCAGTTGTACGCGAGGCGCATCGACAGGCCGTGCTGCTCGTACATGACCGCGAGGTTGATCGTGTGACGCGACAGGCCTTGCAGCGGGGTCTTGCCGAACGCACGACCGTCGGTATCGCAGCCGTTGATCGACAGGTTGTAGTTCGACGCCGCGTCGTTACCCGAGCACCATGCGTTGAACACAGGCTTGTTCAGCGTGCGCTCGCTCGACACGTAGGTCCAGCTTGCCTGCGTACCGATGCCCTTCAGCCAGTCGGGCACGAAGTCGTAGTACTGCTGGTGCGCGATCTCGAAGCCGCGGGCGAAGCCGTTGGCGCCGTTCACCGGACCCGTCACCACGAACGTCTGCGGCTTGCCGTTGACGTCGTTCCGCGTGTACGAATAATTCTGCGTCGTGATGATGTCCTTGATGTCCTTGTTGAACGCCGAGAACGTCAGCGAACCGGCCTTGGCGAAGTACCATTCCGCCGTCAGGTCGACGTTGGTCGACGTGGTCGGCTTCAGCAGCGCGTTGCCGTCGCTGTTGCCGGACAGGCTGGTGCCGTTGAAGATGACCTGGGTCGTCTTGCCGGACGCGTCGCGGATCGTCGTCTGGTTCGGCGCCGAGTTCAGCGTCGTCTGCACCTGCAGCTGGTTGAAGTCCGGACGCGACATCGCCTTGGCCCACGCGAAGCGGAACTGCAGCTCGTCGTTGTACTTCAGGCGCAGGTTCAGGCTCGGCAGCCAGTTGTGGTACGAATTGCTGGCCGACTGGGCTTCCGCGAACGGCTTGATGTTGATGAGCGTGTCCGCGCCGGTGACCGGAGCATCCGTCGGGATGTTGACGTTGGGCGGGCTGTACGAGACGTAGCCGCGGCCCGAGCCGTTCGTCTTCACGTAGCGGATGCCGATGTTACCGTCGATCGGGTACTTCAGGTCGTCGAAGCCGAAGCGCAGCTGCGTGTAGGCGGCGCGGGTCTTCTCGCTCTGCGTGTTCGTTGCGGCCGGATCGTTGAAGGTCGCTGCCTTCCACGGGTCGCAGGTCGAACCCTGCTCCTTGCACAGCACGTCGTGGTAGGCGTGGATCTTGGCCCATTCGTTCGGGAAGCCGCGCACCACCGACTCGTTGGCAAACAGCATCGGCGGAATGTCGAACTTGCCGTCGAAGAAGTTGTCGATCTTCTGCAGCGAGGAGCCGCCGGCGAAGCGCGGGTCGCCCAGGCGGGCCACGTGCGGGATCTGCCAGCCTTCCATCCACGGGAAGGTGATGGCCTGCCAGTTGTAGAACTTCTGGGCCTTGTGGTTCTCGCCGTCGCGGTTGGCCATGCGGAAGCCGAAGCGGACGTCGCGCAGCACCGGGTGGTCGAACGCGTACTTGAAGTCGGTCTTCCACGCCTTCTGGGTGGCGGCGGCGTGGTCCAGCGCTTCCTGGGTGTAGGCCCAGTAGTAGTTGTTCGGGTCGGCCATGTAGGCCGGCGAACCCAGCGTGATGCGCGGGACGTCGCCGCGCATGTCCATCTGCTGGTTCGGCATGATGAAGCCGGTCGACACGTCGGCGTCGAAGCCTTCGGTCGTCGAATGGACGTGCTGGAAGTCGTTGGTCCAGGTCAGGTCCGGCGTGACGCGCCATTGCAGGTTCAGCGAGGTGTCGCGGGTGCTCGATTCACGCGAGTTGATGCGCTGCGAGCTGTTGAACGGCGAACCGCCGTACGTCGGGTTCGAGATCGTACCGCTCTGGAACACGCCGTTGCTGTTGAAGACCGAATCCTGGCTCGCGACCTGCTGGTACCACTTGTCCTCGGACGAACCCACGACGTGCTCGTCCAGGTCTTCCTTGTACTTCGTCTTGAAGTAGGTGAGGGCGGCCGTGAAGTCGCGATTCGGACGCCACTGGAAGGCGGCGTAGTCGCCGCGGCGGGTACGTTCGAAGTCCTGCGAACGGTAGCCCACGCCCAGCGGGATCCAGCGGGTCTTGGAGCGGTCGTACAGGGCCGGGTTCGTGGAATTCACGTGCGGGTAGTACACGTCGACGCCGACGCCGTCCGAACGGGTCGGGCTCTTCGCATGCGCGAAGTCGACCAGGGCGCCGAATTCGCCGAACGTGTCCGACTTCCAGCGGTTCGACAGCAGGATCGTGCCGGTCGGGGACGGCGCGCCCTTGCGCAGCGTGGAATACGTTTCCGACAGGCCCACGGTGCCCTTGAAGCCCTTGTAGTCGAACGGCATGGCCGTGCGCAGGTTCACGAGGCCGGCGACGGCGCCTTCGATCTGTTCCGCGGACGGGTTCTTGTAGACGTCGACGCCGGCCATCAGCTCCGGTGCCACGTCGGCGAAGCCGAGCGAGCGGCCGCCGCCGGCCGAGAACGCGTCGCGGCCGTTGACTTCCGAACGCACATAGGTCAGGCCGCGGACGGACACGCCCGAACCTTCGACGGACTGGCGGTTCGGGTCGCCCTGCATGTTGCGGTCGATGGTGACGCCGGCGATACGCTGCAGCACCTCGGTGACGGAACGGTCCGGCAGTTTGCCGATGTCTTCGGCGACGATCGAGTCGACGACTTCGTCCGCGTTCTTCTTGAGTTGCTGCGCCGATTGCAGCGCCGCGCGCTGGCCGCTGATGTGGACGACGGCCGCAGGGGCCGTGCTGGTGTCGCCGCTGGTTTGCGCCCATGCTCCGGCGCTGGAAAGGACGGCTACGTGTGCAACCGCTGCCGCAATTGCGGTCTTTTGGAAGTTCCTCATTGTCTCCCCCGATGATCAGGTAGTGTTGTTATAACAAGCTCTAACAAAGCCAGCGTGAATGTGAGACTTAACACTGGTTGTTATACGCTACCATAAAATTTTTATTGTTTGCTACTCAGTTGTCAGTTTTGTGACAACGTAACGTGTCTTTTTGCCGACATGCTACGCAAATAAACTGTTGCCAGAATCCTGCCTCTGTGTTCGGTCCAGCCGGGAGAGCGCTGGGCCGAAAGCGGGCAGGGCCCTGTATTACCAGTGAAAACTGCCGTTTCCGGAGGACGCTCGTGTTAGCGTGCGCCATCGTGGCCCGGCAGTATGCTCACCAGACGATGTTATACGCAATCGATTTCATGACTGCCAAAAAAATATTTTCGTGCGTGTGAGAAATACAACAAAGGTGTCTTGGCAGCGCTACCTTTTGACAACGTATCGTGGTGTTGCACGCGTTGGCGACTAAACATGCTAAACAGCTTCATGAGCAGCGCAACCACTTGTTAGCGCGAACATTCGCCTTGCGTACCTAACATCGCTTCGCTTAGCATAGCGATCGCCTACACCATAAAAATATTGCCGGAGACACATGCGTACCTCGCTCGCCCGCCAGACCGCCGTCGCGCTGGCCTTTCTCGCTTTCGCCGGCAATGCCATGCTGGCGCCCACCCCGGCGCTGGCTGCCGGTCACTATAAACACTTCAAGACGGCGATCTACATCCCGGTGAACGTCACGCAAAGCCTCGTCGACCCGCAGGTCTTCGAGCACCAGTTCGCGCGTGCCATGAGCCAGGTCCCGTTCGACAAGGTCTACATCGAGGGTTACCGCGACAACCACTTCGCCAGCGACGCCGAGATCGAGGCCGTGAAGCGCCAGTTCCAGGCGAAGGGCATCGAGGTGGCGGGCGGCGTCACGCTGGCGGCAGGCGGTTTCAATGGCCAGTTCATGACCTTCGACTACGAGTCGCCGCGGGACCGCGACACGTGCAGGCGCGCGATGGCGCTGATGGCGCGCCATTTCGACGATGTGATCCTCGACGACTTCACGTTCTATACGTCGAAGTCGGACGCCGACATCAAGGCGAAGGGCGCGCGCACGTGGACGGACTACCGCCTCGCCACGATGCGCAAGGTCTCGAAGGACCTGATCATCGACCCGGCGCGCGCCGTCAACCGGAACGTCAGGATCGTCATCAAGTACCCGAACTGGTACGAGCATTTCGAAGGCCTGGGCTTCGACCTCGCGCAGCAGCCCGAGATGTTCGACGGGATCTACGCCGGCACCGAGACGCGCGACCCGGTCATCACGGACCAGCTGCTGCAGCAGTACGAGTCGTACAACATCATCCGCTACTACGAGACGCTCCGTAAGGACGGCAAGAACGGCGGCGGCTGGGTCGACACCTACTCGATCCGCTACGTCGACCGCTACGCGGAGCAGCTGTGGGACACGATGCTCGCGAAGGCGCCCGAGATCACGCTGTTCAACTGGCACCCGGCCGCCCAGGACACGCCGGCGGAGGCGGGCGAGCGTCCCTGGTCGAAACAAGACACCAGCTTCAACTGGGACCGCATCGTGGCCGACTGGAAGGCGGCGAACCCGGATGCGAAAGCGCCGCCGGGCTGGGGTCTCGCCGCGGGCGCCGCGCTGAAGCAGATCGACGCCGTGCTGGACCAGCTGGGCAATCCGACCGGCATCCCGACCTATCGCCCGCCCAATTCGTCGTCCGCCGAGGACTTCCTGCCGAACTACCTGGGCAACGTGGGCATCCCGATCGCGCTGACGGCGCGCTTTCCGCGCGACGCGCAGACCATCCTGCTCACGCAGGCATCGGCTGCCGATCCCGATGTGCTGAACAAGGTGAAGCGCCAGCTGGAAGCGGGGAAGGTCGTGTTCGTGACGTCCGGCTTCGTCAAGGCGACCCAGGATCCGAAGCGCAAGGACCGCGGCTTCCAGGACCTCGTGGAAGTCCATGCGACCGGTAACCAGGTGCTGCTGAACGACTACTACAACGGCTACGGCGCGGGCAACGGCGAATCGCTGCGCGACGACCCGAAGGTGGCGCCGCGCGACGTGCTGTTCCCCGAGCTGCATTACTTCACGAACGATGCTTGGCCCATCATCCGCGGCGTCGCGGGCGCGCGCGGCTTTCCCGTGCTGCTGATGAACCGATATTCGAAGGGGATTCTCTACGTACTGTCCATTCCCAGCAATATCGGCGACCTGTATAGTATGCCGCCGGGCGTCATGAACAGCGTGAAGAAATACCTGATGGCCGACACGCCCGTGCGCATCGAGGCGCCGGCCGGCGTGAGCCTGTTCACGTACGATAACGGCGCCTATGTGATCCAGTCGTTCCGCGACACGGCGACGACGGTGAAGGTCGTGAAGCATGCGACGAAAGGCGGCACGCGTCCGGCGGCCGAGACGGTGCCGGGCGCGAGCCGCGACACGGTGAGCGAGGTGGTGATTCCGCCGCACAGCTTCCGTGTCTACAAGGGCTGAACAGGTGTATGTACGCATGATGGAGACGGTTCGATGAAGACGATGAAGCTTGCCGCTGTGGTAACGTTGTCCCTGGGGCTGCTGGCGGGCCGCGCGGCGGCGCAGCAGGTGCCGTACGTGTGGGACAGCGTCGCGATCGGCGGCGGCGGCTTCGTCACGGCCGTCGTGCCCAGCCGCGCCGCGCCCGGCGTCGCGTACGCGCGCACGGACGTCGGCGGCGCCTACCGCTGGGACCCGAATGAACGCCGCTGGCATTCGCTGCTCGACTGGGTGGCGGAAGGCCAGACCGGCTACCTCGGCATCGACTCGCTCGCGGTCGACCCGCGCGACGCCGGCAACATCTGGCTCCTCGCCGGCATCGCCTACCTGAACGGCGGCCGCACCGCGATCCTGCATTCGACGGATGCGGGCAAGACCTTTTCCATCGTCGACGTCACGAACCAGTTCAAGACCCACGGCAACGGCATGGGCCGCCAGGACGGCGAGCGTCTCGCCGTCGATCCCGGTAACAGCAAGCTCCTGTATGTTGGCACGCGCCGCGACGGCCTGTTCAAGAGTGCCGACGCGGGCCGCACGTGGACGCGCGTGACGGCGCTGCCGGTGACGTCCACGCCGAACGACGTGGGCATCGCGGTCGTCGTGCCGGACCCCGCCAGCGTGAAGGACGGCCAGGCGCGCCGCGTGTTCGTGGGCGTGTCCCGCTTCGGTGCCGTCGGCCCCAACCTGTACCGCAGCGATGACGGCGGCGCCACGTTCGAACCCGTGGCCGGCGCGCCGGTCGACCTGATGCCCCAGCGCGCCATCCTGGACGGGGCGGGGAACCTGGTCGTCACGTTCGCGAACGGCGCCGGACCGCATCCGGACCGTTCGGGCCGCGAGCCGATGGACCGCGGCCAGGTCTGGAAATACGCGATCGCCGGCGGTGTATGGACGAACATCACGCCCGCCGGCTGGACGCGGCCGTTCGCCGGCATCAGCGTCGATCCGAAGAACCCGCAGCGCCTCGTCGCGTCGACCATCAACACGTTCCTGCCGCAGGGCGACGCGAAGGGCGACCGCATCTTCCTGTCGAACGACGGCGGCGCGAACTGGACCGACGTCATCGCGCGCGGCTTCGTGCGCGACGCGGCCGGCGTGCCGTGGCTGAAAGGGCACTCGATCCACTGGGCCGGCTCCGTCGAATTCGATCCCGCCGACACGCACGCCGTCTGGGTCACGTCGGGCAACGGTGTGTTCCGCACGGCGAACATCGACGCGGCGCCAGCGACGTGGACATTCACGGTCGACGGCCTGGAAGAGACCGTGCCGCTGGGGCTCGCCAGCATCCCGGGCGGTCCGCTCGTCTCCGCCATCGGCGACATCGACGGTTACCTGCACGACGATCCGTCGCGCCACGGCCGCATCCACGATCCGCAGATCGGCACGACGACGGGCCTCGCCTACGCTCCCAAGGCGCCGCGCACGATGGTGCGCGTGGGCGACAGCATGCTCGTCACGCACGACGGCGGCGCCACGTGGACGAAGACGGCAGCCATCAAGGGCAAGCGCGGACAGGTCGCGATCTCGGCCGACGGCGCCGTGATCCTGCACGCGCCCGAAAAGGCGACGGAGGTCTGGCGGTCGGGCGATGGCGGCGCCACGTGGACGCCGGTCGCGGGCCTCGCGAAGACGAAGCTGCGTCCGGTGGGCGACCCGCTCGATGCGAAGGTGTTCTACGCCTACGACGACGCCGCGCTCCTCGTGAGCACGGACGGCGGCGCGACGTTCGCGCCGCGCGCAAGCCTGCCCGCGGACGGGTCGCGCCTCGTGCGCGTGGCGCCCGGCCGCGGCGGGGACGTGTGGGTCGCGCTGAAGAGCGGCGGACTCGTACGCTCGGTCGACGGCGGCGCGCACTTCGCGCCCCTGGGCGCGGTGCGCTATTGCGGCGCGGTCGGCTTCGGCAAGGCCGCGCCCGGACACGACTACCCCGCGGTCTATATCTGGGGCGACGTGAAGGGCGTGCGCGGCATCCACCGCTCCATCGACGGCGGCGCCACCTGGACCCGCATCAACGACGACGCCCACCAGTACGGCGGACCGGGCGACGGCCAGTTCATCGTGGGCGACATGAACCGCTACGGCGTGGTCTACATGAGCACCGCCGGCCGCGGCATCGTCTACGGCAAACCCGCCGCCGCCAACTGATCAACGCTTCCGACAGCGATTTTTATGGCCCTTATTTGTAATCGATTTCATCAGATGATGTTCGCGCTGGCTCTGGCCGGCGCCGTCTCCACCGCGACGGCCGCGCCGGACCTGGTGCTGCGCTACGACCGCCCGGCCCAGGACAACGACCAGGGCTGGGAAAAGGAAGCGCTCCCGATCGGCAACGGCCGCATCGGCGCGATGGTGTTCGGCGGCCTCGCGCGCGAGCACCTGCAGTTCAACGACATCACCTTGTGGTCGGGCGATGCGAAGCAGACGGGGACCTATCAGCCGTTCGGCGACGTCGTCGTCGACCTCCCCGGGCACGACAAGGATGCGCAAGACTATCGGCGCACGCTCGACATCGCGCACGCCGTCCACGCCGTCACGTACACGCACGGCGGCGTGCATTATCGCCGCGAGGCGTGGGCCAGCTACCCGGCGCAGGTCATCGTCCTGCGCCTGACGGCGGACAAGCCCGGCCAGTACACGGGGTCGATCGCATTGTCCGACCGCCACGGCGCGCATCTCGCATCCGGCAAGGATACCTTGTACGCGACGGGCACGCTGGCCGGCTGGACGCTGCCGAACGAGGCGCCGACGACCAACACGCTGGACTACGCGAGCCAGGTGCGCGTCGTGAACGAGGGCGGCAAGGCGGCCATCGAAAACGGCCGCATCGTGTTCACGGGCTGCGATGCGCTGACCGTGATCGTCGGCGCGGGCACGAGCTATGTCGCCGACGCGGCGAAGCGCTTCCGGGGCGACCATCCGCTGGCGCGCGTGACGGCGCAGGTCGCGAGTGCGGCCGTGCAACCGGCCGATAGGCTCCGCGCCGAGCATGAGCGCGACGTGGCCAGCCTGCTGGGCCGCGTGCAGCTGGACCTGGGTACGACCGCACCGGACCGCAAAGCGCTGCCGACCGACGCGCGCTTGCTCGCGTACACGAAGGACGGCAACGACCCGGAACTGGAAGCGCAGTACTTCCAGTACGGCCGTTACCTGCTGGCGTCCAGCTCGCGCGGTTCGCTGCCGGCCAACCTGCAGGGCCTGTGGAACAACAGCCTCACGCCGCCATGGCGCTCGGACTACCACACGAACATCAACGTCCAGATGAATTACTGGCCGGCCGAGGTGACGAATCTGTCCGAGATGGCGAAACCGTTCTTCGGCTTCGTGACGAGCGTCGCACCGGTGTGGCGCCAGGCGACGGCGGCCGAGTTCAAGACCGCAAACGGCAAGCCGGTGCGCGGCTGGACGTTGCGCACGGAGTCGAACCCGTTCGGCGGCATGAGCTACACGTGGAACAAGACGGGGAACGCCTGGTATGCCCAGCATTTCTGGGAACACTACGCGTTCACGCAGGATAAAGCGTTCCTGCGCAACGTCGCGTACCCGATGATGAAGGAGGCGAGCGCGTTCTGGCAGGACTACCTGAAGGAGTTGCCGGACGGCCGCCTCGTCGCGCCGCAGGGCTGGTCGCCCGAGCACGGTCCCATCGAGGACGGCGTCACGTACGACCAGGAGATCGTCTGGGACCTGTTCAACAACACGGTGGAAGCGGCGGACACGCTCGGCGTCGACAAGCCGCTGCGCGACAAGCTCGCCCGCATGCGCGACCGGCTCGCGGCGCCGCAGGTCGGCAGCTGGGGCCAACTGCTCGAGTGGCTGGACGAGAAGAAGGATCCCGTGCTGGATACCCCAGGGGACACGCACCGCCACGTGTCGCACCTGTTCGCGCTGTTCCCGGGGCGTCAGATCAGCCCCGCGCGCACGCCCGCGCTGGCCGCGGCCGCGCGGCGCACGCTCGAAGCGCGCGGCGACGCGGGCACCGGCTGGTCGATGGCGTGGAAGATGGCGTTCTGGGCCCGCCTGTACGATGGCGACCACGCCTACCGGATGCTGCGCGGCGTGCTGGCCAGCCCCGGCGCGCGCGCGGCCCAGCAGGCCAGCGCCGGCTCGGAACAGATGAACGGCGGCGGCACGTATCCGAACCTGCTGGATGCGCATCCGCCGTTCCAGATCGACGGCAATTTCGGCGCGACGGCCGGCATCGCGGAGATGCTGCTGCAGTCGCAGGCGGGCGCCATCCAGCTGCTGCCCGCGCTGCCGTCCGCGTGGCCGGACGGCGAGGTGAAAGGTCTGCGTGCACGCGGCGGATTCGAGGTGGACATGCGCTGGACGCGCGGCCGCCTCGTCGATGCCGTCGTGCGCCGGGTGGCAGGCAGCGGTGCCGCGAACGTGCGCTATGGCGAGCGCACCGTCGCGGTGAAGCTGCGTCCGGGCGAGAGCGTGCGCCTGGATGCGGCACGGTTTTGAGAAGTTCGGAGGCAGACCCTGAGAGGTCGTCTCCTTGTAGTGAAGGGTACCGTCATTCGATGGGCCCTGTTGTCAGCCAAAGGAGATGTAATGTATCAGTTCAAGAAAACAGCCATCGCCGTGGCCGTAACGCATGTCGCGTTGCTGGCCGGCGGCGTGGCGGTCGCGCAGGAGGCCCAGCCGGCCGGCGGCAGCAATGTCGTCGTCGTCACGGGCCAGCGCGCCGCGCTGAATTCGGCGCAGGCGCTCAAGCGCGATTCCGACGAGATCGTCGATTCGATCGTCGCGGACGATATCGGCAAGCTGCCGGACCGTTCGATCACGGAAGTGCTGCAGCGCGTGGTCGGCGTCACCATCGACCGCACGATGTCGAAGGGCGACCCGGAACACTATTCGGTGGAAGGCTCGGGCGTCACCATCCGCGGCCTGTCGTACACCCGTTCGGAGCTGAACGGCCGCGATTCGTTCTCGGCCAACGGCGGCCGCTCGCTCAACTTCGAAGACGTCCCGCCCGAGCTGATGGCCGGCGTCGACATCTATAAAAACCCGTCGGCGGAACAGATCGAAGGCGCCATCGGCGGCCTCGTGAACCTGCGCACCGCCATGCCGTTCGACTTCAAGGGCCGCAAGCTCGCCGCGTCGCTGCAGGACACGTATTCGGAACTGAAGAAGGGCAAGCGCCAGCCGTCCGGTTCCTTCATGTTCTCGAACCGCTGGAAGACGGGCTTCGGAGAGATCGGCGCCCTCGTCGACTACGCGTACTCGGAGAGCGGCACGCGCACCGACGCGTTCCAGGTCGAGCCGTACTACCAGCGCAGCGACATCGAAGCCGGCAAGACCGTGTGGGTGCCGAAAGGCTCGCAATACCGCACGCTCAATTTCGACCGCAAGCGCCAGGGCCTGTACGGCGCGCTGCAGTGGAAGAAGGATGCGACCCTGCAATCCTCGCTCACGTACTTCAAGTCGAAGTACCGCATGCAGTGGGACGAGCAGGCGATCTTCTCGTCCGCCAGCCCGTACAACATCGGCGTCACGAACGGCACCTACGGCACCGACGGCCGGCTGCTGACCGGCACGCTGACCGACGCCACCGACAAGGGCATCGACTTCGGCGCCGACACCCGCGCCGCCAACCGCAAGTCGCAGACGACGGACATCTCCTGGCACCTGACCTGGCGTCCGACCAGCGCATGGCAGTTCGATACCGACCTGCAGCGCGTGCGCGCGACGAGCAACAGCTTCGACTCGACCGTCGCCACGGCCGTCAAGATGCCGTACGAGAACGTGGACCTGTCCGGCTCCGTGCCGAAACTGACGTTCGACCAGTACCAGACCAGCTACCTGGCCAATCCGGGCAACTACTACTGGGCGTTCACCCAGGAGCACTTCGACGACAGCCATGCCGGCGAATGGGCGTGGAAGACGGATGCGAAGTACACGTTCGACCATCCGGTGCTGCGCGACGTCCGTTTCGGCATGCGCCTGACGAAGGCCGATTCGACGACGACGAACTCGAACCCGAGCTACAACTGGGCCGCGATCACCCAGCCGTGGCAGTCGGACACGGGCGGCCAGCTCGCCTACCTGGGCGATCCGCGCTTCTCGAACCAGACGCAGGTCCACCAGTTCACGAACTTCTTCAACAATAACACCCCGGTCCCGTCCCTCGTGTTCCCGAACGTGGCGCTGGCCACGGGCTACCCGGGCAGTTATGCGACGCTGCACAGCTACCACGACATCCTGTGCCGGCAGGCGAACCAGCAGAACGGCACGAGCAACCCGTGCACGCCGTGGTCGCCCGCGACGTTCGGCACCGACCCGGCCGGCACGAACGACCTGTCCGAGCGCACGGGCGCGCTGTACACGCAGCTGCGCTTCGGCTTCGACGACCTGAAATACCCGATCGACGGCAACGTCGGCGTGCGCTACGTGCAGACGCTGCTGAAAGCGCACGGCTACACGGTGTTCAATCCGAACATCACGCAGCCGGCGGAGGGCGCGACGGTGGTCGGTCCGGAAATCCCGAACATCGCCGCGTTCTCCACGCGCCAGGATTTCGACAACCACTACCACAACGTGCTGCCGAGCCTGAACCTGCGCATGAAGGCCACGGACAAGCTGCAGTTCCGCTTCGCGGCCGCGATGGGCATCTCGAAGCCGGATTACTCGCAGCTGCAGAGCTATACGACCCTGTCGGAAAACGTCGACCAGACCACGAACGGCAACGTCGTCACGGTCAACAACGTCGGCCTGACGGGCACGGGCACCGGCAATCCTAAGCTGCGCCCGGTGCAGTCGCGCCAGGTCGACCTGTCGGCCGAATGGTATTTCGCGCCGGCCGGCTCGCTGACCTTCGCCGTCTTCAACAAGCGGCTGAAGGACATCATCATCAACCAGTCCTACGGCTACGACGTGACCGGCGTGACCGGCAAGCCGTACACGTTCACCGTCACGGGCCCGGTCAACGGCGCGCGCGGCCATGCGCGCGGCGCGGAGATCGCGTACCAGCAGTACTTCGACAAGCTGCCGGGCTGGATGTCGGGCTTCGGTATCCAGGCCAACTACACGTACGTGGACAGCAAGGAAGACCTGTACCATCCGGTCAACTCGGCGTTCTGCACGGGCAGCTCGAACGGCGCGGATAACCTGAACCTGAACCAGAACGGCTGCGACACCAACGGCGCCACCTTCGGCAACCTGCCGCTGCAGAACCTGTCGAAGAACGCCTACAACCTGGCCCTGTTGTACGACAAGGGCAAGGTCTCGGCGCGCCTGGCCTGGGCATGGCGTTCGAAGGCACTGCAGAACGTGAACGTCAACGGCACCAACGGCACGGACGGCCGCCGCGTCGATCCGGCCACCGGTACCACGCAGACGGTCGCGTGGGCATTGCCGACGTGGTCGGACAGCTATGGCCAACTGGATGGTTCGTTCTTCTACAATATCAACGAGCAGCTGTCGCTCGGCGTGGAAGCGCAGAACCTGACCAACTCGAAATACCGACAGCTGATGCAGCAGTCGATCGGCATGATGACCCGCGCGGTCTTCGTGTCCGGCCGCCGCTACACGGCGTCGCTGCGCTATTCGTTCTAAGCGCATCATGGACGGGCGGCCGCTTGTTTTCCAGTACTGGCCGCCCGTTATTTCAACCCTGCGACCGAAGGAGACCCGTTCGCACATGAAAACCAAGTCCTTCCGCCTGCTGGCCGCCGGCCTGCTCGCCGCTGCCACGAGCAGCCATGCCGTCCATGCCGCCTCCGAACTGCCCCGCATCGTGGGCAAGGACGGCCGCTACGCCCTGATGGTCGACGGCGCCCCGTTCCTGATCCTGGGTGGCCAGGCCCACAACTCCAGCAACTACCCGGCGGCGCTGCCGAAGGTGTGGGCCGCGCTGAAGGATGTGCATGCGAACACGCTGGAGATTCCCGTCGCGTGGGAACAGATCGAGCCGAAGGAGGGGACCTTCGACTTCAGCTACGTCGACAAGCTCGTGCAACAGGCACGCGAGCACAAGACGCGCCTCGTGCTGCTGTGGTTCGGCACCTGGAAGAATACCGGCCCGGCCTATGCGCCGGAATGGGTCAAGTTCGACAACAAGCGCTTCCCGCGCATGATCGACAAGGACGGCAAGAC
The DNA here is from genome assembly GCA_966211695.1 of uncultured Massilia sp. Classification (GTDB taxonomy): domain Bacteria; phylum Pseudomonadota; class Gammaproteobacteria; order Burkholderiales; family Burkholderiaceae_D; genus Telluria. The sequence goes on along the minus strand of CBIHOW010000001.1, from coordinate 94,286 downwards.
GAGCTACTGCCTGTCGCCGTTCGGCGAAGCCACGCTGGCAGCCGACAAGAAAGCCTTCGTCGCGCTGATGGAGCACATCAAGAAGATCGACTCGGACAAGCGCACCGTGATCATGGTGCAGGTCGAGAACGAAGTGGGCACGTATGGCCTCGTGCGCGACTATGCGCCGCGCGCCCAGGCCGCGTTCCGGCAGCCGGTGCCGGCCGCCGTCCTCGCGCACCAGCCGCCGCCCGCCGGCCGCCCGAAGCAGGGCACGTGGGCCGACGTCTACGGCGACTACGCCGACCAGTATTTCCATACCTGGGCCATCGCCAGCTACATCGAAGACATCGCCAAGGCGGGCCGCGCCGTGTACGACCTGCCGATGTACGTGAACAATGCGCTGCGCGCGCCCGTGCTGGACAAGCCGGCGCCGCCGTGGAAGGCGGACTTCGCCTCCGGCGGCCCGACCTACGACGTCATCGGCATCTATAAAGCGGCCGCGCCGCACATCGACTTTGCCGGGCCGGACATCTACATGCCGGAGTCCAGCAACGTCAGCGCCACGCTCCAGTTGTTCCAGCGCCCGGACAATCCGCTGATGGTGCCGGAGATGGGCAACGCGGCCGGTTATGCGCGCTATGTCTACCAGATCATCGGCAAGGGCGCGCTCGGCGTCGCGCCGTTCGGCTTCGACTACGCCATGTACAGCAATTACCCGCTCGGCTCGAAGTACACGGACCGCCGCATGATCGAACCGTTCGCGAAGGTCTACGACGTGTTCGCGCCGATGCAGCGCGTGTGGGCCAAGTGGGCGTACGAGGGCCGCACGTACGGCGTCGCGGAAGGGGACGACCGCAAGCCGCAGACCGTCGCCATGAACGGCTGGGATGCGCACCTGTCGTTCCGCGAATTCCAGTTCGGCGAGCGCGAGTACCTGAAGGACAAGAACGACTACGCCGAGGGCACGGAGCAACCGTCCGGCGGCGCCGCGATCGCGCAGATCGGCCCGAACGAATTCGTGATCGTGGGCCAGCAGATCCGCGTGAAGTTTTCCGGCACCGGGCCCAATGCCGGCAAGAACACGGGTTACGCGCGGGTGGAAGAGGGCCGGTTCGACGCCGACGGCAAATGGGTCATGGAACGGAACTGGAATGGGGACCAGACCGACTATGGCCTGAATCTGCCGGCCGTGCCGACGGTGTTGAAGGTGAAGATGGGTTCGTACTGACGATAGCCACGAAACGCAAAAATACCGTCGTTCCCGCGCAGGCGGGAACGACGGGGTTGCGCCGCGTACCATAACCAGGGAGACAATCATGCAATTAACTCGTATCGCAGCCGCCGCGCTGCTGCTGGCCGCAGGCGGCCAGGCCGGAGCCGGCACCGTCCAGAAGACCGCCACCGGCATCGAGGTGCGCCCGGACAACGGTCCGGCAAAGCTCGTGCGCCTCGAGCTGATGGCCGATAACATCGTCCACGTCGTCAAGCTGGACAAGGAAGGCAAGCAACTCACGCCGTCGCTGATGACGGTCGCCAAACCGTGCGGCAGCTGCGCGTTCACGGTCGCCGACGGCAAGGACAACGTGACGCTGAAGGCGCAGAAGATCGCGGCGCAGGTGTCGCTGAAGGACGGCCAGGTCCGCTTCTTCGACGCGGCCGGCAAGGCGTTCCTCACGCAGGCGGCGGAAGCCATCACGCCAATCCAGGTGGGCGGCAAGCCGTTCCTCGCGATTAAGGAAGGCTTCAATTACGGCACGAAGGACGCGTTTTATGGCCTGGGCCAGCACCAGAACGCGCAGATGAACTATAACGGCGAAGACGTGCTGCTGCAGCAGCACAACATGATCGCGTCGGTGCCGTTCGTCGTCTCGGACAAGAACTACGGTCTCCTGTGGGACAACAACTCGATCACCCGCTTCGGCGACGCGAAGCCCTATGCCTGGCTGTCGCGCGACCTGAAGCTGACGGACGAACAGGGCAAGCCGGGCGGCCTCACGGCGCGCTACTACATCGACGGCAAGCTGGCGCTGACGCGCCAGGAAAAGGATATCGCGTACCAGTTCCTGAAGGACGTCGAGGAATTCTGGCCGAAGGAACTGCCGTCGATGAAGGCGCTTGCTGGCCGCGACGTCAAGGTCGTGTGGGACGGCGCGATGGCGAGCCCGAAAGCGGGCGTGCACAAGATGCAGTTGTACGCGTCGGACTATGCGACGCTCACCGTCGACGGCAAGCAGGTCATGGACGTGTGGCGCCAGGGCTGGAACCCGTGGTACCACAACTTCGAAGCGAAGTTCGCGGCGAACAAGCCCGTCAAGCTCCACCTGGAATGGAAGCCGTCGGGCGGCATGATCGCGATGACGCATAACGATCCGTTGCCGGCACCGGAACGCCACTCGCTGACGATGTCGTCGGAGATCGCCGAAGCGGTCAATTACTATGTGATCAGCGGCGACAGCATGGACAATGTCATCGGCGGCTACCGCACGTTGACGGGGCAGCAGCCGATGATGCCGAAGTGGGCCTATGGCTTCTGGCAGTCGCGCCAGCGCTACGAGACGCAGCAGCAGCTGCTGGACACGGTGGCCGAATACCGCAAGCGCGGCTGGCCGCTGGATAACATCGTGCAGGACTGGTTCTACTGGCCGGAAGACGGCTGGGGTTCGCACGACTTCGACAAGACCCGCTTCCCGGATCCGAAGGGCATGGTCGACGAGGTGCACAAGCAGCACGCGCGCATCATGATCTCCATCTGGGGGAAGTTCTACGCCAATACCGACAACTACAAGGAGCTGGCGGCGAAGGGCCACATGTGGACGAAGAACGTCGAGGACGGCGCGCTGGACTGGGTGGGCAAGGGCTACAAGAACAGCCACTACGACCCGTACACGCAGGAAGCGCGCGACATCTATTACCGCCAGATGCGGGACAAGCTGGTGGCGAAAGGCTTCGACGCCTGGTGGATGGACAATACGGAACCGGACGTGCTGTCGAACTCGCGCCTGGAAGACTTCAAGAAGCTGATCGGCCCCACCGTCTACGGCCCGGGCGAGATCACGTTCAACCCGTACAGCCTCGTGCACTCGGGCGGCATGATCGAAGGCCTGCGCCGCGACCAGCCGGACAAGCGCCAGTTCATCCTGTCGCGTTCGGGCTTCGCCGGCATCCAGCGCAATTCCGTCGCCGTGTGGAGCGGCGATACCGCCGGGCGCTGGAACAACCTGTACGACCAGATCGCGTCGGGCGTGAACTTCTCGATGTCCGGCATCCCGAACTGGACGCACGACATCGGCGGCTATGCGCAGGAAAACCGCTTCCAGTACGGCGACGTGGGCTCCGCGCAGGAAAACCGCGCCACGACAGGCGGCCAGGCCAAGCCGGAAGACATGAAGGAATGGCGCGAGCTGAACCTGCGCTGGTTCCAGTTCGGCGCGTTCTCGCCGCTGTTCCGCTCGCACGGTGAAGTGGTCAAGCGCGAGATCTACAACATCGCTGCCGGCGACGACGCGATGCGCGACTCGATGGTGGGCTACCTGAAGCTGCGCTACCGCCTGATGCCTTACATTTACTCGATGGCGGCCGACACGCACTACGCCAACGGCACCATGATGCGCGGCCTCGTGATGGACTTCCCGCAGGACGACAAGGTCAAGAACATCAAGGACCAGTACCTGTTCGGCCACGCGCTGATGGTGGCGCCGGTCACGGTGTACGGCGCGCGCGAGCGCACCGTGTACTTCCCGGCGGGCGCCGACTGGTACGACTTCGATACCGGCAAGCGCTACGCGGGCGGCACCAGCGCGAAGGTCGACGCGCCGCTGGACCGCATCCCCGTGTTCGTGCGCACGGGCGCCGTGATCCCGACCGGTCCCGTCACGCAGTATGTCGACGAGAAGCCGGACGCGCCGATCGTGCTGCAGGTGTACGCGGGCGCGAACGGCCAGGCGAGCCTGTACGAGGACGATGGCGTGACGAATGCGTACGAGCGCGGCGAGTTCAGCCGCATTCCGTTCAGCTATGACGACAAGGCGGGCACCGTCACGATCGGCGCACGCAGCGGCCAGTACAAGGGCATGCCGCAGACGCGCCAGATCAAGGTGCGCGTACTGCGCGCCGGCGTCGCGACGAGCGCGGACATGGACGCGTTTGACAAGACCGTGTCCTATGACGGCAAGCCCGTCACCGTGAAGCTGTGAAGCGACGCACCCTCGCGGCGCTGATGGTTGCGCTGGCCGGTTCGGCCGGCGCGGCCGCGCCGCGTGCCGCGCCGGTCGACACGCAGGCGGACGCCCGCACGCGCGTCGAATACACCTGGCTGCTGCAGACCTGGGGCCGGCAGACCATCGCCGGCCAGCAGGACCTGACGTGGAACGACAGCGTCGACATGGCGCAGCGCGTGTTCGACGACACCGGGCGTTATCCCGCGCTGTTGGGTTTCGACTTCATGAACACGTGGCAGAAGGGCGACGGCGCGCACCAGGTCGAGGAAGCCATCGCCTGGGCGCGCCGCGGCGGCCTCGTGACGTTCTGCTGGCACTGGCGCGACCCGTCGGCGCCCGCGGGCACGCACGGCAACTTCTACGCGCGCGAACCGGATGCGCGCAAGAACACGGCGTTCGCGATCCCCGTGCGCGACGGCCGCCTGGACATGTCCAGTCCCGCGGGCCGGCAGATCGACGCCGACATCGACCGCGTGGCCGTGGAACTCGGCAAGCTGCAGGCGGCCGGCGTGACGGTGCTGTGGCGGCCGTTGCACGAGGCGTCGGGCAGCAACGGCGACGGCTGGTTCTGGTGGGGCCGCAAGCGCACCGACGGCGTACCGAACGCGGACGCGTACAAGTTGCTGTACCGGCACATGTTCGACCGGCTCGTGCACCGGCATGGCCTGCACAACCTGATCTGGGTGTGGAACGGCCAGGATGCGGGTTGGTATCCGGGCGACGACGTCGTCGACATCGTGGGCTACGACGTGTACGATGAGCGCGACCGCAAGACGTACCGGTCGCAGATCGAAACGTACCGCCGCATGGCCGCCATCGGTCAGGCGGCGAAGCCCGTGGCCATGACCGAGAACAGCTACATACCCGATCCCGACAACATGCGGCGCGACGGCGCGCGCTGGCTGTGGTTCCTGACGTGGAACGACGGCCGCGTACCGGCCGGCACGTCCGACAAGGACAATTTCTGGACTGGCGATTATTACAACAACGCGGCGCACAAGACGAAGGTGTATCGGCACCCGGACGTGATCACCCTCGACAAGCTGCCCGCATTCCTGAAAGCTCCCCAATGAAACGATTGACCAAGACCTTCGTCCTGGCCGCGCTGCTGCATGCCGGCCTGGCCTGCGCGGGCGTGACCGTCGCGCCCAGCGACAAGCACCTGCTGTACACGGGCCGCATCGACTTCGCCCAGCCCGACGCCCCCGTCATCACGTGGCCGAACACGGCCATCGCCGGCAACTTCACGGGCACGTCGCTGTCCGTCACGCTGGACGACGAGAAGGGCAAGAACTACTTCAACGTCTTCATCGACGGCGACACGGCGAGCCCGCTGATCATCGAAGCGGCCCAGGGATCGAAGAAGTACGACGTGATCGCCGGCCTGGCACCGGGCAAGCACAGCTTCCTGATCACCAAGCGCACGGAAGGCGAGGAGGGCGCGACCGTGTTCCGCGGCCTGGAACTGGCGGACGGCGGCCAGATGCTGGCGCCGCCGGCGCGTCCGAAGCGCCGCATCGAATTCTTCGGCGATTCCATCACGAGCGGCATGGGCGACGAAGCGCCGATGAACGGCCGCGACGACGTGGGCCGCGACAAGAACAGCTTCCTGTCGTACGCGGGCATCACGGCGCGCAACCTGAACGCGGAACTGCACCAGACGTCGCAGAGCGGCATCGGCGTCATGATCAGCTGGTTCCCGTTCACGATGCCGGACTTCTACGACCAGCTCAGCGCCGTCGGCAACAACGACACGAAGTGGGATTTTTCGAGCTGGACGCCGGACGTCGTCGTCGTCAACCTGCTGCAGAACGACCGCTGGCTGATCGGCGACCAGCACAAGCTGCAGCCGGAACCGGACGACGCCGGCCGCGTTGCTGCCTACGAGACGTTCGTCAAGCGCATCCGCCAGCTGTACCCGAAGGCCTACATCGTGTGCGCGCTGGGCAGCATGGACGCGACGAAACCGGGTTCGCAGTGGCCGGGCTACATCAAGTCGGCGGTGGAAGACATGCGCAAGGGCGGCGACCAGCGCATCGACACCGTGTTCTTCCCGTTCACCGGCTACGGCCAGCATCCGCGCCTCAAGCACCAGCGCAACAATGCGGAGATCCTGACGGCGTTCATCCGCAAGAAAATGGGCTGGTGAGGATGAACCGTCGTTCCCGGCATTGCCGGAAACGACTCCCCGCGCAGGCGGGGACCCAAGTTCTGCCAGCGTCACGTCAGCGCGTAGAAAATTGGGTTCCCGCCTTCGCGGGAACGACGTGCTGTGGCAGCGGGTCTTGATCAGCGCTCGAGCGACTGCAGCGCGGCGGCCACGTACACGAGCGGCGCGTTCCAGTTGATCGCGATCTCGTTGCTGGCGTAGCTGCAGCCATGGTCCAGGTAGGACAGGGCCGGCTGCCTCGATGCGTACGACACGCCCTTGCAATCCCTGGCGTCCTGCTGGCCCGGGTTCGGACCGCCCGCGAGCCAGCCGGGGACGGGCGCGGCAATGCCGTCCGCTTCCGACGGACGGTGGTGCGGATGCATGGTCGAGCGGGTGCCGAAACCGGTCACATAGCTGATGCCCAGCGGATTGCGGCCCAGCGTGTAGTCGAGCGCCGACTGCGCCGCGTTCAGGTAGTCGGCCTTCTTCGTGAGGCGATAGGCCTGCACGAGCATCATGGCCTGGTTCAGCACGACGGCATTGCTGCCCCAGACGAAGTCGGACTTCGCCATCGACAGCCGGGCCGGCGACGCCCGCCAGCGCGCCAGCAGCGTGTCGGCCGCGGCGAGGATCTGCTTGCGGGCGACGTCCGCGTCGTCCGGCTTCTTCAGGCGCGTGCGCTGTTGCGCGAGCGAGATCCAGCCGAGCGGGCGGACGTCGGACCAGCCGGGCTCCGTCTGCACGCCCGGCGCCGCCGCGAGCGCGCGGGTGCGGTACTCGTCCTTGCCGGTCGCGATGTACAGTTCGGCCGCTGCCCACGAGAATTCGTCGTCGACCTTCTCGTCGCCATAAGTGCCCGTGTGGATGTCGGACGGCTGGCGGTACAGGACGTTCGGGTGCGCGACCGCCCAGCGCCACGCGCTCTCCGCGGCGGCCAGGTAGCGTTGCGAACGGCCCGGCGATTTGGCGTCGAACGGCGCCAGCACACGGCTCGCCGTCGCCATCACGGCCGCGAAGTCGAGGGCCGCAGCCGTCGTCTTCTGCACGACGTAGCGCGGCGCCGTCGCGCGGTCCGGCATCACCATGCCGTCGAAGCTCTTGTTCGTCAACTTGTGGTAGACGCCGCCGTCCTCCGGGTCCTGCATCGTGATCATCCAGTCCAGGTTCCACAGCACCTCGTTCAGCAGGTCGGGCACGCCATTGCCGGATTCCGGCACGTTGACGGCCAGCTTGTCGAACCAGGCCGGGAAGTGTTCGTACGCGGCCAGCAGCGTGTACGTGGTGATGCCGGAGTTGACGATGTACTTGTTGTAGTCGCCCGCGTCGTACCAGCCTTTCGGGCTCTTGATGACGGTGCCGGCCGGGCGTTTCGCGGAGGCGGCCGATTCGTGCACGAGCACCTTGTCGTCCGGGTGGCCCAGCGGCCGCGCGTACGGGCCCGCGATGCGCGCGTCCAGCGCGATGCTCGCGCGGTTCAGCGTGTAGGCGCGGATGGCGCCGGCATCCAGCGCGCGATACGGCTCGGCACCGATGGCGAAGACGGGCGAATCCGGCTGGCCCGCGACCGTCACGCGGTAGCTGCCGGCCGCGCGCAGGCCCGAAAAGTCGGCGATGCGCACGCTTTCGCCCGATGCGTCCCACGCCGCGGCCGGGCCCAGTGTCCCTTCGAACACGGCCTTGCCGCTGGCGGCGTCGACGACCTTGAAGCGCTCGCTCGTCCCGGCCGGCACGACGGCCAGCTTTTGTGCGGCCGGCAGGAAGCCAAGCTGGTTCACTTCGATGCCGGCTGCCGCCGCGTTTGTGGTCCCTGCGGCACCCGCCGCGAGCAGGGCGGCGCAGGCGAGGGCGGTGGGAAGGCGCGGGCGCGACGAATACATGCAATCTCCTTGGGTTGTTCTAGGTGAAATCGATTTCATCCTACCCCGCCCGCGAACGTAAAGTCAATCATCCAATCGCGAACGGCGCCCGTCAATACGGGCGCCGTTCATTTTGCGCGGTGCACGACGCCGTTGCCTGCCCGCGCTGATCCGGGCAATAATGCGATGATCGAACTAAATATGGAGACCGTCTTGAAATCATCCCTCCTGCTGTGCGCACTGGCGCTCGCCGGTGCCAATGCGCTCGCCGAACCAGGCAGCCGCTTCGACGTCGCCGTCACGGTCGACGACCTGCCTTCGCACGGCGCCAAGCCCGCCGCCATCAGCCGCGCCGACATCGCCCGTTCGCACATCGAGACGTTCAAGGCGCACGGCGTGCCCGAGGCGTGGGGCTTCGTCAATGCCGTGGCCCTCGTCAACGATCCGGGCAGCGACGCCGCACTCGACGTGTGGCGCAAGGCCGGCTACCCGCTCGGCAACCATGGCTACACGCACATGGGCCTGTCCGGTGCGGCATCGGCGGAGGCGTGGGAGGCCGACGTGCGCGCGAACGAACCCACGCTCGAAAAATACATGGCCGGCAACGACTGGCACGTGATGCGGTACCCGTTCCTGGATGCGGGCGGCACGGGCAAGCGCCACGACGAGACGCTGGCCTGGCTGAAAGCGCGCGGCTACCGCGTCGCGGAGGCGACCCTGGGTTTCGACGACTGGGCCTATACGGACACCTACGCGCGCTGCGTCGCGAAGGGCGACCAGGCGGCGATCGACGGGATGAAGACAAGTTACTTCCGGCGCGTCGACCAGCAACTCGCGCGCTTCAAGGCGATGTCGCAGCGCGTGTACGGCCGCATGATCCCGCAGGTGCTCCTCACCCACATGGGCGCCTGGAGCGCGGTCACCCTGCCGGAAGTGATGAAGCGCCTCGACGCGGCCGGCGCGCACTACGTGCCCCTGGACCAGGTCCAGTCCGACCCCGCGTACCGCATGCCGAGTCCGCGCGCCGGCCACGGCGAGATGATCGAACGGCGCGCGCAGGACGCGGGCATCGACCTGGCCGGGCTGCCGGCCGTCGAACCGGTGGGGAATCTCGACGCCCTGTGCCGTTGATCCGCCCGCGGGCGCGTTGACGCAACCGTCATTCGTGCGCGGGAACGGCCGAAAAAAAGGTATATCTGCCATATAGACATTCTGGCATCCGGATTCGACCTTTTTTTCGGGGAGGCACATGGAATTCCAGCCGGCCGCGCCAGCGGGCGACATGCAGGACGCGCTGCGTGCCGCCGGCGTCCAGGCTGCGCACATCGGCGACCTCTGGAACGGCACGCTCGCCCTGTGCACGTTCGTGTTCGTGGCGATCGTCGTCGCGACGATCATCGCCGTCTGGTGCGCACCGCGCGCGGACGCCGCCACGCGGCCCGACACGTCGTCGCTGGAAGGCCCGGAGCGGCGCATCTGGCACCGCATCGGCTGGGTGACCGGCGCGTGCATCGCGGGCCTGCTCGCGCTGCTGGCGGGCGACGTGTTCACGAGCCGCGCCCTGGCCCGGCTGCCGCTGCAGGATGCCGTCGACATCGAACTGGTCGGGCACTCGTGGTGGTGGGAGGCGCGCTACCGCGATGCGGCCGGGGCCCGTGAATTCACGACGGCGAACGAGCTGACGATTCCCGTCGGCCGGCCCGTGATCGTCACGTTGCGCGCCGACGACGTGATCCACTCGCTGTGGGTGCCGAACCTGGCGGGCAAGAAGGACATGATACCGGGCCGCACGGCCACCCTGCAGCTGCGGGCCGACCGCGCCGGCACCTACCGCGGGCAGTGCGCCGAATTCTGCGGCCTCGAACATGCATTGATGGCGCTGCTCGTGCACGCGCTGCCCTCCGACCAGTACGAGACCTGGGCCGCGAACCAGCGCCGACCGGCGCCCGAGCCGGCGGACGCCGCCGCGCGCCGCGGCCGCGACGTGTTCCTGAACGGGAATTGCGCTCGCTGCCACGCGATCGCGGGCACGCCGGCGCAGGGGAGCATCGCGCCCGACCTCACGCACCTCGCGTCGCGCCGGACCATCGGCGCCGGCATGTTCCCCAACAATCGCGGCCACCTCGCGGGCTGGATCAGCGATCCCCAGGCGCTCAAGCCGGGCGTGAACATGCCGGCCAACGCCTTGCCGCCCGACGACCTGCAAGCCCTGCTGGCCTACCTGGAGTCGCTCCGATGAATGTATCCGATCCACGCCTCGTCCGGAACGCCAGCCCGGCCGACCCGGCCGCCGCCACGGCGCTGGAACGCACTTGGCGCGATCCGCCCGGGCTCTACGGCTGGTTCGCCGCCATCAACCACAAGACGATCAGCAAGCGCTTCATGGTCACGACCATGATCTTCTTCCTGCTGGGCGGCGTGCTGGCACTGCTGGTACGCCTCCAGCTGGCGCAGCCGGACGCCGGGATCATCGGGCCGAAGATGTACAACCAGATTTTCACGATGCACGGCTCGACGATGATGTTCCTGTTCGCCGTACCGATCATGCAGGCCGTCGCCACGTACCTCGTGCCGCTGATGATCGGCGCGCGCAGCCTCGCGTTCCCGCGCCTGAACGCCTACGCGTACTGGATCTTCACGATGGGCGGCATCATGCTGTACGCCGCGTTCTTCGCGGGTGCGGGACCGGACGCCGGCTGGTTCGCCTACGTGCCGCTCTCCAGCCTGCGCTACTCGCCCGGCAAGGGCGTGGACTTCTGGGCCCAGATGATCACGTACACGGAGCTGTCCGGCCTGATGGAGGCGATCGTGATCATCGCGACCATCCTCAAGCTGCGCGCGCCGGGCATGAGCCTGAACCGCATGCCGCTGTTCGTGTGGGCGATGCTCGTGACGTCGTTCATGGTGTTGTTCGCGCTGCCGGCCGTGATGCTGGCCAGTACCGCGCTGATCACGGACCGCCTCGTCGACACCCAGTTCTACAACCCGGACAAGGGCGGCGACGCGCTGCTGTGGCAGCACCTGTTCTGGTTCTTCGGCCACCCCGAGGTCTACCTGATCTTCATCCCGCCGCTGGGCTTCATCTCCAGCATCGTCGCGACCTTCGCGCGCCGGCCCGTCGTCGGTTATCCGGCCATGATCCTCGCACTCGTGACGACGGCGTTCCTCGCGTTCGGCCTGTGGGTGCACCACATGTTTGCGACCAACCTGCCGGAGCTGGGCAAGACGTTTTTCACGGCGGCCAGCCTCGTGATCGCCGTGCCCACCGCCGTGCAGATCTTCTGCTGGATTGCCACGCTGGGCAGCGGCCGCATCCACCTCAGGACGCCGCTGCTGTTCGTGCTGGCGTTCTTCTTCATCCTCGTGATGGGCGGGCTGACGGGGCTGATGCTGGCCTCCGTGTCGCTGGACACGCAGCTGCACGACAGCTTCTTCGTCGTCGCGCACCTCCATTACGTCCTGCTGGGCGGCGCCGTGTTCCCCCTGTTCGGCGCGTTCTACTACTGGTTCCCGAAGTTCACGGGACGGATGCCTGGCGAGCGCCTGGGCCGCTGGAACTTCTGGCTGTTCTTCATCGGCTTCAACGTGGCGTTCTTCCCCATGCACCTGCTGGGGCTGTGGGGCATGCCGCGCCGCGTGTACACGTATCCGGCCGACATGGGATGGGGCGACATGAACCTCGTGTCCAGCATCGGCGCGGCGCTGATCGGCATCAGCGTGCTGCTGTTCCTCGCGAACGTGGTCCGCAGCCTGCGCAATGGCGCCATGGCCGGCCCGGATCCCTGGGGCGCGGGCACGCTGGAATGGAGCGTGCCGTCGCCGCCGCCGATGGGGAACTTCGACGTCATCCCGGTCGTCCATGGACGCTATCCGCTGTGGCAGCCCCATCCCGAGCCGACGCACGTCACCGGCATGTCGAACGACTGGCGCGAAGTCCTCGTCACGACCGTGGCGGACGCGGAACCGGACCACCGCCTGTGGATGCCGTCGTCGTCGATCTGGCCGTTCCTGGCGGCGGTGGCGACGACCATCCTGTTTGTCGGCTCGATTTTCACGCCTTGGGCCGTCGTCTGGGCCGCCGCGCCGGTGGCGCTTGCCGCGACGTTGTGGTTCTGGCCCAAGCGGTCCATCGTGGAGCAGCGCGTGCATTCGGAGTCGCCGCCATGAGCGCCACGAGCGAGAACCGCGAGTCGGGCAAGGAGGCCGTGCGGCGCGGCACCGCGCTCGACGTGTCGGGCCTGCCCACGTTCGCGTTCGGCACACGCAGCCCCATGTGGTGGGGCACGATGGGCCTGATCGCCATCGAGAGCACCGTGTTCGCGCTGACGATCATGGCGTATTTCTACCTGCGCAGCCACGCCACCGCCTGGCCGATGAGCCGCTTTCCGCCCGACCTCCTGTGGGGGACCGTCAACACGGCGATCATGCTGGCGAGCCTGTGGCCGAACCAGAAGGCCAAGCAGGCCGCGGAGCGCCTCGACCTGGCCGGGGTGCGGTTGTGGATGACCGTGTGCATGGCGGTATCGGTCGCGTTCCTCGCCGTGCGCGTGTTCGAATTCGGCGCGCTGAACACGCGCTGGGATACCGATGCCTACGGCTCCGTCGTGTGGATGCTGCTCGGCCTGCACACGACGCACCTCATCACCGACGCCTACGATTCGCTCGTGCTGACGGTGCTGATGTTCACGGGGCCGCACGAGGGCAAGCGCTTCGTGGACGTCAGCGAGAACGCCGGCTACTGGTATTTCGTCGTGCTCAGCTGGCTGCCGATCTACGCGGTCATCTACTGGGGCGCACGTTTTTAAAGGGAGGGACGATGGGAAACTGGCCGGCACTGCTGCTCGCGCCCACGCTGGCGCTGGCCAACCTGTCCGTCACGTATGCGCTCGTGACGCCCGCGTGCGCGCGCCAGTCGATGATGGCGCCGAACGTCGTCACGGCCGTCGTGCTGGCGGCGTGCGTGTGGATGAGCTGGGCCGCCTGGCGCAACTGGCAAGAAGGCCGCAGCCTGGGGCGGGAAGCGGCGCGCGACCACGTCCCGGACAGGCCGCCGTTCATCGCGCTCGTGGCCGCACTCGTCGGCGCGCTGTCCTGCCTCGCCGTGCTGGCGCAATGGTTTCCGCAATGGGTATTGTCGCCATGCGCCGCCTGATCGCCTGCTTCCCGCTGCTGCCGCTCGCGGCGCGCGCCCACGACGTCCAGGCCGAGCTGGCGGCCGGCCCCTCCCTGGGCTGGGGTCCGGAATGGTGGGTCGCGACGCTGCTGGCGCTGTCGCTGCTGCTGTACGCGGCGGGCCTGAAACGCCTGTGGCCCCGCGCGCACGGCGCGCGCCGGCAGCTGGCGCGCCAGGCAGTGTGGTTCGGCGCGGGCTGGGCGATGCTCGTGCTGGCGCTCGCGTCGCCGCTGGATGGCGCCGGCAGCTACGCGTTTTCCGCGCACATGGTGCAGCACGAACTCCTGATGATCGTGGCGGGGCCGCTGCTCGTGCTGGGCCGTCCGCTCGCGTTGTGGCTGTGGGCGTTCGGGCCCGGGCGACGCCTGGCCATCGCGGCCGCCACGCGCAGGCCCGCCGTGCGCGCCGCTTGGGGCGCGCTGACGGCGCCGGTGAACGCATGGCTGCTGCACTTCGCGGCGCTGTGGATGTGGCACGTGCCGGCGTGTTTCCAGCTGGCGCTGGCAAGCAACGGCATGCATGCGCTGCAGCACACGAGCTTCCTCGTTACCGCGCTGCTGTTCTGGTGGGCCGTGCTGGGGCGCGAAGGCGGCACGCACGGCCGCGGCGGGGCCATCGTCTACCTGTTCACGACGATGATGCACACGGGTGCGCTCGGCGCGTTGTTCACCATGTCCGGCACGGTATGGTATCCGCTGTACGGCAACCGCGCGCAGCTGTTCGGCCTCAGTCCGCTGGAAGACCAGCAGCTGGGTGGCCTCATCATGTGGATCCCGGGCGGCCTGGCCTACCTGGTCGCGGGACTCGTCCTGTGCGCGCGCTGGCTGCGCCAGGGACCCGCCCCGCGCGCACTGGAGGTACGCCCATGATCCATCGTTCCATCGCCATGCTGTCGTGGGCCGTGCTCCTCGCGGCCTGCTCGAAGACGCGGCCCTCGACGGAGCCGATCACCGGCGGCGATCCGCGCCACGGCCGCGAACTCCTGGCTCGCTACGGCTGCGCGAGCTGCCACAAGATCAAGGGCATCGCGCACGCGGACAGCCAGGTCGGCCCGCCCCTCGACGAGATCCGCGCGCGCGGTTACATCGCGGGCGTCATGCCGCACAACGCGGACAACCTCATGACATGGATCCAGCATCCGCGCCAGGTCGTCCCGAACACCGCGATGCCGGAGCTGGGCGTGACCCGAGCCGAGGCGCGCGACATGGCGGCCTATTTATATTCGCAATAGAGCTACTTCCTCAGCCGCGAAATGAAGGAGGAAACCGTCCCCGGCAAGCCGTCGCCATGAACGTCACGCGTCCAGCTTGAGCACCATCGCCTGCTCGAACGTCGTCCTGCCCGGCATCGGCACGGGCGCGCCCACGTCGACGAAACCCATGCGGCGATAGAGCCGCGCGGCCGCGCCGTCGCCTGACGTCACGTCGAGCCGAACTTCGGTTGCCTTGCGCGCGCGGGCCCAGCTGATCGCGGCATCCAACAGCGCGGCACCGACGCCGCGCCCGCGCGCCTCGGGCGCCACCCACACCTGGTATACGCTCGCGTGGGCACCTTCCAGCTTGACCCAGGCGAGGCCGACCGGCGTGCCGTCCACCTCGGCCGCGAACGGCCAGCCCTGCTGGTAAGCCCCCAGCGCGGGCGCGGCCAGGCGCGCGGCCCAGACGTCGTCCGTGCGCTGCGCTTCCTCGGCATGGGTGCTGCAGAAAGCCTGGGGCGAGTCGGCCAGCGCGCGCAGGCGCAGGTCGCGGTAGATGGGCCAGTCGTCGGGGTGCAGGGTGCGGATGGCGGGCATGGCGTGGTCCGGTGATGAGGAACGATGATCATAATCGAAAATCGCGTGCCGATAGGGCGCGGTGTTTGCGTGGGCGCGCGGGATCGGTTAGCATCCGCGGGATGACTTTCCTGAACGTTCCCTACGCAGAAAAAGACGAGGCCCGCGCCCTCGGCGCCCGCTGGAATCCCGGCCGCAAGCGCTGGTACGTGCCCACGGGCGTCGCGCTCGAACCCTTCCAGAAATGGCTGAAGGACGGCGCGCCGTCCGGCCGCGTCGACTCGGCCGCCGCCAAGGTCGTCGTCGGCGCCAACTACATCGAACTGGACCACGCGTGCAATCCGTTCGAGCCCTGCGCCGAGTGCGCGAAGGCGCTCGCGGGCACGCCGTGGGAACAGGCGCGCGCGGCGCTCCTGAAACGTTAGGGCTGCGCCAGCACGCCCAGCACGGCCAGGCTCATCGCCTGGGCGGCCGTCTTGATCGACGGTTCCGGCACGGGCGCGTAGAACGGCGAATGGTTGAACGCGAGCGGCTTGCCGCCCGCGCGCTGCGCCTCGGCCACCGCCTCCGGTGCGTACACGCCCGTGAAGAAGAACATCGACGGGATCCCCTCGTTCGCGTACGCGGAAAAATCCTCGCTGGCCGTCATCGCGGGCATGCGCACGGCGTTCTTCGTCCCGAACGCGTCCTGGAAAATGGCTTCCGTGCGGCGCACGAGCGCGGCGTCGTTGACGATGGCGGCGCCGCCCGGGACCAGGCGCACGTCGGGCGCGGGCGCGTCGGCCATTGCGGCCGAGGCGTTCGCCACGCGGCGCACGCCGTCCAGCAGTTTTGCCCGCACGTCCGGGCTGTACGAGCGGATCGTGCCGCGCACCTGCACGGTGTCCGGGATGATGTTCCCGACAGTGCCCCCCTGGATCGCGCCGATCGTCACGACGCCGAATTCCTTCGGATCCTTCTCGCGGCTGACGACCGTCTGCACGTCGACGATGAAGCGCGCGGCGATGGCGATCGGGTCGATCGCCTTGTCCGGCGCCGAGCCGTGGCCGCCGCGGCCGTTGAACCGGATCTCCAGCGCGTCGGAGTTGGACGACACCGGGCCGGCCTCGAAGCCCACCGTGCCGTACGCGAGCGGCCAAGAGTGCAGGGCGAACGCGACATCCGGTTTCGGGAAGCGCTTGAACAGGCCGTCGTCCAGCATGGCCCGTGCGCCGGACACGGTCTCCTCGGCCGGCTGGGCGACGAACATCAGCGTGCCTTTCCACTGCCGCTTGAGTTCCACGAGCGTGCGCGCGGCGCCGAGCCAGGCGGCCATGTGCACGTCGTGGCCGCAGCTGTGCGTCGTCAACGTCGTCCCGTCCTGCGTACGGTTGCGGCTCGCATACGGCAGGCCCGTCTTCTCTTCCATCGGCAGGCCGTCCAGCTCCGTGCGCACGAGGACCGTGGGCCCGGTGCCGTTGCGGAGGATGGCGACGAGGCCCGTGCGTCCCACCTTTTCCGTCACCTCGAAGCCCAGCTTGCGCATCTCGGCCGCCAGCTTGCCGGCCGTGCGCACTTCCTGGAACGCGATCTCGGGGTGCGCGTGCAAGTCCTTGTAGACGCCGTCCAGCCACGGGTACATGCCGTCCACCTTGCCCGCGACCTCCGTTTTCAGCGGTGCGGCAGCGGCGACGCCGGCCATGGCCAGCAGCAGGAGGGTGACGGCGGTTCGTTTCAAGGCAGGCCTCTTCGAGCGGTGACGAAAAGGCAAGCCTAGCACGGGCTCGCGCGGCCATGCAAACGCGCTTGCGGCCACGCCCGTGCCCATCGTCATGTTGTCTCATTGACGAAAGTGACGGTGCGGGTGCGCATGTTGCAAGGATGGCCTGCAAGTTTGGCAATTATGTGTTGGATTTGCCGACAAATCATGAAATAAAGTTGCCTTGGGTAAATCAAGCGGAGGCGCCGATGCTATAGTGGGACTGCCCAGCCCCGCAGACGTTTTTCCGGCCCGATACCCGCCCGACACCGGCGCGCCACCGTAACGGCGCCACATCGATCATGAACGCACCCTTTCCGAACTTCGCCGCATTGCACCATGCGGCCACGCACGACGCGGCCACGGGCCTGCCGAACCGCGACGAATTCATGAGCCGCGCCGAAAGCGCGCTGGCGGCGGCCGCGCGCACCGGCGGCGGCGTTGCCCTGCTGGTCGTCGGGCTGGACGACGGCGGCGTCCCCGGCGCGCTGCCGGCTTTCGCGGCGCGCCTGCGCGCGCGCGTACGCCGCACCGACGTCGTGGCGCGGATCGGGGACGACGCGTTTGCCGTGCTGCTCACGCACCTGGCCGATGCCGCCACCGACGCGCGCGCACTGGCCGGCAAGATGCTGGGGGCTGCCGCGCCGTGCGGCGCGAGCATCGGCATTGCGCTGGATGAGGGCATGTTCGACGCCGCCACGCTGCTGGCGCGCGCGCAGGAGGCGGCGCAGGTCGCGCGCCGGCGCGGCGGCAGCACCGTCGTGATGGTCGAACGTCCCGCGGCCCCGGACCGGCGTGCGGCATCCGGCGCACCGTTGCCGTCGGACGAGACGGCGCGCCTGGACGCATTGCGCGCGACGCAGCTGCTCGACAGCGAACCCGACGAACTGTTCGACCGCATCGTGCGCATCGTCTGCACGACGCTGAACGTGCCCGTCAGCGTCGTCTCCCTCGTCGACAGCGAGCGCCAGTGGTTCAAGGCGCGCTGCGGCATCGAGGGGCGCGAGACGCCGCGCGACGTCGCGTTCTGCGCCTGGACCGTGCTGGACGACGAGCCCTTCGTGGTCGAGGACGCGACGCTCGACCCGCGCTTCGCGGACAATCCGCACGTCACCGGGGCGCCGTTCGTCCGATTCTATGCCGGGGTGCCGCTGCGCAGCGGCGGCCAGCGTATCGGGTCGCTGTGCGCCGTCGACTACGTGCCGCGCACGCCCGGGCCGCAGGACCTGCTGGTGCTGAAGCAGCTGGCGCGCATGGTCGAGGACCTGATCGAATTGCGCACGGCCGCGCTGGGTGCCGTGCGCAACCTGAACAACTGGGGCGGGCGGCCGTTGCTGGAGAGCGGCATGGGCGCGCGCCTGCGCCAGCAATTCCTGCGCGACCCGCTGACCGGGATGCCGAACCGGCTGGTCGTGGAGGATGCGATCGCCCGCCACGCGCTGCGTGCGCGCGGCGACGCCTGCGCGGTGCTCGCCGTCGTCGACGTCGACAACCTGGCCGCCGTCAACGAAGAACACGGCCACGCGGACGGCGACGCCGTGCTGGTGGCGATCGCGCGCCGGCTGCGGCACCGCGCTGCTCCCGGCGACGTGGCGGCGCGCATCGGCGGCAGCACGTTCCTGCTGTGGCTCCAGTCCGACACCCACGATTGCGCCGAACGGGCGCAGGCCCTGCACCGCGCGCTGAATCGCCCCGTGCAGGTGGCCGGCCGCGTGATCCACGGCAGCGTGACGATGGGCCACTGCCATTTCGGGCGCGACGGCACGGATGCCGAGACGCTCCTCGTCCATGCACAGGCCGCGCTGCGCCATGCCAAGTCGCGCGGCCACGGGCTCGCGCGCGCATACGAGCCCGCGCAGCGGCGCACGGGGCCGCGCGCCCTGGAGCACGACCTGCGCGGCGCGCTCGCGCGCGACGAACTGGCGCTGGCGTACCAGCCCAAGGTCGACCTGCGCAGCGGCCGCGTCGTCGGCGTCGAGGCGCTGCTGCGCTGGCAGCACCCGGTGTACGGCATGGTGGCGCCGTCCGAATTCATTCCCGTGGCCGAGGAAAGCGGCTTGATCATCCCCATTGGCCAGTGGGTGCTGGACCAGGCCTGCGCCCAGTTGCGCGCGTGGCGCGACGCCGGCCATGCGGGACTGACGGTGGCCGTGAACCTGTCGGCGCGCCAGTTCCTGGACGACGAGGTGGCGGCACGCGTCGTCGGCACCCTCGCACGCCACGGCGTGCCGCGCGGCGCGCTGGAACTGGAGCTGACGGAATCCACGTCGATGCACGACGTGGGACGCAGCATCACGATCATGAACGAACTGAAGGCGGCCGGCGTCGTGCTCAGCATCGACGACTTCGGTACCGGCTATTCCAGCCTGGCGTACCTGAAGCGCCTGCCGATCGACAAGGTCAAGATCGACCGCGCCTTCGTCTCCGACCTGGAACAGAGCACGGAATCGCGCGCCATCGTGCGGGCGATCGTGACGGCCGTGCGCTGCCTGGGCCTGGACGTCATCGCCGAAGGCATCGAGCAGGCGGCGCAGGCGCGCCTGCTGATGGCGGACGGCTGCTTCGAGATGCAGGGCTACCATTTCGGCCGGCCCGTGGCCGCGGCGGACTGTCCGCTGGACGCGTGCTTCGTGGTCGAAGTACGGGAGGAGGAGCCATGAAGCGGGGCGCGCTGGCGGCGCTGCTGGCGCTCGGTCTTGCGGCGCCGGGCGCGCACGCGGCAGGGGAATCCGGGCAACTGGCACGGCTGGACGGCCTCGTGCGCAGGGTGGATGGCGGCGCGCTGCCGGCCCTGCTGGCGGCGCAGGACGCGCTGATGGCGCAGGCCTATCCGGAACGGATCGCGTACCTGCACCTGCTGCGGCGCGCCCATGCGGACCATGGCGACACCGCCGCGGCCGGCGAGGTCGCGGCACGCATCGTGCGGATGGCGCGGGCGCAGGGCGACGCGCTGAACACGGCGCTCGGCCAGCTCGCGGGCGCCGGCACGCTCGCCGCCGTGAACGACATCGACATCCGTAACGCCAACCTGCGCGAACCGGCCTTCATGGCCGCGCTGCAGCAGGCGTATGGCGACGTCTACCTGCAACTGGGGCAGTTCGATTTCGCGCACAGCCATTACCTGAAGGCGCTCGAGATCGCGCGCCAGCATCCGGACCTGCTCGATCCCACGGTGAACGGCCTGCGCCTGGCCGTCGCGAAGGTGTACGTGTACACGCGCGCGCCGGACAAGGTGCTGTCCACGCTGGCCGCGATCGGCCCGGACGGCGGCGCGCTCGCGCCGCCGTCCGCCGTGCGCCGGTACGTCATCGAAGGCATCGCCCACGTCATGCAGGGCCATCCGGACCGGGGGCGCGTCGCCTATGACAAGGGCCTGCAGATCGCGCACACGCACGGCCTGACCCTGTTCGAGGCGAACGCGCTCGGCAACATCGCCGACAGCTGGCTCGCGGACGGCCGGTACGCGGAGGCCGAGCGCGCCGCGCGCGCGGCGCTGCCGCTGGCCGTCAAGGCGGGGGATCCCGCCACGCGCCACATCGCCGAGGCAAACCTCGGGTTCGCGCTGGCGGGACAGGGGCGCCTCGCGGAAGGCCTGGCGTGGATCGACCGCGTGGTGGCCGAACAGCGCGCGGACCAATCGTTGCCCGACCTGGCGAACGTCCTGCTCGAAAAGAGCCGCATGCTGGAAAAGTCCGGGCAGGTGCGCCAGGCCCTGCTGGCCTTGCAGGAACACCGCGACGTGGCGGCGCAGCTGGCCGCCGCGGAACACGAGAACACGGCCAAGGTGCTGCAGGAGCAGTTCGAGGCGCAGCGCCGCGCCATCCAGATCGAAGGCCTGCGGCGCGAGAATGCGGTGAAGGATGCGCAGATCCGCAAGCGCCGGGTGTGGCAGCTGATCGCCACGGGCGGCGCCGGCGTCGCGCTCGTCCTGTGCGGGTTCGTGTGGCGGCTGTATCGCCGTTCCGTCCGCACGAGCGCCCGCCTGCGCGAGCTGAACGAGGAACTGGCATTCCACTCCACGCACGACGCGCTTACCGGCTTGTTGAATCGCCGCTCGTTCCGCGACGCGATGGCGGCCCGCGCGCCGGGACCGGGCCGCTGCTTCATCCTGCTCGACATCGACCACTTCAAGACCATCAACGATTGCCTGGGCCACGCGGCGGGCGACGAAGTGCTCGTGGACGTGGCGCGCCGCCTGCGCGCGGCGGTGGACGGGCGCAGCACCGTGCTGCGCTGGGGTGGGGAGGAATTCCTCGTGCACGTGGACGGCGGCGATGCCGGCGTTCACACGAACCTCGTCCGCGCCCTGCTGGCCGCGGTGGCGGAGACGCCGGTGTCGACGGCGGACGGGCAGCGACTGGCGGTGACGATCACGGCCGGCGCGCTCTCCCTGCCGGCCGGCGGCGACGACGCGATCGACTGGCAGCACGCGCTGGCGCTGGCGGATGCGGCCCTGTACCGCGGCAAGCAGGATGGCCGCCGCTGCGCTTATCTCGACGTCGCCGACGCCACGGGCACGGTGACGACCAGCCGCCGGCTGGCGCCGGACTCAGTGCGCCGGCACGACGAGCAGCTGCAGGCCTGACGGCGTCTGCGCCGCGTGGTACACGCGCTGCGTGGCGGCCTTGAAGTCTTCCGGCTTCGCCTTCGGGATCGTGACGAAGGTCTGCGGGTTCAGGTCGACGAGCGGGAACCAGGAACTCTGCACCTGCACCATGATGCGGTGGCCGCGGCGGAACGTGTGGTTGACGTCGCCCAGGTGGTAGCTGATCGCCTCGACCTTGCCCGGCACGAACGGCTCCGGATGCGTGAAGCCGTTGCGGAACTTGCCGCGCAGGGGATTCCCGCGCACGAGCTGCTGGTAACCCGCCATGGTGCCGCGCGGCGGCGCCACGTCGTTGCCGCGCGCCGGCTGCTCGTTTCCTTTTCCTTCCGTCGGGTACTCGGCCGGATACACGTCGATCAGCTTCACGACCCAGTCCGAATCCGTGCCCGTGGTCGACACGAACAGCTTCGGCGTGACGGGTCCGGCGACCGTGACGTCGTCTTCCAGCACGTCGCTCTGGTAGACGAGGACGTCGGGCCGCGTCGCGGCGAAGCGCTGGTCCGACACCATGTATTCCTGCGGCACCGACGTCGCCGGGTAGCCGATGTAAGGCACCGGCTTGTTCGGATCGGACACGTATTCGTCGTACCCCGCGCCCGCGGCGGGCTGCTGCCACGTCAGCGTGCCGTTCGGGCCGAAGTACAGGGTGCGCGCCTTCGCCTGCACGGGCGGCCAGGCGGAGTAGCGGCGCCACACGTTGGAGCCGGTCTCGAACGCCGTCACTTCGGCGATGGGCTGCGCGGGCTTGACGCCCTTGAGCTGCTGCTCGAAGAACGGGAACTGGATGTGCTGGCGGAAGTACTCGCCCGTCTTGCTGTCGAACGAGACGCGGCCCAGCTGCTTGCCGTCATAGCGCGCCCATCCGCCGTGCACCCACGGGCCCATCACGAGGCCGTTGAAGATGCCGGGGTTGTTCTTCCCGATCGCCTGGTACGTCGTGAACGGGCCTTGCGGATCCTCAGCGTCGAACCAGCCGCCGACCGTCAGCACGGCCGCCTTCACGTTCTTCAGGTGCGGAGCGATGGCGCGCGTCTGCCAGAAGCCGTCGTAGGTGTCGTGCTCGATCGTCGGCGCGAGCAGCGCGCGCTGCTTGTCGGTCAGGGTGCCGAGGATGTTCGCCAGCGTGCGGTGCTTGAGGAAGAAGTCGTACGAGTCGGCCGCGCCGTAGTCGAAGTCGGCCCACGTCCTGGGCAGCGGCGTCGGGTTCTGCTGCTCCGTGAACGACGCGTAGAAGCCGAAGTTCGCGGCGAGCATGAAGGCGCCGCCGTGGTACGAGTCGTCGCCCATGTACAGGTCCGTCACCGGGGCCTGCGGCGACGCGGCCTTGATGGCGGGGTGCGAGTCGATGATGCTCGCGGACGTGTAGAAGCCCGGATAGCTGATGCCCCAGATCCCGGCCTTGCCGTTGTTGTTCGGGACGTGCTTCAGCAGCCATTCCATCGTGTCGTACATGTCCTGGCTTTCCTGGCCTTCGCCGGCGGCCCGTTGCGGGTTCACGTGCGGCGTCATCTCCTGCCACTTACCCTCCGACATGTAGCGGCCGCGCACGTCCTGCTTGACGAAGATGTAGCCCGCGTCCTCGAATTCCTTCGATGGCCCGATCTGCTTCGGGAACCAGTCCTCGCCGTAGTGCAGTTCGCCGTCGGCCTGCACGCCCGCGCTGTACGGCGTGCGGTTGATCAGGAACGGGTAGGGCTTCGACGCATCCTTCGGCACGTAGACGACGGTGAACAGCCTGGTCCCGTCGCGCATCCGAATGCGGTACTCGTACTTCGTGTACGTCTCGCGCAGGTCGCGCGGGGCAGGCTTGGCGTCCTCCGCCGCGTGGACGGCGGCCGGGGGCAAGGCGGAGCACGCGAGGGCCACCAGCAGGGTAAGCAGGGGCAGGCGGGCGGGCAGGGAGCGACGGGTCATGACTTCCTTGGCGGGTTGATAAAACCGCCAGTATAGTTCGCTCCCTGGCCGCCTGCCAGCCGGCCGCGCCCGGCGCCGGCACGCGGAGCGTCGCCGGGAGTCGCCTCAGCGCTTTGCGGGCAGCCAGGCCGTGCCGCGGCGCAGGATCAGGCCCGCGCCGATGGCCACGCCGAGGGCGGCCGCCAGCAGCGCCGCCTGCGCCAGCGTGCTCCCGGCCGCGAACCCGAGAATCGCGGCGGCGAGCTGCCAGCCGTCCAGGTCGAGCGCGCCGACGGTGCCGGCGACGGCCAGGCCGTACAGCATGCCGCAGCCGGTGGCGTACCATGTTGCGCGACCCTCGAACAGCGGCCGCAGCGCGTGCACGGCCGCCAGGATGAGGACGCCCGCGGCCAGTGCGTCGAGGGCGCCGGCGGGCACCCGGAACCACCCGGGCCCGGCCACCAGCAGCGCGAGCGCGTCGCCCAGTGCGAACGCGGCGCCGACGCGTGCCAGCATGGCCGGCGAACGCACGGCGCCCGGCAGGGCCAGCACGAGCAGGAGCAGCAGGTAGCGGCCGGCATCCGCCGCCTGGTGCACGCCCAGCCGGCAGGCGGCCAGCCAGCCGCGCCAGGCGCCGCCGCGGGCCCGGTCGACGGCAACGTGGCCGCGCGGCGCGTCCAGCAGGGCGAGGGGCGCCGGGCGGCTGGCGAGCACGCCGCCGTGCCAGTCGCTGCGGATGGCGAGCCGGGTGGCGTGGCCGGGCAGTTCGCGCGCGATGGCGTCGTAGCCGAGCACGAAGCGGCGCGGGCTGGCGCCGGCGGGCGGCACCAGCATCGCGTGCGCGACGAGGACGCGCGGCTCGGCGTCGACGGCGACGCGCATGTCGGCGAGCTCCACCCACCAGTGGCGCCCGTCGGCGGCGACGGGATCGATGTGCGCGCCGAGATAGCGCGCGAGATCCGCATGCAGGCGGCCCCGCACGGGCAGCGGCGAGGCCGGCAGCGGCCGTCCCAGCGCCGTCGCGAGCTCGCGCAGCGGCAGGCGCAGTTCGGCCAGCACGGCGTCGTCGCGGAATTCGAGCAGCACTTCCGAGCCCGCTGCCGCGGCGCCGCCGGACCAGGCCAGCGCGAGCCAGGCGAGGACGAGGCGGAGCAGGATGCTCATCGCGACTGCGCGGCCCCGGGCACGGGGGGATGGGGCACCGGCGCCGTGGCCACCCGCACGAGCGGCGCCCGCACCGGGACGATGTCGCCGCCGGAACGCGCGGCGAGCAGCATGGGGACCGCCAGCGCGAGGCTGGCGGCGAGCTGTTTGTAGGGCAGGGCGGGCAGGTGCATGGTCTCGTGTCGGTTCCTGCGCCGGAGTATGGACGCGGTGGCCGTCAAGGTGCTGACGGTTTGTGTAAATCTTTGCAAAGACGCGCCGGCCCGGACTTCCCGGCTGCGCATCCTTGTCCGAATGTGTCAAGGATAGCAGTGGGAATGTGTCTCAAAATTCAAAGATTGTCACATTTTGGTGTTTACTCCACGACGAACACGCGCGCCTGCCGATCGCGCCCGCGCACGAAGTCCACGACGGCGTCCGTGGTGACGGTGTCGATCTGCCCGGCCATGCGCCGCTCGAACGGATGGTCGTCGAAGGCGACGTTGGCGCGGAACATGCGGGCGCCCAGGCGCGTCACGGCCGGGATCTCGACCGTCGGCACGCGATAGCCCTGGCTTTTCAGCCACGCCTGCGCCTCGGCGCGCGTCTCGACGGCGCCCGCCGGCGCGCTGGCGGCGGCCAGCGTCTCCAGCACCCACTGGTTCGAATTCTGGTAGCGGGTCGAGTACACGTAGGACAGCATGTTGTAGTGCGGCTCGTGCAGGCGCCGCGCCGTGCGGCCCGCGACCAGGGCGGCCACGCGCGCCTGCACGTCCGGCGGGGGGATCACGACCTGGGCCCGGTAGCGGTACAGGTCCGTCAGGAAGAAGTTGCCGACGCCTTCCACGAACAGGTCCGAGTCCGCCGTCCCGCAGGCATTCAGTTCGTGCACGACGGTCCAGCGGCCGGCCGCATGGTCGCGCACCACGATGCCCATGTGGGAATACGCGACGCCGTACTTGCTGAGGTCCTGGCCCGCGCGCGCAATGAGCGCGACACTGGCGCCGCTCGTGTCGAGGGCGGCGAACGTGCGCTGGGCGAGGTCCAGCGAACGGCGTACCTCGTCCACGCCCAGGGGCTCGTCGCGGCAGGGCTGGCCCGCGTGCGCGGGGGCGCCGGCCGCGAGCAGCAGCGCGCAGGCCAGGCGCGCGAGGCGGTCAGGATGCGCGCGCATGGTGCAGCAACGCCTGGCCGACTTCGTTGGGGATGAAGGCGAGCACCTTGCCCGACAGGACCAGCGCATGGCCGGTCGACATGGCGACCACCTGCAGCACGGTCCCCGCGCCGATCGACAGGCCGCGGGCCGCTGCGCCGGACAGCCGCACAGTGGCAAGGCTGGCCTGGCCGGCGCCTTCCAGCACGATCTCGATGCCGTCGCCGATGGTCTCGACGCTTGCCACGACCGCGCTGCCGGTCACGCCCACGACGGCAATCGATCCGAGTACGACGCTGCCCGCGAGTTCGCTGGCGGCGTTCGACGGGGCCGACGCGTCGTCGGCATGGGCGCCGGCGCAGGCCAGGCCAAACAGGGTTGCAAGCAATACGCGTTTCATGGTTCCTCCGTGATCGAATGTGGCGCCATCTTGCCCGTCGATGCTGGCCGGGCCAAGGCCGCGTCGCACGGGGCGCGCGGTGTGCGCCGTGCGGTATCGGATTGTGCTACCGGCCGGCGGCGGTCGGGGTGAAAATGCCGAATTTACGTATGGACGCGCGTATCGTGCACGGGTGCTCGGCCGATCGGATTTAATATGCGCAATCTGACGACGATGCCGTACACAGGAGGGAGCGTACCCATGAACGACTCGAGCGACATCAACCAGACGAGGCGCGACCTGCTGATCGGCGGCGCGCTGTCCGCCACGGCCGCGGCCCTGCCGCCCGTGGCCGGCGCCCAGGGACCGGAAACCGGCCCGGCGCCCGCCGCCGTCACGCCGGCGCCGGTGACGAACAAGGTCGCGCTGCGCGTCAACGGCCAGCGTTATGAACTGGACCTCGACACGCGCACGACCCTGCTCGACATGCTGCGCGAGCACCTGCGCCTGACGGGCACCAAGAAAGGGTGCGACCAGGGCCAGTGCGGCGCGTGCACGGTCATCGTGGACGGGCGCCGCATCAATGCCTGCCTCAGCCTCGCCGTGATGCACGAGGGCGCGGAGATCACGACGATCGAAGGCCTCGGCACGCCGCAGAAGCTGCATCCGATGCAGGCCGCGTTCGTGAAGCACGACGGCTACCAGTGCGGGTACTGCACGCCGGGCCAGATCTGTTCGGCCGTGGCGGCGCTGGACGAGATCCGGCGCGGCATCCCGAGCCACGTCAGCGCCGACCTGGAGGCCAGGCCGCTGCTGTCGCCGGCCGAGCTGCGCGAGCGGATGAGCGGGAATATCTGCCGCTGCGGCGCGTACTCGAACATCATCGACGCGATCACGGAAGTTGCGGGCACCACCGGCAAGGGAGGCGCGGCATGAAGGCATTCACTTACCAGCGCGCCCGCACCCCGGCGGAAGCGGCGGCGGCCGCCGCCCGGCATCCCGGCGCGCGCTTCATCGCCGGCGGCACGAACCTGCTGGACCTGATGAAGCTGGAGATCGAGACGCCGCCGCACCTCGTGGACGTCAACGGCCTGGGACTCGACCGGATCGAGCCGACGGCGGACGGCGGCCTGCGGGTGGGCGCCCTCGTGCGCAACACGGACCTCGCGGCCGACGCGCGCGTGCGGCGCGACTACGCCGTGCTGTCGCGCGCGCTGCTCGCGGGCGCGTCGGCGCAGCTCCGCAACAAGGCGACGACGGCGGGCAACCTGCTGCAGCGCACCCGTTGCCCGTATTTCTACGACACGAACATGGCCTGCAACAAGCGCAAGCCGGGCAGCGGCTGCTCCGCCATCGGGGGCTACACCCGCCAGCTGGCGATCGTGGGCCACAGCGAAGCCTGCATCGCGACGCACCCGAGCGACATGGCCGTGGCGATGCAGTTGCTGGACGTGGGCGTGGAGACGGTGCGCCCGGACGGCTCGGCGCGCACGATCCCCATCGCGGATTTCTACCGCCTGCCGGGCGCCACGGCGCACATCGAGAACACGCTGGCGCCGGGCGAGTTGATCACGGCGGTCACCTTGCCGAAGCCCCTGGGCGGCAAGCACTATTACCACAAGGTGCGCGACCGCTCGTCGTATGCGTTCGCGCTCGTCGCCGTCGCCGCCGTCGTGCAGCAGGACGGCAGCGGGCGCGTGGCGCTGGGCGGCGTCGCGCACCGGCCGTGGCGCGTGCCCGAGGCGGAAAGCGCCATGCCGCGCGGCGCCAGGGCCGTGACGGACGGGTTGCTGGCCGGCGTGCGGGTCACGAACGACAATTCGTTCAAGGTACCGCTGGTCCAGCGCACGCTGGCATCCGTGCTGGCGGATGCACGGAAGGCATGAGGAGGCAGCCATGAAATTCACGACACCCGCCACGACCAATCCCATCGACCGCCTGCAGGTGGTCGGCAAGCCGACGGACCGCATCGACGGCCCATTCAAGACGACGGGCACGGCGCCGTACGCGTACGAACAGCACAAGGTGGCGCCGAACGCCGCCTATGGCTGGGTCGTCGGCGCCGGCATCGCCAAGGGCACCATCAAGCGCGTCGACACGCGCGCCGCGCGGGCCGCGCCCGGCGTGCTCGGCGTGATCACGCACGAGAACGCGGGCAAGCTCGCCAAGGGCAAGTACAACACCGCGCACCTGCTGGGCGGACCCGAGATCCAGCATTACCACCAGGCCGTTGCCCTCGTCGTCGCGGAGACCTTCGAACAGGCGCGCGCGGCCGCGGCGCTGCTGCACGTGGAGTACGCACCGATCGACGGCGTGTACGACCTGGAAGCAGCCATGAACGCGGCCGGCCCGGCCAGCAAGGACAAGGCGAAGTCCACGACGAAGGTCGGCAACTTCGACACCGCCTTCGCCGCCGCGCCCGTGAAGCTGGACGCGACCTACAAGACGCCGGACCAGACGCACGCGATGATGGAACCGCACGCGTCGACGGCCGTGTGGCAAGGCGACACGCTGACCTTGTACACGGCGAACCAGATGATCAACTGGGGCAAGAAGGACATGGCGCGGACGCTCGGCATCCCCGAGGAAAACGTGCGCCTCGTGTCGCCCTACATCGGCGGCGGCTTCGGCGGCAAGCTGTTCCTCCGGTCGGAAGCGCTGCTGGCGGCCCTGGGCGCGAAGGCCGTCGGCCGGCCCGTCAAGGTGACCTTGCAGCGCGCCCTCATGATGAACAACACGACGCACCGGCCCGCGACGATCCAGCACATCCGCATCGGCGCCACGCGCGAAGGGCGCATCACGGCGATCGCGCACGAGAGCTGGTCCGGTGACCTGCCGGACGGCGGGCCGGAGACCGCCGTGAACCAGACCCGCCTGCTGTACGCGGGGCCGAACCGGTTTACCCAGATGCGCCTGGCGGTCCTGGATCTCGCGGAAGGCAATGCGATGCGCGCGCCGGGCGAGGCGCCGGGCATGATGGCGCTGGAGATCGCGATGGACGAGCTGGCGGAAAAGCTGAAGATGGACCCCGTCATGCTGCGCATCGTGAACGACACGACGGTCGATCCGGAAAAGCCGGGCCGCAAGTTCTCGCAGCGGCGCTTCGTGGACACGCTGCGCACCGGCGCCGGGCGCTTCGGCTGGAACAAGCGCAATCCGCAGCCCGGGCAGGTACGCGACGGCCGCTGGCTCGTCGGCTACGGCATGGCGTCCGCGTTCCGCAACAACCTCGTGATGAAGTCGGCCGCGCGCGTGCGCCTGGAGCGCGACGGTACGGTCACCGTCGAGACGGACATGACGGACATCGGCACCGGCACGTACACGATCATCGGCCAGACGGCGGCCGAGATGCTGGGCGTGCCGCTGTCGCGCGTGACGGTACGCCTGGGCGACTCGGCGTATCCCGTGTCGGCCGGCTCCGGCGGGCAGTGGGGCGGCAACAGCTCGACGGCCGGCGTATACGCTGCGTGCGTCAAGCTGCGCGCGAACGTGGCGAAGCAGCTGGGACTCGATCCGGCCCAGGCGGATTTCAGCGGCGGCATGGTGCGCGCGGGCGGCAAGTCGCTCCCGCTGGAGCAGGCGGCGCGCGACGCCGACATCATCGGCGAGGACACGATGGAATATGGTGACCTCGACAAGAAGTACCAGCAATCGACGTTCGGCGCCCATTTCGTCGAGGTGGCGGTGGACGCGGCCACGGCGGAAGTGCGCGTGCGCCGCATGCTGGCCGTGTGCGCGGCGGGGCGCATCCTGAATCCGAAGTCCGCGCGCAGCCAGGTGATCGGCGCGATGACGATGGGCGTCGGCGCGGCATTGATGGAGGACCTCGTCGTCGACAAGCGCGTCGGCTTCTTCGTCAACCACGACCTCGCCGGCTACGAGGTGCCGGTGCACGCCGATATCCCGCACCAGGAGGTGATCTTCCTCGACGAGACGGATCCGGTCTCGTCGCCGATGAAGGCCAAGGGCGTCGGCGAGCTGGGCATCTGCGGCGTGGCGGCGGCGGTGGCGAACGCCATCTACAACGCGACCGGCGTACGCGTGCGCGATTACCCCGTCACGCTCGACAAACTGCTGCCGGAGATGCCCCAATATGCGTGAGCCCCGTTAGAATGGAGTCTTTGACCGGGATACCATGAACCATTCTGCCGGCGGCTTGCCCGCATCCGCCGTCGAGCGAATCCTGCGCGAGCGGGACTGGTCGGCGTCCCCCCTCGGTGCGCCGGCGGGGTGGCCGCCCGCGCTCGCCTACGCCGCCCGCTTCGTGCTGGATGCCCCGGTGCCCGCGTTCCTCGGCTGGGGCGATATGCCGGGCCTGTTGTACAACGACTTCGCGGTGCCGCTGCTGGGTGAGCGTCATCCGGCCCTGCTGGGCGGCAGCCTTGCCGACTGGACCGAGGCATGGTCCGAACTGCGGCCGCACGTGGCGCGTGCGCTGGCGGGCGAATCGTTCCGGGCCAGCCGTCCCGCCTGCCCGCTGGGCGGCGGCGACGATGCGCCGGCATGGCTGGAACTGGCGTTCGCGCCGCTGCGCGACCTGGACGGCACGGTGCGCGGCTTCACGTGCATCGTGTCCGGCACCGGCGCGTTGCGTCCGGTCGACGCAGAATTCCGCGCCATTGCCGACGCGATGCCGCACATGGTGTGGTCCACGCTGCCCGACGGCTACCATGATTTCTACAACCAGCGCTGGTACGAGTTCACCGGCATGCGCGAGGGCGAGACGGACGGCGAGCGCTGGAACGCCATGTTCCACGAGGACGACCGCGAGCGCGCGTGGGAAGCGTGGCGCCACTCGCTGGACACAGGCACGCCGTACGAGATCGAATACCGCCTGCGCCACCGCAGCGGCGAGTACCGCTGGGTGCTGGGACGCGCGCAGCCCGTGCGCGACGCGCTGGGACGCATCGCGCGCTGGATGGGCACGTGCACGGACATCCACCAGCAGAAGCGCAACGAGGAAGCCCTGCAGGATGCGCGCATGCGCCTGTCGGCCTCCCTGGTGGCGGCCGATATCGGCACCTGGACGTACGACCTCGCGCACGACCGCGTGTACGCCGACCGCAACCTGGCCGGGATCTACGGCGTGGACGAGGCGACGGCGGCGGGCGGCCCGCTGTCCGACTACCTGGCGGCCGTGCACCCGGACGACGTCGCGTACACCCGGCGCTGCATCGAGGACGCCGTGACGACGGGGGACGGCTTCGAGTGCACCTACCGCGTGCGGCGCCCGGACGGCACATGGCGCGACGTGCTCGCGCGCGGCAAGGTAACGCGCGACGCCGCCGGCCGGCCCGCGTGGCTGCCGGGCGTCGTGCTGGACATCAGCCGGCAGAAACGCGCCGAGGAAGCGCTGCGCGCGAGCGAGACGCGGTTCGCGCGCCTGGCCGAATCGAACGTCGTGGGCATCGTGCGCTATCGCATGGACGGGACGATCATCGACGCGAACCAGGCCTTCCTCGACATGCTGGGCTACACGCGCGCGGAGTTCGAGCGCGACGGCCTCGCGTCGCGCACGCTGACGCCGCCGGAATGGGCGGATGCCACGGCACGCGCGATGGAAGAACTGCGTACGACGGGGCGCATGGAAAACCTCGTCAAGGAATACTTCCGCAAGGACGGCAGCCGGGTGAGCGTGCAGATGGGGTCCATCACGATCGACCATCCGGCCACCGAGGGCCTGGCCGTGATGGTCGACGTCACGCCGATCCAGGAAGCCCAGCGTGCGTTGCGCGAGGCCGACCGGCGCAAGGACGAGTTCCTCGCGATGCTGGCGCACGAGCTGCGCAATCCGCTCGCGCCGATCACGGCGGCCGCCGACTTCCTCAAGGTCGGCCGGCTGGAGGAGGACCGGGTGCGCCAGGTGACGACGATCATCGGCCGCCAGGCGCGCCACATGACGGGGCTGATCGACGACCTGCTCGACGTCTCGCGCGTCACGCGCGGCCTCATCACGCTGGACCGCGCGCCCGTGCCGCTGGCGGGCGTCATCGCGGAAGCCGTGGAGCAGGTGCGGCCGCAGGTCAAGGCGAAGGCGCACCACCTGGAGCTGCACCTGCCGTCCGACGACGCGCAGGTGGAAGGCGACCGCAAGCGCCTCGTGCAGGTCTTCGCCAACATCCTCGGCAACGCGGCGAAATACACGCCGGACGGGGGACGCATCGACGTGCACATGCGGCTCGCCGGCGGCAACGTGGCCGTCGACGTGGGCGACAACGGCATCGGCATGACGCCGGACCTGGCGGCGCGCGCGTTCGACCTGTTTTCGCAGGCCGAGCGCAGCGCGGACCGCTCGCAGGGCGGCCTCGGGATCGGGCTCGCGCTCGTGAAGAGCCTCGTCGACCTGCACGACGGGACCGTGTCCGCGCACAGCGACGGCCCGGGCCGGGGCAGCCGCTTCACCGTCGTGCTGCCGCGTCTCGCGAGCGAGGGCGACGACTCCGACATGGAGCCCGTGGCGACGGGCGCCGCCGCGCCGGCCGAGGCGCTGGAAGTGCTGATCGTGGACGACAACGTCGATGCGGCGCAGATCCTCGCCATGTACATCGAGGCCGTGGGCCACCGTGCGACCGTCTGGCACAGCCCCGGCAAGGCGCTCGCGTACGCGGCGCAGCGGCGGCCGGACGTGTGCGTGCTCGACATCGGCCTGCCGGAATTCGACGGCCATGAATTGGCGCGCCGCCTGCGTGCGCTGCCGGGCATGGCGGACGTGCCGCTGGTCGCCGTCAGCGGCTACGGCCAGGCGCACGACCGCGAACGCGCGCTGGCGGCCGGCTTCGACCGCCATTTCGTCAAGCCGGTGATGGCGGCGGACATTCTCGACGTGCTGGAGGGCGTGGCGGCCCGGCGCGCGCAAGCCTGAACGGGAGACACCCATGCAAGTGAAACGCATCGTCGCCAACATCCATGCGGCGGATTACGACGCCGCGCGCACCTTCTATGGCGGCATCCTGGACATGGATGTCGTCATGGACCACGGCTGGTTCATGCTGCTGGCGGGGCAGGGCAACAGCACGCCGCAGCTGGGCTTCGCGACGGAAGGCGGCTCGGGCACGCCGGTGCCCGACCTGTCGATCGAAGTGGACGACGTCGACGAAGCGCTGCGCCGCGCCGTCGCCGCCGGTTACGCGCCGGAATACGGCCCGGCGGACGAGCCTTGGGGCGTGCGGCGCTTCTTCGTCCGCGATCCGTTCGGGCGGCTCGTGAACATCCTCATGCACTTGTAGCGGCGTTCACTTCGCGGCCGGGCGCGCGAACAACGCGTCGATCTCTTCGAGCGTCCTGCCGCGCGTCTCCGGCAGCAGGAACGCGGCCGCGAGGAAGTACACGACCGTGCAGGCCGCGCCGAAGAAGAAGATCGTGGAATAGCCGTGGCGGCCGACCGTCGGCAGGAACACGGCCGCGATCGACGTCGACACGAACTGGTTGACCAGCAGCGCGACGCTCATGCCGTTCGAGCGGATCCGCGTCGGCATCAGCTCGGACAGCGCGAGCCACACGCACACGCCCGGGCCGACGGCGAAGCTGGCGACGAACAGGCAGATCGCGCCCGCGACGAGCCAGCCATGGCCCGCCGTCGGCAGCGGGCCGAGGCGCGCGGATTCGACGACGAGCGGCGCGGCGCTTGCCGCGGCCGGGTCGGGGAACGGGTTCAGGTGCAGGCGGCGGAAGGCGGCGCCGATCACGCTGTCCGGCCGCACGGCGGCGGCGCGGCTCGCGTCCAGACGCGGCTGGGCGGGATCGTCGCTGCGGATGGTGGCCACGTTCGTGAACGGGCCGTAGGCATAGGCGACCGTCAGCACGTGCGGCGGGCCGGCGGGATCCGCGCCGAGCGCGCGCAGCGTCGGCGCGTCGAGGCGCAGTGCCAGGCCGTCGTCGCGCGCCAGCGTGCGCACCTGCGCGAGCACGTCGCGCTGTTCGGTCTCGTTGGCCCGGAACAGCAGGCCGACGGCCAGCAGCGCGACGACGATGCCTGCCGTGCCCACCATCAGCAGGAAGCGGCGCCCCTTGCGGTCGACGAGCAGCACGGCGACGACGGTCATCAGGGCGTTCAGCACTTTCAGCAGCACGTCCGCCAGGTTGGCGCTGGATCCGGACAGGCCTGCGCGGTTGAGGATGTTGACGACATAGGCCAGCACCGAATTGATGCCCGTCGTCTGGTTGCAGGCGAGGATCAGGCAGGCCAGCAGGAACGGCAGCACGTAGCGGCGCGACAGCAGCGGATCCGTGGTGCGCGGCGTGGGGGCGGCACGGGCGTCGCGCCTGCCGCGCCGCGCGAGCCAGCGGGGCGATTCCGCCAGCAGCAGGCAGCCCGCCGTGAACACGATGCCGGGTGCGAGGCACATCCAGAAGATGCCGCGCCATGCCCGGTCCTTGGCCGCCAGCACGGCGGCGGCGCGCGCCGCGTCGGGGAGTGCCGCCGCGGCATCCGTCGCGGCCTGCACGCTGCGCGCCTGCACGAGGCCGATCAGCGCGGCCGCGACGAGACCCACCGTGAGCAGCAGCTGGAACAGCGCGGCGCCGCGTCCGCGCCGGTCCGCGTCGAGGCATTCGGCGAGGTACAACGGCACGATCACGCCGATCAGGCCTCCGCTCACGCCCTGCAGCAGGCGGCCGCACAGCAACGGGATATAACCGTCCGCGAGCGCGATCAGCGGGATGCTGGCGACGAACAGCGCACCCGAGACAACCATCGCGGCGCGGCGCCCGACGACGTCGGCGAGCAGGCCGGCGAACAGCGAGGACAGCACGGACCCGAGCAGCACGGCGGCCACGATGAACGAAAGCTGCTGCGCATTGAGTTGCCACGCCAGCGCGGCTGT
Organism: uncultured Massilia sp.; assembly: GCA_966211695.1. Classification (GTDB taxonomy): domain Bacteria; phylum Pseudomonadota; class Gammaproteobacteria; order Burkholderiales; family Burkholderiaceae_D; genus Telluria. Next base: position 59,401 of record CBIHOW010000001.1, on the reverse strand, counting down.
CGATTCCAGGTACGGAAGCGCGCCCGCGATGATGCCGACGTCGATGCCGTACAACAGCCCGCCCATGCCGGCGATGAACAGCAGGTAGCGGGTGGACCAGGCGGGGGATTGCCGAAAGGGTGCGGTCATGTCGTCTCCGGTCGGTGTTTCCGACCAGTGTAACGTCGGGGCGCCGGTCAGGTGTGTCAAATCTTGCGGTGTGGAGATTGGAGAGTTTTGGCGCCCGCGCCCCGCGTTAGGATGCTGGTTTTCCACCTGCCAGGAGATTCCATGTCGCGTTCCGTCCTGCTGTCCCTGTTGCTGGCCGGCGTGTCCGCCGGCGCCGCCGCTGCCGCGATCGATGACGCCGACCGCGAGTTCGCGCGTCCGCACCGGATGGTCGACATCGGTGGCCGCCGCCTGAACCTGTACTGCACGGGCAGCGGGCCGGTGACCGTCGTGTTCGACGCGCCGTCGGGCGACGGGGGCTGGACATGGCATGGCGTGCAGCCGAAGGTGGCCGCGCGCACCCGCGCCTGCGTGTACGACCGCGCGGCGCGCGGCTTCAGCGACCCGTCGCCGCTGCCGCCGACCTTCGGCAACGCCGTGTCCGACCTGCATGCGCTGCTGGGCAAGGCCGGCATCGCGCCGCCCTACGTCCTCGTGGGGAACTCGTTCGGCGGCGCGGTCGCCCAGCTGTACGCGTACCGCTATCCGCAGGACGTGAAGGCACTGGTCCTCGTCGAAGCAGGGCACGAGGATGAGGAAAAACGGATCAACGCCGCCTCGCAGGGCAAGCTGAAACAGTTCTACGACGCGCAGAACCGGTTCATCGCGCAGTGCGCGGACACGGCCCGCAAAGGCTTCGAACTGGGCAGCGACCTGTTCGCCGCCTGCACGGGCGGCACGGGGACCGAGTATGGCCGCGAGCTGGCGGCGGCGCGCCTGGCCACGGTGCGCCAGCCGGCATACTGGGAGGACCTCGTCGCCGGCAACAAGGCGGGCGACGCGAGCGAGGCCGAGCTGCGCGCCGCACGCCGCAGCTTCGGCGACCTGCCCCTCGTCGTCCTCGTGCGCGGCGTGAGTCCGTACGCCGTGCCGGGCAAGCCGCAAAGTGCCCTGAACAAGGCGACGGAAGCGGAGAACCTCGCGCTCCAGAAGGACATCGCGGCGCTGTCCACGCGGTCCAGCCTGCACGTCGTGGCCGGGGCATCCCACATCATCCAGGCCGACAAGCCGCAGGCCGTGGTCGACGCCGTGAACGAGGCGCTGGACCGCGCCGGTTATTGACCGTCCCCGCACGATGCTACGGTGTCTCGCGCACGACCTGCACGAGCGTGTCGAGCCGGTTGCCGTCGGCGCACAGGGCGGTGCCGGCGCCGAAGTCGGCTTCCTGCGCGAGCCGGGTCAGCACGGATCCGCTGGGCATTTCCAGCGCCACGCGGGCACCCCGTTCCCACGCGTGGCGCAGGGTGTCCGCCCACAGCACGGGACGCGCCATGTTCGCGGCGAGGTCCGCCATGATGCGGTCGCCGTCGAACAGCGCGCGCGCCGCGCTGCCGCTGACGTAGGTGATCCGTGGGCGTGTGCGCGCGACCTGGTCGCACGCGCAGGCCAGCGTCCGTGCCTGTTCGTCCAGCAGCGGACAATGCGACGGCACCGGCACGGCCAGCCGCTCCGCACGGTGGGCACCGTGCGCGAGGGCCAGCGCGGCGACGGCGTCCAGTGCCGGCGCGCTGCCGGCAATGACGAGCTGGCGCGGCGCGTTCAGGTTGGCGAGGTACACGGGCGTGTCCGGGCCGTGGACTTGCGCCAGCAGCGGTTCCAGCTGCTGCCGCGCCAGGCCGCCGATCGCCGTCATGCCGTAGCCGCTCGGGTAGGCGTCCTCCATCAGACGGGCGCGCAGTTCGACGAGGCGCAGGGCATCCGCGAACTCCAGCACGCCGGCGACGACAGCCGCGGGCCACGCGCCGATCGACAGCCCGGCCACCATCTGCGGCGCCGCGCCGTGCGCCGCCAGCACGTGCGCCGTCGCGACGCCCGCCACCAGCAGCGCCAGCTGCACGGAGACGGTCGAGCGCAGCGCGTCCGCGGTGTCGAGCGCGAGGACGTCGCGGCCAAGCGCGGCTGTCGCCTCGGCCAGCGTGCGGTCCGTTTCCGCGTGAACGGGCAGGGTGTGCAGCATGCCGGGCTTTTGCGCGCCCTGGCCGGGAAAGGTGAACAGGACGCTCATGCGGCCTCCCATGGAGAGTCGACGAGACGGGGGCCGGTGCCCGTCTTCAGCAGCACGCGGCCGCCGCGCGCATATTCCGCGAGGGCGAAGCCGCCCGCGCCCGTGTCGACCTGGATGTCGATGCGGCACGGCTGGCAGTCCTGCAGCGTGCACAATGCGGCCACGAGCGAAGGAGACGGCTTGCGCGGCAGGCGCACGAGCAGATCGAGGTCGCTCGTCGCGCGCAGCACGGGCAGGCCGCAGGCAAGCCAGTAGCCGGCGCCGCCGGCCGGGCCCCAGTCGACGTCGAGCGCGTCCAGCCGCGGGGCGAGCGCGCGCAGGGCGGCGATGCAGGGCAGGTCGCCGTCCGCGGCGCGCGCCTGCGCCGCCAGCATGCGCGGGGTGACGACGGCAGCCACGTCGCTTGCGGCGACGTAGCCTTTGCACCGCTCGTTGCGCTGCAGCCCGCGCGCGCCGACGGGGACGATGCCGGGTGCCGTCGCCTCCCGCCGCACGACCAGCGGCGCCGCCGGATCCAGCCAGTCCGGCCGGGCGCCGTCGCACGCGAACGCGTCGGGGCGGCGGACGAACAGCAGGTCGTGCGGCGTCATGTCAGCCCACCAGCGAACGGGTGGCGAAGAACAGCAGCGACGGGCCGAGGAGGCAGCCGAGGCCCGTGTGGAACGTGGCCACGAGCGCGCCGTACGGCACGAGTTTGCGGTCCGTGGCCGCCAGGCCGGCGGAGACGCCGCTGACGGTACCGGCCAGGCCGCCGAACACCATCGCCGAGCGCGGCGTGGACAGGCGCAGGAAGCGCGCCGCCATCGGCGTGCCGACCATGACCATGATCGCCTTCACCAGGCCCGTCGCGATCGACAGCGCCATGATTTCCGAGCTGGCGCCGATCGCGGCGCCCGTCACCGGGCCGACGATGTACGTGACGGCGCCGGCGCCGATGGTCGTGATGCTGACGGCGTCGCGGTAGCCGAAGCCCCAGGCCACGCTGGCGCCCACGATGAAGGGCAGCACTGTGCCGAGCATGAGTGCGACGACGCCGACCAGGCCGGCCTTGCGCGCTTCCGTGACCTGCACTTCGAACGCGGTGGCGACGATGGCGAAGTCGCGCAGCATGGCGCCGCCCATCAGGCCGACGCCGGCGAACAGGGTGACGTCCGCGAGGCCTTTCTGGCCGCCGGTCTGGATGCCGCCCCAGTAGGCGAGGCCCAGTCCGATGAGGATGGCGATGGCGGAACCGTGCACGCGGCCGAACGTGAGGCGGCGCGACAGCTGCATCGACACGATCATCACGAGGCCCACGAGGGCGAAGGCCAGCACGAGGCCATTGTGTTTCGCGGTTTTTTCCAGGAGTTCGAGCATGGTGGCCTCCGTCAGGCGCGTTGGGTGGCGACGCGGGCCTCGGCGTCGGCCTCGGGGGCCGGCCGTTCGCCGCGGTTGATCAGCGAGACGCAGGCCGCGCACACGAGGACCGTGGCGAAGGCGGCGAGCAGGGCGACGGGGCCGCCGCGCAGTGCCGAGACGACGTTCTGCTGGGCGGCCATCGCGACGACGACCGGGATGTACATGGCGCCCCAGAAGTCGACGCCCATTTCCGTCTGCGCCGGCATCAGCCCGCGCTTGTGCAGCCACAGGCGCGCGCAGATCAGCAGGATCATGGCGATGCCCACCCCGCCGACGTTGGTCTTGGCGCCCAGCAGCGCCCCGAGCAGGTCGCCCAGGAAGATGCCGAGCAGGTGGCAGATGGCCAGCAATGCGGTTCCGTAGATAATCATGTGTGTCTCCTCTTTGTCCAGGAAAGAAAGGGCCGGCCGCCGGGTTGCGTGTTCGCGTGTTCTGTTCGGCCGGTACAGCGAAGGTCAGTCGGCGGCCTCCCATTCCGTTGCGAGCAGCTCGCGCACTTTGCGCGAGGCGCCCCGGTGTTGGCCGCGCAGGCGGCAGGCAAGGTCGCGGCGCGGATCCTCGAGGATGTCCGCCAGCGCCGCCTCCAGTGCGCCGTGGACGAGCGCGATGTCCTGCTCGTCCGGCAGCGCGAGATTCGTCAGCCGCAGTACTTCGTGCAGGATGCCGAGCGACGCGAAACTCCGGACGTCATAGGCCATCGGCGGCACGCTGGCCGCCAGCTTTTCCAGTGCTTCGACGGAGCGCAAGGTGACGCGCGCGGCGGATGCCTTGCCCATCGCGTGCACCGCGACGGCCGGGTCGTCCAGCGCGATCAGGCGGTTGGCCTGGTAGCCGTGCGCGAGGAACGCACCGGACATCGCGAGGCCGACGACCAGGCCGATGATGGGGTGGCCGGCCTGGCGGGCGTCCGCATACGCGGCCACGGCGCCGGCCAGCGCCTGGTGGATGCCGTACGCTTCCTCGCGCCGGCCGTAGGCCTGGCTCGGCACGTCGATGACGGCGACGATCGGGCGTTTGTCGGTTGAGTCCCGGTCCAGGTCGATGACCTCGCGCACGGCCTGCGCCAGCCGCCAGCCTTCGACGAGGCCGACTTCACCGTTGCGGGCGCGCGGAAACGCGTTGTCGGGGTCGGGGACGACGGCGATATAGCGTGCGGGCCGGCCGGCCAGGATGGCATCGCAGGCGTGCACGGTCGTCCAGTCGTGGACGGGGTGGGCGCCGCCCGTCAGCAGCCGCAGCCACATGGCACCGCGTGTGGCGTGGTTCGTACGGGTATCCATCATTCCAGTCCTTTCGCATAAAGTTCACGGACATCCTGCGCGGTCGCCTGGCGGTCCGTGTCGACGCGTTCGAGGCAGGCGAGGAAGTCGGCCGCGCGGTCGCTGCGGTGCACGGACGGCACGCCGCGGGCGAAGAAATCGATGACGCCGGCGCGCACGGCGGCCGTGTCGTCGTCCACGCAGGCGTCGGCCAGGTGCGTGGCGGTGCGCTGCTCGCCGCCCGTCAGCCCCCAGATCAGCGTGCGCTGGCGCGCGTCGAATTCCGCGACACCGGCTTCCTGCTCGATTACCTGCGGGCCGTTGAGACCCAGCCGCGCTTCCCGGGTCATGACGAAGTACGAGCACAGGCCGGCCGCGATCGACATGCCGCCGTAGCAGCCCACCGTGCCGGCGCTGATGCCGATCACGGGGCGGTGGCGCCGCAGGGCGACGATGGCGGACTGGATCTCGGCGATGCCGGCCAGGCCCAGGTTCGCTTCCTGCAGGCGCACGCCGCCCGTCTCGAACACGATGACGGCCTGCGTCGGCACGCCCCGTTCGTTGTCGCGCAGCGCCAGTTCCAGCGCGCCGGCGATCTTGGCGGCGCCGATCTCTCCCATGCTGCCGCCCTGGAACGCGCCTTCGATCGCCAGCACGACGGTCGGGCGGCCGTCCAGCGTCCCCTTGGCGACGACGACGCCGTCGTCGGCCTGCGTGACGAGGTGCTGCATGGCGAGCCACGGCGAGTACAGGCGCGCGAACGGGCCGGCCAGTTCGCGGAAGGTGCCCGGATCGAGCAGCGCTTGCGCGCGGCTGCGGGCGCCCCGTTCGATGAAGCTGTCGCGCTTCAACAGGTTCTCGATGGTCATGGCGTGCCTCCGTTGTTCGCTGCCTGCTCGTACGCCTGCTCGATACGCATGCGCACGACGCCCGGCGTCGCGCCGTTGTCGTTGATCTCGATGCGCGCGGCCGGCAGGTCGCCCGCGCCGAACACGCGCTCCAGCAGCGCCTTCCACGTGGCGCCGTAGCCGTCGACGGACGTCTGCACCGCGACCGTCGTGCGGCCGGCGGCTGCCGGTTCCAGCAGCACTTCCAGGTCGCCCGAGCTGACGACGCCGCTGACGGTGCGGCCGGGCGCCGGCTGGCCCGCGGCGAATTCGTATTCCAGTCTCTCCATGGTCTTATTCTCCTCGTTCGATTCGGTCCAGCAGCAGCGCGGCCGCCAGCAGGTCGGCGGCGCCGCCGGGCGAGACGTGCAGCCGGCGCAGGCGCGCTTCCAGCACGGTGAAGGCGCGCCGGCCGTTCGGCGTGGCGATGCCGCCGCACGCGAGCACGCGGCGCGCGCCGTCCTGCGCCGCGTCCAGCGCCTTGCGGCCGCCGCGCGCCAGCAAACACGTGTCGTCCAGCGTCGCCATCACGGCCAGCAGGGCGTTGACGCGGGCGTGCTGTTCTGCGTCGCCGCGGGCGCGGGCCAGCGTCAGCATCGGCAGCGCGTGGTCGATCACGTGCGGGAAGCCGGCGCGGGCCTGGCCGCGGGCGCCGCCCACGGCGTGTTCGATGCACGCGCGTTCGCCCTTGTGGCCGGTACTTGCGGGCGCGCCCGGGTCGGCGATGCGGGCCAGCCGGCCGGCGCGTGCCGCGATGGTGCCTGCGTCGCGCGCCATCGATGCGGCGGCCGCCGTGACGAGCAGGCCCAGCGCCCAGATCGCGCCCCGGTGCGTGTTCACGCCGCCGGTCGCCGCCATCATCGCGGTTTCGCCGTCGCGGCCGATTTGTCCGATGCGCCGGCGCAGCAGCGCGTCGTCGTCCGCGATGAGGAGGCCCGCCAGCGCCATCTGGCCGAACGCGGGCCGCAATGCGCAGGCCGACGCGCACATCAGGGGCCAGGACAGGTCGCGGTGGGCGCCCGCGCCGCGCAGGTCGACGAGTCCCGGTTTCGGCGTGAGCATCGCTTCGTCGAACAGCGCCGCGACGGCGTGGTCGGCGAGCGCCAATGCCAGGTCGGGTGCGGCGTCGGCGGGAATCAGGATAGGATCGCGCGCCGTCATCACCAGCTCCTGAATTTCGCGGGCGGTTCGTACAGGCCGCCGGACCAGTCGACCAGCTCCGCGATGCTCTTCGCCGCGAGCAGCGAGCGGGTGGCGTCGGCGCGGCGCACGCCCATGTCTTCCGGCAGCGCGATCAGACCCTCGGAACGCATGCGGACCGTCTGCTTCGGGTCGTGCGTGAGGCCGATGGGCGTGACGCCCGCGACCGCCGCCAGCATCGCCTTTCTCTCTTCCAGCGAGCGTGCCTTGTACAGGTAGGCGATGCCTTCCTCCGTCAGCACGTGCGTGACGTCGTCGCCGTAGATCATCACCGGCGCCAGCGGCATGCCGGACGTCTTGCCCACGTCGACGGCGTCCAGCGATTCCACGATCGTCGGCTGGCTGCCGTCCTGGAAGGTCTCGACCATCTGCACGACGAGTTTTTTACCGCGTGCGAGCGGGTCATCCGTCTCCACGAGGTCGAGCCAGGCCGGTGTCGGATGGCGCCGGCCGTGCGGATCATGGCCCATGTTGGGTGCGCCGCCGAAGCCGGTCAGCCGGCCGTGCGTCACGGTGGACGAATTGCCCAGGCCATCCATCTGCAGGGTCGAGCCGATGAACAGGTCGACGGCGTACTGGCCCGCCAGCTGGCAGAACGCGCGGTTCGAGCGCATGGAGCCGTCGCGGCCGATGAAGAACACGTCCGGACGGGCGGCCGTGTATTTTTCCATCCCCAGCTCCGCGCCGAAGCAGTGCACGCTCTCTACCCAGCCCGACTCGATCGCGGGGATCAAGGTCGGGTGCGGATTCAACGTCCAGTTGCGGCAGATCTTGCCCTTCAGGCCCAGTTGCTCGCCGTACGTCGGCAGCAGCAGTTCGATCGCGGCCGTGTTGAAGCCGATGCCGTGGTTCAGCGACTGGACGTCGTGGCGTTCGTAGACGCCGCGGATCGCCATCATCCCCATCAGGATGTGCACGGGCTTGATGAGGCGCGGGTCGCGCGTGAACAGCGGTTCGATGTAGAACGGCTTGTCGGATTGGACGACATAGTCGATCCAGGCGCCGGGGATGTCGACGCGGGGCAGGTCCTTCGGGTCGTCGACGATCGCGTTGACCTGGGCGATCACGATGCCGTCGCGGAAGGCCGCCGCCTCGACGAGTGCAGGCGTGTCTTCCGTGCTCGGTCCCGTGTACAGGTTGCCCTGGCGGTCCGCCATGTAGCCCGCGACCATGACGACGTTCGGCGCCAGGTCCACGTACAGGCGGGCATACAGCTCGATGTACGTGTGCAGGGCGCCGACCGTCAGCGTCCCCTCCTGCAGGAACTGGGAGATGCGCAGGCTTTGCGCGCCGGCGTAGGCGAAATCGAGCTTGCTGGCGATGCCGCGCTCGAACAGGTCCAGGTGTTCCGGCAGGCTCACGCTGGGCATGATCATGTGCAGTTTGTCGATCCTGTCCGGATCCACCTGTACGAGGGCGCGGGCGAGGAAGTCCGCCTGCTTCTGGTTGTTCCCCTCCAGGACGACGCGGTCGCCGCTGGCCAGCAGCAGCTCCAGGGCGTCGACGATGCGCGCGCTGTCCAGCACGGGACCGTCGGCCAGGTGGCTGGCAGCCGCCATCCGCCGCGCTTTTTCGCGGCGCCGCGTGTCCCATCGGCGCGGGGTAGTGCTTTCCATGTTGTCTCCTTGGTATGGACTGTAGGGCCAGCATAGAAAGGAGACGACCGGGCTTCAATCAACGCGGCAGTGGAATGTTTACTCTGAGGTTAACGATTGCGGTATGCTTTCCCGAGGAGCGGCGCGATGATCGATGAAGAGATTACTTTAAAGAAACTGGAAGTGTTCCTGGCCTTCATGCGCCTGCACAGCCTGGCGCGCGTGTCGGAAGAACTGGGCCAGAGCACGGTCAGTATCCACCGCGCACTGCATTCGCTGGAAGAAGGATTGCGCTGCCCGCTGTTCCGGCGCGAGGGCAGGAGTCTCGCGCCGCTGCCGACGGCCTATGCATTCGCCAAGCACGCGCAGCGCGCCGTCAGCGAAACGGAAGAGGGCGTGCGCAAGGTGCGCGAGCTGGCCGGCTTCGCGGGCGGCCGCCTGAAGATCGGGTCGCTGTATTCGCTCACCCTGCGCTGCATCCCGCAACTGCTCATGGGCCTCAAGCTGCGCCGGCCCGAGCTGCAGATCGACCTGACCCTGGGCTCGAACCAGGAATTGCTGCGCGGGCTGGACGAGGGCCGGCTGGACGCCATTGTGATCGGGCTGCAGGCGCCGCTGGACGACGCGCAGTTGCTGAGCGTACCGCTGTTCGAGGACGAGGTGCATCTCGCGGCGCCGCTGGGCTCCCCGTACGCGGGCCGCGCCCATGTCGACCTGCGCGACCTGGAGGGCGAACAATTCATCACGCTGGGCGGCGGCTTCGTCACGTCGGACAGCTTCGACCATGCGTTCCGGCAGGCCGGCTACACGCCGGAGACGATCATGCGCGTGTCCGACATCTTCTCGCTGATCAACCTGGTCAGCGGGGGCATGGGCTACAGCCTGCTGCCCGGGCGCGTGGCGGAATTCAGCACGCGCATCCAGCTCATCCCGCTCGATGCGCAGTATGCGTCGCACCAGACGATCAGCCTCTTGATCTCGAAGAGCCGCGAGCGCGATCCGAACCTGCTGGCGCTGGCGGCCGAGTGCCGGATGTACCGGAAAGGGGAGCGGCTCGGCCTGCCGGCGCAGCGCTGATTCGATGCGCGTCGATTCAATGCGTATCCGGCGCCTTGCCGGTCGGCGCGCGTTGAGGCGGATAGGGCCGCGAGATATCCTCGAGCATGGCGTCCATCGGCGCCGGCTGGCGCGTGGCCAGGTCGGCCAGCGCCACCATGCCGGCCATGCGCATGCTTGCGCGCTCGATGACGACGATGCGGCGCAGCTGGCGGTCCGCCATCAGCTGCTGCACTTCGCCGACGGTCTGGTCCTGGAAGCACCAGGCGATGTCGCCGCTCATCACGTCGCCGACCTTGCAGGCGTCCGGCGCCAGGCCGTTCGCGGTGGCGCGGATCGTGATGTCGCGGTCGGTGATCATGCCGACCAGCCTCTGGCCATCGCAGACGGGCAGGGCACCGACGTTCATGTCGCGCATCAGTTGGGCGGCCCGCTGCAGGCCGTCGGTCGGCGCGACGGTCACGACGTCATGCGTCATGACCTGGCCTATGGTTTTCATGGTGGTCTCCTCGATTCAGCTGAAGACACTTTGAACGTCGCGCCGCGCCGAAGTTCCGGACGGCAGGCAGCCGAGGCCCTCGAGCGTGCGCTCGACGGCGATGTCCAGCGGCGTGTGCGGTTCCGCGCCCAGCACGTCCACGAGGCGGGCATTGTCCAGCCGGACGGGCCGGCGCCACAGGTAGCGCATCTCCCACAGCTCGCGCAGCGTCACGTCGAACGGCGTCGCCAGCCGCACGAGCCACCATGGAAAGCCGCCGACCGTCGCGCGGCCGCCATGGCGCGCGACGGCGCGGGTGATGGCCGCGCACATCGCCGTGCCGTCCGGGTCCCAGTGGCCGTTCATGTGGAAGCGGGCGAACGGGGCGAGTGCGGCGCGGCGTTCGATCAGCGCGACCATCGTCGCGGCCACGTCCGGCAGATAGGCCCACTGGTGGCCCGCACCCGGGGCGGCCGGGTTGGCGATGCGGCGGACCGGCTTGCCCGGCTTGACGAGGCCTTGCGCGAACCAGTTGTTGCCGGCGCGGGGACCGAAGAAATCGCCGGCGCGGACGATGAGCGCCCGGCCGCCGCGGTCCGCATAAGCCTGCAGGGCGGCCTCCATCCGTACCCGCAACCGGCCCTTGTGCGTGGCCGGATGCTGGGGCGCGTCTTCGCCGATGAGCGGGAATGCGTCCGGTCCGTAGTTGTAGACCGTGCCGGGCAGGACGACGAGCGCGCCGTTCGCCGCGGCCGCCGCGATCGTATTCTCCAGCATCGGCAGCACGAGCCGGTCCCAGTCGCGGTAGCCCGGCGGGTTCACGGCGTGGACGATGACGGCGCAGCCGTGCGCGGCGCGCGCCACGTCCGCGCGGTCCATCGCATCGCCGGCGGTCCACGCGATGCCGTCCGCGTCCACCGTCGCGGCGGCCAGCCCGCGCTTCATGCCGCGCACCTGCCAGCCGGCCCGGGCCAGCTGCCGCGCCACCTCGCCGCCGATGCCGCCGCCGGCGCCCAGTACCAGTACCGTGTCATTTGCGTTCATGTCGTCCTCCGTGCGTTGAAAGTGTTGACAGCGTAACGCCGCTTCTGGCTCAATGGAATTGCATAGCATGTATCAGCCGATCAACATATTTGTATAGCGCCATGGCCTCGAACATCGAATGGGAACTGTACCGCGCCTTCCTCGGCGTACTGCGCGAAGGCTCGCTGTCCGGCGCGGCCCGGGCGCTCGGCGTGGCGCAGCCCACGGTCGGGCGCCACGTCGCCGCCCTGGAAGCGGCGCTGGGGCTCGTCCTGTTCACGCGCTCGCAGACGGGCCTGTTGCCCACGGACGCGGCGTTCGCACTGCGTGCGCATGCGGAGGCGATGGAAAGCACGGCCGCCGCGCTGGAGCGGACGGCGTCCGGCCTGCGCGACGGCGCCGCGGGGGTGTCAGGCACGGTGCGGATCAGCGTCAGCGAGGTCATGGGCGTGGAAGTGATGCCGGCCATCGTCGCCGATCTCGGCCGGCGTCATCCCGCCCTGAAGGTGGAGCTCGTATTGTCGAACCGCGTGCACGACCTGTTGCAGCGCGAAGCCGACATCGCCGTGCGCATGACGGCGCCGCGCCAGGAGCAGCTGGTGGCGCGCCGCGTCGGCGCCATCGAACTGGGACTGCACGCGGCGCCCGGTTACCTGGCGCGGCGCGGCGCGCCGGCCACGCTCGACGAGCTGGGCGCGCACGCGCTGATCGGCTACGACCGCCCGACGCCGTTCGTGCGCCAGGCCGCGAAGGCGCTGCCGGGCTATACGCGCGACCGTTTTGCGCTGCGCACGGACAGCGACGTGGCCCAGCTCGCGCTGATCCGCGCCGGCGCCGGGATCGGCGTGTGCCAGGTACCGCTGGCCGCGCGTACGCCCGCGCTCGTGCGCGTGCTGCCGGACGCCTTCGCGTTCCGGCTCGATACGTGGGTCACCATGCACGAGGACCTGCGCGCCAGCCCGCGCTGCCGGGCCGCGTTCGACGCGCTCGCCGCCGGGCTGGAAGATTACATGGGCGGCGTTCAGTCCGCGCCGTAGGCGTGCGCGCCGGGCACGGACAGGGTGACCGTCGTGCCCTGGCGCGGGCCGCTCGCGATGTCCAGCCGGGCACCGATGTGCGCCGCGCGTTCGCGCATGCCGACGAGGCCCCAGTGACCGCTGCGCACGCCGTCGCGCCGCACGGGTTCCGGGAGCCCGCGGCCGTCGTCCGCCACGCACAGCGTGAGCGTGCGGCGCGCGTAGGCCAGCGTGACGCGGATGCGGGCGGCGTGCCCGTGGGCGAATGCGTTGCGCAGCGCCTCGCGCGCGATTTCCGCGATCTCGTCGGCGACCGGGGCGCGCAGGGGACGGCGCTCGCCCTCCACGTGTACGTCGACGGCGAGCGCGCCGTACGTCTGCCTGAGGCGGGCGATCGCGTCGGCCAGCACGTCTTCCAGCACATGGGCATCGCCGGCGCGGAGTTCCTGCAGCCGGTCGCGGCCTTCGCCGATGGCCTGGCTCGCGTCGTCCAGCACGTGTTCCAGCTGCCGGCGTGCGCCGGCGTCGGGCGGCAGGGTCGCGGCGACGGCGTCCACGCGCAGTACGAGGCCCTGCACGGTCTGCAGGAAGCTGTCGTGCAGGGTGCGCGCGATGCGCTCCCGCTCCGCCGTCCTGACCTGCAGCCGTTCCGTGAGCCGGCGCGTCACGTAGCGTACGCGGTAGCGGTACAGGACCACGCCGAGCAGCGCGAGCGCGCCCGCGCAGGCGAGCCGGAACCACGGCGTCTGCACGAGCGTCGGGGCCACGTGCAGCGGCAGGGTCGCGACGGCGTCGCCCGGCACGCCATCCTCGCTGACGGCACGCACGCGAAACACGTAGTCGCCGGGACCGATGTTGGTGTACGACGTGGCGCGGCGCGTGCCTGCATCGAGCCACGTCCTGTCGACGCCGTCGAGCCGGTATTCGAAGCGCACGCGTTCCGGCAGGCGCAGCGCCGGCGCCGTGTACTGGATGCGGAAATGGTCGGTGCCGGCGGGGAGCTCGATTCTGCCGCGTGCGGGCCAGCTGCGTGCATCCGCCGTCACGCCGAGGATCACGGCTTGCGGTGCCACGCGATTGCGGCGCAATTGGGCGAGGTCGAGGCGCACGACGCCGCCGGTCGCGGTCAGCCACAGGTTGCGGCCGTCGGCGCTGACGATGCCGCGCGACCGGTTCTCGAAGGCGGCGCGGCCCGGATAGCCGTCCAGCGTGTTGAACAACTCGTAGCGCAGCACCGTGCCGGGGTCCTGCAGCGCCTGTCGCCAGTCCGCCGCCCGTACGTGGACGAGGCCCGCGACGCCGTTCAGCCAGCGGTCGCCGTCGCCCGTCACGATCATGCCGGACAGGTTGCGCAGCGCGCCGGGCTCGCGGGTGTGCAGCAGGCGCAGGCCATCCTGTTGCAGGACCGCGGTGCCGCCGGTGCCGCTTACGACGAGCTCGGCGCCGGCGAACAGCGCACTGGCCGTGCCGACGGGGCCGAGATCGCGCGCCGTCAGCTTGCCGTCGTCGTAGAGCACGAGTTTGCCGTCGCCCGTGGCCATCCAGAATCGCCCCGGCCCGGCGGGCGCCGACTGGTAGATCCTGGGCGGCAGGTCGAAGGCCGTGCGCGGCAGCCACTTGCCGTCGCGCCAGCCGATCAGCCCCGTCTCGTTCGCCGCCGTCCACAGGACTTTGCCGTCGTCCAGCAGTCCCCACAGCTCGTAGTCGCGCGGCTTGCCGTCCGGGCCGGGCGGCAGCGGGATGTCTTCCACGCCGGCGCCGTGGCGGCGCTGGATGCGGCGCCGACCGCCGACGAGCAGCGCGCCGTCGGGGCCGTTGGCGACGACGTCGGTCCGGGGCCCCGGTTCGGGCACCGGCGGCGCGTCCGGCGCCAGGTGCCACAGCGTGCCGGTCTCGCGGTCGGCGGCCCACGTGCGGCCGTCGGTGTCGGTGGCGAGGCTGTAGCGCAAGCCGCCGCCGGGCAGGCCGCTCTTCAGGAAGCGGTTGCGCCGGAAGCGGTCGAGACCGTTCTCGGTCGCGATCCAGATGTCGCCCTCATGGTCTTCCAGGATCGTCCCGGCATCCCCGCCCGAGGCCTGCGCCGGGCCGGCGATCCGCTCGGCGATCGCGGGCGCGACCGGCCAGCGTGCTTCCTTGCGCGCGCCTGCGTTCGGCACGCGGCACATCGTCTGCGGACAGGCGAGCAGCCAGAGCGTGCCGTCCGCGCCGAAGTGCCCGCTCGCGCGGCCTGCCGACGGCGCATACGTGTCCGGGCGATCGGCGCCGGACGCATCGACGAGACGCAGCGTGTCGCCGGGCTGGCGCAGCCACAGGCGGCCATTCGGTGCCAGCAACGGCATGCCCGGGACGTCCACGATCCGCACGAAGCGGCCGGTGGCCCGGTCCAGGCGCCAGCCGCCGCGGTCGTTGAACGCCCACAGCTGGCCGGCGCCGTCGACGACGAGGCGGCGCCGCCGCGACGTGTTCCAGTCCGGCCCGTCCGCGACGACGCGCCACGTGCCGCCGGCGAGGTGCAGCACCGGGCCGTTGATGGTCCACAGGGTGCCGTCCGTGTCGACGACCATGTCGGCCGCCCCGCCGGACGCGGACGGCTGGGGCGGCAAGTCCTCGAACCTGCCGTCCCGGCGCAGCACCGAGACGCCTTCGGCGAGGTGCGCCATGTACAGGTCGCCGTTCGGCGCGGCATACAGCTGCGCCACGCGGTCGCGGCTGCGTCCGGGCGGCGACGGCAGCGGCACGCGCTCGAAGGTCAGGCCGTCGAAGCGGTACAGCCCATCCGCGGTGCCGAGCCACAGCCAGCCGTCGCGGGTCTGCGCCATCGCGGCGATTCCGGGCGGCGCGCCGTCGGCCGTCGTCCATTGCGCATGGTGGTAGTCGGCGAAGCCTTCCGGCGCCGCCATTGCCGCGCCGGCGGCCAGCCACAGGGCGGCCGCGAGCGTGCGGACGGGACGATGGCGGTGCATCGCGGTACCGGTCAGAGGTCGATGAAGCCGCGCTGCACGGCCAGGGTGACGGCGTGCGCGCGGTCGTTCGCGCCCAGTTTCACGAGGATCGTGCTCATGTGCGTCTTGACCGTCGTCTCGCCGATGTGCAGCTGTTCGCCGATGGCGCGGTTCGAGTGGCCGACG
Source organism: uncultured Massilia sp. (assembly GCA_966211695.1). GTDB lineage: Bacteria > Pseudomonadota > Gammaproteobacteria > Burkholderiales > Burkholderiaceae_D > Telluria. The sequence goes on along the minus strand of CBIHOW010000001.1, from coordinate 44,149 downwards.
GCCGCCAGCCGCAGGACGTCCAGCTCGCGTGGCGACAGCGCGTCGCCGGCGTAATGGATCGCGACCTCGCGCCGCAGCGCTTGCGGCAGGATGTGCGAGCCGTTGTGCACTTCGCGCACGGTGGACGCCAGTTCGCGGCCCGGGACGTTCTTCAGCAGGTAGGCGGACGCGCCGGCCTTCAGCGCGGCCGCGATGCGGGCGTCGCCGTCGTAGGTCGTCAGCACGACGAGACGGGCGTCCGGATGCAGGCTGCGGATCGCGCGGATCGCTTCCAGGCCATCCTTGCCGGGCATCTGCAGGTCGACGAGCGCGACGTCGGGGCGCCAGTTCGTGAAAAAGCGGATCGCTTCGTCGCCGTCGCAGGCCTGGGCGATGACCTCGATGCCGCCGTGCGCGGTGAGCGAAGCGGCTATGCCTTCGCGCATCATCGGGTGGTCGTCCGCGATCAGGACGCGGATCGGCGTGGCGCTGGGAGGGTTCATGCGGTGCGGTAATCGGGGGCGGTACAGTGGCTGATTGTACAAGATTTCACCTTATCGAGTCATCGACCCCGCCAAATGGGTGGGGCGCACGGCGCGCAGGACCGCTACGCTGACGGCATGGTCCCTTCCCCCGAACCCATCGACGTCGTCCGCATCCGCCTGTGCACCGACGCCGGCGCGACCGCCGTCGTCAGCGAATTCCGGATGGCCAATCGCATCCTCGCCGCGTGGGCCGCGCAAGCCCGGCGCGACAGCCGCGTCGACTACGAGGTCACGTTCTTCGACGGCTTGCGCCTGGCCGGCGGCTACCCGCTGCTGCGCAAGGGCGGGAAGCCGCACGCGTCGCTCAGCCGCGTGATCCGCCGGCTGTTCAGGGAGACGGCGGGCGGTCCCACCTCCTACCTGGTCGAGGGTTGAACGCCGGCGCGGCTCAATACGTGTGGATCAGCCCCCGCCGCGCCGCCACGCAGGCCGCTTCGGTGCGGCACGAGACGTTCAGCTTGGACAGGATGTTGTTGACGTGGTACTTGACCGTGCCGACGCCGATGTTCTCGGTGCGCGCGATCATCTTGTTGCTCATGCCGGCCGACAGGTGCGCGAGGATTTCCAGTTCGCGCCGCGACAGGCGGTTGGCGTCCACCCGGCCGGCCAGCTTCTCGGCGAGGCCGTGCGCCAGGTAGCGGCGGTTGGCGGCCACCTGGCGCACGCATTGCAGCACCTCGTCGAGGCCGGACTGCTTGAGCAGGTAGGCGCTCGCGCCCGCCAGCAGGCCCCGGTGCACGTCCTCGTCGCCGTCGTAGGTCGTGAGGATGACGATACGGGCGTCCGGCACGAGCGCGCGGATCTTGCGAATCGCCTCGACCCCGCCGCCGCCCGGCATGTTCAGGTCGACGAGCATCACGTCCGGGCGCAGGCGCAGGTAGTGTTCGACGGCGGCGACCGCGTCGCTCGCCTGGCCGACCAGGTGCAGCGCCGGCTCGGCGCCGATCAGCGCGGCGAGGCCGGCCAGGATCAACGGATGGTCGTCCGCGATCAGGACGGTGATGGGGCGCGGATCATCCATGGACGGTCTCCTCGGGGGCGGCGGACGGATGGACGTGCGCGGCGCGCGGCAACGCGAAGCCGGCCGTGGCGCCCTGGTCCGGATTGGGCGTGAGCCACAGGCGGCCGCCGTGCGCGTCGGCGATCGCGCGGCAGATCGCGAGGCCCAGGCCGAGGCCGTGGGGCTTGGTGGTTACCAATGGATCGAACGCGTCCGCGACGGTGGCCGCATCCATGCCCGTGCCGTTGTCGCGCACGGTGACGACGATCTCGCCGCCGGCGCCGGCGCCGACACGGGCGCGGATGGCCAACGAGCGAGACCGGCCGCGCACGGGCGCCAGGGCATCGACGGCATTGCCGACGAGGTTGCGCAGCAGCTGGCGCAGCTGCACGGGGCTGGCCTGCACCGTGCGCGCGCCCGGCGCCAGGGTAACGCGGCAGGCGATCGCGTGGCGGCGCAGGTCGGCCGCGTACTCGGCCAGCACGTCGTCGATGGCGGCGTCGAGGCGGCAATCGGTGCGCTCCGGCCGGACCTGGCCGGCAAGGGCGCGCACGCTCCTGACGATGGCGCTGGCCCGCTGCGACGCTTCCAGCACGGCGCACAGCGCGGCATGCGCCTGGGCCGGCGCCTGGGCGCGTTCGATGCAGCGCAGTGCCGCGTGGGCGTGCAGCGCGATGGCGGCCAGGGGCTGGTCGACTTCGTGGGCGATCGATGCGGCCAGCTGGCCGATCGTGGCCAGGCGCGCCTGCCGTTCGGGTTCCAGGCTCGCGGCCAGTGGGGGCGGGTGGGTGGTCATGGGCTGCTCCTCGTCCGGTGATCAGGTGGTGCGGACGGAATGCCGCGCCACACTGGTCATTGTCGGGACGAAGGCCGTCCGGGTCCAGCTATACGAAGGGATATGACATCACACCAAAGTATGATGTCCGGCGCCGCTCAGGTCCGCTCCGCCTGGCGCGCGAGGTGTTCGCCGATGAACCAGCTCTGCAGCTCGTTGGCGCGCACGACCTGGCTGACGATCAGGTCGTTGCTGCCGTCGTCGCCGGCGTCGGCCGCCGCGCGGGCCAGCGGACGGGCGTCCAGCAGGATCGTCTCGTGGGCGGCGGCCAGGCGCTCGAGCTGGGCCGGGGCCGATTCGCGGCCGCGCGGCGCGCGGGCGATCGAGGATTCGCCGGCCACGTCGCCGGCCAGCGCGAACGTCACGCCGCCCAGGGTCTGGATGCGTTCGGCGATGGCGTCCATGATCGCGACCTGTTCTTCGTAATGCTTGTCGAACAGCAGGTGCAGTTCGTAGAAGTTGGCGCCGGACGTCTGCCAGTGCGCCTTCTTGTAGGCGTCGCGCAGCGCCATCGTGTGCGCCAGCAGGCGGTTCAGCGCGCGCACGCTCTGCGACCGCGTCTGCTCGGAGAGACCGATGCGCACGGGCGCCAGCGCGCCGAATTCCTGGACGACGCCGGCCGCGTCGTGGGTGTTGTTGTGATCCATGGTGACCTCGAAGATGGGAATGACACCTGGAGTCTAGCGAGGACGGACCGCGCGGACACTGGTCCTAAGGTCAGGCGGCGGCGCTCGGCGGAAACGCGCCCGCGCTCCGGCGGCGGCGCGCCATGCCGAGCGCGCCGAAACCGATGAACAGCAGGGCGGCGGTGCCCGGCAGCGGGACGTGCACGCCCAGCGCCACGCCTTCGAGGATGTCGTTCTGGCAGGTCTCGCCCCAGTGCATCGCGAACGAGCTGTAGTCCATCAGTTCCGAACCGGAGAGGTTGATGGTGAACGTGAGCGCGCTGAGCGACGGCGTGGTCTTGTTGACGTTGACGGACCAGACGCCGGACAGCCCCGTGTCCTTGACCGTGCTCGATTTCGTGTTGACGGCCGTCTCGTGGCCTTCGCGGTAGTTGCACGACGTACCGCAGGTGATGTAGCTGTTCGAGTTGACGATGTTCTGCGCGTTGGTCGCGCCGTTCAGCGCGTACAGCTTGAACGTGCCGCCGGTGTTGCTCCAGCGGTTGTTCAGCGCGAAGCCGTAATCCCAGACGGTGCCCTTGGCCGAGTTGTCGGTCGTGTAGCGATCGTCGCTCGAGCCGGCCGCGTTCCACGTGTCGGACAGGAACACGTCGCCGTAGCCGATACCCTTGCCCGTCGCACCCGTCAACGCATCCTTGCCCCACGTCGCGTTGATGCCTGCCTTGCCCGCGAAACTGGTGTTGATCGTGACGGTCAGCACGTTCCCGGCGCGCGCGATGGTCGCCTTGGAAATGTCGTATTGGCTGCCGCCGATGACGTCGGCCGCGCCCTGGGCGTCCGCGCCGTAGTAGGCGGTGACGCCGGAGTCGGTGATGGTCGCGGCCCATCCCTGGCTGGCGCCCAGGACGAATGCAGCCGAGACGGCCAGCTTGATCGCTTTTTTCACAGACTCTCCCCGATATGTACACGTTGACCAGCTTCAACGGCATCATGCCACAGATAAACTTAACTTGTAAATAAATTATTTAATATCAATAACAGGCGTGATTATTTTGCAATTACTGAGGCCGCCGTGGTATCGCGGTCATGCCCGATGGGTTTTGCTTGCCATAAACAGGCTTGCACCACGAAAATACACGATTCACCCATGACAAGATCAGCGATGTCTTCCCGATCCCCCGCGCACCCGCGCGCCGGCCGCATGGCCACCGTCCTCCTGGCCGCCGCTCTGGCCGCCACGCTTCCGGCCTGCAAGCAGCAGACGGCGGCCGAGCAGCGGGCCCAGGCCGCGCAATTGCGTGCGAAGGGGGATTTCCGGGGCGCGCTCATCGTCCTGAAGAACGCGCTGGACGCGGACCCGCGCAGCACGGACACGCGCTACCAGCTCGCGCAGGTCTACCTCGACCTGGGCGACAGCACGACGGCCGAGAAGGAAGCCCGGCAGGCCCTGGACCGGGGCCATGCGCGCGGGCCGGCGCTGGCCGCGCTGGCGGCGGCGCTCGTGCTGGAAGGCCAGCACCGCAAGGCGCTGGACGAGACGGCCGGCGGACCGGACGACCCGGGCCTGTCGATCGCCCGCGGCGATGCGTACCTGGCCCTCGGGCGCAACGACGAAGCGCGGGCGGCGTACGAACACGTGCTGGACAAGCGGGCGGAGGATCCGGCGGCCCTCGTGGGCCTGGGCCGGCTCGCGATCGTCGAGGGCCATGCCGACACCGCGCACGGCTACGCCGACCGGGTGCTGGCGCGCGCGCCGCGCAACGTCGACGCGCTGATGTTCAAGGCCGACCTCGTGCGCGCCGGCGAGCATCCGGAGGAGGCGCTGGCGCTGTACGACCGCGTGCTGGCCGTCAGTCCGCAACACCGCACGGCCCACGTGGAAAAGGCCTATCTCGCCATCGGCCTGCGCCAGCCGCAGATGGCGCAGGCGGAACTGGACCTGGCCGCGAAAGGCGCGCCGGGCAGCCTGCTCGTCGCCTACACGCAGGCGCTGCTCGACTACACGATCGACAAGCCGGACGCCGCGCGCGACGTGCTGTACAAGGTGCTCAAGGCCGTGCCGGACCACATGCCCAGCGTGCTGCTGGCCGGCGCCGTCGACCTGAAGCTGGGATCGAATTACCAGGCCGAACAGCATTTCCGCCGCTACCTGGAACGCAATCCCGCCAACCTGTACGCGCGCAAGATGCTGGCGCAGGCGCTGATCGCCTCCGGCCATGGGGAGGAGGCGCGCACCGTGCTGGAACCCGTGCTGGATGCGCGCCAGGCCGACGCCGAGGTGCTGGCGCTGGCCGGCGACGCCAACCTGAAAGCGCGCCGCTACGACCAGGCCGCCGACCTGTTCGCGCGCGCCAGCACGCTCGACGGCGCGTCGGCCACGTTGCGCACGGGGCTCGGCCTCGCGCGGCTGGGTGCAGGCGCGACCGACGACGCGGTGCGCGAATTGCAGGCCGCGACGGCGCTCGACAAGAGTTCGCCGGAGGCCGTGGAAGCCCTCGTGCAGGCGAACCTGCGTCTTGGCCGGCGCGACGCCGCCCTCGATGCGGCACTGGCGCTGGAGCGCGCGCAGCCGGACAAGCCGCTGGCCCACGCCCTCGAGGGCCAGGTGCTGGCGGCGCAGGGCAAGCCCGACGCGGCGCGGGCCAATTTTACGCGGGCGCTGCAACTCGATCCTTCCTATTACCGGGCCGCCGCGAGCCTGTCGCAACTGGCGCTGGACGCCAACCAGCCGACGCAGGCGCGCCAGGTGCTGGTCGACTTCCTGGCAAAGAACAAGAAGAGCGTGGCCGCGATGGATGGCCTGGCTACGCTGGCCGAGCGCATGCAGGACAGCGCCGAGGTGACGCGCTGGCTCGAACAGGCCGCCGCCGTCGACCCGCACGCGATCGGGCCCGGCGTCGACCTGTGCGCGCACTACCTGCGCACGGGCCAGACGGACAAGGCGCTGGAACTGGCGCGCCGCCTGCAGGTGAGCCATCCGGAAAACCCGGACCTGCTCGACCTGCGCGGCAAGGCCGAGCTGGCACGGGGCGACCTCCCGGCCGCGCTGGAATCGTACAAGCAGCTGGCGCAGGCGCTGCCGCGTTCCGCGCCGGCGCTGATGCAGGTGGCGGCGCTGCGCCTCGTGATGAACAACACGACGCAGGCCGAGGAAGACCTCAAGAGCGTGCTGGCGATCCAGCCCGATTTCCCGTCGGCCCAGCTGGAACTGGCCGCGCTGTACGTGCGCAAGGGGTCGCACGACCTGGCGCTGATGGTTGCCGAACGCATGCAGAAGCAGCATCCGCAAGGTGCGGCCGGATACCAATTGCAGGGCGACATCCTGATGGCCAAGCACCAGCCGGCCGCCGCGCTGGCCGCGTTCGAACGCGCCTCCGCGCTGCATGCGACGAACGAGCTCGCGATCAAGATCGACAACGCGCTGCGCCAGGCGGGCCGCGTGGCGGATGCCGACAGCCGCCTGGCGAAGTGGCTGGCGGCGCACCCCGACGACGTGCGCGTGCTCGCGTACCGCGCGCAGACGTGGATGGGGACGAACGACTTCAAGCGGGCCGCGGCCCAGCTGGAAGACGTGCTGCGCCGCCAGCCAGGCAATCCCGTCGCGCTGAACAACCTTGCAATGTGTTATCAATCGCTGGGCGACGCGCGCGCCCAGGCGACGGCCGAAGCGGCCCTGAAGAGTGCCCCGAAGCGCGCGGACGTGATGGATACGCTGGCCTGGATCCTCGTCGGCAAGGGCGACGCCGCCCGCGCCGTGTCCCTGCTGCGCGAGGCGCAGGCGCTGGCACCGAAGGCGCGCGACATCCGCTACCACCTGGCGGCGGCGCTGGCCGCCAGCGGTGACAAGGCCGGGGCGCGCAAGGAGCTGGACGGGTTGCTGGCGGGGGACATGCGGTTTGCGCAGGCGGATGAGGCGCGCAAACTGATGGAGAAGCTCAAGACGGGCGGTTGAGGTCAAGCGCGGGGCGTCCACCCCAGCCGTTCCTCGATCAGCCCGCGGTACAAGGTCCGGATGTCCCCCGGAATCCGGCGCACATAGGCCTCGGCCTTCGCCCGCTCGTCCCCCGCCAGCGCGGCCGGCAGCGCGATCGCCTCGTGCGGACCGGGCGCCCGCGCGCTCAAGCCGGGGTCCTTTCCTCTCACGAACCCGGCCGGGCCATTGTGGCGGGACGCGCGTAACATACTGTATCGTTACCGTGCGCCGAACGCGGCGGCACTTTCCTGTCATACATTCCTGCGAGGAGGCGACATGGACGAGACCGAAGTATTGATCGCGGGGGCCGGACCGACCGGCCTCGTGCTGGCCCTGTGGCTCGCGCGCCAGGGCGTCAAGGTGCGGATCGTGGACCGCAGTGCGGGGCCCGGCACGAGTTCGCGCGCGATGGCCGTGCAGGCGCGCACGCTGGAACTGTACCGCCAGCTCGACCTGGCGGACGAGATCGTCGCGGGCGGCCTGCGCAACCCGGCCATCAACCTGTGGGTGAAGGGCGAACGGCGCGCGCGGCTGTCGTTCCGCGACGCCGGCCGCGAACTGACGCCGTATCCGTTCGTGCTGATCTATCCGCAGGACCGCCACGAGCGGGTGCTCGTCCACCGGCTGGAACAGGCGGGCGTGACGGTCGAGCGTAATACCGAACTGCTCGGCTTCGAGCAGGATGCCACGGGAGTGACGGCGCGCTTGCGCGGACCGGCGGGCGAATCCGCGTGCCGCGCCGCGTGGCTCGCGGGCTGCGACGGCGCCCACTCCGTCGTGCGCCATCAGCTGGGCACCGGCTTCGAGGGCGGCACGTACCAGCACACCTTCTACGTGGCCGACGTGGAAGTGGCCGGGCCGGCGGCGAACGGGGAGATCCACGTGTCGCTCGAGGACGGCGATTTCGCCGCGCTGTTCGCCTACGACCTGCGCGGTAACGCCCGGCTGATCGGCGCCGTACGCGACGCTGCGGTCGGCGAGGGCCGCGACGGGCACGCGCTGGCCTTCGACGACGTGCGCCAGCGCGCCATCACGAGCCTGGGCTTGAAGATCGGGCAGGTGAACTGGTTCTCGACGTACCGCGTCCACCACCGCGTGACAGGGCATTACCGGTCCGGACGGGCGCTGCTGCTGGGCGATGCGGCCCACGTGCACAGCCCGGCCGGCGGCCAGGGCATGAACACGGGGATCGGCGACGCGATCAACGTCGCGTGGAAGCTGGCCCACGTGCTGCGGGGCCGCGCGCCGGAGACGCTCATCGACACGTACGAGACCGAGCGCAAGGCGTTCGCCCAGCGGCTCGTCGAGACGACGGACCGCGCGTTCTCGTTCGTCGTCGCCGAGGGCGGGTTCGCCGACTTCGTGCGCACGCACATCGCGCCCCTGTTCGCATCGGCCGCCTACGGCATCGAACCGGTCCGGGCATTCATGTTCCGCGTGCTGTCGCAGATGGGCATCCATTATCCCGACAGCACGCTGTCCGCGGGCGGCGCGGGCCACGTGCGCGGCGGCGACCGGCTGCCGTGGACGGGCTACGGCGGCCCGGACAACCACGCGCCGCTGTCGGCGATCGCGTGGCAGGTGCACGTGTACGGCGAGGTGGCGCCGGCGCTGCAGACCTGGTGCGCCGGGCGCGGCATCGCACTGTACCGCTACGACTGGTGCGACGCCTGCCAGGCGGCCGGCCTCGCGCGCGACGCGGCCTACCTCGTGCGGCCGGACACATATGTCGCGCTGGTCGATCGGGCGGGCGAGCGGGACACCCTGGAGGCCTACTTCACGGAGCGCGGCATTCACCCGTCCTGAATCACGTCGTTCCCGCGCAGGCGGGATAGTGCCCCCGGCACTATCCCCCCAATTTTGCATGCAATGCGATAACGCGTGCAACCTGGGTCCCCGCCTCCGCGGGGACGACGATCATGGTGTCAGGCCGCCAGCACCTGCCCGCCACCCGCTTCATCCCTCAACAGCCGCGCCGCCGCCACCATGTTGCGCAGCGCCGCTTCCGTCTCCGGCCAGGCGCGCGTCTTGAGGCCGCAGTCCGGGTTCACCCACAGCCGGTCGGCCGGGACGACGGCACTCGCCTTGCGCAGCAGGCGCACCATGTCGGACGTCGCCGGCACGCGCGGGGAGTGGATGTCGTACACGCCCGGGCCGATCTCGTTCGGGTACGCGAACGCGCCGAAACCGGCCAGCAGTTCCATGTCCGAGCGGCTCGTCTCGATCGTGATCACGTCGGCGTCCAGCGCGGCGATGGCCGGCAGGATGTCGTTGAACTCGGCGTAGCACATGTGGGTGTGGATCTGCGTCGTGTCCGCGACGGCGCCGGCGGCGATGCGGAACGCGCGGCCCGCCCAGTCCAGGTAGGCGTCGCGGCTCGCCCGGCGCAGCGGCAGGCCTTCGCGCAGCGCCGGTTCGTCGATCTGCACGATGCCGATGCCGGCGCGTTCCAGGTCCTGCACTTCGGCGCGGATCGCCAGCGCGATCTGGGCGCAGGTGAGGGCGCGCGGCTGGTCGTCGCGCACGAACGACCATTGCAGGATCGTGACGGGGCCCGTCAGCATCCCTTTCATCGGCCGCGCCGTCAGACTTTGCGCGTAGGCCGTCCACGCCACCGTCATCGGCGCGGGACGGGCCACGTCGCCGTACAGCACGGGCGGCTTCACGCAGCGCGAGCCGTACGACTGCACCCAGCCGTTGGCGCTGAACGCGAAGCCGTCCAGCTGCTCGCCGAAGTACTCGACCATGTCGTTGCGCTCGGCCTCGCCGTGCACGAGGACGTCCAGCCCGAGCGCTTCCTGCACGCGCACGGCGTGGGCGATCTCGGCGCGCATCGCGGTGTCGTAGGCGGCATCCGCCAGGTCGCCGCGGCGCCAGGCCGCCCGCGCGGCGCGGATGGCCTGCGTCTGCGGGAACGAGCCGATGGTCGTCGTCGGGAATGCGGGTAGTTGGAAGCGGGTGCGCTGCACCGCCTGGCGTCGGGCGAACGGGGCGGCGCGGCGGTCTGCGTCCGGGGGCAACGCGGCCAGCGCGGCCGCCACGTCGGGACGCGACACGCGCGGGCTGGCGCGGCGGGCGGCCAGCGCGGCGCGGGCCGCGGCCAGGTCCATCGCGACGGCTCGCTCGCCGCCGGTCAACGCCTGTTTCAGGATGCGCAGCTCGTTCAGTTTTTCGCGGGCGCCGGCCAGCCAGGTGCGCAGCTCGGCGTCGAGGGCGGCGTCGTGCGCGAGCGTGAACGGGACGTGCAGCAGCGAACAGGAAGGCGCGAGCCACACTGCGCCGGCGCGGCGCTCGAGGACGGGACGCAGCCGTTCCAGGCAGGCGTCGAGATCGGCGCGCCAGATGTTGCGGCCGTCGACGATACCGACCGACAACACCTTGTGCGCCGGCAGCCAGTCCGCGACGGAGCGCAGTTCTTCCGGCGCGCGCACGCCGTCCACGTGCAGGCCCGCGACGGGCAGCTTGCAGGCGAGGCTGAGGTTTTCCTGCAGCGGCGAGAAGTAGGTGGCCAGCAGCAGCGGCACGCCCGCGCCGTTCAGCGAATGGTAGGCACGCTCGAACGCGAGCGACCAGTCGCCCGGCAGGTCCAGGCCGAGAATCGGTTCGTCCAGCTGCACCCATTCCGCGCCGGCCGCTTTCAGGCGGACCAGCAGGTCGCAGTACAACGGCAGCAGGGATTCCAGCAGCGCGAGGCGGTCGGCACCGTCCTTCGTCTTGCCCAGCCACAGGAACGACAGGGGGCCGACCAGCGTCACCTTGGCCGCGTGGCCGAGCGCGCGCGCCTGCGCCACCTGGTCCAGCAGGCGCTCGGGGGCCAGCGTGAAACGCGTGGCCGCGTCGAATTCCGGCACGAGGTAGTGGTAGTTCGTGTCGAACCACTTGGTCATTTCCAGGGCGGGTTTGCCGTGCGACGCGTGGCCGCAGCCGCAGTCGCCGTGGGCTTCCGTGGCGACGCCGCGCGCCAGCGTGAACAGTTGCTGCAGCGGGGTTTCCGCGCCGGTGAAGCCGAAGCGCGCGGGCGCGCAGCCGAACAGCAGCACGTGGTCGGCCACCTGGTCGTAGAACGCGAAATCGCCCACGCTGACGAAGTCCAGGCCGGCCGCCCGCTGGTCGGCCCAGTGGCGTGCGCGCAGGTCGGCGGCGACGGCTTCCAGCGCGGACTCGTCGATCTCGCCGCGCCAGTGACGCTCCAGCGCGAATTTCAGCTCGCGCTGGGCGCCGATGCGGGGATAGCCGAGAATATGAGTTTTGATCATGTTGTTGCCTCATTTGGATGAATAAGTCTTGTCATCATCGATGAGCACCCGGCATAATTCAAACGAATTATTTTTCTGTCCAGATGAATTCCGCTCATGCCGACCTCGATCCTCGACCTGCGCCACCTGCGCACTTTATTGGCCCTGCTTGAAACGGGGAGTGTGTCGCGCGCGGCGGCGCTGCAGAACGTGACCCAATCCGCGCTGTCGCACCAGCTCAAGGCGCTGGAAGAGTTCTACGGGTTGACGCTGTTCGAGCGCAAGTCGGCACCCGTCGCGTTCACGCCCGCCGGCCGGCGCCTGCTGGAGCTGGCGCAGGACGTGATCCCGGCCGTGGACAGGGCCGAGCGCGATATCGCCCGCCTGACGGGCCACGGGGCGGGCAAGCTGCGCATCGCCGTCGAGTGCCACACGTGCTTCGACTGGCTGATGCCGTCGATGGATGCGCTGCGCCTGCGCTGGCCGGAGGTCGAGCAGGACATCGTGTCCGGGTTCCAGTCCGACCCCGTCGGGCTGCTGCACCAGGACCGGGCCGACGTCGCCATCGTGTCCGAGGTCGATGCGGACGAGCGCGACGTGGCCGTCCACCCGCTGTTCGAGTTCGACATCGTCGCGATCCTGCCGCTGGGTCATCCGCTGCTGGCGCGCGATCACCTGGTGGCCGCCGACTTTGCCGGCCAGGCCCTGATCACGTATCCGGTCCCGGACGAGATGCTCGACCTCGTGCGCCAGGTGCTGCGGCCCGCGGGCGTGGAACCGCCGCGCCGCACCACGGAGCTGACGGTGGCGATGCTGCAACTGGTGGCGAGCGGACGGGGTTTCGCGGCGCTGCCGCTGTGGGCCGTGCACACGTATCTGCAGCGGGGCTACGTGGCGCAGCAGCGCATCGGGGAGGGGGGATTGACGGGCCGCCTGTACGCGGTCACGCGCCAGGCCAGGGGGGGATCGGGCCGCGACGACGCCTACCTGGACGATTTCGTCCAGGTGATGCGCGAGACGTCGTTGCGGACCTTGCCGGGTATACGACTACTGTGAGCGGCGCTCAGACCGCGTAGGCCGGGGCGGCGCCGTAGCGGTTCGGACGGCTCTCCTGGGCCAGGAACACGATCAGGACGATGGCGCCGATGAGCGGCACGAAGTAGAGCAGCTGCCACCAGCCGCTGCGGTCCGTGTCGTGCAGGCGGCGCGTGGCGGCCGCAATGCCGGGCAGCAGGGCGGCGAGCGAATAGGCGTACGACAGCTTGGTGCTGATCGCGGCGAGCACCATGCTGGCGATGAAGTTGAACAGGAAGAACCACCAGTACTCTGAACGGGGTGCCGTGCCCTCGAAGGTGGCGTATTTCCTGAAGCAGGTGTGAACGGATTCGATGAACGTCATGGGGTCCTCGTGTTGTAAGTCCGACTGCATCGTACGCGAAAAGCCGTCCCACATACTCACCAATCTTCACCGTCCGCACGGTTCATCCGTGCGTCATCCGGATGGCTTATAGTAACGGCGACAACATGGATGGGAGCACGCATGCGCTACACCCTCGCTTCGTCGGCCGGCAAGGGCCGGATCAACGAAGACGTCGTCGTCGTGTATGAGCGCGACGGTTATACGGACCTGGTGCTGATGGATGGCGCGACGCCCCTCACGCCCGAGCGCTGTGTCGCGGCCGGCGCCAGCGATCCCGCGTGGTTCGTGCGCCGCTTCGCGCAGGACCTGGGCCGCGTGCTGCGCGCGGACGGCGACCAGGAAGCGCTCGTGCTGGAAGCGCTGGACCACACGCGGGCCGCGTATCGGGCCGCCGGCGGCCATGCCGACGTCCCGCCGTACGCATGGCCCATCGCGACGCTGGCCTGGGTGCGCGTGTCCGATCCGGACGCCGGCGGCAGCCGCACGGTGGATCTGTTCTGCCTCGGCGACAGCAAGGTCCTGCTGCAACTGCCCGACGGCGCCGTGCGCGACCTGGACCCGTTCGAGAACCCGCAGGAACAGGCGACGCAGGCCGCCGTGGCGGCGCTCGTCGCCGAGGGCATCGTCGATCCGGCCGAGCGCTGGACGCGGCTGCTGCCCATGCTGCGCGCGCGCCGCCACGAGCAGAACACGGCGGCCCATCCCGCGATCCTGTGCCTTGAGCCGCGCGGCCCGTTCGCGGCGCGCAGGACGCGTGCGACGGCGCCCGCGGGCGCGCTGCTGCTGGTCGTCAGCGACGGGCTGTACCGTCTTGTCGATACCTATGGCCTGCATTCGGACGGCAGCCTGCTGGATGCGTGCCGCGCGCGCGGCCTGGACGCGCTGCTGGACGAGCTGCGCGCGTTCGAGGCCGGCAAGGAGGCCGCCGGACTGGCCGCGAAAACGGCGGACGACGCGTCCGCCATCGCCTGGCGTTTTACGTGAAACGAGAAAGGAGAGACCGATGTCCCATGCCTGCATCGCACCGGCTGCCCTGGCCCTGATCGAACGCTACGTGGCTGCCTATAACGCCTTCGACGTCGACGGCATGCTCGACACGCTGAGCCCGGACGTCCGTTTCGAGAACTGGTCCGGCGGCCAGCTGACCGCGGCGAGCGACGGCCGCGACGCCTTCCGCGTGCTGGCGGAACGGGCGAAGACGATGTTCGTCGAGCGCGAGCAGCGCGTCACGGCGCTCGCGCCGCGTGGGGACACGCTCGTCGCGGCGATCGCCTGGCGCGGCCAGCTCGCCGTCGACGTGCCCGGCGGCCCGCCCGCCGGCACCCGGCTGGCGCTGCGCGGCGAATCGGAATTCGTCGTGCGCGATGGACAACTCGCGCTCGTCGTCGACCGCAGCTGAGCTGCGCAACTTGCCGATTTGTCGTGGATAAAATCAGACGATTTTACGGAATTTAACCTTGGTTAGATCTGTCTCATGGATTTGTATAGCCAGGAGGTGTAATCTGATCTTTTACCCTAGCGCAATGTAGATTGTCGGGGTGGCATCGGATTCACGGGAAATCCATTCGTGTCGCGGGTTTCTCAGGCTCCATATTATGATTGGCTTATTCATAACACATGAAAGGACTTCCATGAACCATGATGCAGGTTTCCGCGTTTCCCGTTTCGAGGAACAGAAGCAGCGCGCGCGCCGCGTGCGTATCGGTGTGATGATCGTCCTGTGCGCCCTGCCCGTGGCGATGGCGCTGGCCAAGACCGGCGTCACTGCTCTGGTACGTGTATCCGCGCTTTGACGTGCTTGAGGTTCGCGACGATCGTGAACGTCATGATGACCAGTAGCGACCACGAACTCCACTTGCTCACGTGGACGGCCGACCAGGCGCCCAGCTGGTTCGGATAACGCCACAATCCCCAGAACGTGCTGAGGTTCTCCGCCAGCCAGATGAAGAACCCGGTCAGCACGAATCCCAGCAATAACGGCATGCGCCGCTCGCGGTCCAGCGGGCGGAAGCTGACGGTCGTGCGGGCATAGAGCCCGAGCGCGACGGCCGCCAGGTACCAGCGCACATCGCCCAGCGCGTGGTGCGTGAAGAAATTCAGATAGATCAGCAATGCGACGAGCGCGGCCATCCAGTACGGCGGATGGTGACGCACGCGCAGGTCGAGCAGGCGCCACGCCTGGATGATGTAGCTGCCCACGGCCGCGTACATGAACCCCGAGAACAGCGGCACGCCCAGCACCTTCGTGTAGGCGAAGTCCGGATAGCTCCACGACCTGATCCCGCTCGACGTCTTGAACGCCTCCAGCGCGAAGCCGAGTGCGTGGAACAGGCAGATGGCCTTCAGCTCGTCCCGGGTTTCCAGTCCGCTCTTCAGCATCCACGCCTGGATCGCCAGCGCCGCCGCCAGCAGCAGGTCGTAGCGGGGCACGCCGAACAGGCCCGCGCGCGGGACCAGCAGGACGCAGGCGAAGAACAGGCCCGCGAACAGGCACGCCCGCGCTTCCTTGATCCCGAACATGAGGAATTCGAGCGCGCCGCGGCGCCAGCCTTCGATGCGGCGGCTGCGCGCGTCCGTCAGCAGCGCGTCGAACGCGGCGAGCGAGAGCGGGGCACGGGGCAGCATCGCGCGTCAGTAGCAATCGCTGCCGTTGGACGCGACGCAGATCGACGCGGTGCGCCTGCGCTCGACGTAGTCCGGGTTCGCGACGTCCGCGTCGGTGCCCGGGCAGGTGCTGCCGTTGCAGGCCGTGGCCCTGAGCTCGAAGATGGTCTTCGACACCGGCTTGCCGTCCGACGTGAGGCCTTCGGAATAGGTCCGCATGCTGCACTCGAGGGTCACGACGAATCCGGTGGCCTGCTTCAGGTCCGGCGCGGTCGGCACGTCCTTGCACTCGGTGCCGGCCGGCTTGAGCCGGTAGAACGCCAGTTCGAGCCCCGTGCGCGCGGCCTGGCTCGCGCGCGTGCCCAGGACGGCCTGGTTGACGGTGATCTGTTCGGTGTCCGACAGGCGCAGCACGGCCAGCGCGAAACCGGCCAGCACGACGAGGAAAATGATCGCCGCGATGTATGCGAATCCACCCGCGCGCCGGGCCGTCATGGCGTGTTCTCCACGTGCGCGCCCAACGTCAGCCGGGCCGCTTCGCCGCCTTCGGCCAGGCCCAGGCGCAACTGGAGGTAGCCGCTTTGCTGGGTGGCGCCCTGGCTTTCCCGGTACAGGAAGTTGCAGTCGCTGACCTTGGCGACGAGGATCGCGGGCCCGGTCGGGCACTGCTTCCAGGGCGTGGTGCTCGGCGTGTAACCGGTCACGCGGTAGATGACGCCGACACCCGTGCCGGCGCCGTTGGTGTCCAGGCCCGCGTTCGAGCAGGTGTAGGTCACGGCCCGCTCGCCCCGCGGGATCACGACGAAACGGCCGCCTTCGTAACCGGTCGGCAGGGTCGCCGGCACCTTGAGCGTGACCGTCTTCTCGCCCTGGGTGGTCTTGGCGGCGGGCACGATGCTGTCGATCTGCCAGCTCCTGGCGGTATCGTAGACGTCGTTCCCGTTCACGTTGCCGATGAAGACGTAGTCGCCCGCGTAGCCCGTGTCGAGGGCCGTCAGCGTGTCGAACGTGTTCCTGGGTTCGTCGAGGGTGAGGGGATTGCCGGGGTCGGAGGCATGCTCGTAGTCCGCGGCCATGCGGAACCGCCCGCCGTCCCGGGTGGGCACGAACTCGATGCACTGGTTTTTTGCGTCCGTCCAGGTGTAGCGCAGCGAGTTCGGCACGGCCGTGCGTACTTCCGCGATGATGCGCCGCAGCGCCGTATCGGCCTGGCTCGTGAGGTTCGCGCGCTGGCGGATCGCGAGATAGGACTGCATGGCCGGCCGGATCTGCAGGGCGAGGATGCCCGCGATGACGCCGACGAGCACCATCACGATGATCAGTTCGACGAGGGTGAAGCCGCGCTGGCGGGTCATGATGGATTGGTCCTCCAGCCGGTGAGGGTGATTTTCCCGTTCGGATCGGACGCGGCCGCCCGCATGTCCGTGACGGTGACCGTGACCAGCAGGGCGTCCGCGGACGGCATGTTGGGCAAGCCGCCGCTCTCGGCGACCGCCACGACGACCCGGTAACGCTCCAGGCCCGCGATCACGTTCCCTTCGACGTCGGGGATGCCCTGCGTGCCGCTGTCGTAACCCTGGTAGTCGCGCACGTCGTCGTAGTTGATGCGCGCGCCGGTGCCCGGTCCTTTCGCGAACGGCTTCATCAGGATCTCTTCCATCATGTTCTCCGCGATCGCCTGCATCTGCTGGACGACGACGGGATCCACGCTCGACCGCGTCGTGGCCGTGTACACGGCGACCATGCCCGCGAGCGCGACGCCCATGATGACGAGGGCGACGATCAGTTCGACCAGCGTGACGCCGGCGCTGCGCGTGAATCTATTCGACATAGCCGGTCGAGCCTTGTACGGTGATCTTGCGGAAGGTCGTGCCGCCGTTGACGTCGCCGGCGATGTCGAGGCTGCCCACCCAGGCGGTGCCGCCGGCGGCGTCCGAAGTGACGCGGCCGTCGGGCTGGAAGAACAGGGTGCCCGTCGTGACCGTGAGGGCGCTGTCGGTCGTCGCGTAGTCGTCGTCGCCGACGCCGTTGAGCGCGACCCAGTTGCTGCCGCTCGCGTTCACGCGCAGCACGACGGCCTTGGGCCCCACGTTCGCGCTCACGACCCGGCGGTGCCCCATCGCGATCTTCTGGGCGCGGCGCAGGCCGCTCACGACCTGGTCCCCGAACACGGCCGCTTCCGCCGACTTGTCGCCCGTCAGGCGCGGGATGCCGATGGCGGCCAGCGCGCCGATGATGATCATCACGACGACCAGCTCGACGATCGTGAAGCCGCCGGCGCGCGTGCGAACCGTCATCGGAACACCTCGCGCGTGTGGATGATCCGCTTCGTCTCCGGCGCGTAGACGCCGAACGTGGCCAGCGCGGACGGGTCGACGATGCCCGCGGCGGCACAGGATGCGTCGAGGCTGCGCAGGTAGGCGAGGGCGGCGCCCGTGCTGGCCGTCATCTGCGCGCCCCTGCTGGCGTAGCAGGATGTGTTGGCGGTTGTCCCGCCCAGGTTGAGCGCGAACGGCACGCTGACGTGGGCGGCGGCGGACGGCGTCAGGGTCAGGTCGGTCTTGCCGCTCACGAACGGCGACGACAAGGTGGACGCGAGCGTGAAACCGGACACCGCGCCCGTCGACACGATGCCGGCCGGCAGGGCCGTGGTGGAGTCTTCGGCGTTCAGCACCCACGTCTGGCCCGTGTAGTACTCGAGCGACACGGGAATCCTGAGCAGGGCTCCCGCCGGGCCGAACCGGCTGGGCAGCCGGATGCGGCCGCTACGGATCAGCAATGTCGGTTCGTTGCCCGCCGTGATCGCGACGGGGATTGCCGACGAGCTGGCGGGGTATTGTTGGGCCGGCAGATCCTCCGTCGCGCGCACGCGCAGGCGCGTCTGCGCCGTCGGCGATTTCGTGAACGTGTAGCTGCCGGTCCAGGTGGCGACGCCGGTCTTGAAGTCCGCCGCCCGCAACTGCGCCTTGCCCACGAGGTCGGTGACCAGATAGCCGGTCGAGCGGCTGAAGGCGCCGCCGTCCGTCAGCGCGCTCCCGTCGGGATTCAGGCCCGCGAACACCACGTCGCGCGCATTGGTGTTGTCATAGTTTTGCGTGACGCCGTTCTGCAGGTTGCGCGCCGTGACCGTCAGCTTGATCCTGGGCTCACCCGAATAATATTGCGCCAGGGTGCCGCCGAAGAAGCCGGAAGTGCGCTTCCAGTCCGTGTCCATGTCGAACGTGAAGTAGGCCGGGCTGAACGTGCCGGCAGCGCCCGTGCAGCCGGTCGTGGCGGCATTGGTCGTCGCGGTCGCGGGCTGCAGGCCGGTGCCCAGGTAGCCGTTGCTGTTGGACAGCGAAGCGAGGAGGTCGATGCGGCCCGTCTCGCTCCACGTCGCCTTGAGCGTCTGCACGCCGGCGAGGATCGACGACGCATTCTGCTGGAGCAGGCCGTTGTTGTTGTTCGGCTGGCACGTCACCGGCGCCACTTTCGCGCTTTCCGATACCGATTCGCGCCCGAAGTTCCGGGTCACGGCCGGCGTGGCGCTGCCGTTCAGGGCCGTGACGGCCACCGTGAATTCCTTGCCCGCCACGTAGGGGGCATTCGCGCCCGCCAGCGCGATCGCGAATTTTGCCGGCGCGTACGTCGTCGTCACGCTGGCCGGCGCCGGGCTGCCGGTGCCGCTGTCCGTCGCTTTCACGGTCATCGCGCCGGCATCCGCGTACTGCATCGGCACGGACGCCTTGCCCTCGCCGCTGAACCTGAGCTTGAGCGTCGCGCCCGTGTTGTCGCAGGCCGCCGCGGCGTTCTGCGTGCCGTTCAGTGGGATGTTGTTCAGCCGGACGGGCAGCGTGCCGCTGGTCGGATTGCTGTAGGCGCAGGTGAAGTTGATGCTGCGCTCCACGTCGTTGAACAGCGGCACGCAGCTATTCGATTTCGCGTCGAAGCGCACGGCGGCGATGTTCAGCGTCGGCGGCGTCGCCGCTTCGGCGTAGGAGGCCGCGCTGCTCATCGTCATCGTGTAGGCGGAACTGGCGACGGTGACCTTGCAGTCGGCACCCGGGCCCGTGTCGCCGTTGCGGATGCAGGTCGTGGCGCTGGCCGTCGTCGCGCCGGATGTGCCGAGCGTGAATGTGCCGGCCTGCGTCCAGTTCACGGTCGCCTGGGCGATGCCGGACGTGGGGACGGCCACCACCTGGCCGGTCGGGACCAGCGCGACGGCGGCGCCGCCGCCGTAGGTGCTCGTGCAGGCCTGGTTGGCGCAGGCGGTGATCGTCACCGTCGACGGCGCGCACACGCTGCCCGTCGGGTCGTAGGCGATGAGGAAGTGGTCCAGCGCGACGGCGTTGCCCTGGCAGTGCGGTCCGTAGGTCGTGTTCACGTCGTAGCCGCTGTTGTTCGACACGCAGTCGCACTTGCCGGTCGTGGTGCCGCCCGAGCAATAAATCGTTTTCGTGACGCGGCCGTGCCAGTTGAAGATGCCGCTGTCGATCGTCGCGTTGCCGTTGACCGTCGCTTCCGACGAATCCAGCGTCAGCGTGCCGGCGGTGACGTCGCCGGTGACGGTGTCGGACGAGCCGAGTTGCAGCGATGTCTTGGCCGTGATGTTGCCCGTGACGGAGGTATTCGACGGCATCAGCCTGACGACGGGCGCCGTCACGTCGCCCTTGACCGTGCTGCCGGAGGCCAGCGTGAACGAATTCGTCGCAACGATGTTGCCGTTCAGGGTGACGGGGGAGCTGGTGCCGATCGTCGCGCCGCTGATCGGGCCGTTGATGATCGCGTGCGAGGCGACGTTGACGTTGCCCGTGGCCTTGATGCTGCCCGTGATGGCGAGGTCGGAACCGGTGCCCAGGTTGGCCGTGGCGGCCTGGATGTTGGCCGTCAGCGTCTGGTCCTGGGCGCCCACGCTGAACACGTCGCCCGCGATCAGCGTGCCGCCGGTGATCTTGAGATTGTTCGTGGCGATGCCGCCGATGTTCAGGTCGCCGGTGCTCATCAGCACCGCGCTGCCGCTCATCGTGAGGCTGTGGTTGTAGCCGAACGTCGTGTCGGCCGTGATCTTCACCGTGTAGCCGCTGGCGATGACCATGTCGTCGTCCCAGGCGGTCAGCGGCAGGCTGGGACACGTGTAGACGGCGCCGGCCAGCGTGCAGTTGCCGACGGTGGCGGCGCCGCCGAACGTGTACACGGTGCCGGCGGACGCGGGAAGGCCTGCCGCGGACAGCATCAGGGCGAGCAATGATAAATAGAGTCGGCGCAGGTACATGGCTGGGCGATTATAGCTTGGCGGAACACGTATTTCGTCAAATCAAGAGTGCATGAGCCCATTCCGTGTGCATGTCGTTACGCCGTGGCCGGATTCGTGCGATTCGCACTCTGCAGCCATCGTCACGCGCTGCGGGTAAAATGGCGTAAAGCGGACAGCGGGGCAGAGATGAAGGAGCAGGCCGGAACGACGACGGTGCCGGAGCGCGAGGGGCGCGGCCGCAGCATGCCGGACGTGATCATCACGACCTTCCTCGAGCTGATGCGCACCCGCAACCCGAACAGCATCACGTTCCGCGACGTCGCGGCCGCGGCCGGCATTTCGCACATGGCGCCGTACCGCCATTTCCGGTCGAAGCAGGAATTGCTGAACCGCATCGGCGACATCGGTTTCGGCATGCTGGCGCAGGCGCTGGAAGAGGCGGCGGCGCGGCACGCGCGGGATCCGCGCCTCCAGGTCGTTGCCGCTGCCAGGTGCTATTACCGCTTTGCCGTCGACAATCCGTCATATGCCCAGGTCATGTTCGGCACCGACCGCGAACTGTGGGACAAGGCCGAACCGCTGCCCGCGCTCGACCGCACGCGCGCCATCCTGCTGCGCATCATCCGCCATTGCCGGTTGTCGGGCGACCTGCCGGGAGGGCTCGACGAAAAGGAGGTCCTGGGCCTGTTATGGGCCCACGTCCACGGCTTCACCCTGCTGGCCGCCAACCGCGGGCTGACGGAACGCGAGGTCGGTGAGCCCGAGGCCTTCCTCGAGCAGGGCGTGCGGATCATCCTGGCCGGGCTTCGTGTTGCGACGCAAAAGTGACAAGCGCGCGGATTCCGGATAGCATAATTTGTTAGCTCCGCGAACAAATTCATTCGATCGCTGCCACCGTCAAGCGTATTGACGCAATCCTCTGCCATCCACGATGTCTCCCACGCCCCTCCGCCTCGCCGTTGCCGCCGCGCTGTTCTGTCCCTGTGCCGTGTTCGCACAATCCGCTCCGGCCGCCGAAAAAAACAAGACGCAGGACAAGCCCATCCAGAAGGTCGAAGTGAAGGGCGCGGCCAGCAACTATGATCCCCGCCGCGACGACACGGCCAGCAAGACCGTCCTGTCGGCGGAAGAGGTCCGCAAGTATGGCGACGACAACATCTTCGACGTGCTGAAGCGCGCGCCGGGTGTCACCGTGACGGATAAATCGATCAGGATGCGCGGGCTCGGCGCCGGCTACACCCAGATCCTCGTCAACGGCGACCGCCCGCCGCCTGGCTTTTCGCTGGACGCGCTGACGCCGGACCAGATCGAGCGCATCGAGGTGATCCGCGCCGCCAGCGCCGAGTATTCGATGCAGGCCATTGCGGGCACCATCAACATCGTGCTGCGCAAGGTCGTGAGCAAGCCGCAGCGCGACCTGCGCCTGAACGCGACCCGGTCGACGCTGCAGCGCAGCGGCACGATGGGCGGCACGTGGGGCGAGAAGGTGGGCACGCTGTCGTACTTCGTGAACGGCTCGCTGTTCGGCGGCCACAACGAATTTCACTCGCGGGGCGCGGACCGGCTGACGCTGCCGGACGGCACCCCGGCGCAGTCGCGGCTGACAAGGTACGACGGCGGCGGCGCCTACCGCGGCGGCGTCCTGTTCCCGCGCCTGAACTGGAAGATCGACGAGGACAACGAACTGAACCTGTCGGCCGGGCTGCAGGCGAGCAGCCATGCGTGGTCGGGCGCGTCGCACAACGACAACCTGATCGGGGCATTCGGCGATCCGGACTGGATCGACATGCCGGGCCGCACGTCCGGCGACCAGTGGATGATGCGGGGCGAGATCGGCTGGATCGCGAAGGTGGCCGGCGGCAAGCTGGACGTCAGCGTGTCGGGGGAGCGCAGCCGCGACGAGAACGACAACGACACGGATTACTATTCGGCCGGCCGCGCCCACCACCTGCTGCGCGACTGGGACACGGTGTATCGTCCGCGCCGCATGGCCTTCCGCGGCAAGTTCGCACGCTCGCTGTTCGACGGCCATGCCCTCGTCACGGGCATCGATGCGAGCCGCCAGCGCAACGAGGACTCGCGCGACCGCGTCGACCAGCAGGACGGCGCGCCGGCCGCGCACATCGTCGAGGCGTACGCGCCGCAGGTCACCCGCCTGGCCGGCTACGTGCAGGACGAATGGAACATCACGAAGCAGTGGTCGATGTACCTGGGCGGCCGCTGGGAAGGCGTGGAGACCGGGAGCGCGGGCACCGACGTGCCGGAGACGACGTCGCGCAGCCACGTGCTGAGTCCCGTCGCGCAGACGCTGTACAAATTCCCCGACCGCAGCGGGCGCCAGGTGCGCCTCGCGCTCACGCGCACGTACAAGGCGCCGACGGTCGACCAGCTGACGGCGCGGCGCTACCTGTCCGCGCTGAACACCCGCTTTGCGGCCGATTCCAGCGGCAATCCCGGCCTGAAGCCGGAGCTGGCGAACGGCATCGACGTCGCGTTCGAGCAGTACTGGGCGGAAGGCGCGATGGTATCCGTGAGCGGCACGCAGCGCCTGATCAGCGACTATATCCGCACCCGGCTGGACCTCGATCCGGACGGCCGCTGGATCTACCGCCCGCTGAACGATGGCGATGCGCGCGTGCATTCGCTCGAGGCCGAGGTGAAACTGCCGCTGCGCATGCTGAACCCGGCCGCGGCCGGCTTCGACGTGCGCGCGAGCGTGACGCGCAACTGGTCCGAGGTGTCCACCGTCCCCGGTCCCGACAACCGCCTCGATGGACAGACCCCGATGTCGGCCAACGTCGGGCTCGACTATCGGCGCGACCGGCTCAGCTTCGGCGCCAGCATGGCGTACCAGCAGGGCGGCTGGGTGCGCGTCTCGGACGCGCAGAGCCGCCACCAGCACACGCGCCGCGACGTCGACGCGTACGCCGCGTGGAAGCTCGACCCGAAGCTGCAACTGCGCTTCACGCTCAACAACATCCTCGGCATGGACAGCGCGTCGGAAAGCCTCTTCGACGACGCGGGCGGGCTGTCGCGCCAGGCCAGCTGGCAGCAGGGCGCGACGCGCGTCGGCGTGAATCTCGAACTCAAGATGTGACGAGGAAACGAATGTTCCATCCGTTACGGTTTGGTACAAATTCCAAACGTACAGATGAGTTACGGCGGTTAGGATTGCCGCATGAACTTTACTTTTTCGTCATTGGAGCACGGAACCTGTGTCGTCAAGCTGTGGGCGACGGGCCGTTACGGGTTTTCCCTGCCGAAGAAAGTCGACATCACCACGCCCGGCGGGTTGTCGTGCACGTTCCTCTACATTAACAAGAAGCTGAGCATGAAGCCGGAGCCGCCGAACCGGATGATCGTCCGTATCGCCATCGGCGCGTTTCTTGCCGGCGCGCCACCGGACGGCAGCACGGTCGAGATCGATCCCGACATGCCGCCGTACGTGGGCAAACTCACCCCGGTGCGGCTGGACGCACCACGCGCGCCGATGCGGGTGCGGCCGGGAAAGTCGCATGCCCGCAACCGGCTGGATGCCGAGTGCGGGACGACCACCTGACAACTCGGGGAGGATATACGCTGCCTTGAGCGCGCGTACAATCGGCGGTCACAAAACGCGTGCCTCATCCGTCTAATGGATATGGATACCCAGACCGCCACCCCTGCTGCCGACCCCGCGCTCGGCGAATTCGTCCGCCTCCGTCCCCGCCTGTTCGGGATCGCCTACCGCATGCTCGGCGTGCGCGCCGACGCCGAAGACATCGTCCAGGAAGCCTGGCTGCGCTGGCAGAACGGCGGCAGCGTCGAGGCGCGCATGCCGGAAGCGTGGCTCGTCACCGTCGTCACGCGGCTCTCCATCGACCGCCTGCGCGGGGCGATGACGGAGCGCGAGCACTATGTCGGCCCATGGTTGCCGGAACCCCTCGTCGAAGACACGGTGGACTCCCCGGAAAGCGCGCTGGAAGCGGCGGGCGATCTCTCGACGGCCTTCCTGCTGATGCTCGAGCGGCTGGCGCCGGAGGAGCGCGCCGTGTTCCTGCTGCACCAGGTGTTCGATTTCGATTATTCCGAGGTCGCGGCCATGGTCGGCAAGACGGAAGCCGCGTGCCGCAAGGTGCTGCAGCGGGCGCGCGAGCGCGTGCGCGCGGAACGTCCCCGGTTCGCCGTCAACCGCGAGCTGCACCTGGAATTGCTGGGACGCTTCGTGCAGGCGGCGCGCTCGGCCGATCCAAGCCAGGTGCAGGCGCTGCTGGCGGCGGACGCCACGTTCACGGGCGACGGCGGCGGCAAGGTCAAGACGACCGTCAGGCAGGTGTTCGGCGCCGATCGCGTGGGCCGGCTCGTCGCGGGCATCGAACGCAAGTGGTCGAATGCCGATACGCGCCACGACATCATCACCGTCAATGGCTTGCCGGGCTTGCTGACCTGGCGCAATGGCGTGCCGGATGCGATCACCACCCTCCACATCGAGGATGGCCGCATCGCCGCCATTTATGTCGTGCGCAACCCGGACAAGCTCGGTGGACTGGCCGGCAGGCGTGCCTGATCGGTATCTTTTTGTCAGCGCGCAACATATTTTCCTGATAACACTCAGACGAAGGCAAGATAGTCAAAAAAAACCGGGTTCTTCACTTATGCATGGCGCAAACGGAGGTATGCTGGCGGTCGGCGCAACGCTACCATGGTCAACTCTTCAAAGGCGCGTAACAGATGCCAGTGCATACCTCGTTGTACAAGAATCATGTGCTGTTCTTGTCGCACAGCTTCTTCATCAAGGACAACCGGGCCGAGTTGCAGCTGCACGCGCACAAGTACGACTTCGACATCCGTTTCTTCCACGAGCTCAGCGAATTCGTGACCGCAGTCGAGAACGACGCGGCCGACAGCCTGTACGTGATCGACCTCGACGCGCTGCACAACATGCAGTCCGACCTGCTCGACAAGCGCAAGACCCTGCTGCTGGGCGAGCTGCTGCAGCGGCTGCCGGCGAACCACCGCTACGTCTACCTGCAAAGCGTGCGCCAGGGCAGCCGGTTCCTGCTGCAGCAACGGCTCGTCGACAGCAATTGCCTCGCCTACGCCGAAAAACCCATCGCGAACGACGTCCTCGTCGACAAGCTGTTCAACCTGTTCGTGCAGCAGAAGCGCGGCGACCTCGTGCGCGTGGCCATGCTGGGTGCGCCGCCGGGCTGGGACGAGGCCGCGCTGCGCGAACAGCGGCTGGATATCGTCTACCACAACGACCCCTACACGCTGCACCTGCGCGTGAAGGACCTGCAGCCGGACATCGTCCTGATCACGGACGTCGAATACGAACGGACGGAAGCCGTCGTGCGCGTGCTCAAGCGCAATATCGAGGCGGATCCCGTGCGCGAGATCACCTTGCTGCAGCGTCGCGCCGACCCGGCGCAGGCGAAGCGCGCCCTGGACAGCGGCTTCGACGCGCTGCTGGCGATGGACGACCCGGACCTGCTCGCGCGCCAGCTGCTGAACCGGGCCGCGAAGATCCGCGTCAACCGCGACCTGATCGGCAAGGACCGCGCGACGGGCCTGCTGAACAAGATCGGCCTGCAGCAGAAGGCGCAGGCGCTGATCTGCCGTGCCGCGCTGGAAAACAGGCCGCTGTGCTTCGGCGTGATCGACATCGACAAGTTCAAGACCATCAACGATACCTGGGGCCATTACTTCGGCGACATCGTCATCAAGCGTTTGTCGCTGACCCTGGCGGCGCGCATGGAAGAGGGCGATCTGCTGAGCCGCTTCGGCGGCGAGGAATTCGTCGTCGTGTTCTGGGATTGCACGCTGGAGCAGGGCTGGCGCCGGCTCGACGCGCTGCGCCAGGCGTTCGGCGCGATTGCGTTCGAGGTCAAGCCCGGCGACGTGCGCCGCTTCTCGTTCAGCGGCGGCCTGGCCGCGTATCCGGAGGGGCGCAGCGAGAACGAATTGTTCCTGCGCGCGGACGCCATGCTGTACGAAGCGAAGCAGGGCGGACGTAACCAGATCCGCCCGCTGGCGGCGCCGGTCGCCCAAACGGGCTGAATCCTTACCAATTGTGAAATGATTTGCCGGGCAACGCGTCCGGCGCGCAACACTCTTGCGCCGATTGCTGCCGAATTTCTCTACGGGAAGTATCATACGCACTCCCGAAATCCAACGAAGCAGGAGTCAAGACCTTATGGCAGGCCAAGAAGTCACATTCGACGACGTTGCGCGCGCAGCCGACAGTTTGCAGGAAGATGGCGAAGCGGTAACCATCGAAGCGGTGCAGGACTTCCTCGGCGAGGGTTCGCCGAACGCCATCTTCAAGCATCTGGCCGCGTGGCGTGCGGCAAACGTCAAGCCGGCGCCGGCGCCGAAAGCCGAGCTCCCGCAGGAATTGCTGGCCGGGCTGGCCGACTGGGCGCTGAAGTTCGCGGAACAGGCCGGGGCTGGCGACCGTGAAGCGCTGGCGCGCCACGAAGCGGACATCGAAGCGCTGCGCGCGGCCGGCGAGACGCTGGAAGGCGAGCGCGACGCACTGCGCGAGGAAATGGCGAGCGCCACGGCGGCCTCCGAGGAAGCCATCGCCGAGCGCGACGAAACCATCGAACGCCTGAACGCGGAACTCAAGAACGCGCGCCAGGTCGCGATGGATGCCCTCGTCAGCAAGGCGAAGGACCAGCTGGCGATCGACGGCAAGGAGCAGCAGTTGACGCAACTGCGCCAGGAACTGGAACGCAAGGTGGCGGACATGGCCGCCGAATCGGACGCACGCCTGCGCGCGGAAATGGAACTCGTGGGCGCCACGACGGCGCGCGACAGCCTGTCGGCCGAACTGGACGACCTGCGTGCCAAGCTCGAGAAGTCGACCGCGGAACGCAGCAAGCTGCGGGCCGAGCTCACGGAGCTGAAGTCCAAGAAATAAGATTTGGCGACATCTGAGGCCGCCGGCCTCAGATGTCGCCTCCCGACTCACGGTGACACGGACGGGGTGCGTTTCAGGCAGCGCAACGTGAACGTCGACCGCGTCCGTGTCACCCCCGGCAGCTTGTACAGTTTCTGCCGCAAGAATTTCTCATAGCCTTCCGTCCCCGCCACGGCCACCTTGATCAGGTAGTCGTACTCCCCGGACAGCAGATACGCCTCCATCACCTCCGGCAGATCGGCCAGCGCGTCCTGGAACGCCTTGAAGATCTCGTCGTCGTGGCGGTCCACCGTCACCTCGATGATCACCGTGTCCGGCATGCCCAGCGCCCGCTGGTCCAGCATCGCGACATAGCCCGTGATGTAGCCCGCTTCCTCCAGCGATTTGACGCGGTGCCAGCAAGGCGTCGGCGACAGGTGCACCGTTTCGGCCAGTTTCTGGTTGCTGATGCGCCCGTCGCGGCTGAGCGTGCGCAGGATCTGGCGGTCGGTCTCGTCCAGCTGGCCGTCTTTCATCACAGCGCTTCCTTCGTAGTTTTCGTATAAGACGGGATATTTTATCTTCTAATTCGCATTTCTGCAGAAGACCCTTGCAGAAATGGCCGTGTGATCGCGAGCGAATAGAAGCACATTCTGCGCGTGCTCCCTTACCATGGCGGCTATCCATTTATTGCGGCGCAGCATGCCTTACCCGGGCGTGCCCGCGTCCGCCGCTTTTCGTTCAGGAGCCCTCGTGTCGAATGCAGTGTCACGGGCGGGCGCCGGCTACCGGAGTGATCCCTTCGCAGCCGAACTGCCGCTCATGCTGATCACCCCCGCGCTGTTCGCAGCGAACCTCGTCGTCGCCCGCTGGGCGCAGGGCGCGGGGATACCGCCCGTCTTCCTCGCCTTCGGGCGCTGGATGCTGGCGTTCATGATCCTGCTGCCGTCGTGCGGACCGCGCCTGTGGGCGCTGCGTGGCACCCTGCGCGCCAACTGGCGGCGGATCGTGTTGCTGGCCGGCCTGGGCATGGGCCTGTCCGTCGCGCCGCAATACGTGGGCGCGCGCCACACGAGCGCGGCCAACGTCGCCATCATCTTCGCCGCCTGCCCGGCGCTCGTGACCCTGATCGAAACGCTCGTGTGGAAGGC
Organism: uncultured Massilia sp.; assembly: GCA_966211695.1. GTDB lineage: Bacteria > Pseudomonadota > Gammaproteobacteria > Burkholderiales > Burkholderiaceae_D > Telluria. The sequence goes on along the minus strand of CBIHOW010000001.1, from coordinate 15,665 downwards.
GCCGCTGTCGCGCCGCCAGGCCGGCGGCATGTTCCTTGCCATCCTCGGCGTCCTCGTCGTGTTGTCGAAGGGCGACGTGACCGCGCTGGGCCAGCTGGAATTCGGCCGCGGCGACCTGTGGGTCGTGCTGGCCGCGTGCGGCTGGTCGTTCTACACGGTCTTCAACAAGCGCCTGCCGCTGCCCCCGCTGCCGTCCACCGTGAAACTGGCTGCGCTGATCGGCGGCGGCGCGCTCGTGCTGGCGCCGTTCGCGGCGTTCGAGGCGGCCGGCGGCGACGTGGCCGACTTCGCCGACGGCCGCCTGTACGCGGCGCTCGCGTTCCTCGCCGTCGTGCCGAGCCTCGGCGCCTACTTCTTCTTCGACCGCCTCGTGGCGGCGGCCGGCCCGGCGCGCGCGAGCCTGACCGTGTACCTGATCCCGCTGTTCGCGACCCTGGCCGCGTGGCCCCTGCTGAAGGAGCCGCCGCACCTGTACCACGCGGCCGGTTTCGCCGTCATCCTGGCCGGCGTCGCCGTCGCCAGCATGCGCCGCCGCCAGTAGGCTGCCTGGGCGCAGGGCGGCGCGGCGCATGCGGTCTCCTGTGCGTTCGAACCAGAAACCTGACGTGTAGGTTCAAGTCCGGCAACAAGAGCACGTTTGGCATAATGGCGGACGCCTTCACGATGAGGAGTCTTCATGTCCGATCCGACCCGCCGCACCCTCCTGCGCACCGCCCTGGTCCTGCCCGTCCTGGGCTGTGCCGGTTCCCTGCACGCCGCCGCTGCGGATGCGCCCGCGCGCGCGCTGGTCGACCTCGAACGCCGGGCCGGTGGCCGGCTCGGCGTCGCCGCGTGGCGCCGCGGCGGCTCGCAGGTGATCGCGTGGCGCGGCGACGAGCGCTTCCCGTTCTGCAGCACGGCCAAGGTGATGGTCGTCGGGACCGTGCTGGCGCAGGCGGCGCGCGCGCCGGGCCTGCTGGACGTGCGCGTGCGCTACCGGAAGACGGACCTCGTGTCGTGGTCGCCCGTGACGGAGCGCCACGTGGACGACGGCATGACGGTCGCGGACCTGTGCGCCGCCGCGCTGCAGGCCAGCGACAACAGCGCGTGCAACCTGCTGCTCGACCGCATCGGCGGCCCGGCGGCCGTCACCGCGTTCGCGCGCCGCATCGGCGACACGGCGTTCCGCCTCGACCGCCGCGAGACCGCACTGAATGCCGCGATCCCCGGCGATGCGCGCGACACGACGACGCCGCGCGCGATGGCGCAAAGCCTCGAAGCGCTGCTGCTCGACGAGGCGCTTGCACCGGACGCGCGGCGCCGCCTGCTCGACTGGATGTTCGCGAACACGACGGGCAAGGAGCGCATCCAGGCGGGATTTCCGGCCGCATGGCGCACGGCCGACAAGACCGGCACGGGCGCCTACGGCACGACCAACGACGTGGGCATCGTGTTCCCGCCGCAGGGCCAGCCCGTGATCGTGGCGATCTATTACACGCAGTCGGCGCAAGACGCGGAGAGCGACAGCAAGACTGTCGCGGAGGCCGCGGCGATCGTCGCGCAGGCGCTGGGGAGCGCCTGATGCAGGCAGTCCCGATGGCGGAGGCCGACCTGGACGCCGTGCTGGCCGTGCAGGCCGCGTGCTATCCGCCCGCGATGCAGGAAGGGGCGGACGTCGTGCGGGCGCGGCTGCGCGCCAGCCCGGACACGGTGCTCGTCGCGCGCGACGGGGACGGCGTGTGCGCGTACCTGTTCGCGTATCCGTCGCGGCTCGGCAAGGTGACGCCCCTCGGCGGCGAGTTCGCGGTACCTGACTCTCCAGACACGCTGTACCTGCACGACCTCGCCGTGGCGCCGCGCGCGGCCGGGCGGGGCGTCGCGCGGCGGCTCGTGGACGCCATGCTTGCGCGGGCCGGCGGCCTGCGCCATTCCGCGCTCGTGTCGGTGCAGGATACGCGCCGCTTCTGGGAGAGCCTCGGCTACACGCGTGCAGCGGGCGACCGGGCCGCGCTGGCCACGTATCCGGCCGACGCGCTGTACATGGCGAAGCGGCTGTCAGCGCGGGGGTGAGCGCCGGGACGCGACGTGCAAGGTCGCCCGGGCGGCGTGGCCGTGAGCGCGCGCTTCGGCCGGTTGGGCCGCCACCGTCAGCGCCAGGTCGGCCGACAGGCGGTGCAGCTCGAGCACGCTGGTCAGCGCGGCCAGCACTTCCCGCCCCAGCGCGGCGTCGCCCCGTTCGACGTCCGGCAGCACGCGGTGCAGGGCGGACAGGACCATGGCATTTTCCGCGCAGTGTTCGCGCAGATGCGCGTACCCCAGCGTTTCCATGATCAGCTCCTCGCGCCGGAAGGCTGCCTCGACGGCTGCCACGAGCCCGGCGAAACGGCTGCCGACCACGGCGTCGGGACTGGCCTCGATCTCCGCAATACTGCGGCATAACATCTTCCGTCCGTGGCGCAGGGCGGTACAGATCGCCCGCGGGCGGTTGGGACTGGCGCGTTCGGTGGGCATGCTGGACTCCTTTCCGCCGGGTGTCTTGTAGAAGTCGAAATGTTCTTGGACTTGCGATAGCAGGAAAAAATCCCTGTGGTTTGATATCTCGCAACGTAGCAACGTTGTGTTCGGTTAGCCTACTTGAGCGAATACATATCGAAAGCGAGAAATGAGCGGTGAACAAGTCCAACGAGAGCATGGCGGTCGCTGATGGGGGCACGCATTCTATTGATTCAGGGCCATCCGGACTGCCATCGCCCGCACCTGTGCCATGCGCTGGCCCAGGCATACGTGGACGGCGCACGCGCCGCGGGGCATGACGTCGAGGTCGTCGAGCCCGCGCGGATGAGTTTTCCGCTGCTGACCAGCCCATCCGAGTGGTGGCACGGCTCGCCGCCGCCGCAGCTGGCGGCCGTGCAGGAGGCGATCCAGCACGCGGATCACCTGGTCTTCGTGTATCCGCTGTGGATGGGCGACATGCCCGCGCTGATGCGCGGCTTCCTGGAACACGTGACGCGGCCGGGTGTCTTCATGGACGACCCGCACCGGCCGTTCGGCGCCGGCCTGCTGGGCGGGCGCAGCGCGCGGCTCGTCGTCAGCATGGGCATGCCGGCTGCCATCTACCGGTGGGGCTATGGCGGCTACGGCATCAAGATGATGCGCCGGCAAATCCTCGGGCGGGCGGGTATCCGGCCCGTGCGCACGACGCTGATCGGGCGCGCGCATGCGCTGTCGGCGGAGCGCATCGACACGTGGCGCGATCACCTGCAGCGGCTGGGCGCCTCGGCGGCCTGATCGGTGTGACAAACGGTGTGCGTGTTTTGTGCGACGCCCGGTCGACGCCGGACGTGCTTCCCTTGACGCTCTCCACGGGAAACGGCAAAGTTGCGGCGGGTCAGCATTTAACATTGCTGCTCACTTCCGTCACTTATCCTCGATCAGATGCCCGTCGCTGCCCAGCTGCCTCCATCACCTCCTTCCGTTTCCGCCCCGGCCCAGCCGGCCGCCACGCCTTCCTTCGATGACGCCTATGCCCGGGCGCGCGCGCTCGCCGACGACGGCCAGCCCGGGCTCGCGCTGGCCGCGTACGACGCGCTGCTGGCCCGTTCGCCGGGCAACGTCGACGTCCTGCTCGGCCGCGGCATCGTGTACGCCCGTCTTGGGCGGTGGCAGGAGGCCGGGCGCGACCTGCGCGCCGCCGCCACCGCGGCGCCGACGTATGCGGACGTGTGGTCCGCGCTCGGCAACGTGTACGCCTGGAGCGACCAGCCGGCGCAGGCGGTCGATGCCTACACCCGCCTTATCGCGCTGCAGCCCGACGCCGCCGCTTACGTTGCGCGCGGGCGCGCCCTGCGCGCGCTGGGCCGGAATACGGAAGCCCGGGCGGATCTGGACAAGGCACAAGCGCTGGGGGCCGGCGGCGACGCGTTCGACGCGCTGGCCGCCGCACTGCAGCCCCGGGCCGGCAATCCCGACGCGACGATCGCGGCCGGCTACACGTGGGCCGCGAGCCTGTCGTCGAGCTGGACGGACGTCGGCGCCGGCCCGCGCTGGAACGACCAGACGGCCGGCATCCGCCGTTACACGAAGGGCGGCTCGCTCGGCTTCGAGACGCTGCGCGCGCACCGCTTCGGCCTGCGCGACTACGCGTGGGCGCTGGATGGCTACGCGAACCTGTGGTCCGGCGCGTATGCGAACCTGCGCTACCAGCGCGGCGCGGCATCCCGCCTGTTCCCCGCGAACTCGGGACGCGTGGAGCTGTATCAATCGCTCGGCAACGGCTGGGAAGCGTCGGTCAGCGACGACGTCCTCGGCTTCGCGTCGCGCGTGAACATCTACGGCGTCAGCATCGCCAGATACACGGGCGACTGGTACGTGCAGCTGCGCCACCAGAACATCGTGTCGGCGGGTTCGCACGGCACCGGCGAGCGCCTGCTGGCGCGTTGGTATTACGCGGGCGATGCCGACACGTATGCCGAAGTCACGGTCAACAGCGGCCGCAGCGACGATCCGTTGAGCCTCGTCGGCGGGCAGGGCCGCTCCGGCGGCGGCAGCGCCACGTGGGTGCGCTACTGGACGCCCGCCTGGGGCACCCGCGTGGGCGCCAGCTTCTCGCGCGCCGGCGGTGCCGACAACCAGCGCGGTCTCACCTTGTCCCTGTACCGCCGATGGTAAGCGCGAGGCCACCCGCCCGCTGGTGTCGCGTCGACTAGCGCACCACCAGCACGGGAATGTCGCAGTGGATCAGCACCCGCTGCGTCTCGCTGCCCAGCAGGCGCGCAGCCAGGCCGTGGCGGCCGTGCGATGCCATCACGATCACGTCGCAGCCGCGTTCGCGCGCCGTCGCGACGATGCCTTCCCACGGCGGGCCCGGCGGGGCCAGCACGGTCTCGCACGGTACGCCGACCTCGGTGGCGCGCCGCACGACGTAGTCGAGCGCCTCGCGGCCCAGGCGGTCGGCCTCGGCGCGCCAGGCGTCGTAGAACGGGCCGCCGATGTCGCCGGTCGCGAGGACCGGCGATTCGCCCGCCACGTGGACGCCGACGATGGACCCGCCGCCCAGTTTGGCCAGGCCCAGCGCGGCGCCGAGGGCGGCCGCGGCCCGCTCGGTGCCGTCGACGGGGACGAGGATGCGTTGGTACATGTCAGGTCCTGGCGGCGGGGCGCGGCCGCATCACCATCACCGGCACGTGCGCGTCGGCCAGCACTTTCTGCGTCACGCTGCCGGCCAGCAGCCGCGACAGCCCGCGCCGCCCGTGCGACCCCATGAAGATCAGGTCGCAGTCGTGGCTGTCGGCCGTCGCGAGGATGGCGTCGGCGGGCGAGTAGTCGAGCACGGCCAGCGACGTGCAGCGCACGCCGGCCGCCTCGGCGGCATTGGCCACGTTGCGCGCATGTTCCTTGGCGGCGGCCAGCAGGACGGCGTCGTCGAGGCCGGGGTCGATGGCCATCGCGGCTTCCGCCGACGCGATGGGCGGTTGCGGCTGGCCGACGGCGAGGACGACGACTTCGCTGCCGTGCGCGCGCGCAAAAGCGATGGCGGCCTGCTCGGCGGCGGCGGAGACCTCGGAGCCGTCCGTGGGGACGAGGATACGGTCATACATGATGATTCCCTCCTGAGAGTCCGGTGTGGACGGCCTCAGGATGGCGAATCTATCAAGCGATTTCTTTGATTTATATCAAAAGGTCCGGAAACTGCCTTCCGCCACGATCCGTCCGCCGCCACCGACGGCGAAGCTGCCGGCCGCGAGGTCGGCACCGAGCACCAGTTCGCTGCCGAGCGCGGCCGGCGCCCGGAAGCGGCCTTCCAGCGCCAGGATGCGCCGGCCGCAGGCCTGTTCCAGTTCCGCGCAGGCGCGCGCCAGGGTGTGCATGCCGTGGATGATCGGGCGCTTCATGCCCATCAGCCGCGCCGACCACGTCCACAGGTGGATCGGGTTCCAGTCGCCCGAGATGCGGGCGTAGGCGCGGCCGGTGTTGCGCGGCAGGCGCCAGCCCGTCAGCACGGGCAGGTCGCGCGCATCCTGGCGCCGCTTCCTGCCGGCCTGGCCCCGCACGACGAGGTAGGTGCTGCGGCAGGTAAAGATGTCGGTGCCCTGCTGGCGCGCGACGGTGTCCAGTTCCGCATACACCGCGCCGTTCTCGGCCGGCGGCCGGATGGTCACGGTCGTCGCCAGCACGAGCGGGACGTCGCGGCTCGGCTCGGCCAGCGCCTGCAGCGCGTTTTCCGTGTGCACGGTGCCGGGCAGGCGGAAGGGAAAGGCGTCGTCCAGCATCGTCGCCACGTGGGCGCGCTGGGCCAGCAGGTAATAATAGGTGACGGGAATGCCTTCGTCGCGGAAGCCGAGGGCTTGCCGGTAGCGGCGCAGCTGGTCGGGGTTGATACGGTCGAGCACGTACGTGGTGCGCGGGGTGCGGGCGCCGTTCAGGCGGCGCGGCCGTTTGACGAGGGCGCGCAGCAGGGTGGCGGGGCCCAGTGAGGGAAGCGGTGACGGAGAGTCGGCTGTCATCGTGGACTTCGCAAGACCAAAATCCCATTGTGGCTCAACCCCACCTTGCCCTGCAATACTTGTTAAATCCGCTCATCCGCGTTACCCTAGCGTTTTGGAATAAAGAATCGCAGTTTTAGATGAGGATGGAATGAAGAAGCAAGCGTTGTTGGTGTTGGCACTGTCCGCGGCGGGTCTCGCCACGGCCCAGGAGACCGTGAAGATCGGCCACGTGGCCTCGATGACGGGACCGGTGGCCCATTTCGGGAAGGACAGTGAAAACGGCGCGCGCATGGCGATCGACGCGCTGAACGCGCGCGGCGCCACGATCGGCGGCAAGAAGGTGAAATGGGTGCTCGTGCCGGAAGACGACGCGGGCGACCCGAAGGCGGCGACCACGGCCGCGCAAAAGCTGGCGGACGCGAAAGTGAACGCCGTGATCGGCCACGAGACGTCGGGCACGACGATCCCGGCCGCGAAGATCTACAACGACGCGGGCATCCCGCAGATTTCCCCGTCGGCCACGAATCCGAAATACACGCAGCTGGGCTACAACACGGCGTTCCGCGTCGTCGCGAACGACATCCAGCTGGGCCGCGCGCTGGGCCGCTATGCCGTCAAGACGATGGGCGCGAAGCGCATCGCCGTCATCGACGACCGCACGGCCTACGGCCAGGGCCTCGTCACCGAATTCACGAACAGCCTGCGCCAGCAGGGCGTGAACCCGGTCGCGCGCGAATTCACGAACGACAAGGCGACGGACTTCGCCGCCATCCTGACGCGCATCCGCGCCAGCAACCCGGACCTCGTGTTCTTCGGCGGCATGAACGCCGTCGCGGGCCCGATGCTGCGCCAGATGAAGCAGCTGGGCATCAACGCGAAGATGATGGGCGGCGACGGCATCTGCTCGGATGCCATGCAGCCGCTGTCGGGCAATACGATGACGGACGGCCAGGTCGTGTGCGCGGAAGCGGGCGGCGTGGAAGAGAAGGGCAAGGCTGGCATGGACAAGTTCCGCGCCGACTATAAAAAGCGCTACGGCATCGACGTGCAGATCATCGCGCCGTATTCGTACGACGCCGTGCTGGCCATTGCGTCCGCGATGGACAAGGCCGGTTCCAGCGCGCCGGCGAAATACCTGCCCCAGCTGGCGAAGATCAGCTATCCGGGCGTCACCGGCACCATCGCGTTCGATGCCCATGGCGACATCCGCGACGGCGTGCTGACCCTGTACACGTTCAAGGGCGGCCACCGCACGCCGATCGGCGTCACGAAGTAATGTCGCCTCGCGCGGGTGCGCGCATCAGGTCGTCCAGCACCTGGCGCGTGGCCTGCAGCACCTGCTCGGACACGGCCGGGTTCCCCTTCGCCGCGCCGCGCGCGACGGCGAGACTCCCGATCATCGTGGACACGACGACCATCGCGCGGGCGAGGGCGTCGCTGCCCGGTTCGTTCTGCGCGATCTGGCGCTCGAACGCACGCACCATCACCATGTAGCCCTCGGCGAAGCGGGCGCTGATCGCCTTGTCCTGGCGCCCGATCTCGCTGGCCGATGCCGCCATCGCGCAGCGGTTGCCGAAGTCGTCGCGCGATTCGAGCGACAGGTAGCGGTCGAGGAAGCGCGCCAGGTCGGGCATGCCGTCCACCGTGCTCGCATACATGCGCGCATTGGCCTGGTCGAGGCCGTACGACAGGGCTTCCAGCGCCAGCTCTTCCTTCGAACGGAAATGGGCATACAGGGCGCCGTGCGTGAGGCCGGCTTCCTTGCTGATCTCGGCGACGCCCACGCCATCGATGCCGCGTTCGCGGAACAGTTTGCTCGCCGCCCGGATCAAAGCGGCGCGGTTGCCTGCAGCCTTCTCTTTGCTGATTCTCATGCTGTGCTAGTGGTGCCAGTGCGCGCCGGCTTGGCGGGACGGCGCAGTTCCGTATGATGGAATTATGATTGTGGCTGCGAGTATAGCGCTTCGCGTGCGGCGCCGTGCGTAGCAGAATTGTTGACATTGGCGCGGGCTTGGAGTGCGCACCAACTTGGTGAAGGGGGCCCGATGTTACATTATGTTCGCCACGTTCAGCCGGGCGGGCCGGTCGCGCGAATGCTGTTATCCTGCGCGTGTCCGTTCCACCACCGTCATGGAGACCCACGGCGATGCCCGCCGAACCGCGCCCCGATGCCCCGTTCTACGTCGTCCTGAATGCCGGCTCCGGCCGGGCCGAGACCGACCTGCGCTGCGCGACGATCCGCGATGTGCTGGGCGCGGCCGGACGCGCGTGCGAGCTGGAGGTCGTGCACGATGCGGCCAGGCTGGACGACGCGGCCCGCGCGATGGCGGGGCGGGCGGCGCGCGACGGCGCCATCCTGGTCGCGGCCGGCGGCGACGGCACGCTCAACACGGTTGCGCATGCGGCGGTCGCGCACGGCTGCGTGTTCGGCGTGCTGCCGCAGGGGACCTTCAATTATTTCGGCCGCACGCACGGCATCCCGGAAGACCTGGCCGACGCCGTGCGCGCGCTGCTGCATGCGCGCGTACAGCCCGTCCAGATCGGCCTGCTGAACGACCGCATCTTCCTCGTGAACGCGAGCGTCGGCCTGTACCCGCACCTGCTGGAAGAGCGCGAGCACGACAAGCGCCAGTACGGCCGCTCGCGCGTCGTGGCGCTGCTGTCGGCCGTCAAGACGGCACTGCGCGGCTACCGCAGCCTGCGCATCACCCTCGAGCTGGACGGCCGGACGCGCCACCTGCGCACCCCCACGCTCTTCGTCGGCAACAATCGCCTGCAGATGGAACAGGTGGGCATGCGCCCGCTCGACCATGCGCTGGACGAGGGCCGGCTGGTGGCGATCGCGCCGCGCGCCGTCGGCCGGTGGCGGATGCTGGGCCTGCTCGTGCGCGGCGCGCTCGGGCGGCTGGGCGAGGCGGAGGACGTCGAGGCGTTCGCGTTCCGCCGGATGACGGTGCGCGCGCCCCTGCTGTCGGCGCGGCGCCGGCTCAAGACGGCGACGGATGGGGAAGTGTGCCGGATGGCGTTGCCGCTGCGGTTCGAGGCGCTGGAGGGGCGGTTGTTGTTGCTGGTCCCCGATGCGGTGCCCGCGGAGGCCTCGGGCGGCAACTCTCCCGTCATTCCCGGGCTAGGCGCCCCCCTTGGCGGGAATCTAATTTTGCGGGCGGTACGGCGGCTCAGCTGAAATTGGGCCCCGGCCTTCGCCGGGGCGACGGATCAGTTGTCGGTCGCCGCCGCCAGCCAGGCTTCGAGCGCATCCAGCGGCATCGGCCGCGCCATCAGGTAGCCCTGCACCTCGTCGCAGTCGGCGGCGCGCAGGAAGTCCAGCACCTCGGCCGTCTCGACGCCTTCCGCCACCACGGACAGCTTCAGCGCGTGGGCCATGTCGACGAACGCCTTGACGAAGTCGAAGGCGCTGATGCGGCCGTCCTCCTGCAGCACGAACGAACGGTCCAGCTTGAGGACGTCGATGTGGAAGCGGCGCAGGTAGGCGAGACCGGAGTAGCCGGTGCCGAAGTCGTCGACGGCCACCTTGACGCCCAGCGCGCGCAGCTCGTCCAGCATGGCGGCCGTGCGCGGGATGTCCTCGATCAGGGCGCTCTCCGTCAGTTCCACTTCCAGGCAGTCGGCGGGCAGCCCGGAGTCCGCCAGTACGGTGCGCACTTCGTCGACGAATCCGGGCTGCGCGAGCTGGCGCGCGGATACGTTCACGGATACACGGATGGTGCGGCCATGGCGGTCGATCAGGCGCCGCGTCTGGCGGCACGCCTCGTGCAGCACCCAGCGGCCGATCGGCAGGATCAGGCCCGTCTCTTCGGCGATGGCGATGAATTCGCCCGGCGACACGCGCCCGAGGTCGGCGCTGTTCCAGCGGATCAGCGCCTCGATGCCGACGACGTGCATGGTGCTCAGGTCGATGCGCGGCTGGTAGTGCAGCTCGAACTCGTCGCGCGCCAGCGCCGGTCGCAGCGCCATCTCGAGCGCCATGCGGGCCTGGGCCGCGAGCGTCATTTCCGGCTCGAAGAAGCGGTAGCGGTTGCGACCCGCGCGCTTGGCGCCGTACATCGCCGTGTCGGCCGTCTGGAACAGGAGCTCCCGGGTGCCGGCGTCGTGCGGGAACATGCTGATGCCGATCGAACCGCCGGCCGTGACTTCCTGGCCGCCCACGCGCACCGGCATCGCCAGCGCGTCGAGGAGCTTGGCCGCGATCACCTCGGCATCCGCCGCACCCGCGCACTCGGCCGCCACGACGAATTCGTCGCCGCCGAGGCGGGCGATCACGTCGCCCGGCCGCATCACCTTGCGCAGCCGCGCCGCGACTTCGCACAGCAACGCGTCGCCCAGTTCGTGGCCGAACGAATCGTTGACTTCCTTGAAGCGGTCGAGGTCGAGGAACATGACGGCGACCGCGCGGCCCTGCGGGCAGGCGTCGAGCATGCGCTGGACTCGTTCCTGCAGCAGGGCGCGGTTGGGCAGGCCCGTGAGCGTGTCGTGCGTGGCGAGTTCGCGCAGGCGGCTTTCGGCCTGCTTGCGGCCCGTGATGTCGCTCATCAGGCCCGTCACGGAGGCCACGTTGCCGCACGGGTCGCGGCGGACGCTCCCATTGAACAGCACGTGCACGGATCCGCCCTGGGCGTGGCGCAGCACCGCTTCCACGCCCTGCACGGGCGTATCGACGTCGTGCGCCGCGAGGCTGTGCCAGGGGAAGGCGACGAACAGGTCGTCGAGCGTACGCCCGAGCAGGGCGGCGCGCGGGTGGCCGGACAGGGCGCACAGGGCCGGGTTGACGTCGAGGACGCGGCCATCCGCGCTGGCGAGCACGTAGCCGGCGGGCGTCATCTCGATGACTTCGCGGAAGCGCTGTTCGCTGGCGCGCAACTGGCGCTCCGCCTCCTCGCGCTCCGTCAGGTCGCGGATGATGGCCTGGAAGTATTCCTGGCCGCCGTCCTCGAAGCGCGAGACGTGCACCTCGGCGGGAAAGCTGGTCCCGTCCTTGCGCCGCTTGGCCATGCGCAGCAGGTGCGTCTGGCCCGCGCGCAGGCTGTCGAGCATGCCGGACGTGTAGGCGTGGTGGCCGTCGATGTCGCTCACGGACAGGGCGGTGAATTCCTCTTCCGTATAGCCGAAGCGGGCGCACGCGCGGCCGTTGGCGGCGATGATGCGCAGGTCGCGGTCGGCGATCACGATGCTGTCGCCGGCCTGCTGGAACAGGTTGCGGAACCGCTGCTCGCTCTTGCGCACGGCGTCCGCCGCGCGGCGCTTGGCCGTGATGTCGTGGAAGTAGACGGACAGGCCGTCGGACGTCGGATAGATGCGCGCCTCGACCCAGGCCTCGGACGGCGCCCAGTACACCTCGTAGAAGCACGGTTCGCCGGTGCTCATGGCGCGCCGGTAGTAGTCAAGGTTTTCCGTGCCTTCGAGTGCCGGCGCGATGTCGAGCAGGTGCCGCCCGATGTTGGGTTCGACGTCTACCCCGATGAAGGCGCCCGCCTTGCGGTTGGCGTAGATGATGCGCCAGTCGCGATCGATGGCGAAGAAAGCGTCGCCGATACTTTCCAGCATTGCGTTCATGCGCTCGCGCGAACGCTTGAGCTCTTCGCGCGCCGCGCGGTGCGCCGTCACGTCGCGTGCGGTCGCGTATACGAGGTGCGCGCACGCGGACGAACGGGCGGACAGCGACAGGTAGATGGTCTCCCCGTCCTTGCGGCGCCAGCGCAGCTCGCGCTCGCGGCACGGCAGGCCGGCCAGGACTTCGGCCGCAAGCGTGTCCAGCGCCGCGTGCTCGTCCGGATGCAGCAGGTCGCGCACGGGACGTCCGGCCAGCTCGGCCGGCGTATAACCGAGGATGTCGCCGGCCGCCGCGTTGGCGCGCACGATGCGCCCGGAGGCGTCGAGCACGACCATCAGTTCGTAGGCGAGATCGATATGTGCGACGTAGTCGGCGGCGGAGGCGGGCAGGGCCGGCGCGTTCATGATGAGGTTCCAATCAGACCGGGAAGGATGCGGAAGATGCCGGCGTTTCGCGCGGGGACGGGCGATTGTATCATTCCATAGGGCAACTCTTTCACTGACTGACGCGTAAACACAACATCATGGGAAGGCCCGCCGCGCGGACGGGCCGGTGATGGATTACAGCGATTCGTCCGTATCGAGGTCGTCCGGTGTCAGCCGGTTCCTGCCGGACCGGCTGCCCTGGCCGCCGCTCTGCATGTTGCCGCCGCCGCGGCTGCCCTGCAACGAGTCGTCACCGGGACCGCTGCCGAGGTCGGACTGGGACTGGTTCCCGCGGTTGAGGTTGCCGCTTTGCTGGCTGCCCCAGTCGCCCCGCTGGGCATTGTCGCCCGGCCCGCTGGCCAGGTCGGAGTTCTGCTGGTTGCCCTGGCTGCTGCGGCTGCCCTGGCTGCGGCGGGAGCGGCCCTGTGCCGGCGTGCCGCCCGGCTGGCCGCCGGCCGACTGCAGGTTGCCCGCATCGCCCAGGTCGGGCGTGCCGACGCCGCCGTCGCGGCCGGCATCGTTGAGGTTGCCCGTCGTGCCAGTCTTGCCGGCACTGCTCGTGCCTACACCGCTCAGTTCGTCGTAGTTCCGGCCCTTCGTGCCCTTGCCTTTGTACTCCTGATTGCTCGGCATAATTGTCTCCTTGATCGGTACGTGAAATGCCATGGTAGGCCGCCTGTCGGGGCCGACAATCGGAGGAGGCGTCAGGTGGTTGTAGGAGCTGTCGGACATGCCTCATCGGTACGGTTGATGCACATGGGATTGGGAACGAATGCATGTCAAACATTGACAAAATGTCCAATCCGTGGCGCAATCCATGGTCGGCCCGCGTGGCGGCCAGCATTTACGAAAAAAACAATGAGCAGAAGCAGTACAGGTAAGGTAAGGGGAACGGGCCGGACGACGCTGGAAGAGGTGGCGGCGCACGCGGGCGTATCGACGATGACGGCATCGCGCGCCCTCAGCCAGCCCCAACTGGTGTCCGAATCGACGCGGACCAAGGTGGAGCAGGCGGTGGTCGAACTGGGCTACGTGCCCAACCGCGCCGCGCGGGCTCTCGCATCGGCGCAATCGCGCGTGATCGTGGCGCTCGTGCCTTCGCTGTCGAACGTCGTGTTCACGGCCGTCCTCGACGGTATCCACGACGCCATCGAACACGGGCAGTACCAGCTCCTGATCGGCAATACGCGCTATTCGGACGCCGAGGAAGAAAAGCTGCTGCGCACGTATCTGCAATCGAATCCGGACGGCATCCTGCTGTCCGGTCTCACGCACAGCCCCCAGGTCGAGCGGATGCTGGCCGGCTCGCGCATGCCGGTCGTGTCGATGATGGATCTCGCCGACGAACCGGGCGAACTGTCGGTCGGGTTTTCGCAGCACGACGCCGGCAACGCCATCACGCGCCACCTGATCGAGCGCGGTTACAAGCGCATCGCGTTCGTGGGCGCGCAGCTGGATGAGCGGACCCTGCGCCGTGCCGATGGATACCGGGAGGCGATGCAGGCGGCCGGCCTGGCCGATCCGAAGCTGGAAGTCATGGTGCCGGACCCGTCCACCATCGCCCTCGGCGCCGAGCTGATGCGGCAGGTGCTGGACACGGCGCCCGATTGCGACGCCGTCTTCTTCTGCAACGACGACCTCGCGCATGGCGCCATCTATTACTGCCAGCGCCACGGCATCCGGGTACCGCAGGACGTCGCCATTGCCGGCTTCAACGACCTGCCGGCGTCCGCGTGGATGGTGCCGTCGCTGACGACCATCGATACGCCGCGCTACCGCATCGGGTACGAGGCCGCGTCGCTGCTGTTGGATGTAATCAGCGGCAAGGAGCCGCGCGAGCGCAGGATCGACCTGGGCTTCACGTTGCGCGAGCGGGAAAGTACCTGATCCGGCCAACGGGCCGTGAAAAAATCATCCGGTTGAGCTTTACATTTTCCGTGGAAACGTTACACTGTGGGTATTGCTTGTTAGCGCTACCAAGCTGGTGGGGCGGACGAGCGGTGTGGGTGCGCGGGGGGCTGCGCACTCTTCAAATATCTCCTCTTAGAGCCGGGCGCAGATGTGCTCCCGGCTTCTTTTTTGGCTGTGTTCGCGTTAGTTATGTGAACTGTAATTCGTTGTAGAGGTCTTACGCATCGTCGAGTTAACTCATGAGGACTGACGATGCGCGGCCTGACGTTCGACGAATTGTTCGCCATGCTGTTGGCGGTGCAGTTGTCACCAGACGACCTGGCCCGGCTACGGGAATGGATCGCCGGCATCGCCGATCCGGCCGAGTGCATCGCGCTGATCGAGCAGGCGGCGGCGGGACGGCCGTGTCCGCACTGCGGCTGTGTCCGCAAGCACCGCTGCGGCCAGGCAAGCGGACTGCAGCGCTTCCGTTGCCTCAAATGCGGGCGCAGCCACAATGCCTTGACCGGTACGCCGCTCGCACGGCTGCGCAAGAAGGCGCTCTGGCTGCCGTACCTGCAATGCGTGCTCGAATCGCGCACGGTCCGCGATGCCGCGCAAGTCGTCGGCGTACATCGCACGACCAGCTTCCGGTGGCGCCACCGGTTCGTGCCCGGTGCGATGCGTGACCGGCCGGCGACGTTGTCGGCCATCGTCGAGGCCGACGAGACGTACCGGCTGGAGTCGCAGAAGGGTGCGCGCAACCTGACGCGGCCACCGCGAAAGCGTGGCGGCGTGGCGAAGCGGCGGGGTATCAGTCGCGAGCACGATTGCCTGCTCATCGCGCGCGACCGCAACGGCCGGACACTGGATTTTCATACGGGGCGCGGCCAAGTGACGGTGGAGCAATTGCGCAAGTGCCTCATACCAGTGCTGCCGCCCGACGTCCTGTTGATCAGCGACGGTGCCATCGTCTATCGACACTTCGCGCAGCAGGCCGGCATCACGCACGAAGCGGTGAACGTGAAAGCCGGCGTGCGGGCACGCGGTGCGATCCATGTGCAGAACGTGAACAGCTGGCACAGCCGTTTCAAAAGCTGGCTGGTGCGGTTCCGCGGCGTGGCGAGCCGCTACCTGATCCATTACTCGGGATGGCAGCGCGTGCTGGACGATCGCCGTCTGACGAAGCCAGCTCATCTGCTGTGCGCGGCGGTCCAGCTCGGCTAAGCGAGCGGGTTACCGAGTTACCGCGAACAGAGCCTCTTTTTTTTGGTTCATCGCGTCTTACCGGGGAACGCATCCTTGATTTTTAGGAAG